>CAWEYE010000007.1:0-191311 GCA_963813245.1 uncultured Actinomycetes bacterium
CACACGCCGGACTGGTTCGCGGCCGGCGGCTACATCCAGGCCGACTACAACAAGCCGGGCGTGGATTGGGCGCTGCTCGACGACTCCGATGACGGCTACGACCTCTACGGCGACGGCGTCATCCGCATGTGGCGGACGCCCGGGCACGCGCCAGGTCACCAGTCCTTCGAGATCACGCTTCCGCAGACCGGTTCCGTCCTGCTCACCGTGGACGCTGCCTACACCATGGACCACTGGAACGAGCGGGCGCTGCCGGGCTTCCTGGCCTCGGCCGTGGACAGCGTGCGCTCCGTGCGCAAGCTGCACCGCATCGCGCAGCGCTCGGACTCGACGGTGGTCACGGGCCATGATCCCGAGGCGTGGCCCGCCTTCAAGCAGGCGCCGGAGTACTACGGCTGAGCGCGGCCGACGCTCCCCACGGAGAGGGCTCGCTGGAGAGCCTGTCGCTCGACCGCTCGACGCTGGCCGCGCACGCGTACG
Source organism: uncultured Actinomycetes bacterium (assembly GCA_963813245.1). Lineage (GTDB taxonomy): Bacteria > Actinomycetota > Thermoleophilia > Gaiellales > JAICJC01 > JAICJC01. Next base: position 481 of record CAWEYE010000007.1, read on the forward strand.
ACGCCATTCGCGCCGCCATCGTCGACGGGCGACTGGCCGCGGGCGAGCGCTATTCCGTGGCCCGGCTGGCCGAGCGCTTCGGCGTCTCGCGCACGCCGGTGCGCGAGGCGCTGCTGCTCCTGGAGCGCCACGGCGTGGTGCGCTTCGAGCGCAACCGAGGCGTGCGCGTGCTGGAGACCTCCGCGCACGACCTCGAGGAGGTCTTCACGCTGCGCCTGCTGCTCGAGGTGCCCGCGACCTATCGCGCCTGCGCGCTGCTCGGCGACGACGATCTCGATGCCCTGGCGCGCGAGCTCGACGCCATGGACGCCTTCGCCGACACCGGCGACGAGCGTGCCTTCATGGCCCACGACACCCGCTTCCACGAGATCATCCTGGTGGCGGCCGGCAATCGCCGCCTGGCCGCGATCATCGGCCAGCTGCGCGACCTGGTCCGCTTCCGCGGGGCCTCGACGGTGGGGCGCAGTCGCGACCTGCGCGCGATCCACGCCGAGCACGTCGGGGTCATCGCGGCGCTGCGCGAGCGCGACGCCACCGCGGCCGCCGAACGGATGCGCGCTCACCTGCTCAATACGGCGCGGCTGCTGCTGGCCCAGGAGGGCGGCGGCGAGCACGCCCTTGCGTGGGAGCCGCTCGTGCGCCTCCCCGAGGGCGACTGAGCGCGCAGCGGCTTACGCGTGGCCCGGCGGGAAGAGGCCGCCGAGGATGTGCAGCGTGCCGTCGAGGTGGCGGCGCAGCAGGCGCACCGCCCGGCTCGCGTCGTGGCGGGCGAGGGCGTCGATCATCCGCGAGTGCTCGGCGTTGGAATGGTCGAGGACCTCGGGCGGATGGGCGATGTGGGCGATCAGCTCTGAGACCTCGGCCTCGACCTCGCCCACGAGCCCGACCAGCCGTGGCACGCCGCTGGCCTCGGCGATGGCCATGTGGAAGCGGATGTCCGCGCGGCGGTAGTCGTCGAAGTCGGTCGAGGCGGCCATGCGGTCCACGCACTCGCGCATGAGCGTGAGGTCCTCCTCGCTGGCGCGATCGGCGGCGAGCGTGGCGGTGCCGACCTCGATGGCGGCGCGCAGGTCGAGCACCTCGCGCCAGTCGTCGCGGACGGGGCCGGTGGGGCTGCCCTCGGCCAGCGGCGGCTCCTGGACCACGAAGGTGCCGCCGCCGCGGCCGCGCACCGACGTGAGGTGTCCGGACTGCACGAGCGTGGTGATGGCCTGGCGCAGGGTCGAGCGCGAGATCCCGAGCTGCTCGGCCAACTCGCGCTCGGACGGGAGCCGGATACCCGGCCCGAGGATGCCCAGGCGAATCGCCGTGCCCAGGCGCTCGACCGTCTCCTCGAACGTGGTCGGGGGCTGGACCGGCTCGAAGACTGCGGCCACCGCCGCGTCGCCTGGCATGCGCCGAACCGTACACCTGTGCGACCCGTCGCACTCCGAGATGGTCAGTACGCCTGCGTGGTGAGGCGTTGCGCGCCTAGACTCATCGCATGGCCACCACTTCCACACAGCTCGACCGCCAGCGCATCGAGGAGCTGACCGAGCGCGAGGAGCAGCGCCTCAACGAGCGCACTCAGGCGTCGCAGCGGATGTACGACCGCGCCCGCCGACGTGCTCACCGGCGGCGTCGCCTCCTCCTATCAGGTGCGCGACCCGTGGCCGATCTACCTCGAGCGCGGCGACGGCCCGACGCGTGTGGGACGTCGACGGCAACGAGATGTACGACTTCCACAACGGCTTCGGCTCGATGGTCCAGGGCCATGCGCATCCGGCGATCGGCAAGGCGATCGGCGAGCGGTACGCATGGGCACGCACTTCGCCGCCCCCACCGAGGACGCCATCGTCGTGGCGCGAGGAGCTCGCGACGGCGCTGGGGCATGCCGCGCTGGCGCTACACCAACTCCGGCTCGGAGTCGACGATGGACGCGATCCGCATCGCGCGCGCGTATCACCGAGCGCGACACCGTGATGAAGATCTTCGGCTCCTACCACGGCCACCACGACACGGTGATGGTCTCCATCGGCGTCGCGTACGACAAGATCGGCGACGCACGAGAGCGCCCGCCTCGCTGCCCTACGGCGCGGGGATTCCGCAGTCCGTGGTCGACGAGGTCTTCGCCGTGCACTTCAACGACGCCGAGTCGATGGAGCGCCGGATCGCCGAGCCTCGACAGCGAGGGCCGCAAGCCGGCCTGCGTGATCATGGAGGCGGCGATGATGAACCTCGGGGTCGTGCTCCCCGAGCCGGGCTACCTCGAGGCGGTCCGCGAGATCACGCGCCGCCACGGCGTCGTGCTGATCTTCGACGAGGTCAAGACCGGCCTGATGCATCGCCGCCGGCGGCGCCACGGAGCGGTGCGGCGTCATGCCGGACCTGGTCACGCTCGCCAAGGCGCTCGGCGGCGGCCTGCCCGTCGGCGCCATCGGCGGCAGCGAGGAGGTCATGTCGGTCGTCGAGGACGGCCGCGTCTTCCAGGTCGGCACCTACAACGGCAACCCGCTCGGGATGGCCGCCGCCCGCGCCAACCTGCTCGAGGTCCTGACGCCCGACGCCTACGCGCACCTCGACGCCCTCAACGACCGCATCCTCGCGCGGCTGCACGGAGGTCATCGAGCAAGCTACAACCTCCCGGGCTACTCGGTCGGGATCGGCTCGAAGGGCTGCGTGACGTTCTCGCCGGTGAAGATCATCGACTACGAGACGTTCAAGGCCAACCAGGACGCCGAGCTCTCCGACCTGGCCTGGCTGTTCAACATGAACCGCGGGATCTTCATGACGCCCGGGCCGCGAGGAGGAGTGGACGCTGTCGGTGACGCACACCGACGAGGCGGTGGATCGCTACGTGGCGGTCTTCGACGAGATGGCCGCGCGAGCTCACCGCCTGAACGGCGCCGGCGCTCGCAGCAGGCCTCCAACCCCGCCGGCGCTGCCCTGATGGAGCTCGAGCTCGACGGCAAGGTGGCGTTCGTGACCGGCGCGACGCGCGGGATCGGCCGCGCGATCGTCCTGCGCCTGGCCGATGAGGGCTGCGCCGTCGGCCTGTGCGCGCGCGACGCCGGACGCGGTCGCCAGCCGCCGCCGGCGAGCTGCGCGCGCTCGGGCGGGAGGCGCACGGGGTGGCCGCCGACGTCATCGACGAGGTCTCGCTCACCGCGGCGGTCGACGAGGTCGCGTCCGCGCTCGGCGGCCTCGACCTGGTCGTCGCCAACGCCGGGGGCGCGGCCGGCGGGTCGTCGCTCGGGGAGACGAGCGCCGAGCCGACTGGCAGCGGACGCTCGCGCTCAACGTGACCCACCCGGCCGTTCTCCTGCGCGCGGCGCTGCCGCACCTGCGCGCCCGCGGCGGCGGCGCCGCGCTGCTGATCGCCTCGGTGTCGGGCATGAAGCCCCAGCCGCGGGCGCAGTACGCGGCGGCCAAGGCGGCCGAGATCCACCTCGCCCACACGCTGGCGCGCGAGCTCGGGCCCGACGGGATCCGCGTCAACGCCCTGAGCCCGGGCTCGATCCTCTTCGAGGGCGGCGGCTGGGCGCGCGCCGCGAGGCGGACCCCGAAGCCTTCGCCGCGTGGGTGGAGCGCGAGTTCCCACTCGGGCGGCTGGGCACGCCGAAGGAGGTCGCCGACGTGGCCGCCTTCCTGCTCTCCGAGCGCGCGAGCTGGGTCAGCGGGGCGAACGTCGTGGTCGACGGGGCGCAGAACCAGCCGAGTATGGCTGGGTTCTAGGCGGTCGTCCGCAGGCGGTGCGCCGCGGCGCGCATCGAGGGGAGGGTCGGCGCCACGAGGCGCGCGCGGAGCGGACGCGATCAAGGCGAACCCGCGGTGACGCCGCCGCCGGCGGCCTACGGCCTCGCGCGGAGCGCGCGCGCGGCGGACCTTGCCGCTGGCGGTCTTGGGCAGCTCGTCGGCGAACTCGACGATGCGCGGGTACTTGTAGGGCGCGGTCTGCGCCTTGACGTGGTCCTGCAGCTCGCGGGCGAGCGCGTCGGACGGCGCGTGGCCGTCGCGCAGGACGACGACGGCGCGCACGACGGCGCCGCGCTCGTCGTCGGGCGCGGCGACGACCGCGGCCTCGGCGACGGCGGGGTGGGCGACGAGCGCGGACTCGACCTCGAACGGGCCGATGCGGTAGCCGGCCGAGATGATCACGTCGTCGGTGCGGCCCTCGAAGAAGCAGGTAGCCGTCGTCGTCCGGCGTGACGCGGTCGCCGGTGCGCCACGGCGCCGCGTCCGGCGCGGCGTCGTCGCCGAGGTAGCCGAGGAAGAACGTCGGGACGGTCGCGGGGTCGGCGACCAGCTCGCCGTCGTCGATCCACAGGCGTCACGCCCGGGCAGCGGGCGGCCCATCGAGCCCGGGCGCGGCGTCGCTCGCCGAGCGGCTTGCCGGTCAGCTGGCCGGTCTCGGTCTGGCCGTAGCCGTCGCGGATCCACAGCCCGGTCGCGTCGCGCCAGGCGCGCAGGACCTCGGGGTTGAGCGCCTCGCCGGCGGCGACCAGCGCCGCGCAGCGCCGGCGAGCGGCCGCAGCTGCGCGCGCTTGGCGATCACGCGGTACTCGGTCGGCGCCATGCACAGCACGTCGACGCGCTCGCGCTCGAGGAGCGTCGAGGCGCTCGTGCGGGGTCGAAGCGCGCGTCGTGCAGCAGCGCCGCGGCGCCCGCGCAGCCACGGCGCGATGAAGACGTTGCGCGCGGACTTGCTCCAGCCGCTGGCGGCGGTGCACCACACGAGGTCGCCGGGCGCGCGCGCCGAGCCAGTGCTCGGCCTGCAGCGCGCTGGCCGTCGAGGTAGCGCTGGCCGTGCAGCGACGGCCTTGGGCTCGCCGGCGGTGCCGCTCGTGAACGTGATCAGGCACGGGTCGTCGGGTCGCAGCTCGGCGGCGGCGGGGCGCGGGCTCGGCGCGGCGCGGCCAGCGCCTCGCCGGGCACCCAGATCGTCGGGCCGTCGCAGCCGGCGGCCTCGCAGCTCGGCGCGTTGCGCTCGTCGGCGACCACGAGCGCGCGGCCGCGCGACCGTCGAGGCGCAGCGCGCAGGTCCTTGGCGCGCAGCTGCTCGGTGCACGGCAGCACGACGTAGCCCTGGCGGAAGCACGCGACCATCGCGAGCACCCACTCGGGCCGGTTGCCGATCAGCGTCAGCACGACGTCGCCGCGGCGCACGCCGGCGCGGTGCAGGTGCGGCGGCCATCGCGCCGACGGCGCGCGCGACCTCGCCGAAGCGTCCACTCGCGGCGCGCGCCGTCGCGCGGCGCAGCTCGACGAGCGCGAGCGCGCCGCGGGTCGGCGGCCTCGACGACGTCGCGGGCGAAGTTCATCGCCGCCGGACCCTAGTGGGCCAGCGCCACGCCGAGCCAGACGATGGCCAGCGAGAGCACGAAGACCAGGCCCTCCACCACCGGCGCTTGCATCACGTAGGAGTCGGGGTGTATCCGGCTATCTCGGTCTGATAAGCTGCCTTTGGCAATTGTTGGGGCGCGCCAATGCACACGGATGACCTTTCCGCTTACACACACGAGCACGTTTTCGATCTCGGAAATCCAAAGGCTGAGCGCGGAACCCGGACGGTGATGTGGGTTACCGCAGCAATGATGGTTATCGAGATCGCGGGCGGGTGGTGGTTCAATAGCATGGCGCTCTTGGCCGATGGCTGGCACATGAGCTCGCACGCAATTGCCATTGGATTAAGCGCTTTTGCATATGCCGCAGCGAGGCGCTACCAGAACGATCAACGCTTTGCATTCGGGACTTGGAAAATCGAGGTACTCGCGGGCTTCGCCAGTGCAATCTTCCTGTTCGGAATTGCCGCTCTAATGGTTGTGACTTCGGTGGAGCGTTTCTTCGTCCCGCAGCCGATTCGGTACATACAGGCGATTCCCATCGCGGTTGTTGGCTTGATCGTCAACGTCGTCTGCGCCTTGATCCTTGGTAGCGCTCACCACCACACTCTTCGTGCTGACGGTCACCATCATCACGATAGCCATGGTAAACGTGCTCACGACCTGAATCTTAGGTCGGCGTATATCCACGTCGTGGCCGATGCAGCTACTTCAGTGCTGGCGATTACCGCGCTAACGGGCGGCCTGCTGTTTGGATGGGCCTGGCTTGACTCGACAATGGGCATTGTGGGGGCAATCGTGGTCGCGGTCTGGGCATGGGGCCTCATTAGACAGACAAGCAAAGTGCTACTGGACAGTGAAATGGACCATCCGGTGGTCCAGGAGATTCGCGAAGCTTTGGAATCGCCTCAGACTGAGGACGGATCACGGGTTACTGATCTCCACGTTTGGCGCGTGGGAAGGCAATCATTCGCGGCAGCGTTGACGCTGGTCACGCACGACTCGACGCTTACCCCGGCTCGCGTTCGTGAAACGCTCGCGGTGCATAAGGAAATTGCGCATGTGACCGTAGAAATTCAACGCTGCGGTGCAATCCGGCAGGGGTAAACCGGCCACATAGGGTGATCAACCTGCTCGGGGATGGCGAAGACGATGAAAGCGATGAGATTGTTGGCCGCCTGAGGGTGATCTACCCCGCGATCACAACGGCATCGCCTCTCCAATGCAGGAACGGAAGGCGCCAGGCGCGGCTCTAGAAGCCGGTCGACGGTCGTTTCCACACACCCTCGGCCACAACCGGCCGTAGCGCCTCGTCCTTCATAGCGGATGCTCGCCGTGCGTTCGCGGCCAGAACCGCTCCTTCACCGGGATTTGGGTTTCTGTCTTGACGTGCATCAACAAGCCGTAGCCTGCTGCGGCGCATCATTCATTCGACGCATTGTTGCGCCCTGAAAGTTAGCGGAGTGATGAGATGAATAAGATCATCGTTGCGGTTGTAGCAAGTGCTGTTCTGGCGATGCCGGTCGTAGCCCAGCAGACAGGCCCTGCGGACAAAGGCACGCAGGCAACGCAAAATGCACCGAATCCGGCCGAATTCGACAAGCGTATGGCGCAGATCCAAGAGAACATGAAGAAGATGCAGGAGGAAATGAGCAGAATTCAGCAGACGCAAGACCCTCAAGAGCGTCAGCGCCTGTTGCAAGAGCATTGGACGACCATGCACGCGTCAATGGGCATGATGAGCGGCATGTGGGGCGCTGGCATGATGGGATGCTGTGGCGGTGCTATGCGCCCGACGAACGCCCCTGGCGCAGGCGGCCCGATGATGCACGGTCAGATGGGTGGACCGATGATGGGCGGCCCAATGATGGGTTGGTCCAACACCGGCAGCTACTACTCGAAGCTGACGCCCGAGCAAATGAAGCAGCGTCAGTACATGACCGACCAGTACTTGGCGATGCAGCAGATGATGATGAATCAGATGATGTGGCACCAATACTGGATGCTGGGGCCGCAACAGCAGCCGCCTGCTGCTGCCAAGTAACCTGAAGTGCAAGCCGAGCGCGAAGGACGAGGCGAGCTATCGCGAATCACCGCCATCACGGCGGTCCGCGAGCAGTTCGCCCACGCGATTGCCGCCACGAAGTGTCACGGCTGCGGGTGTCTGCTGCATACCGTCGAAGTTCTGGAGAAGGCAGCAACAACGCTTCCCGAGCTGGATGCCGTTCTCGACGACACGCGGCGTGTGTTGGTCCCGAAGAAGTACGAGTGTCTTGGTTGTGATGTCTGCTTCCCGGCGGTTGCTGCAAACGCGTTGGCCGAGGCGTTCCCCGAGGCGATAGGAAATGGCGCACTCTGCCCGACCGAAGCGCCCGACGAACGCGCAGGCTGGCCGCCACTACCCGGCGAGTATGCAGTTCTCCGCTACGGAGCCTCAGTCGCCGTGAGCACGCTGAACAGCGACGGCTTGGTGAAGGACCTGGCGCACGCGGCGCCGGACGGCCTCGCCATCGTCGGCACGATGCGGACCGAGAATCTCGGCATTGAGCGGGGGGTTCGCAATGTGCTTGCCAACCCCAATATCCGGTTCCTAATTCTTTGCGGCGAAGATACGCGGCAGTTGATCGGTCACCTGCCGGGGCAGTCGATGGAGAGTCTGTTCGCCAACGGCTTCGACGAGAAGCAGCGCATCGTTGGCGCAAAGGGGAAACGTCCGTTCCTGAAGAACGTCCCGCCGGCCCACATCGAGCTGTTCAGAAAGCAAGTGCAGTTGGTCTCGATGATCGGTGAACAGGATGCCGGTCGTATCGCTCAGACGATTGTCGACCGCCACGCGCAGGGGCTGCCAGCGTTCGGCGAGACGGTGACCGACGTTGCCGTAGAAACCGTCCGCGCCCAGGAGCCCCAGTTCTACCAATCCGACCCGGCGGGTTTTTTCGTGATCTATCCCGACCGGCGGGCGAAACAATTGGTGGTGGAGCATTACACGACTGCCGGCGTGCTCGATTGCGTGGTGGAAGGATCAACGCCGGTGGCCGTCTACGCTGAAATCGTGAAGCGAGGGCACGTCAGTCAGCTCGACCACGCGGCCTACCTCGGACGCGAGCTTGCGGCGGCGGAGCGCAGCCTTAGAACGGGCGCGGCATACGTCAAGGATCGGGCGCCGGGCGAACCGCTGCCTGCACAAGAAACTGGAGCAGCGGAGAGCTGCGGCCCCATCTGCGCGTCCTGTCATTGACATTTGAGACGGCGCGCCGGCACCTACGTAGACAAGATTCACAAGGGCGCGAAGCCGGCCGATCTCCCAGGCGAGCGTCGCTCCTCGCGGGTGTCGAGGCTCCGGCGCCCTTGGCGCTTTCACACGACACGGGAGCAACCATCGCGACGGTGCACACGTGGCTCGGCGACGCGATCCTTTGGGTTGCAGGGCTTCACGCCCTCGCCGCGCTCTACCATCACATCGTCCTCAAGGACGGCGTGCTCGCCTCAATGCTGCCGCGCTGGTTTCCTTTACGACAGGCCAAACAATGAGGGCTTGTGCGTAGGAGGCCGCGGCCGGCAATCCATGCGGTTATATCGAAAATCCAACGTTTGGTTCTCGGTCCATGGCTGCTCCTATGGTTCTAGCCACATCAGGTTCGTGAGCGCGTCAGCTCCCGCTCGCTCTCGTGCTGTCGAACTAAGCTTCCGCTTGCCTATTCATGGACGTGAGAGTAGGGCCCGTTTCTTAGCTAATGCTTAACTGAGCGCAAAGACACGGGGCGGCACCTGTGCCATACGGTATTAGGGGAAGTGTTCCCTACGGCTGCCGGCTCGCACGGATCCCAGGACCATGAACTTGCCAATCCAGGCATCAGACCGCCATCTAGGACTCAGCGAGGCGCAGGCACTGGCACGGCTGCAACGCGACGGCCCGAACGAACTCCCGTCCGCTAAGCCAAGAAGTGTCTTGGCGATTGCATGGGAGGTGGTCCGTCAACCGATGTTCCTTCTGCTGGTCGGTTGCGCCCTCGTTTACCTCGTCTTTGGCGAGTTGCAGGAAGCACTGGTGCTGCTTGCCTTCGTCGTGGTCGTAATGGGTATAACGCTCTATCAGGAGCGCAAGACCGAGCGCGCGCTCGACGCGCTACGGGACCTTTCGAGCCCTCGCGCGCTCGTGCTCCGGGATGGCGAGCGAAGACGCATTCCGGGACGTGAGGTCGTTGTCGGTGACGTCGTGGTGCTGGGCGAAGGTGATCGGGTACCGGCAGACGCGGTGGTCATCGAAGCAACGAATCTCAGCGCCGACGAATCGCTGCTTACGGGAGAGTCCGTCCCGGTACGCAAGACCGTGGCCGAAGGATCGCACCCGCTTTCGCGGGCGGGTGGCGACGAGACCTATTGCGTCTATTCCGGTTCACTCATTGTCCAGGGCCAAGGCGTCGGCCTGGTCGCAGCCACGGGTCTCCAGACCGAGATCGGGCGTATCGGCAAGGCGCTGCAGAGCATCCAGACCGGTCAGACCCAACTGCAGCTCGATACTGATCGCGTGGTCAAGCGAGTCGCGACGGGCGCTCTCGGCTTGGCCGCGGTTGTGGCGCTTCTCTACGGGCTCACCCACGGCGACTGGCTCGATGGGGTCCTCGCAGGTATTGCGCTCGCGATGGCGCTGCTGCCGGAGGAATTTCCGGTGGTGCTGACCGTCTTTCTTGCGCTGGGGGCGTGGCGCATATCGCAGCACAACGTGCTTACGCGCCGGATGCCGGCGCTCGAGACCCTCGGCGCGACGACAGTCCTTTGTGTCGACAAGACCGGCACGCTGACCGAAAACCGAATGACGGTTCACAAGCTCGTCACGGAGGCTGGAGAGACGTGGGAAGCCTCTCGCGGCAGTGACGTGTTACCCGAGACCTTTCATCGTTTGGCTGAGTTCGCCGTACTGGCGAGTCATCGCGATCCCTTTGATCCGATGGAGAGGGCCATCAACAGGTTCGCGGCTGCGGGTCTGGCCGATACCGAGCACTTGCACGACGATTGGACCCTGGCGCGTGAGTATCCGTTGTCGCCGATGCTGCTTGCGATGTCGCAGGTGTGGCAGTCGCTCCGTGACGAGGGCTTCGCCGTCGCGGCCAAGGGCGCACCCGAAGCCATCGCCGACCTGTGTCACTTCGATGACGCGCGGCGTAAGGGGCTAGGTCGTTGCATTGACGCGTTGGCTGACGAAGGCCTGCGGGTGCTCGGCGTGGCCTGTGCGCGCTTTCAACATCCGCAGCTACCCACCGAGCAGCACGACTTTGCCTTCGAGTATCTCGGCCTGATCGGCCTGTTCGATCCCCTGCGCGACGGTGTCCCGGAGGCCGTGAGCGAATGCCATGACGCAGGAATCCGCGTTCTGATGATCACCGGAGACTATCCGCGAACCGCGACCAGCATCGCACGGCAAGCAGGTCTAAGTCCGCACGACCAATACATCGCCGGTACCGAGCTTGACAGGCATGAGTGACGACGCTCTTCGCGATCGTATCCGGAGCATCAACATCGTTGCGCGCGCCATACCTGAGCAGAAGCTGCGTATCGTTAATGCGCTCAAAGCCAATAACGAAGTCGTCGCGATGACCGGCGACGGCGTGAACGACGCGCCTGCGCTGCGAGCGGCTGACATCGGCGTAGCCATGGGCGGCCGCGGCACCGATGTGGCAAGAGAGGCGGCAGCCCTGGTGGTGACCGATGACAATTTCACCTCGATCGTGCGCGCAGTGCGGCTGGGTCGTCGCATCTTTAGCAATCTCAAGAAGGCGACGAGCTACATCGTGGCGGTCCATATCCCGATCGCTGGCATGTCACTGCTACCGGTCGCGTTTGGCTGGCCGCTTGTGTTGCTGCCGGCCCATATCGCATTCCTCGAGCTCATTATCGATCCTGCCTGCTCGGTCGCCTTCGAAGCCGAGCCGGAAGATCCAGACGCGATGCGTCGCCCACCGCGAAGCCGTCACGAGTCGCTTTACGGTCGCCAGGCGCTGCTGCAGAGCCTGTTTGATGGGTTGAGTGTGCTCGGCTGCGTTCTGCTGGTGTATCTCGTGGCACGGCGCGTCGGCTACGAGGATGACCAAGTACGGATGCTCACCTTCATCACCCTGGTCCTCGGCAACGTGGCGTTGATCTTTTCGAGCCGCTCCCGGTCGCGCGGCCTCGCGGCGACGGTGGCCGCCCCCAATGCAGCGTTGTGGTGGGTCGTAGGAGGAACCTTGCTCGGCTTGATCGTCGTGCTTGGTTTGCCATTTCTTAGAGCGGTTTTCAAGTTCGCAATGACAAGCGCTGGCTCCGTGGCGCTGTGCGTCGCAATTGGCGCCGCCTTACTGCTGTGGCTGGAGCTGCTCAAGCGATCGAGGCGTCACGTCAGCGGCGCGGGATGATCGTGCTACACCCCTTCCCAATGGCTGTGAAAGGGCGTTTCCTTGGAACGATTCGGGTCAGGCGCACGGTCGAGCTTGCCGTTGCTGTCGGGGCGCTGGTTGCGTGGCTTATGCTCGCGGCCGTTGCAGGAGTCGCCAGTGCTGGCCCGTTGGAGGACGCCGCCTCGGCGCATGAGCGCGGCGACGACGCGACCGCAGTCCAACTCTTGCGACCGCTTGCAGAGGAGGGCAACGCATTCGCTCAGTTCGCGCTTGGATTCATCTACGATACGGCCGAGGGCATACCACAGGATGATGCCGAGGCGGCGAAGTGGTATCGGAAAGCCGCCGACCAAGGCATCGCCGGCGCCCAAGTACAACCTCGGAGCCATGTATGCCGATGGCCACGGCGTGCCGCTGGACTATGTCGAGGCGTACAAGTGGCTGAGCGTTGCCGTGTCTCGCTTCCCTGTCGAGAATCGTGATGCAGCGGTCAGGATGCGTGACCTGCTAGCCGCCAAGATGACGCCGACGCAAATCGCCGAGGCGCAGAAGCGTGCCCGCGAATGGAAGCCCAAGTGACGAGCAAATCGTAGGAGACCACAGGCCTCGATCAGCACCAATGGTTTCTTGGCTAACAGAAATATTCGATCCGGCAGCGCGTCTGGGACACTACGCGGTCCTCGCGACGTTACTGTTCGTGGCGACGCTGTTGATAAGTCTTGCCGTCGCCTTGACTGTCCTTATTCGCCTGCCATCTGATTACTTTTGCACTCCTCGCACAAGAAATGTTCAGCATGCAGGTCACGGCCTGTTCTTTCCCGTTTGGATCGTCCTGAAGAACCTCCTTGGCGTGGTACTGATTATTATCGGGGTCATTCTTTCGGTACCAGGACTTCCCGGTCAAGGACTGCTTACCGTGCTCGCCGGCCTTTTTCTGCTGGACTTCCCTGGTAAGCGTAATTTGTTGTACAAGCTCGTGAGCCGGCCGCTCTTACTGCAGGCGATCAATCGGCTGCGGATGAAATTCTCACAACCGCCACTCGTCGTTGGCTGATGGCTTGCGCACAAAGGCTATGAGAGGTACCACTCCATGCTAAAAGTGTTGCTTCCCGTCGATGGATCCGAGAGCGCCACTCGCGCGACTCAAAAGCTCATCGAGACGCTTGGCTGGTACAAAGAACAGCCCAAGATCGATCTGCTCGCCGTGCACCTGCCGGTGCCGCGGTTCCCAAACATGGGCATCGTCGTAAGCGAAGAAATGATCGAGCGCTACTACCGCGACGAATGCGAGGAAATGCTAGCAACGAGCAAGAAGGCTCTTGACGCGGCCGGGATGAAGTACACGGCGCATACGCTCATCGGACCGATCGCCGAAAGCATCGTGGAGCAGGCGAAGCGATCCGGCAGCAACATGATCTACATGGGGACGCGTGGCATGACCGCGCTCTCGAACATGGCGCTGGGATCGGTCGCCACCAGAGTTCTGCACCTGGCTCACATTCCCGTCGTGCTCATTCACTGAGTCCAGTCACGGGGCAGGGCCGACAGCCAGACCGTCGGGCGCGCAGCTTTGGTCCATCGGTTCCGGTAGATATTCGGTGAAGCTCAGGCGATGGGAGCAGTGTTCGCGGCGCGCGGCGACCAAAGCACAGAGGGCTTTTCAGTGCTCGACACGTTGCGCCAGATCACGCAGGAGCTTAATCGCGCGACCAGCCTGAGCGGTGCCCTCCCTATCGTCGTCCGTCGGGTCAAGGAATGCCTGGCCGTCGACGTGTGTTCCGTCTACCTCGTCGACGCTTCGCGCGCAAGTTGCATCCTGATGGCGACCGACGGACTCGATCCTAAAGCGGTCGGGCGAATCCAGTTCGGGCAGCGCGAAGGACTCGTCGGCATGGTTCTCGAATCGGGACAGCCGCTGAGCATGACGAACGCGCAGCAACATCCGCGCTTTCGCTATTTTCCCGAGTACGGAGAGGAGGCGTACCACGCCTTCCTTGGTGTACCGATCATGCAATATGGCCGCGTGCTGGGCGTACTTTCGGTGCGGCAAACAAACGACCGGACGTTCACGGTCGCCGAGGAAGGTTTCCTTCTGACCATTGCCGCCGAGCTTGCGGGACTGATCTCCGCTGCGACAGTCGGCGCCGCTGACCGTTCAGGTGAAGTCACCAGGCGCACGGCCACGACGCTCACCGGGATCAAGGCGGCGCCTGGCGTAGGCATCGGCATTGCCGTGCTGCCCTCTCCGGCGGCCGAATTGGAGGACGTTCCGGATCGCAATATCGACGATCCGGATGCCGAAGAGGCGTTGTTCAGACAGGCTGTGGCAGAGGTGCGGCTTGAGTTGCGGGCAAGCGGCGAACGCATGGCCGCGAAGTTGCCGACCGAGGCGCATGCCATGTTTCAGATCTATGCGGCGCTGCTCGACGACGAAGAGATGTTCGCGGACACCATTAAACGCATTCGCGCAGGGAGTTGGGCGCCCGGCGCGCTGCGGGCGACCATCGCAGAGCATGCCCAAGCCTTCGAAAAAATGGACGACCCCTATCTGAGAGCGCGTGCCGAAGACATTCGTGGATTGGGTCGCCGCGTGCTGCTACGTCTGCGGTCGCGTGACGCGGCACCGCGCGAATACCCGGAGCGGTGCGTGCTGGTTGGCGAGGAAATCAGCGTCGCGAGGATCGCAGACGTACCGATCGAGAAGTTGGTCGGGATCGTGTGCACACGCGGCTCGCCGTTCTCGCACGCGGCGATCCTTGCACGCACACTGCAGATTCCTGCCGTGATGGACATCAGCGACGTACCGTTTGAGCAGTTGGAGGGTCAAAGGCTTCTGGTCGACGGCTATCGAGGGCGTGTCTTCATCGACCCCTCCCCTGTGGTGCTCAAGGAATTCGAGCGGCTCATCAAGGATGAAGCGGCCCTCGCCAGAGAGCTCGAGGCGCTACGCGACTTGCCAGCGGAGACACCGGACGGCGCGCGCATATCGCTGCAGGCCAATGCCGGCCTGCTGTCCGATCTTGTCCCCGCGCTGAAGGCGGGCGCCGAAGGGATAGGTCTGTATCGCACGGAATTTACGTTCATGATCCGCGACGCGTTCCCCGACGAGGAAGCTCAAACTCAGGTCTATGGTGACGTGCTGGCAGCGTTCGCTCCACGGCCCGTGACCATGCGCACGTTGGACGTGGGCGGCGACAAGCCGTTGCCCTACTTTCCTGTGGCCGAGGACAACGCTCTGCTCGGCTGGCGCGGCATCAGGCTGACGCTCGACAATCCAGGAATCTTTCTCACCCAACTCCGGGCAATGCTGCGCGCCAATGCCAAGCACGGAAACCTGCAGCTGCTCTTGCCTATGATCAACGCCTGCAAAGAAGTGGACGATGCGCGCGAATTGATGCAACGTGCCTACAGCGAACTGGTGCGGGAAGGTCAAGCCGCGCGTCAGCCGCCCCTCGGCGTGATGGTCGAGGTGCCGTCGACGATCTACCAGATCGCTGATCTGGCCAAACGCGTGGACTTCTTTTCGGTCGGGACCAACGATCTGACTCAGTACCTGCTGGCGATCGACCGCGCCAACGCCCGCGTCGCGAGGCATTACGACAGCCTCCATCCGGCGGTGCTCAGGGCGATCAATCAGGCTGTCGCCCAAGCTCGCGCCCTCGGCAAGCCGCTGAGCGTATGCGGCGAGATGGCGGGTGATCCTGAATCTGCCATCCTGCTCGTCGGGATGGGGATCGACACCTTGAGCATGGCCTCGCCGAGCCTGCCGCGCGTCAAGCGCGCAATCCGGGCATTCAGCCGTCGTCTTGCTCAAGAGCTATCGGCCGCGGCACTATCTGCCGACGATGTGACCGAGGTTCATCGGCTCTTGGAAGACGCATTTGAGAAGGCGGGATTGGGCTCGTTGCTTGCCCCGGGCCAATCGCAAACCTAGAGCGATTGGATTGCACCGACGAACCCGACATGCATGCATGTCTAGGAATGGAATGTGACAGATCGGTGACCGCGGCGATTGCGCCTGGCGCGGCGTGACTTCGCCGCCACGGGATCACCGCGGACAGCGAGAGGCCGGAACTGCCATGCACACCATATTGGGGGCGGGCGGAGTCATCGCGACCGAACTTGTCAAGGAGCTTGTTTCACGGCGGAAATCCATTCGCCTTGTCGCTCGAAATCCAAAGCCGGCCGGGACCATTACGCGGGTCGTTTCAGCCGACTTATCCATGCTCGATCAAACCGTCGCCGCCGTGGCCGGATCGTCGGTTGTCTATCTGGTGGTCGGATTGAAGTACGACGTCAGCGTATGGCGCGAGCTATGGCCGCGCATCATGCGTAACGCCATCGAGGCGTGCAAGCGCGCAAATGCCAAGCTGATCTTCTTCGACAACGTTTACATGTACGGCAAAGTTAGCGGTCCGATGACTGAGGACACGCCCTTCAATCCCGTAAGTAGGAAGGGCGAAATCCGCGCCCAAGTTGCGACGATGTTGCTCGAGGAGATGAAAGTCGGCGGAGTCCAAGCGCTGATCGCCCGCTCGGCGGACTTCTATGGCCCGGGCGCGAGAACCAGCGTCGCGAATATCCTGGTGTTCGACAAGCTGGCTAAGCGGGAGAAGGCATCGTGGCTCGTCAACGACTCGGTGCCGCATTCCTTCACGTTCACGCCGGATGCTGGGCGTGGCCTCGTCGTGCTCGGCTCCAGCGAAGCGAGTTGGAACCAGACGTGGCATCTGCCGACGGCGCTTTCGCCGCCCACGGGAAGAGACTTCATTCGCCTGGCTGCGGCCCAGTTCGGCGTCGAGCCGCGCTACCGGGTCCTGACGCCTCTCATGCTCAAGCTCGTGGGCGTGTTCAGCTCAGACGTTCGCGAGCTGGGCGAAATGCTTTACCAATACAATTCGCCCTATGTTTTCGACTCGACTAAGTTCACCAAAGCCTTCGGCTTCGGACCAACCGCGTATGCAGACGGCGTCGAAGAGACGGCATTAGCCTACAAGACGACTCGGTGATTTTTGCTAAGCTCGCGGTGTGAAAGCGTCGCGTGAGAATCGCGTAAATCAGTCCGGCTCAGTGGCGCTCAGTACGGAAGCGATGCGAGGGCCGCCGTGGCGCAACTCGTTGATAGTAATGGCGCTTTTGACTGAAAAATCCGGCTACGAACCAGGGGGTCGTGGGTTCAAATCCTGCCGGGCGCGCCAAATAATCAATTGGTACCGGTCCGAGGACATGGGTAACAGACCGTACCTAAGACATAGGTGACAACCGCGCGCCGATGCAGCAGGGGCAGGTCCGTGGCGGCCAGGAACACCGCGTGCGTGCGGCCGCCGAGCGCCCGCACCCCGGCCGCGACACCCTCGAGCGGCCCGCGGGCGGGCGCGGCGTCGACCGCGACCTCGACACCCGGGGGGAGCGGCAGCGCCTGTCCGGCCGCCGCCACGACGATCACCGGGTCGCAGACGCGGAGGAGGATCCCGGCGATGCGGTGGACGAGCGGCGCGCCGTGCCAGTCGAGCAGGGCCTTCGCCGTCCCCATCCGCTGAGACATCCCGCCGGCGAGGACGATGGCGGCCGCGTCGCGTCTGGGGCCGGGCATGTCAGTGCGCGGACACGTACTGGATGATCATCTGGTCGGTCATCCACTCCACCGGCGCCTGGTCGTCGGTGAGCGGGTGGCTCGACGGGGCGACGGCGCGGAGGTGCAGGGCGAGGGACGCGGCCGACTGCAGCTGGTACGGCGCGCCGAGCAGCCGCGCGATCAGCGTGTGCGCGCCGACCCTGTGGCGGAAGCCGATGACCATGTCGTTGTAGGCGCTCTGGCGCCACATGTAGACCGACGCGAACCGGGTCGCCATCGTCCCGGCGACGTCGTTCGCCAGCCGGTCGTCGCCGGGCACACGGCCGACGTTCGCCATCACCATCCCGCGCGCCTTCAGCCGGTCCGCGGTGAGCCCCCAGAACTCCTGCGTCGTCAGATAGAACGGGATGTAGGGCTGCTGGAAGGCGTCCAGGAAGATGGCGTCGAAGCGGCGGCTGTGCGTCTCCAGGTAGACGCGGCCGTCGGCTGTCGCGACCGAGACGCGCGGGTTCGAGGCGAGGCCGAAGTAGCGCTTGCCCACGGCGGTCACCTGCGGGTCGAGCTCGATGCCCTCGATCGAGACGTCCGGCCAGTAGACGCCGTAGGCGCGTCCGACCGTGCCCCCGGCGTAGCCGATCATCGCCAGGCTCCGGAACCGCCCGCCGTGCAGCGCCGGTGCGAGCAGGAACTGGTCCCAGTAGCCGCCGGTCAGCACCTGGTGCGGGCGCCAGATCGAGTGGTCGGCCCAGCCCTCGTTCAGGTGCAGGACGTGCTCGTTGCCGGGGAGCTTCTGCACCTGGATGAACTGGTAGGCCGACTCGCCCTCGTAGATGATGCCGCTGCCGGGCTTGATCGTGCCGGGCGGGAGCAGCGCGATCATGGCGATCGCGACGGGCGCGAGCATGTAGCGGCGGCCGAGGGCGGGTGCCGCTGCCAGGGCGAGCAGGGCGGACGTGCCGAGCATGGTACGGCGCGTACCGATCTCGGGGATGAGCAGTGCGACGGGCAGGAACGTGCCGAGGATGCTACCCATCGTCGAGAGCGCGTACATGCGGCCGGCCACCTCGCCGGCCTGCTCGATGCTGCGCACGCCCAGGCGGACGGCGAACGGCGACGCCATCCCGAGCAGCGTCACCGGGATCGAGAAGAGCAGCATGACCGTGAAGAACGAGCCCAGGAATGCGCCCACGGACGTGCTCGCAAAGGCGCTCACCGCGGCCGAGAGGAACGGCTGGGCGATGAAGGGCAGGACGGCGATGGCCGCCGCGGCGATCAGCATCAGGCGGGCCATCACCGTCATCGACGGGTACCGGTCGGCGACCCGGCCGCCGACGAAGTAGCCCACCGCGAGGTAGATCAGGATCAGGCCGATGATGTTCGCCCACACCAGGATGGACGCGCCGAAGAACGGCGCGAGCAGCCGCGAGGCGCACATCTCGGTCGACATGGTGGACGCGCCGGCGATGAACACCAGCGGGTTGAGCAGGCGCGATCGCACGGGCAGAGCGTACAGCCCGGTCAATGAGATAGCCGTGATGAATAGACGGGGTCAGACCCCGTCTATTCACGGGCGCGGCGGCGCAGGACGCGCTCGTCGCCGACGCGGCGGGTGACGCCGTGGGCGTCGAGCGCCTCGAGCAGCCCCTGGGCGTACTTGCGCGAGATCCCCAGCCGGTCGCGCAGCTGCGCCAGCGTCACGCTGCCGGCGGCGGCGAGCTCGACGGTCGCCGCCCGCGCCTGCTCGAACGCCTCGGCCGTGAAGGCCAGGTCGCGTCCGGCCCGCACCGCCCGGCCCTGCTCGACCAGCGCCGCCACTGCGGCCGCATCCTGAGGCTCAAGCGCGGGCGGCTGCAGCGGGGTCGCGGCCAGCCGGGCGTGCAGTGCCTCGACCGCCGCGGCCGGGACGGACGGCTTGGCAGCCGGGCGGGGCGGCTCCGCCGGCGCCGGCGCGGGGGTGCGGCGGCGGGGTGGAGCGGGATCGGTCACGGTGGCGCCCGCCACGGTGACCTGGGGGCTCGTCAGGCGCACGATCAGGCGATCGCCGGTCGCGGCGGACACCTGCCGGCGCAGCCGCAGCTGCGCGTCGGCCTCCCCTCCCGGGCGCACCTCGGAGCCCTCGCGCAGGACGACGCTCGCCGGCACCTCGGCGGTGCCGTGGTGGACCGTGACGACCTCTCCGTGGCGCAGGCCGTGCACCGCCGACGCCGGCACGCGCAGCCGGACGTCGAGCCGGTAGGAGTGCGGCAGCGTCCCCGGCGTGGCCGCCGTGTGCCCGCGCCGGATCTGGGCGCGGTCGACGCCGACGAGGGCGAGGGCGACCCGCTGACCAGCCGCCGCCTCATTGACCGCCTGGTCGTGCACCTGCACGCTGCGCACCCGCGCCTCCCGCGCGCCCGGCTCGATCGCCAGCCGGTCGCCGACGCGGACGGTGCCGGACCACAGCGTGCCCGTGACGACGGTGCCGATGCCGCGCAGCGAGAAGGCGCGGTCGATCGGCAGCCGCACGGGGCCGGCGGCCGCGCGGCTGCGCGCCGTGCCGGCGAGGCCGTCGAGCGCGCCGCGCAGGGCGTCGAGGCCGGCGCCGGTGCGAGCGGACACCTCCACGATCGCGGCGCCGGCGTAGGCGCCTTTCTCGAGCAGCTCCTCGACTCCGAGCCGGGCCAGCTCGGCCAGCTCGTCGTCGACCAGATCGCGCTTCGTCATCGCGACGACCCCGGCGGGGACGTCCAGCAGCTCGATGATCCCGAGGTGCTCCCTGGTCTGTGGCATGACGCCGTCGTCGGCGGCGACGACGAGCAGGAACACGTCGATGCCCGTCGCCCCGGCCACCATCGTGCGCACGAACCGCTCGTGCCCGGGGACGTCGACGACCGACAGCCGCCGGCCGGACGGGAGCTCGAGCGGCGCGTAGCCGAGCTCGATCGAGATGCCGCGCGCCTTCTCCTGCGGCAGCCGGTCGGTGTCGATCCCGGTCAGCGCGGCCACGAGCGCCGTCTTGCCGTGATCGATGTGCCCGGCGGTGCCGAGCGTCAGAGGCTGATCTGCAGGCACTGGTCGTCGGTCAGGGTGCGGCAGTCGAGCAGCACCCGGCCCTCGCGCACCACCGCCACGACGGGCGGATCCGCCGCTCGCAGCGCGGCGGCAAGCGCGTCGCCCCCATGGAGCGCGCAGGCGAAGCTCGGGAGCTCGAGCAGCGGCACGGCGCCGCCGCCGACCCGGGCCACGCTCGCCACCACGGCGCCGCCCAGCCGCTCGGCCAGCGCCTCGGCCCGCGCGCGCACGGCGTCCGCCGACTCGGCCGCCGCCGCGAGGACGGGCACCTCGCGCAGCGCCCGCTGGGGATCGCGGTAGAGCTCGAGGGTCGCCTCGAGGGCCGCCAGCGACAGCTTGTCGATGCGCATCGCCCGCGCCAGCGGATGACGGCGGATGCGCTCGACCGCGGCCGCGGTGCCGACGATCACGCCCGCCTGCGGCCCGCCGAGCAGCTTGTCGCCCGAGAAGCACACCACCGTGGCGCCGGCCTCGATCGAGCTTCTGGCCGTGGGCTCGTCGGCCAGGTCGGGCAGGTCGAGCAGCTGCCCGGAGCCGAGGTCGTCGACGAGCGGGAGGTCGTGCCGGGCGGCGAGGCCGGCGAGCTCGGCCAGCGCCGGGGCAGCCGTGAAGCCGACCATGCGGAAGTTCGACTGGTGCACGCGCACGAGGGCGGCGGTCTCCGGGCCGATCGCGGCCTCGTAGTCGGCGAGCGTCGTGCGATTCGTGGTGCCGACCTCGACGAGACGCGCCCCCGACTGGACGAGGATGTCGGGGATGCGGAACCCGTCGCCGATCTCGATCAGCTCCCCGCGGCTGATGACCACCTCGCGGCCGCCCGCCAGCGCGGCGAGGCTCACGAGCACGGCCGCGGCGTTGTTGTTCACCGCCATCCCCGCTTCGGCGCCCGTGAGCTCGGCGAGGATGCCGCCGAGGTGGGTGTGGCGCGAGCCGCGGGCGCCCGCGTCCAGGTCGTACTCGAGGTTTGAGTAGCCGCGCGCAACGGCGCACACGCGCTCGAGCGCGTGCGCGGCCAGCGGCGCGCGGCCCAGGTTGGTGTGCACGATCACGCCGGTGGCGTTCAGCACCGGCCGCAGCGAGGGCGGCCGCTCGAGCAGTTCGGCCGCCCGCGCCAGCAGCGATTCCGGCGAGCGCGGCTCGCGGGCGGAGCGGGCTTCGGCGAGCGCCGCCCGGATGGCGGCGACGGTGGCCGTGCGGCCGTAACGGGCCACGGCGGCCCCCGCCTCGGAGAGCAGGGCGTCGACCGAGGGCAGCTGACGGAGCGGATTGGCCGACATGGGTGCGATTGTACGTGGTCGGAAGTGAACCGCCCTTCGCGACCACCGCTGTACGGCCTCGAGGCCGGCCGCCGCCGCCGCCGCCGCCGGCGGCTGCCTGCCGTGCGCCTGCCGCCGCCCGCGGCCATCGCGCTCCTGCTCGTCGCCGTGCTCGCGGCCGGGAGTGGGTTCGTGGCCTACCGGCTGTGGCCGCTGACGGATCGCTCGGCGGGCGTGATCGCCGGGCCGGTCACCTCGGGACCGCGCACCGGCGGCTCCGGCCCGCCGCCCGCGACCCCGCTTCTGCCGCTTTCGGCAGCGCAGGCGGCGCGAGTCCGCATCCGCGGGGTGCGCGCGCAGGCGGGAGTCATCGTCGACAGCGCCAGCGGCAGCGTGCTCTGGGCCCACGATGCGCACAGGCCGATGCCGATCGCGAGCCTGACCAAGCTCATGACGGCCCTCCTGGCGCTGCCGAAGCAATCGGCGCTTGACCGCAGCTTCGTGGTGACGCCGGCGATGGTCGGCGTCCCCGGCTACACGATCGGCCTGCAGCCGGGCAGGCGCGTCACCGTGCGCCACATGCTCGCCGCGACCCTGATCGCGTCCGCGAACGACGCCGCCAACGTGCTTGCGGTGCACCGGTCGGGGTCGCTGGTGGCGTTCGTGCGGGCGATGAACGCGAACGCGGCCCGCCTCGGTCTCGCCGACACCCGCTACTCCAACCCGTCCGGGATCTTCGACGCCGGCAACCGCTCGTCGGCGTGGGATGTCGCCGACCTCTCCCGGCAGGTGCTGGAGCGGCCACTGCTGCGCTCGCTCGTGGGGCAGAAGGCGTACCAGGCGGGCGCCGCCGTGTACGTGAACCGCAACCGGCTGCTGTGGTCGTACCCCGGCGCGATCGGCATCAAGACCGGGTCGACGACGGCCGCCGGCAACTGCCTGGCCGTGGCGGCGGTGCGCCACGGCAAGACGGTGATCGGCGTCCTCCTGCATGTGCGCGGCGACGAGTTCGCCGCCGCGCGGCGGCTGCTCGACTGGGGGTTCCGGCACGACCGCTGAGCCGCCGCCTCCGGTTGTGGCACGTCCCGCGACCGCGGATGATGTGGACGGGATCTGCCGTGTCTGCGCCGCGACCTTGCGTGAGACCTATCGCGGCATCTATCCGCCGGGCGAGATCGAGGACATGATCGCGGAGCTCTATCGCCCCGACCTGATCCGCTCCGAGATCGGCGCCGCGGACGGCTGGTGGGGTTGGATCGTGGCCGAGGTCGACGGCGTCGTTACCGCGGCCGGCGCGGGCGGGCCAAGCGGGGCGGATGCGTGTGAGCTCTACACGCTCTGCGTCGATCCGCAGAGGCAGAGATCGGGTCTGGGAACCGCGGTTCTCGATCGCTTCACGCTCCAGGCGCACGCCGCCGGAGTCGGCACGCAGCGCATCACCGTGGAGCCGTGGAACCGAAGAAGCCTCGCGTTCTTCCATCGGCACGGGTTCGTGGAGCGCGGCCGGAGACCGAGCGACCCGGCGTGGGGGGCGGCCGACGAGTGCGTCGAGCTTGACCGGGCGATCTGAGCGGTCAGCCCGGCTACGCGCGGCGAGCCGTCGCCAGCAGGTGCGGGCCGATGCCCATGAGCTCGGGCACGCGTCCCAGGTCGCGCGCCGCGTCCATCACAATCGCCCGGCTGCGCGGGTCGTCGAGGCGGGCCTCCAAGTCGCCGAGCGCGAAGGCGATCCCCTCGAGGTTGACCAGATCGATGATTGCGAGACCTGCGGCCCGCACCTCCGCGCGCAGCTGGCCCGGGCGATGGCAATAGCCGCTGAACGATCCCGCGGAGAGCGCCGTCAGACGGCCGCTTCGCTCGACGGTCTCGATCTGACCGGCGATCGATGGAAACCGTATGTCGAGCCGCTCGACGACTTGGCCATCCAGGCGCGGCGCCCACCGTGAGATCGCGGCTGCGAACACCAGCCCGCCCGGCCGAACGACTCGTGCAGACTCGCGCAGCGCCTGGAGCCTGTCGCGGCGTGCGGGGAGGTGGTACAGCGGGCCGAGGAGAAGCGCGGCATCGGCACCATCGTCGCCGATGTCCACCCGGCGAGCGTCGCCGACGGCCGTCTCGACGGCGAGGCGCTTCGCCGCAGCATCGGCGCGCAACTGCTCCACGTGCTTCGGCACGAGGTCTCGGTGGAGCACTCGGTATCCGCGCTCGGCGAGCCACAGGGCATAACGACCGGGACCGCCGCCGATGTCGGCGACGGTCGCGGGTGGTGGCGGCAGATGCTCGACAAGAATCTCGACGGTTCGCTCGAACTCCACCCGGCCGAGCGGCGTGTCCAGCCGGGCGCGTTCGTCGGCGTCGCCGTAGTGCTCGAGGACATCGCCGGAGCCGTCGCCCATCGATCGCTACTGTCCGCGGGACCTCAGCCCGGCTGCGGGACGTACGCCGCGTGCATGCCGGCGACCAGCAGGACGATCAGGCCCAGGTAGACCGTCGCAACGCCAATCCGCTGCGGGATCGTGACCGAGTGGTACTCGCTGTAGCCGGGCTGGTCGCGCCGGCCCCAGCGGCGGTAGAGCTCGTAGCAGGCGAACACCAGCACGAGCAGGAGGATCGGGCTGTGGTACTTGAAGAACAGGAACGCCATCGCGAACAGCCCGGCGAACCAGAACGCCGGGTGGAGCGCCGACACGGCCCGGCCGCCGTCGAGCGGCACGACCGGGATCAGGTTGAACAGGTTCAGCAGGAAGCCGAGGTAGGCGAGGGCGCGCAGCAGATTGCTGTTGACCTGCTCCGCCCAGAGGAGCGTGACCAGAGCGCCGGCGGTTCCGAGCACCGGCCCGGCGAGGCCGACCTTGGCCTCGACATAGGCGTTGCGCGGCATCTCCTTCATGGCGACGACCGCGCCCATGAAGGGGATGAACACGGGCAGCGACGCCTTGATGCCCTCGCGCTTCAGCCAGATGACGTGCCCGAGCTCGTGCACCAGCAGGAGGACGGCAAAGCCGAGGCCGAACCACCAGCCCCAGAAGAGGGCGTAGGCGCCGACGGCGAGCGCGAACGTGAACAGGAACTTGAACTTGAGCAGGATCGCGAACTGGCCGACGAACTTGAGCGCGAGCAGGCCACCGCCGACGATGCCGCCGCCGAGGCGGCGCAGCGGGCCACGGTGTTCCCGCACGGGCGACTGAAACGGCGGGTCGGCCGGGGGCGGCGGGACGAGGCCCGTCGGCGCGTCATGCGGCTCCCACGGTTCATAGCTCATGCTCACAGCGTAGCCGCCGTTCCGCGGCTGTCCAGATGATCTATCTCTCATCCCCGCGCGCCTGGACGCCCTAGCAGCTTGGTCTGTCGGTCGACCGTGGTGGCCGCTGCGGCTGCGAACCGTCGCATCGCGCTTCGGCGTCTGCGTGATCGCAGACGCCTCAGACCGCGTTCAAGGGCAACTGCCCTTGAACGCTTCTCGGTCGCGCCCATAGTTCCACCACTATGAACGCTCCCTGCGTCCTTGCGCTGCTCGGTTCTCGCCGCCCAGACCGTCACGGGGATGAGAGAGAGATCATCATGTGCCCTCGCGCCCGATCCACTCCGCGCCGCCTTCGAAGACCTCCTTCTTCCACACCGGCACGGTCTGCTTGAGCGTGTCGATGGCCTCGCGGCATGCGTCCATCGCCGGGCCGCGGTGGGCGGCGGAGACGGCGATGATCACGCTGGCCTCGCCGATCGGGACGTGCCCGGTGCGGTGGGAGATCGCCACGTGGAGCACGTCGTGGCGGCCGCGGATCGCCTCGCCGATACGGGCCATCTCCGCCTCGGCCATCTCCGGATAGGCGTCGTACTCCAGGTGCACGACGGTGCGCCCGCGGCTGTGCGTGCGGGTGGTGCCGATGAAGGTCGCGATCGCGCCCGCGGCCGGGTCGGAGACCTGGCGGACGACCGCGTCGAGGTCAAGCGGGCCGGGCAGGACGCTGAAGGCGCCGCCGGACACCGGCGGGATGACCGCCACCTCGTCGGCATCCTCGATGAGGGCGTCGCGGAGCGCGTACTCGCGGTTGCGGGCGTACGCGAGCCCGGCCGGCTCCTCGCCCAGGCCGAGCGCGGGCCAGACGTCGGCGACCACGGACCCCTCGGGCAGATCGAGCTCCTGCTGTGACCAGCCGGCCCGCTCCCGCAGCGCCGCGAACAGCCTCACCGTGATCCGCATGCGCGCAGCCTATCCCCGACCGCCGGTGGGGTTGAACCGCGGCCTCCGGAGTTCTATGGTGGGCGGGGGAGCCCCGGAGGCCTGGGACCGCTCGAGACACGGCGCTGACTGGCTGCCGTGTCGAGGAAGGCGGTCCCGGCAGCCGGGGCTCCTCTAGAAGGCGGTCCCCGCAGGCGGGCCTCCTCTATCCTGCGGGCGTGTCCGCCGATCGCGAGCGCTCGACCGAGTCGGGCATCCCCTTGAAGCCCGTGTACCGGGCGCAGGATGCGCCGCCCGAGCGGCCCGCCCCGGGCGCGTTCCCGTACACCCGCGGTGTGCGTCCCGACGGGTACCGCGAGCGGCCGTGGACGATGCGGCAGTACGCCGGGTTCTCCTCGGCCGAGGAGACGAACAGCCGCTTCCGCCTGCTGCTCGACCGCGGCCAGACGGGGCTCTCGGTGGCGTTCGACCTGCCGACGCAACTCGGCCTCGACTCCGACCATCCGCTGGCCCGCGGCGAGGTGGGCCGCACCGGCGTTGCGATCGACTCGATCGCCGACATGCGCGCGCTGCTCGCGGGCATCCCGCTCGACACCGTGTCGACGTCGATGACGATCAACGCTCCGGCGGCGCTGCTCCTGCTGCTGTACGAGTTGGTCGCGGAGGAGCAGGGCGTCGCCCCGGCCGCGCTCACCGGCACGATCCAAAATGACGTCCTCAAGGAGTACATCGCCCGCGGCAACTACATCTTCCCCGCCCGGCCGAGCATGCGCCTCACCGTGGACACCTTCCGCTACTGCACCGAGCGCCTGCCGCGCTTCAACACCATCTCGATCTCCGGCTACCACATCCGCGAGGCGGGCTCGACCGCGGCTCAGGAGATCGCGTTCACGCTCGCAAACGGCATCGCCTACGTGCAGGCGGCCGTCGCCGCCGGCCTCGAGGTGGATGCCTTCGCCCGCCGGCTGTCGTTCTTCTTCAACGCGCACAACAACTTCTTCCAGGAGGTGGCGAAGTTCCGGGCGGCGCGCACCATCTGGGCCGAGGTGATGCGCGAGCGCTTCGGCGCGCGTGACGAGCGCAGCATGATGCTGCGCTTCCACGCCCAGACCGGCGGCTCGACGCTGACCGCGCAGCAGGCCGAGAACAACATCGTGCGGGTGGCGGTGCAGGCGTTCTCCGCCGTGTGCGGATCCGCCCAGAGCCTGCATACGAACGCGTTCGACGAGGCCCTGGCCCTGCCGACGGAGCACAGCGCCACGATCGCGCTTCGCACCCAGCAGATCCTCGCCGCCGAGGCCGGCGCCGTCGACACCGCCGATCCGCTCGCCGGCAGCTACTACGTCGAGGCGCTCACCGACGCCCTGGCGGATCAGGCCCGGGCGCTGATCGGCGCGGTCGACGAGCTGGGGGGCGCCGTGGCCGCGGTGGAGGCAGGCTGGGTGCAGGATCAGATCGAGCAGGCGGCGTTCGCCTATCACCAGCGCGTGCAGTCGGGCGAGCAGGTGATCGTCGGCGTGAACCGCTACGCCGCCGAGCAGGAGGCGCCGATCGAGCTGCACCGGATCGACCCCGAGGCCGAGCGGCGTCAGTGCGAGCGCACCGCCGCGGTGCGGGCCGGGCGCGACCCCGGCGACGTCGAAACCGCCCTGGCGCAGGTGCGGGCGGCCGCGGGAGGCGACGCGAACCTGCTCGTCCCCATCCGCGCCGCCCTGCGCGCGCAGGCCACGGTGGGCGAGGTATGCCAGGTGCTGCGCGACGAGTGGGGCACGCACGACGCCCTGCGCGCCCGCCCCTGAATACACGGGGTCTGACCCCGGCTATTCACCCAGACGCTGGCGCAGCCAGCGCAGCGCGTGCGTGCCCTGGGCGGTCTGAAAGGCGCGCAGCGTCGGCAGACCCGGCGGGTCGGGCAGGCGGCCATCGGCGACGAACAATCCGGTGAGCGCGCACAGGACGGCCGTCACGGCGGCGGGGTCGGCACCGCGGGAGACCGGGTGGGCCGCGAAGACCGCCGCCGGATCGGGGCCGCCCTGCATCGCCACGCTCGGCAGCATCACGAGCAGATCGATCCACGCCGCGCCGACGGCCGCGTGCGGCCAGTCGACGACGAATGTGCGCTCGCCGGCGATCAGCAGGTTGTCGGCCCTGATGTCGACGTGCACCAGGGTGTCGCCGGCGGCGGCGAGCGGCCAGGTGGCCTCGAGCGCCGCCAGCCGGGCGAGGTTGCGCACGATCCACGGATCGAGATCGGCAGGCGCGTCGCCGCCGGCATGCGCCGCGGCCAGGTCGCGGAACCCCGACCACTCGTCGCCGTGGCGCTCGGCCACCGACGCGAGCGCGAGCGGGCTCGGGGTGAGCGTGCGGGCGAGGCCGATCAGCAGGTCGAGCACGCGGTCGAGCTCGGCGCGGCGCCACGGCAGGCGCGGCTGGCGGCCGGCGACGTCCTCGAACATGAGCGCCACCCAGTCGCCGTCGTCGTAGGTGCCGAGCAGCCGCGGAGCCGGGACGGCGGCCGGCAGCGCCGCGGACACCTCCCCCTCGCGCCGGTGCATGCCGGGGGCGTCGGGGTTCGGCGCGAGGCCCGCCGCCTTGACGAAGGCCCGCCGCCCGTCGGTCAGCCGCACCCGCGCCGCGGCGCCGGGCGAGAAGCCGCCGCGCTGCGAGCGGGCCTGGGCGACGTGCCCGCCCAGCCGCAGCTCGACGCCGGCGCGCACGGGCGCGGGAACGTCGCGCCACCGGATCCGCCGCCCGGCCGCCGGCGGATGGCTGGGCTCCACCACGCGGGACGGTGCGCGGGCGATGCTAGCTGGCGCCGCGCGTCTTGCCCATGAGCGCGGGCACGGTGCGCAGGATCAGCTTGATGTCGCCCCAGAGGCTCCAGTTGGTGACGTACAGGTAGTCGAGGACGAGCATCTGCGAGAACGTCACCTCGCTGCGTCCGCACACCTGCCAGAGGCCCGTGAGCCCGGGCGTCAGGTCGAGCCGGCGCAGGCCCCAGTCGTTCACGAACTGGTGCTCGTGCGGGATCAGCGGCCGCGGCCCCACGAGGCTCATCTGGCCGCGCAGCACGTTCCAGAGCTGCGGGAACTCGTCGATCGAGTACTTGCGCAGGAAGCGGCCGGCGGTCGTCTGGCGGGGGTCGTCGGGGATCTTGAACATGCGCGCGTCGCCGAGCCCGAAGTGGGCGTTCAGATGGGCGACTTCGGCCTTGCGCTCCTCGGCGTCGGGCACCATCGTGCGGAACTTGATGATCGTGAACGGCTTCTGGCCGCGGCCGATCCGGATCTGGCGGAAGAAGATCGGCCCGGGCCCGCCCATCCGGATCGCGATCGCGGTCGCGAGGAAGAGCGGCGAGAGCACCACCAGCCCGAAGATGGCTCCGAAGATGTCCATCGAGCGCTTCGCCAGCCTGTGCGAGGCGCCCAGCACCGGCGGCGTCAGGCCCAGGAGCGGCGTGCCCTCGAGCGAGTACACCGCCGCCCGGCTGCCGACGACCTCGAACAGGCGCGGCACGATGTCGACCTGCACGCCCATCTCGTTGCAAACCCGGACGACATCCAGGCCGGCCTGATGATCTGCGGTAAACGCCAACACGACATGATCGATGTCGTGCGAGACCAGCAACTCGGCCAGATCGTCGGTCGAGCCGAGGACGGGCAGATGTTGCAGCTCCTCGTGTAGCTGGAGGGGGTTGGGATCGACGAAGCCGACCAGGTCGAGGCCGTAGCTCGGCTGGCGCAGGACCTTGCGCGCGATCTCCTGGCCGACGAGGCCGGCGCCGACCACGACCGCGCGCTGCTTGAGCGCGAGCTGACGGCGCAGGAGGGTGCGGGCGATGCTGCGATAGGCCGGAATCGCGACCGATGCGAGCGCCCAGAACGCGACAACCCGGCCGCCGTGCAGATGCGACGGGCCGAAGGCCTGAACGACCGCGAAGACGGCGAACGAGGCCACCGTGACGCAGTTGAAGATGGGCCAGACCTCGTCGAGGGTGGCGTTGTCGGCACCCACGCGATCCCGCTTGTACAGGCCGTAAAAGCCGGCGAGCGCGCCCCATGCGGGCAGCGCCAGGAGCAGTGGGTCGAAGCCGATGCCGCCCTGGGTGAGCAGGTAGGCGACAGCGGTTGCGGTGGTCAGGCCGAGCAGGTCGGCCAGGACAAGTGCCCAGCGGACCGTCGAGCGGCGCGTGCGACCGGCCGGCCGCGGGCGCCGGATCACTGACCGGTGTGCCCGCACCGGTGCGGTGACGACCGTGCTCAGACCACGGCCTTTTCGCTCCACGCGTAGCGCGGAGGTCGAACGATCTGCTCTCGCATGCTCGCCCACAGGGTGCCCACCCTCCTCGGAGTTGTGCCTCGCATGGTCGAACGTACCTGTCCTAACTGGCCGCGTCAAGGTGAATCTTCACCAAAACTTTTCATTTGAGGCACGGCCCAACCACGCGTCCGATGATAGTTCCCCGACCGGGCATCTCTTGTTCGGATTTTGCGTGGAATCTCGGAGAGGGCCGCTCCGGTAGGCTCTTCGGCCATGCCCGAGCACACCACCCGTGAGCGCCTGGAGGCCGTGGAGCGCCTGCGCCGGGAGGCCGCAAGCGCGGGCACGCCCGAGGCGGCCGAGCGCCAGCGGGCGCGGGGCAAGCTGCTCGCGCGCGAGCGGATCGAGCTCCTGCTCGACCCCCAGAGCTTCACGGAGCTCGACGCATTCGTGCAGCACAGAAGCCCCAACTTCAACATGATGGAGACCCGCCCGTACGGCGACGGGGTCGTCACCGGGCACGGCACGATCGAGGGCCGGCGCGTGTTCGTCTTCTCGCAGGACTTCACCGTGTTCGGCGGCTCGCTCGGCGAGGCCTTCGCCGAGAAGATCGTCAAGGTGATGGACATGGCGCTGCGCTACCGCTGCCCCATCATCGGCATCAACGACTCCGGCGGCGCGCGCATCCAGGAGGGCGTCGTCTCGCTGGCCGGCTACGCCGACATCTTCGTGCGCAACGTGCACGCCTCGGGCGTGATCCCCCAGATCTCGCTGATCGTCGGGCCGTGCGCGGGCGGGGCCGTGTACTCGCCCGCGATCACGGACTTCGTGATGATGGTGGAGGGGACTTCCCACATGTTCATCACCGGGCCCGAGGTGGTGAAGACCGTCACCGGCGAGGACGTCAGCTTCGAGGAGCTCGGCGGCGCGACCACCCACGCGACCCGCTCCGGCGTCGCCCACTTCATCGCCCCCGACGAGCGCGCGCTGATCGGCGACTGCCGCTACCTGCTCTCGTTCCTGCCCCAGTCGAGCGCCGAGCCGCCTCCGTGGGAGCCGCCGTCCGATCCGCCAGACCGTCAGGACGCCGAGCTCGACCGGCTGATCCCGGACGAGCCGACCAAGCCGTACGACATGCACGAGGTCATCCGCCGGGTGATGGACGACGGCGAGTTCATGGAGGTGCAGGAGCGCTTCGCCGAGAACATCGTCTGCGGCTTCGCCCGGCTCGGCGGCCACCCGGTCGGGGTCGTGGCGAACCAGCCGCGGGCGCTCGCCGGGGTGCTGGACATCAAGAGCTCGGTCAAGGCGGCGCGGTTCGTGCGCACCTGCGACGCCTTCGGCCTGCCGGTGGTCACGTTCGTGGACGTGCCCGGCTTCCTGCCCGGCACCGACCAGGAGTGGGGCGGCATCATCCGCCACGGCGCGAAGCTGCTCTACGCCTACTGCGAGGCATCCGTCCCGAAGCTGACCGTGATCACCCGCAAGGCCTACGGGGGCGCCTACGACGTGATGAGCTCCAAGCACGTCGGCGCCGACTTCAACTTCGCCTGGCCGACGGCGGAGGTGGCGGTGATGGGCAGCGACGGCGCGGTCAACATCGTCTTCCGCAAGGAGCTCGAGACGGCGGACGACCCGGACGCGCGCCGCGCCGAGCTCGTCGAGGAGTACCGCGAGCGGTTCGCGAATCCGTTCACCGCCGCCGAGCGCGGGTACGTCGACGACGTCATCGCCCCGTCGCGCACGCGGCCGGCGCTGATCACGGCGCTCGAGGCGTGCCGGGGTAAGCGCATCGACCCGCCGCATCGCAAGCACGGCAACATCCCGCTGTGAGCGAGGAGCGCATCCGCCTGGAACCCGAGCCGACCCCCGCGGAGGCGGCGGCCGTGCAGCAGGCGCTCGAGGCGCTCGGGCTGATCGAGCCGGCCGAGGCCCCGGCGTCACAGGACGGTGACGAATCGCGCACGCCGCCGAACCGGGGTCTGACCCCATAGGGGGCGGGGTGTTCACGAAGGTGCTCGTGGCCAACCGGGGCGAGATCGCGATCCGCGTCTGCCGCACGCTGCGCGAGATGGGGATCGCATCCGTGGCGGTGTACTCCGAGGCCGACCGGGACGGCCCGTTCGTCCGCTTTGCCGACGAGGCGTACCAGATCGGCCCGGGGCCGTCGCCCCAGAGCTATCTGCGCGCCGACACGATCATCGCGGTCGCGCGCCGCGCCGGCGCCCAGGCCATCCACCCCGGGTTCGGCTTCCTGGCCGAGAACCCCGACTTCGCGCGCGCGTGTGCCGAGGCCGGCCTCGTCTTCGTCGGGCCCTCGCCCGAGGCGATGGAGGCGATGGCGTCCAAGACGAGCGCCCGCGAGCTGATGGCCGCCGCCGGCGTCCCGATCGTCCCGGGCGGGACCGATCCGGTGACGACCGTCGCCGACGCGCTGCGCATCGCGGGCGAGATCGGCTACCCGGTGGCGATCAAGGCGGCGGCCGGCGGCGGCGGCAAGGGCATCCGGGTCGTGCGGGAGGCGGGCGAGCTCGAGGCGGCCTACGCCTCGTCCCGGCGCGAGGGCAAGACCTACTTCGCCGACGACACGGTCTACCTGGAGCGCTACCTGGACAACCCCCGCCACATCGAGGTGCAGGTGCTGGCGGACACCCAGGGCAACGTCATCCACCTGGGCGAACGCGACTGCAGCGATCCAGCGCCGGCACCAGAAGATCGTCGAGGAGACGCCGTCGCCCGCGGTGTCCGCCGAGCTGCGCGAGCGGATCGGCGCGATCGCCGTCGACGCGGCGCGGGCGGCGGGCTACACCGGCGCGGGCACGGTCGAGGGCCTGCTCGCCGGCGACGGCTCCTGGTACTTCCTCGAGATGAACACGCGCCTGCAGGTCGAGCACACGGTGACCGAGATGGTGACCGGCCTCGATCTGGTGCGCGAGCAGATCTGGATCGCGTCAGGCCGGCCGCTCGGCTGGACACAGGATCAGGTGCGCCTGTACGGCCACTCGATCCAGTGCCGCATCAACGCCGAGGACGCGGCCGCGGGCTTCGTGCCCACGCCCGGCCGGGTGACGACCTACCGCGAGCCGGCCGGGCCCGGGGTCCGGGTCGACTCGGGGGTCGAGGCGGGCACCGAGGTCTCGGGGCTGTACGACCCCATGTTCGCCAAGCTGATCGTGTGGGACGAGGATCGCGAGCTGGCCCGGCGGCGCATGCTGCGCGCGCTCGGGGAGTTCGAGATCGGCGGCATCACAACGCTGATCCCGCTCCACGTCGCGATCATGCAGCACCCGGAGTTCGCCGCCGGCGGCACGCTGCGCGAATACGTCGAGGGCGGCGGCTTCGCCCGTGAGCAGGTTGCGGCGCCTGGCACCGGGATGGGGCCTGGCCCCGATCTCTCGCCCGAGAGCGAGGTGCGCACGCACGTCGCCGAGGTCGACGGCAAGCGGTTCGAGGTGACGGTCGCCGTGCCCGAGCACCCCGGGCGCGCGCGGCTGCGGGCGCGGCGGGCGGCGCTGGCCGCGCGCGAGGCCGACGCCCATCACGAGGTCGACGTCGTCCGCAGCCCCATGCAGGGCACCGTCCTGCGCGTCGGCGTCGCTACCGGCGACCACGTCGCGGACGGCCAGGTGCTGGTCGTGATCGAGGCGATGAAGATGGAGAACGAGATCGTCGCGCACCACGCCGGCGAGGTCGACGAGGTCGCGGTCGGCGAGGGCGACCAGGTCTCGAGCGGCCAGGCCCTCGTGCGTTTGGTCTGACCGCAAGCAGGTGCCTGGCACCGAAACGGTGCCAGGCACCGGTCCATCCGCCTACTCCACCAGCTCGGCCATCCGCACCGCCCACACCTCGAGCGCGAGCTCGACGCGGGTCTGCGGCAGGTCGACGTCGATCCGGTGGCGCTCGTTCAGGCCGGCGAGGCGCTCGTACAGGCGCTGGCGGGACACGCCCAGGCGGCGGGCGGCGGCCGCCTTCGACCAGCCCGTGGCGACCAGGGCCTCGAGCACGCGCTGCGTCGCCTCGTCGAAGCGGGCCTCGACCCGCTCGCCCGCGAGCACGGCCCGGGCGACCGCCCGCAGCGCCCCCAGCTCCGGCGGCGGGCCTGACCGGCGGCCCGGCCGCGGCCGCCACCAGGCAGGCGCACTCGGCCGCGTGAAGCGCGTCGCGCAGCTGCGCCGGCTCGCCGCCGCGCGCGTCGAGCCCGACCGCGGTCACCGCCCCGCGGCGGACGAGGTCGCGGGCCACCGCGGCGATGTCCGTGTCGCCGCGGACCGCGACCACCGCCCGGCGTCCGTCCACGAGCGCGTCCATGCCCATCCGCTCGAGCCGCTCGAGCGACCCGCGCCCGTGCACGGCCCAGAGCGTCGCCCGCGACAGGTCGACGCCGACCGACCGCGCCCGGCGGACGACGTCGGCGGCGCTGCCCGCACGGCCCTCGGCCAGGCGCTGGACGAGCCGCGCGCGCTCGGCGGAGGGCACCTCGTCGGACGGCGGCTGGGAGGCGAGCGCGACGGTGAGCAGGAAGGCGGCCTCGTCGACGGCCAGCTCGTCGAGCTCGTCGCCGTGCCGCGAGAGCACGTGCAGCCAGCGCCGGGGTTGACCGGGCGTGAGTGGAGCGAGGTGGGCAGGCGCTGGCGGTGGCGGTCGAGCGCATCCAGGAAGGCGACGTCGAGCCCGTCCTCGGGGGACGTCGCGACGGGTGTGCGGTCGATGCGCTCGAGGAGCACCTGCGCGCCGAGCACGTCGCCGAGCGCGGCCACGAGACCGCTCGGCCCCAGGCCCTCGCGCGCGGCGTCGCGCAGCTGGGCCTGCAGCGTCACCGCCCGCCGCAGGGTCTGCAGCTCGCCCGACACCAGCCGCTCGTGGACGACGTGGGTGATGTCGACGAAGCGCACGTCATGCCCGAACACGATCAGCGGCAGGTCGTGCGCGCGGCAGGCGGGCACGAGCACGTCGGCCGCCGCGTGGGTGGGCTCGAAGCCGATCCCGGCGGCGCCCGAGCGGGCGACGGCGGCGACGAGCGCCTCGACCTCGGCCGGCGACATGCCGGCGAGGCCGATGCCGGTGGTGAGCAGGAACTCGCCGCCGCGCAGCACCTCGCTCACCGCGGGCGTCTCGAACACGTGCACCCACTCGACCCGGTTCCCCAGCCGGTGGCCGCCTGCGGCCACGGTGACCTCGCCTGAGCGGAACTCGTCGAGGGCGAGCAGATCCGCCACCGTCAGGACAGACTGTCCGGATTTGGGCGAGTTCATGGACATAGTGTAAGGTGGCGGCGGGGGCGGCGCTCGGATTCAATGCAGGGATGGCAACGACCGCTTCGACGCGCCTGCTCGGAAACTACGTCGGGGGCCGCTGGGTGGCCGCGACCGCCGGCGAGCAGCGTGACGTCACAAATCCCGCCACCGGAGAGATGCTCGCCCGTGTGCCGCTGTCGGGCGCGGCCGACGTCGACGCCGCCGTCAAGGCCGCTCGCGCGGCGCTCCGGCGACTGGCGGTCGCGCTCGGTGATCGAGCGCGCGCGCTGGCTGTTCGGCTTGCGCCAGGTGATCGAGAGCCACGCCGACGAGCTCGCCCGCTCGGTGACGCGCGAGATGGGAAAGACGTTGCCGGACGCGCGCGCCGAGGTCGGCCGCATGGTCGAGATGTGCGAGGCCGCAACCGCCGTGCCCCAGACGATGCAGGGCCGCATCCTGGAGGACGTCGCCACGAACGTCGACTGCGAGACGATCCGCCAGCCGGTCGGCGTGTGCGCGGCGATCGTGCCGTTCAACTTCCCGGCGATGGTGCCGTTCTGGTTCCTGCCCTTCGCCATCGCCTGCGGCAACACGTTCATGCTGAAGCCGTCCGAGCAGGTGCCGCTGACGCAGGAGCTGGTCTTCAACCTGATCGACGACCTCGGCGGCCTGCCCGACGGCGTCGTGAATCTGGTCAACGGCGGCGCCGACGTCGTCAACGCGCTGCTCGACCACCCCGACGTCGACGCGATCTCGTTCGTCGGCTCGGCCAAGGTGGCCGGCTACGTGTACGAGCGGGCGGCGGCAAACGGCAAGCGCGTGCAGGCCCTGGGCGGTGCCAAGAACTTCATGGTGGTCATGCCCGACGCCGTTATCGGCAAGACCGTCTCGAACATCATCGGCTCGGCCTTCGGCGCGGCCGGCCAGCGCTGCATGGCCGGCTCGGTCGTGGTCGCCGTCGGCGATGCCAAGAAGCCGCTCGTGGACGAGCTCGTCGCGCGCACGCGCGACCTGACCGTTGGCGACGGCCTCGAGCGCGGCACCGACGTGGGGCCGGTCGTCTCGAGCACCGCCCGCGACCGCATCCTCGAGTGGATCGATCGCGGCCTCGAGGACGGCGCGACGGCGGTCGTCGACGGCCGCACGCAGGCAGGGAGCGCCGGCGGCGCCTTCGTCGGGCCGACCATCCTCGACGGCGTCACGCCCGACATGGACATCGCCCAGGAGGAGGTGTTCGGGCCCGTGCTCGCGGTGATCCACGCCGCCTCGCTCGACGAGGCGATCGAGATCGTCAACTCGAGCCGCTACGGCAACGGCACGTCGATCTTCACCGAGTCGGGCGCCGCCGCCCGCCGCTACCGGCACGACGTCCAGGTCGGCATGGTCGGGTCAACATCGGCGTCGCCGCGCCGGTCGCGTTCTTCCCGTTCTCGGGCTGGAAGGGGTCGTTCTTCGGCGACCTGCACGCCCACGGCTCCGACGCCGTCGACTTCTACACGCGCAAGAAGACGGTCACCTCGCGGTTCTTCTCGGGAGGCGAGACCGGGCGCTTCTTCGTCGAGCAGGCGGAGGACTGAGTGTCGGCACAGGACGTGACGGCGCCCCGAGCCGGCGCCGATCGAAACGCAGCCCTGGACGCCGTCTTCAACCCGGCGTCCGTGGCGATCTACGGCATCTCCGACCGCACGTCGCTTCGGATCGCCGAGAACATGACCGTGCCCGGCGTGCCCTTCTACGGCATCAACCCGACGAAGACCGAGGCCTGCGGCGTGCCGTGCTTCCCGGCGATGGCGGACTGCCCGGCGGTGCCGGAGATGGTGGTCATGGGCGTCGGGCATCGCCGGATCGAGGCGGCCGTCGACGACGTGCTCTCGGTGGAGGGCGTGCGCGCGATCATGACGCCCGGGCTCGGCAACGAGGCCGGCCCCGAGGGCCCTGCCATCTCCGAGCGGATCTCGGCCCGCGTGCGCGCGGCCGGGGTCGCGATGGTCGGCCCCAACTGCATGGGCATCGCCACGCCCGGGTTCCCGTCGCCGTGGATCGGCAGCCTGCACCCGACGTTCGTCCCCGGCCCGGTGGCGACGCTCGTGCACTCCGGCTCGATCGGCGAGATCCTGGTCTCGCTCGGCCCGCGCATCGGCTTTCGCACCGTCGTCTCGGCCGGCAACGAGACGGTCACCGACGTGGCCGACTTCGTCGACTGGTTCGCCGACGACCCGGACACCCGCGTGGTCGGGCTGTTCCTCGAGGCCGTGCGCCGGCCGGCGGCGTTCGAGCAGGCGCTGCGGCGCCTGGCCGAGGCCGGCAAGGTGGCGATCGTGCTCAAGGTGGGCACGTCGGAGATGGGCGCCCAGGCGGCGCTCGCGCACACGGGTGCGCTGGTCGGGTCCGACCGCAGCTTCTCGGCGATGCTGCGCTACTACAACGCGATCCGGGTGGACGACTTCGGCGACTGGCTGGAGCACCTGGAGGTGTTCTCGCGGGCGACGCCGCCGCGCGGCCGCCGCATCGGCGCGGTCACGAACTCCGGCGGCGAGGGCGAGTACTTCGCCGACAAGGCCGAGCAGGCCGGCATCCCGCTTCCGCTCTTCTCCGACGAGCTGCGGGCCCGGATCGTGGCCGAGTTCCCGAACTTCGTCCATGTCGGCAACCCGGTCGACTGCTGGGCGATCGACGACGACCGGGTCGTCTTCCCGCGCGTGTTTCAGCTGATGGCCGAGTCGGGCGAGTTCGACGTGCTGGTGTCGGACATCGACCATCGGAGTGGCTTCGGGGCACCGAGCGCACGCTGGCGACGAACATCGCCGACGACCTGCGCGCCGCCGTCGAGGGCACGGACATCTTCCCCGCGTGATCACGGTGACCACCGCCGACCCGCCGGTCGAGGATCTGGAGTGGGCGCGCCAGCACGACATCCCGCTGCTCAAGGGCAGCCTGCCCGGCCTGCGCGCGCTCGCGGCCCGCCTGAGCCACGAGGGATACCTGCCGCCGCCGCGATCCGTGCCGGCCGACGAGCCGCTGGCGGGCGCCGGCGCGCTGTCGGAGCTCGACTCGGCGGCGGTGCTCGCCGCGCACGGCGTCCCGTACGTGCGGGCGGAGCGGTGCGCCTCGCCCGACGAGGCCGTGGCCGCGGCCGAGCGGATCGGCTACCCCGTCGTCGTCAAGATCGACAACGTCGCCCACAAGGCCCGCGTCGGCGGCGTCGCGCTGCACCTGGCCGACGCCGCGTCGGTGCGGTCGGCGGCCGAGCGCATGGGCGGCCGGGTGATCGTCGCCGAGCAGGTCTCGGGCGGCGTCGAGGTGCTGGTCGGCGTCGTGCGCGATCCCGACTACGGCGCCACCATCGTGGTCGGGATCGGCGGCGGCCTGGCCGAGGAGCTCGATCTCGTGGCCGCCGCCTGGCGCCGCTCGACGACGACGGCGCCCGCCGCGTGATCGCGGCCTCCCCGCCCTCGTCCGCCTGCTCGGCGGCGCGCCGCCGCAGGCGCTGATCGACGCGATCGTGGCGGTCTCGCGCTCTGGCCGAGCATCCCGAGGCGCTCGAGATCGACGTCAACCCCCTGCTGGTCTCCGGCGAGCGCGCCGTTGCGCTCGACTGTCTGATCGTCCTGAAGGAGACCGAATGAGCGAAGCCGTTCTCTACGAGATGCGCGGCCCGGCCGCCTGGATCACGCTGAACCGGCCCGAGAAGCTGAATGCGCTGAACGGCGCCGTGCTCGAGGGGCTGCACGCGGCCCTCGACCGCGCCGTGGCCGACGACGAGGTCAAGGTGGTGGTGGTCACCGGGGCCGGCGAGCGGGCGTTCTCGGCCGGCTACGACCTGTCCGCCGAGGCCGCCCACGCGGACATCCCGGCTCACGAGTGGCACGACGTGCTCGCCACCGACATCGACGCCACGATGAAGCTGTGGGCGCTGCCGAAGCCGACGATCGCCGCCGTGCGCGGCTACTGCCTGGCGGGCGGCTGCGAGCTGGCGATGGCCTGCGACATGATCGTCGCGGAGAGAGCGGGCGCTTCGGCGAGCCGGAGATCCGGTACGGATCGGGGCCGGTGACGCTGCTGATGCCGTTCGTGCTCGGCCAGAAGAAGACCAACGAGCTGCTCTTCACCGGCGACATGATCGACGCCGAGGCGGCGGAGCGCGCCGGGATGATCAACCGCGTCGTGCCCGAGGACGAGCTCGACGCGGAGGTGGAGGGGCTGGTGCGCAAGATCGCGCCGACGCCGCTGCCGGTGCTGCGCCTGACCAAGATCGCGCTGGTGCGCGCATACGAGGCGATGGGCCTGCGGGAGGCGGTCAACATGAATCTCGATCTGTCGTCGATGCTGAACGCGGCGGACACGCCGGAGCAGCGGGAGTTCATGGAGATCGTCCAGTCAGCAGGGGCTCAAGGCCGCGCTCGCCTGGCGTGACAACCGCTACGGAGAGGTACTGGGAGGAGTGAAGTCGTGAGCGTCGTACAGAAGAGCATCGATCCGACCGAAGCTGGCGAAGCTGATCGAGACCGAGGAGGCCGACGTTCAACGAGCGCCACAAGCACTCGCGCGAGATGACCGAGCGGGCCCGCCGGTCGCTGGCCGGCGGCGTCGCCTCCAGCTGGCAGGCCACCGAGCCGCACCCGATCTACCTGGCCGAGGGCCACGGCTCGAAGGTGGTCGACGTCGACGGCAACGAGTACGTCGACTTCCACAACGGCTACGGCGCCATGGCCGTCGGCCATGCCCATCCCCGGATCGTCGAGGTCGTCTCCGAGCGCGTCAGCCGCGGCACGCACTTCGCCCAGCCGACCGAGGAGTCGATCGCGGTCGCGCGAGCACCTGCAGCAGCGCTTCGGCCTGCCGCTGTGGCGGTTCGGCAACTCCGGCACCGAGGCGACGCTCGACGCCGTGCGGCTGATGCGGGCCTACACCGGCCGCGACATCCTGTTCAAGATCGAGGGCTCCTACCACGGCCACCACGACGCGCTGATGGTGTCGGTGGCGCCGCCGGCCGACAAGATCGGCCCCTACGACGACCCGGTGTCGGTGCCGCAGACGCTGGGCCTGCCGGCCGTACGTCACAGCTGACCCGGGTCGTGCCGTTCAACGACCTGGACGCGCTCGAGCGCACGCTCGAGCGCTACAAGGGCCGGGTGGCCGGCATGATCGTGGAGCCGGCGATGATGAACGCCGGCTTCGTCCTGCCCGACGACGGCTACCTGCCGGCGTCAAGGAGCTGCTGCACGCGCACGGCGCGCTGCTCGTCTTCGACGAGGTCAAGACCGGCGCCACCATCGCCTACGGCGGCGCCGTCGAGCGCGTTCGGCGTCACGCCCGACGTGCTGTGCCTGGCCAAGTCGGTCGGCGGCGGGCTGCCCTGCGGCGCGATCGGCGGCACCGACGAGGTGATGGGCTGGATCGCCGACGGGCAAGATCGACCAGGTCGGCACGTTCAACGGCAACCCGCTGACGATGGCCGCGATGCACGCGACGCTGACCGAGATCCTGACGCCCGACGCCTACACGGAGTTCGACCGCCTGGGCGAGATCCTGCGCGACGGCTGCGACGGCGTGATCGGAGCGCACCGGCATCCAGGGCTACACGACCGTGCTGTCGGCCCGCGGCGCGGTCACCTACCGCGGCGAGCGCGTCCGCAACTACCGCGACTACCTCGAGGTGTCCGACGAGCTCGGCTACGTCAACTGGCTGGTGCAGTTCAACCGCGGCGTGTTCATGGCGCCGTGGGGCAAGTCCGAGAACTGGACGCTCTCGGTGCAGCACAGCGAGGACGACGTGCGGCGCTACGTCGACAACTTCGAGTATCTCGGGGAGGGCGCTGTCCGCATGAAAGCCGTCGTCTTCGAGGAGCACGGCGGCCCGGAGGTGCTCCAGTACACCGACATCCCCGAGCCGGAGCCGAGGCCGTTCGAGGTGCTGATCGAGGTGAAGGCGGCGGGCGCCAACTTCAACGACATCTGGGCCCGGCGGGGGATGCCGGGGATGAAGGTGATCTTCCCGCACGTCGCCGGCTCGGACGTGTCCGGCGTCGTCCGCGCGGTCGGGTCGGAGGTGGGCGGCACCGGCTTCGGCTCCTCGCCGGTGCAGGTCGGCGACGAGGTGGTCGTGCATCCCGGCCTGTCCTGCCGCACCTGTGACATGTGCACGTCGGGGCAGGAGTTCTTCTGCCGCCAGTTCCTGATCTGGGGCTTCCAGACCGGCCCCAACGACGGCGGTCACTCCGAGCTCGTGACGATGCCGGCCGTGAACGTGCTGCCCAAGCC
The DNA here is from genome assembly GCA_963813245.1 of uncultured Actinomycetes bacterium. GTDB lineage: Bacteria > Actinomycetota > Thermoleophilia > Gaiellales > JAICJC01 > JAICJC01. The sequence continues at coordinate 41,993 of CAWEYE010000007.1, forward strand.
GGCCAACCTCACGCTCGAGGAGGCGGCGTCGATGCCGCTGGTGCTGGAGACGGCCTGGCGGATGCTCGTCACGCGCGCGCGCATCCAGCCCGGCGAGCACGTCCTGATCTGGGGCGGCGTCGGCGGCCTCGGCATGATGGCCATCCAGATCTGCCGGCTGTTCGGGGCGAACCCGATCCCGGTGGTCGGCGGCCCGGCGAAGGTGGCGAAGGCGGAGGAGCTCGGCGCGGTCAACGTGATCGACCGCACCAGCGAGGACGTGCTCGGCGCGAGTGCAAGGCGATCACCGGCAAGGTGGGCGCGGACGTCGTGTTCGAGCACTCGGGCCAGGAGACGTGGCCGACGTCGATGGCCGCGCTGCGCTGGGGCGGCCGGCTGGTCGTGTGCGGCGCCTCGACCGGGTTCGAGGCCGTGACCGACCTGCGCTTCCTCTGGAACAAGCAGCAGAACCTGCTCGGCATCGCACCTGTCCAACAAGGCCGAGCTCTCGGCCGCGCTGCGCGCGGTCGAGGCCGGCCAGATCAAGCCGGTGATCGACCACGTCTTCCCGCTGAGCGAGGTCGCCAAGGGCCAGCAGCTGATGGAGGACCTGAAGGTGCAGGGCAAGGTCGTCTACGTGCCGTAGGACCGGGGCCTGGCCCCGCAACGCGGGGCCAGGCCCCGATCGACGACGTACGATGGCGGCATGCTGCGCCTCGCGGTGATCGGGCACATCGAGTGGGTGACGTTCGCGAACGCGCCGTTCATCCCCGGCCCGGGCGAGATCGTGCACCTGACCGATCCGCTATCGCAGCCGGGCGGGGGCGGCGCCGTGACGGCGGTCGCGCTCCTGCGGATGGGCGCGCAGGTCACGTTCTACACCGCGCTCGGCAGCGACGAGCGCGCCCGCGTGCCGCTCGAGCGCCACGGCGTCCGCCTCGAGGCGGTCGTGCGGGCCGAGCCGCAGACCGAGGTGCTCGCGCTCGTCGACCCGGCTGGCGAGCGCACGCTCTACGTCGTCGGTGAGAACGACGCCCCCCACGCGGACGACCCGCTTGGCTGGGACGAGCTGCACGGCATGGACGGCTGCTACTTCACCGGGTACGACCCGGCCACGCTGCGGCTGGCCCGCCGGACGCCGGTGCTGGTGGTGACCGCGCGCCGGTTCGAGGCGCTGGTCGCAAGCGGGGTGCGCGCCGACGCGCTCGTCGGCAGCGGCCGTGATCGCGGCGAGCACTTCGACCTGTCCCGCCTGGCCGAGCCGCCCGGGCACGTGATCGTGACCGACGGGGCGAACGGCGGCACCGGCTACGCTGCCGCCCCGGTGCCGGGCCCGGTGATCGACACCTACGGCGCCGGCGACACATTCGTGGCCGGCGTGCTGTTCGGGCTCGCGTCCGGCTGGCCGCTCGATCGCACCCTCGCACACGCGGCGACGCACGCCGCCGAGGCGCTCACCTGGCGGGGCGCGTTGCCCCCTCCGCCGTGATCCCCGCTTGCTAATGTCTCCCGCGATGACCCGCCCGGGAGCCCTGCGCAGCATCGTGGTGACCGCCCTCGGGGCCGTGGCGCTTGCCGGCTGCGGCGGCACGGGTGTCCCCAGCGCGGCGACGGCCGACGTCGCCAACGGCAAGAAGCTCTTCATCGGCACCTGCGGCTCCTGCCACACGCTGGAGGACGCCGGCACGAGAGGGACCATCGGCCCCAACCTCGACTCGGCCTATGCCGGCGACCGCGTCATCGGCATGAAGGACTCGTCGTTCGAGGCGCTCGTGCGCCAGCAGATCGACCTGGCCGACCCGCCCATGCCGCGGCATCTGCTGAAGGGCGCCGAGGCAGACGACGTGGCCGCCTACGTGGCCAAGGTGGCCGGCGTCAAGCTGGCCAAGCAGTACAACCCGGGCTATTCGCCGCCGTGACCGTGGCGGCCCGCACCGAGGTCGTCGCGGTGCGCGGTATGCACTGCGGCGGCTGCGAGCGCACCGTCAGTCGCACGCTCGAGGCGCTGCCCGGCGTGGGCCGGGCGCAGGCCGACCTCGTGGCGGAGGAGGTCGAGGTCACGTTCGATCCCGGCCGCACCGACCTGGGCGCCATCCGGGCGGCCGTGCGTGAAGCCGGCTTCACGCCTTCGTAGCGGCGCCGACGTTGACCGCCGTGTCAGCGCTGCCGAGGCCGCGTCGATGCGGGCGGCGATGCGAGGCTGTCTCCGCCGGGGCGTCGGATACCCTGCGCCAATCCGGTCGTACAGGCCCATCGCGGCCAATTGACCCCTTAAAGCCCGACGACCCGCGGACGGGTCGTCGGAGGAGGCAGGTAGCTGCGAAGTGTGGGCACGTTCGGTCGCAGCGTCCGATGACGATTCTTGACCGAAATTGTTCGGGAACCGTTGGTTTGTTGTTAGCGATTCGTAAACATGCAAAGTTGACAAGAACTGGTAATCCCGTCTGCATGGTGGGATTGAGCGGGCCTCGGCCCGGGTAGACTCCCGCGGCCGATGGACCTCTACGAGTACCAGGGCAAGCAGCTCTTCAGCCGGTTCGGCATCCCCGTGTCCGACGGCGAGATCGCCGAGACCCCCGAACAGGCCCGCGTGGCCGCCGAGCGGCTGGCCGCGCCGGTGATGGTCAAGGCCCAGGTGTACACGGGCGGGCGCGGCAAGGCCGGCGGCGTCAAGTACGCGGCCGACGCGGATGCAGCCGAGGCCCACGCGCGCGACATCCTCGGCCTGGACATCAACGGCCACGTCACCCGGCGTGTATGGATCGAGCGAGCGTCCGACATCGAGCGCGAGTACTACTTCTCGATCACGTTCGATCGCGGCGCCAAGAAGGCGCTCCTGATGCTGACCACAGAGGGCGGAGTGGAGATCGAGGATGTCGCGCACGAGCGGATCGCGCGACTGCACGTCGATCCGCTGGCCGGTTTCCGGCCGTTCCACGCGCGCAGACTCTGCTACGACGCGGGCATCCCGGTCGCGGAGATCCCGCAGGCGTCCGACATCATCGCGCGCGCATACAGGGCCTTCGTCGAGACCGACGCCATGCTGGTCGAGATCAACCCGCTGATCGTCACCCCCGAGGGCGAGCTGCGCGCGCTCGATTCCAAGTACACGGTCGACGACAACGCCCTCTTCAAGCACCCTGACATCAAAGCCATGCGCGATAAGTTCGCGCTTGGCGATCAGGAGCGGCTGGCGCTCGAAAACGACGTCACCTACGTCAAGCTCGACGGCACGGTCGGGATCCTGGGAAACGGCGCCGGCCTCGTCATGTCCACGCTCGACGTGGTGGCGGAGGCCGGCGGGACGCCGGCGAACTTCCTCGACGTCGGCGGCGGCGCGGACGCCGACAAGATCGTGACGGCGATGAAGGTGCTGCTCTCGGATGAAGGGGTGCGGGCGGTCCTCTTCAACGTGTTCGGCGGCATCACCCGCTGCGACGAGGTCGCGCGCGGAGTCGTGACGGCCCTCGAGCGGCTCGATGTGCGCGTCCCGATCGTCGTGCGGCTCGACGGCACGAACGACGTCGAGGGCCGCCGCATCCTGGCGGAGGCGGCACCGCCGAACGTGTACATGGAAGACACGATGCTCGGCGCCGCGAAGCGCGTCGTGGAACTCGCGCGGGCGGACGCCTGATGGCGATCCTCGTCGGCGCCCAAACGCGCCTCGTCGTCCAGGGCATCACCGGCAAGGAGGGCACCCGCAACGCCATCCTGAACCGCGACTACGGCACGGCCGTGGTCGCCGGTACCTCGCCGGGCAAGGCCGGCCAGACTGTGGACGGAATCCCCGTCTTCAACACCGTGGCGGACGCCGTCGCCGAGCACGGCGCAAACACGGCGATGGTGTTCGTGGGTCCGCGCTTCGTCGCCGACGCGATCTACGAGGCGGTGGACGCCGGCGTGGAGACGATCGTCTGTATCACCGAGGGCGTGCCGGCGCACGACATGCTGCAGCTCTACGGCTACGTCCGGGCGCGCGGCGCGACACTGCTCGGGCCCAACTGCCCGGGCGCGCTCTCGCCCGGCGTCGCGAACGTCGGCATCATTCCGGCGAAGGTGTTCAACCCCGGCCGCATCGGGCTCGTGTCGCGCTCCGGCACGCTGACCTACCAGATCGGCAAGGAGCTCGCCGACAAGGGCCTCGGCAACTCGACCATCGTCGGCATCGGCGGCGATCCCATCGTCGGCCTCGGGTTCATCGACGTGCTCGAGCGGTTCGAGGCCGACCCCGACACCGACCTGGTCGTGATGGTCGGCGAGATCGGGGGCGACGAGGAGGAGAAGGCCGCCGCGTTCATCGGCAAGCACATGGCCACGCCGGTCGTCGCCTACATCGCCGGCTTCCAGGCGCCGCCGGGCAAGACGATGGGCCACGCGGGCGCGATCATCTCCGGATCGTCAGGCACGGCACAGGCCAAGAAGGACGCGCTCGAGGGCCACGGCGTGCGCGTCGGCCGCAGCCCCACCGAGGCTGCCCAGATCGCCGTCGAGGCCTACGCGAAGCTGTCGTAAGCGGCGGCGGCGGCCGTCGCTTCCGGTAGGCTGGAGCCATGCCGCCCGCACAGGTGCCCTTCACCCGCGGCGTCCCCGCCGCCGACCTGATCCCCGTCGACGACATGCGCGCCGCGACGATGCGGGCGCTCGACGCCGACCCGATCGCCGCGCTCTCGTATGCGCCGGGGGGCTACCGCCCGCTGCGCGAGTGGATCGGCGCCCGCCACGGCACCGACCCCGGCCGTGTGCTGATCGCGAACGGCTCGCTGCAGGCGCTCGGCTTCCTGGCCCAGCACTTCTTCGCCGGCGACGGCGGCACCGCGGTCGTCGAGGCGCCCACCTATGACCGCACACTCAAGATCCTGCGCAGCGCCGGGGCTGACATCCAGGCCGTGCCGCTCGAGGGCGACGGCATCGACGTCGATCGCCTGGCCGAGCTGCTCGCGGGCGGTCTGCGCCCCCACCTCGTCTACGTCATCCCGACCTATCAGAACCCCTCGGGCGCGTGTGCGTCGCTCGCCCGGCGCCGGGCGCTGCTCGAGCTCGCGCATCGGTACGACCTGATCCTGGTCGAGGACGACCCGTACGGCCTGCTGCGGTTCGAGGGCGACCCCATACCGACGCTGCATGAGCTCGACGGCGGCGAGCGCGTGATCTACTGCTCGTCGTTCACGAAGACCATCGCGCCCGGTGTGCGCACCGGCTACCTGGTCGTCCCGGAGGCGCTCGTGAAGCCGCTGGCCGTCCTGTCGGAGAACACCCACATCGGGCCGAACACGCTGGCCGAGGCGATCGTCTGGGCCTACTGCGACGCCGGCCGGTTCGAGCCCAACGTCGAGCGGGCGACCGCCGGGCTGCGCGCGCGCCGCGACGCGATGCAGACGGCGCTCACGGCGCACTTCCCCGAGGGATCGCGATGGACGATGCCGCGCGGGGGCTACTTCTTCTGGGTCGACCTGCCCGACGGCATCGACACGACCGACGCGCTCGCGGCGGCGATCGAGGAGGGCGTCCCGTACGTGAAGGGGGCCGACTTCTTCGCCGCGGAGGGCGGCCGCAGCTCGGTGCGGCTGGCCTTCAGCGCCTGCGCCACCGATCAGATCGGCGAGGGCATCGCCCGGCTCGGCGAGGTCTTCGCCTCCAGGCGCTCCGCCGTCACCGCCTGAGCGCCCGGCGCGCCGGGTTGACATTTTCCGTAAACTCCGGCACACTCCTTGGTGCTCGGAGGAGGAGCGAGTGGCAGCCGCAGGCAGGGCGCGATCGCGGGTCTCACTCCGAGATTGCCTCGGGGTGGCCGCCGTCACCGCGGGGGCCAAGTCGATCGCGCCCAGCCCGGGCCGGCACCAGCCGGCCCGATCAGGCTGACAGGTTCTCGGGCACCGCTCTCACGCCACCGCTGCCTGGGCGGCGGCTTCGAGGAGGCGGGCCTGACGCGGCGGCACCATGCGCCCTTTCTGCATCGGCCGGAACGTCGGGCATGGCCGAGACAGGCGCAGGGCGCACAGCTCGGTCTTGCGGAAGTAGCAGTCGTCGCAGGTCGCTCGGCGCGGGGGTGATGCCACGGTCCTCCTCGGACGGTCGGGTGGGAGTGCGGCAGTCTATGGAACCGATCCGCCCAGCTCCACCGTCCGGCGGACACCGACCCCGCAAAGAGCGCCCAACGGGGCTCTCAACTGCGCGAAACGGTCAGCCTGCCGAGCGCGGCCGCAGGCTTCGGATCGCCCGCAAGGCCTGGGCGAAGGTGTTCACGCCGATCACGCGCAGCTTGCCGGCGGCCGCCTGGCGCGCGGCGGCGACGTTGGCCTTGGGCACGAGGAACGTATCGGCGCCTGCGTCGATCGCGCCCAGCGCCTTCTGCTTGGCTCCGCCGATCTCGATCACGTCGCCGAGCGGGTCGAGCTCGCCGGTCGCGGCGATGCGGTGCCCGTCCAGGAGATGGCGGCCGCTCAGGCTGTCGTAGATCTCGAGGGCGAATGCGAGCCCCGCCGAGGGCCCGCCGATGCCGCTGATCGTGTAGTGCACCTTGACCGGGATGCGGCCGATGCGGACGTCGTCGCCCACCGCCACGCCGATGATGGCGTGGTGCTTGCCGTCGGTGCTTGCAACGGTGCGCAGGCGCTTCGTCCCGGTGCGCCCGAACGTGTACGCGGCCGAGTCGCCGGGGCGCAGCCGGCGCGTCAGGCGCACGAGATCCGCGGCCGAGTGCACCACGTGGCCGTCGACGGCGGTGATCACGTCACCCGCCACGATCCCGCCCTTCGCCGCGGGCAGGCCGGGCGTCACGTCCTCCACCAGCGCGCCCAGGTGCCTGATGGTGACGTCGCGTCCGAGGGCGCGCTCGGCGACGGCCTCGGCCACGACCTGTGACGTGTCCATCGCCTGGAAGTCCTCGTGCACGCGCTGCTTCTCGGACTCGCCGGGGAGCACCACATCGCGGACGGGGATCAGGCTCGCGCCGTGGACGAGGTAGCGCCCCCAGAGCTCCTCGAGCTTGTTGGCCTCGAGCTCATGGACGTCGACGAAGTAGAACCCCGTCCCCGCAGCGGGGCCCTTGCCGCCGGGGATGTGCAGGTAGGTGGCGGCGGGGTGGGCCTTGTCGGGCCAGAGGATGAAGTAGCCCGACGGCGTCCGCCATGCCCACACGAGGGCCGCGGCCACGGCCAGCGCGAGCACCGCGAGGATCGCCGGCCACGAGCGCCGCAGCCATCGCAGGACCCTCATCCGACGACCGCGAGGGATCCTGCGACCGACGCCGCTGCGATGACGGCGACGCCAAGCACCGAGAGCACCGAGAGCTTGCCGTAGACCATGTGGCCGCGGCCGAACTCGGAGAGCGCCAAGCCGGCGAGGGCGCCGCCGATCAGGCCGCCGATGTGGCCGCCGATCGAGATGCCGGGGATGCCGAAGGTGATGACCAGGTTGATCAGGATCAGGCCGCCGATCGAGCTCTGCAGAAGCGCCATGCCCCGTTGGCGCTCGAGCACGAAGAGGGCGCCCATGATGCCGAAGATCGCTCCCGAAGCGCCGGCGGTGGCCGCGTTCGGTGACAGGATCAGCGCGCCGAAGCTCCCCGCAAGGGCGGAGGTGAAGTAGACCGCCGCGAACCGAACCGGCCCGGCGTAGCGCTCGAACACGCCGCCCAGGATGTAGAGCACGTACATGTTGACGGCGATGTGCAGGATGCCGTAATGGATGAACGCCGCGCTCAGCAGGCGGTAGTCCTGGCCGTGTGCGACCGCGGGCCCGAACAGCACCAGGCGGATGCCGAGCGAGTTCAGCGTGCCGCCGCCGAAGCCGAGGCCGCCCGACGCGCCGATCTTGTTCGTGAGCACGAAGAGCGCGATGTTCGCCGCGATCAGCGCGTAGGTCACGTACGGCGTGCGCGGCAGGGTGAACCCGGCCCGCTGCGCCACTGTGCGCCTGCCCGCGCATTCCGGGCAGCGGATGCCGACGGCCGCATGCGTCATGCACTCGGCGCAGATCGGCCGCCCGCAGTTCGAGCAGTGCAGGCCGGTCTCACGGTCGGGATGGCGGTAGCACGTGTCCACGCCGGAATCGTAGGCGGCTGGGTTAAACGGAACGTATGACCGGTTACGCCCGGCGCTACCAGACGCCGCGGAGCATGCCCCCGTCGACCGGAAGCACCGTCCCCGAGATGTAGGCGGCCCGGGTCGAGCACAGGAACGCGACCGCAGAGCCGATCTCGTCCGGCTCGCCGAGCCGGCGCGCGGGCACCGCCTGGATGTCCGCCCGCTCGGCGGCGGCGGGGTCGGGGTAGTGGCCCCACAGCTCCCGCACCCGGTCGGTGTTGATCTTGCCGGGGGCGATGGTGTTCACCGTAATCCCGTCCGGGCCGAGCTCGTGAGCGAGGGTCTTGGCCCAGCCGATCACTCCGGGCCGGATGGCGTTTGAGAGCAGCAGGTTGGGGATCGGCTCGCGCACCGACCAGGAGGCGATGTTGACGACCCGCCCGCGGCCGCTTTTGCGCAGGTGCGGCAGCGCCAGGCGCGTCAGGCGCACCACGGAGTTGAGCGACAGCTCGAACGCCTCGGCCCAGGCCTCGTCGGGCGTGCTGTCGAACGTCCCCGGCGGGGGCCCGCCGGCGTTGTTCACCACGATGTCGAGCCGGCCGCGGGCCGCGACGGTCTCGTCCACGACGCGGCGCAGGAGGTCGTGGTCGCGGACGTCGCCGCTGACCGCGAGCGTCCCGGGGCCGATCTGGGCCGCCGCCGCCTCGAGCCGCTCCCGGCCGCGGGCGACGGCGGTGACGGCGCACCCCTCGGCGGCAAGCGCGCGGGCGATGCCGAGCCCGATTCCCGACGAGGCGCCGCCGACGATGGCCACCGTCCCCTGCAGCTCCAGATCCACGGTGCGAGACCCTATAGCATGCCGCCCGTGCGGTACGGCCCCGCCGACTCGAGCCAGACGCCCCGCTTCAGCGGGCCGCGCACATTCATGCGCCTGCCCCTGCGCGAGTCGCTCGACGACGCCGACGTGGCCGTGATCGGCGTGCCCACCGACGACGCCGTCTCGTTTCGCTCCGGCGCCCGCTTCGGGCCCGAGGGCATCCGCTCGGCTTCGGTGCTGCTGCGCCCGTACAACCCCGGCCTCGGGGTCGACGTCACGAGCCACCTGTCCATGATCGACTACGGCGACGCGCCCACGGTGCCCGGCTACCACGAGGAGACCCTACGCCGGATCGAGGCGTTCCTCGCGCCCGTGCATGCGGCCGGCGTGACGCCGATCTGCATCGGCGGCGACCACTCGATCGTACTGGCCGAGCTGCGGGCGGCGGCCGCGACCCACGGCCCGCTCGCGCTCGTGCACCTGGACGCCCACGCCGACGTGTGGGACGCGTACTACGGCGCCCGCTACTTCCACGGCACCGTCTTCCGGCGGGCCGCCGAGGAGGGGCTCGTCGACCCGGCGGCGTCGGTGCAGGCGGGCATGCGCGGCACCCTCTACGGGGCTGACGACGAGCGCGAGCCGGCCCGGCTCGGCTATGCGGCCATCCCGTGGGCGGAGCTCGAGCAGATGACACCGGCCGAGTACGGCGACCGCGTGCGTGCCCGGGTCGGCGACCGGCCCGCGTTCCTCTCGTTCGACATCGACTTCGTCGACCCGGCGTTCGCGCCCGGCACCGGCACGCCCGAGGTGGGCGGGCCGACGAGCAGCCAGGCGCTCGCCTACCTGCGCGCCCTGCACGGGATCGACTTCCGCGCATTTGACTGCGTCGAGGTCGCCCCGGCGTACGACCCCTCCGCGATCACGTCGTGGCTGGCCGCCACCGTCTGCCACGAGATGCTCTCGCTGCTCGCGCTGCGTCGCCGCGACGCCTGAGAAACATCACTGCCGGGGTCTGTGACCGCGGTCACCGCCGCAGCGTGCGCGTCTTCATCGTCACTCCGCCCGGCGCTTCCTACGGTGAGTCCGACGCTTCGACGGACATGCCAGGCCGACATCTCTCGGCCACCGACTGGAGGTAGCACCGATGCCCTCACCGACGAAATCCGATCATCCCAAGCCCGGCCCGTGCAGCGTGGAGCTGCCGACGCCCGACCCATGCTGCGTCAGCCCATGCGACCCGCCGTGGCGCTCCGACCGCCAGTGCCTGGTCTGGTACGAGGACCGGTTCCTGCGGCTGCCGCTGGGTCGAGGCAAGGATGTCCAGGCCGTGGGCGCTGCGACCCTGCGGGAGTACGTGGAGTTCGACGTCACGTACGAGCACCGCATGTGCGTGCTCGGAAAGCAGCACGGCTCCCTGCTCTTCACGCAGACTCTGCTGCCGGGAGAGAAGACCACGCTCTACCACAGCGACCGGTATCGCCGGATCGCGAGCCAGCAGGATCAGTACTCGGTGCAGACGACGTTCATGCAGTTCCTCTCGGCGGTGCACCAGGCGCGGACGACCACGTCGCTCGATGCGTTGAGCGACATGCTCGTGAGCGTCGAGGGCAGCGCGTCGGCCTCGGTCGGCGGCGGCCTGGCAGGCCTGATCGGCCTGCCGAGCGGCAGTGCGACGACGCAGACGGCCGTCTCGGATCACAACACGCTGCAGGTCGCCTCTGTCTCTGACCAGTTCCAGCAGTCCGTCGTCCAGGCCACCCAGCTGACCCACTCGGAGCGGTCGGTCGTGGTCAGCAACTACGAGGACTCAGAGGCGCTCAACGTCACCGCCCGCGAGCTCCATAACGCCAACGAGTGCCGCGCCGTGACGTACTTCGTGCGCAAGATCGTCGAGCTCTACGAGGTGAGCACGCGCGTGGCCTGCATCTCCTTCCGGATCGTGGCGCAGAACGTGGCGCCCGACTGGCACGACGCAGGCGACCTGACCGCGGTGCCGGCGAACCTGCGCGCCGAGATCCAGGCCGCGCTCAAGTCGCTGCCGAAGGTGGGGGAGCAGGCCGAACGGCCGACGACGATCTCGCTGCCGACCGACGGGACGGTCTACGACCCCGAGCTCGCCCACTGCTGCTCGTGCGAGCCCGAGCGGGAAGCCGCGATCGCAATCCGGCTCGAGCGGGAGAAGGCCGCGGCGCTCAGGGAGTGCCTCGAGGCGCAGATGCTCGAGGTCGAGCTCGAGCGCAGACGGCTGCTGCTCAAGAAGGGCGAGCTCGAGCCGTTCCAGGCATCGGTCGCCGAGAAGCCGGCCGACGACTAGTCACGGCGAGGTGCCTGGCACCGTGCATACCGGTGCCAGGCACCGGCTATTCACCCGTGCGATGCGTGGGCCCGGGCGGCGGACACGACGTCGCCCTTGCGCTCGTACATCTCCGCCGCCCGCCCGCACTCCTGCCGTGCGGCCTCCGTGTCACCCGCAGCGGCGAGAACGGCTCCGAGCACCATGAGGGCGTCCGCCCGGTCCTCGAGATCGTCGGTCGGCTCGCGCAGCGCGCATGCCTCACGAGCGAGCGCCAGGGCTTCGGCATGCCGGCCCCGCCGCGACAGCAGCAGCGCCTCCGCCGACCGCCAGAGCGCCTGTGAGCTGATGTCGATGAGTGGCGCCGAGCGGCGGCACGTCTCGGCCGCCTCGGCGGCGTCGTCGAGGCGGCCGAGGTCGGCCAGGATCAGCGCGCGCATGCCCTCGTTCGTCGAGAGGTAGCCGGTCTCTCCCAGCCGGCGCAGCTGGTCGGATCCCTCCCGCAAGAGCGCCTCGGCGCGCTCGGGGTCGCCGGCCAGAAGCTCGACCCGCGCCGCGATCTGCGCCGTCACCGCCCATCCGACCCGGTGTCCGTGGTCGGCTCGCAGCGACCGCGCGCGGGCGACGTCGTCACGCCCGGCGGCGACGTCCCCGGCCGCGGCTCGCGCGGCGCCGCGGGCGAGCAGGGATTCGGCGTGGATCGGCCGCGGTGGGGTGACAGGGTCGAGCGATCCGCCGACGTTCGCGATGAGCTCGTCGACCGGGGTCGGCCCGAACCAGAGCGTCAGCGGGATATCGGAGGCGACCCGCACCTCCTGGGCGCGGTCGCCGGCGCGCCGTGCCGCCGCGAGCGCCTGCAGCAGTGCCTGGTGCGACGCCTCGTAGCGGCAAGCCTCGGCGTGATATCCGGCCATCGCCAGCCAGCCTCGAGCCAGGCCGCCGTCGTCCCGGCGCTCGGCGAATAGATCCAGGGCCGCCGCCGCGCGCTCCGCGGTCTCGGCCAGGTCATGGTCGGCGTTCGTGAGCTGGGCCAGGTGAAACCGGGCGATGTCCGCGTAGCCGGCGGCCAGATCGCCGCCGGTGTCGGTCAGGCGGTCGATCTCCGTGGCGGCACGGTCGAAGTCGCCGCGCTCCATGAGCTGATAGGCGAGCTCGAGCCGCACGCCGACGGGATCGGCGCCTCCGCCCGCGGCCGCGGCCCGGGCGAGGAGATTGGCGGCCGCCGCCGCATCCGCGCGCTCGGCCGCGCGCCGCCCGACCGCCGCGAGCGCATCGGCCGCGGCACCGGCGGCCGCTTCGGTGGGCGCGCCCGCCGGGTCGAGCTGCGCGCGCAGCTGCCAGGCCTGCTCGAGGTGGTAGGCGCGGATCTCGTTCGACAGTGCCCCGCGGTCGGCGAGCCAGCCCGCCAGTCGCTCGTGCACCTCGGCCCGCCGCTCCTTGGAGAGGCGCTCGTAGGCGACGTCCCGGATCAGCTGGTTGCGGAAGGCATGTGCGGAGTCGCCGGCGACCTCGGCGGGCGCCGGCCGCACGAGGTCGGCCCGCACGAGCTCCTCCAGGCCCGTGACGATAGCGCCGGAGTCGTCGTCGGGCAGCGCGGCGCGGAGGGCGCCGAGGTGGAACACCCTGCCCTCGACGGCGGCGTTCTCGAGCAGCGACCGCAGCGGCGGCGCCAGCCGGTCGATGCGGGCGGCCAGGAGCGCCCGGATGGTGGGCGGGAGCAGCGCGCTGCCACCGCCGTCCTCCAGCGCCATCGCGAGCAGCTGCTCGGCGAACAGCGGGTTGCCCTCGGCGGACTCGACGATCCGGGCACGCACGTCCGCGCCCACGGCGCCGGCGGCCAGCTGCTCGACGAGCGTGGCGCTGTCGGCGGGCGTGAGCGCCTCCAGCAGCAGTGTGGCGCCGTTGTACGCGCTCCTCGCCCAGCTGGGCCGGGCATCGAAGAGCTCGGGCCGCCCCAGGCAGAGCACCAGCACCGGCGCCGTGCGCGCGAACGCGGCCAGGTGCTCGACGAGGCTGTGCAGCGCCGGCTCTGCCCACTGGACGTCGTCCAGCACGAGCACCACCGGCCGCGGCTCGGCGAGCGTCTCGAGGACGCGGCGCACCGCCCACGGGATCTCGAGCTCGCCGTCGCCGGGCTCGCGGCCGAGCGCTGCCGCCACCGTCCGGGCGATGCGCGCCCCGTCGGGGCGGCCGGCCATCAGCCGGCCGACCTCGGCGGCGGGGTCGTCGCCGAGCGTCCCGGACAGCGCCTCGGCCAGTGGCCAGTAGGTGATCCCCTCCCCGTAGGGCAGGCACCGCCCCCACAGCGCCCGCGCCTCGGGGATGCGCGCCAGGAACTCCTGGGTCAGGCGCGTCTTGCCGATCCCGGCCGCTCCGAGCAGGGTCACGAGATGACATCCGCCCACCCGCACCGTGCGCTCGTAGAGCGCCCGCAGCAGCACCAGTTCCTCATCACGACCCACGAGCGCTGCGTCCATCCTGCGTGCGAGCGGATCCGCCCCGGGCACCACTCGCACCAGCGGGTGGGCCGTCAGTGCGCGGACCTTCCCCCTGGCGACGACCGCCCGTGGCGACCCGGTCTCGACCGCCCCGCGCACCAGCCGTTCGGTCGCCTCGCCGAGCAGCACCTCGTCGGCATCGGCGGCCTGCTCCAGCCGCGCGGCGACGTTCACCGCGTCGCCTGTGACCAGCGCCTCGCCCGCGCCGATCACGACCTCGCCCGTGTTCATGCCCATCCGGCTCGCCATCCGCAGGTCGCGGGTCGCGTCGAGGTCGCCGCCGAGCTCGATCAGCGCCGAGCGCATCTCCTCGGCTGCGCGCACCGCCCTCAGGGCGTCGTCCTCGTGCAGGTCGGGCAGCCCGAACACCGCCATCACCGCGTCGCCGATGAACTTCTCCACGGTGCCGCCGTGCCGCTCCACGGCAGCGCGCATGCGGGCGTGGTATGCCGTCATCACGCCTCGGAGCACCTCCGGGTCGAGCCGATCGCCGAGCGCCGTCGACCCGGCCAGGTCGCAGAAGAGCACGGTCACCGTCCGCCGCGACTGGGCGGCGTCCGTGAAGGCAAGCGCGGCCCCGCACTCGCTGCAGAACCGGGCGTCCCCCGCATTCTCACGTCCACACCTGCTGCAGGTGACCCCGGGCACCGGGTCAGGATACGCCGCGGGCGGATCGCCCTTCACCCCTACAATCCGCCGTCATGGCCAATCTGCTCCTGATCGTCGTCGACTGCCTGCGGGCCGACATGCTCGCGCGCGGGCGGGGCGCGTGGCCGCGGATGAGCGGCCTGGCGGCGGGCGGCGCCCGCTTCACCGACTGCTACTCGACCTGCCCCACGACGACGCCGGCCGTGACCGCGATCCTGACCGGCCGCTACCCGGGCGCGCACGGCGTGCGCGGCCTGCGCGGCACGCAGCTCTCCGCCGCCATCCCCACCGCCGCCGAGCAGCTCGCGCAGGCGGGCTTTGTGACGTGGTGCTCGGCCACGGGGCCGCTGCTCGACACCGTCGGCACCTTCCGCGGCTTCGCCGAGGCCGACTACCGCGACGTCCCCCGGCGTTCGGTGCACTCCCCGTGGGGCGGGGAGAGCATCGAGCAGCTGGCTCGGCTCGCCGCCGGTGAGCGGCCGTTCTTCGCCCTCGTGCACCTGTGGGACGCGCACACGCCGCGCAGCTACCCGGCCGAGTTCGAGGATCGCCGGCACGGCCGCAACGCCTACGAGCGGGCCGTCGCGGGCATGGACGCGTGGGTCGGCGCCGCGGTCGAGGCGGCCGGGCCGGACACCGTGGTCGTGCTGACCGGCGACCACGGCGAGAATGTCGTCTTCGAGCCGCACAACCTGCGCGAGCAGGCGGCCTGGCGCAGGATCAACCAGCGGCTGCCGATCGCGCGGTGGTCGCAGGCGACGGTCGACCGCGGCGTGCGCAGCCACTCCAAGCGCGCGCTGCGGTGGGCGCCGCGCTACTTCTGGAACCACGGCCAGACCCTGCTCGAATCGCTCGTGCGGGTGCCGCTGGTGGTGTCCGGCCCGGGCGTCTTGGCCGGCGCGCGGCGAACGCCGGTGAGCCACGTCGACCTGGCGCCGACCCTGGTCGACCTGGCCGGCGGGCAGCACCCGGCCGCCGGGTGGCAGGGGACGAGCCTGGCCGAGTCGCTGCGCGGCGGCGGCGAGCCGCCGGGCCATCCGGTGATGATGGAGATCGCCGTCGCACCGTCGATCCCGGCCATCCGCCAGCAGGCCGTCCGCGACGGCCGCCACAAGCTGATCACCTCGTTCGACGACGACCGGGTCACCGACGCCCTGTACGACCTCGCGGCCGACCCCGGCGAGCGGCGCAACCTCAGCCTGGCCGAGCCGGTGCTCGCCGAGCAGCTGCGCGAGACCCTGCGCGAGCTCGCGTCCGAGCGGGCCGAGGCCGTCGCGATGGCCGCCGACGAGGACGAGGAGATCGCCGAGCGGCTGCGCGAGCTGGGCTACATGTAGGCTTCGGCAGAGTTGACTGGCTGAAACAGGCTGGCTACCCTGAGTTGGTACGAGCAGTCCGCGACCGAAGGAGGCAGACGATGACCATGAAGATCCGATCGGCCTCCACGCGCCGCGTCTGACGGCTCGTCCCGCCTCACCGCGGGTCTGATGTTCCCCGAGACGACGACGGCGCACCCGCGCACTCGTCCAACCCTCTCGAGGAGACTTCCCCAGTGAGCCTTTCCGACCTGGGCTTCGGCCCTGCACTCGCCACCGCGTTCGCCCCATACGCTGATTCGGGGCTCGAGCTCGGCCGCGTCACCGTCGAGCACCGCGGCGCGCTCGTCCTGCACAGCGATACCGAGGAGATCTGGGCCGACGTGCCCGGGCGGCTGCGCCACCGGGCGGCCACCGGCGCCGATCTGCCCGCCGTCGGCGACTGGGTCGCATTCGCCCGCCACCCCCAGGGCGGCCGCGCGACCATCGAGGCCGTGCTGCCCCGGCGCACGGCGTTCGTGCGCAAGGCCGCCGGCTTCGAGTCGGTCGAGCAGGTCGTGGCCGCGAACGTCGACATCGTCTTCGTGGTGACATCGCTCGTCGACGACCTCAACCCGCGCCGGCTCGAGCGCTATCTCGCCCTCGCCTGGGAGAGCGGCGCCGAGCCGGTCGTCGTCCTGACCAAGTCCGACCTGTGCGAGAGCATCGAGGCGGCCGTCGCCCAGCTCGGCGGCGTCACCTTCGGCGTGCCTGCGCACGTCGTCTCGGCCGTCACCGGAGAGGGCATCGACGAGCTCACCGCGCACGTGACCGGCGGGCGCACGGCGACCCTGGTCGGCTCGTCGGGCGTCGGCAAGTCGACCCTCGTCAACCGCCTGTGTGGCTCCGAGCGACTGGCGACCGCAGGCCTTCGGCCCGACGGGCGCGGCCGCCACACGACCACGCATCGCGAGCTGGTCGTGCTCGCAACCGGCGGCTGCCTGATCGACACGCCCGGCATGCGCGAGCTGACGCTGTGGGACGCCGAGGAGGGGCTCGAGCAGGCGTTCGAGGACGTCGAGGATCTGGCCGCGACGTGCCGGTTCTCGGACTGCGCGCATCACAGCGAGCCAGGCTGCGCAGTGCAGGCGGCCGTGGCGGCCGGGACGCTCGATGCCGGCCGGCTCGAGAGCTTCCGCCTCCTGCAACGCGAGCTGCGCTACCTCGAGATCCGCCACGACGCCCGCGCCCGCTCCGACGAGCGCAAGCGCTGGCGGGCGCTCAGCCGCGAGCAGCGCCAGCGCAGCCGCGACTAAGCATCTCGGGCACGGGACCTGTCAGGAATCGAGAAGCGGCGGTCTGCGGGCCGCACCTATCATGACCGGCATGGCCACGACGACCCGCGCCCCGCTGCACGCTGCCGACAGCCACGACCTGATCCGCGTGCACGGCGCCCGCGAGAACAACCTGAAGGACATCAGCGTCGAGATCCCGAAGCGGCGGCTGACCGTATTCACCGGCGTCTCCGGCTCGGGCAAGAGCTCGCTGGTGTTCGACACGATCGCCGCGGATTCGCAGCGGCTGATCAACGAGACCTACAGCGCCTTCGTGCAGGGCTTCATGCCGTCGCTTCAGCGGCCCGAGGTCGACGTGCTCGAGGGGCTCACGACCGCGATCATCGTCGACCAGGAGCGGATGGGGGCCGATGCCCGCTCCACCGTCGGCACCGCCACCGACGCGAACGCGATGCTGCGCATCCTCTTCAGCCGGCTCGGGCAGCCGCACATCGGCCCGCCCGGCGCGTTCTCCTTCAACGTCCCTTCGGTGCGGGCGAGCGGTGCCATCACCGTCGACCGCGGGGGCAAGACCCAGACCAAGAAGGCGACCTTCACGCGTCTGGGCGGCATGTGCCCGCGCTGCGAAGGCCGCGGCTCGGTCACCGACTTCGACCTGTCGCAGCTCTACGACGACACAAAGTCGCTGAACGAGGGCGCGCTCACGATCCCGGGCTACAGCATGGACGGCTGGTATGGCCGCATCTTCAGGGGCTGCGGCTTCTTCGACCCGGACAAGCCGATCAGCACGTTCACCAAGCGCGAGCTGCACGACCTGCTCCACAAGGAGCCGACCAAGATCAAGGTCGACGGCATCAACCTGACCTACGAGGGGCTGATTCCCAGGATCCAGAAGTCGATGCTGTCCAAGGACGTCGACGCGCTCCAGCCGCATGTGCGGGCCTTCGTCGAGCGGGTGGTGACGTTCAGCATCTGCCCCGAGTGCGGGGGCACCCGGCTGAGCGCCGAGGCCAGGTCGGCGAAGATCGAGGGGATCAGCATCGCCGATGCCTGCGCGATGCAGATCAGCGACCTCGCCGAGTGGGTGCGGGGCCTCGACGAGCCCTCCGTCGCGCCGCTGCTCGTGTCGCTTCGGGACACGCTCGAGTCGTTTGCCGAGATCGGCCTGGGCTACCTGTCGCTCGACCGGCCGGCGGGCACCCTCTCCGGCGGCGAGGCGCAGCGTGTCAAGATGATCCGCCACCTCGGCTCCTCGCTCACCGACGTCACCTACGTGTTCGACGAGCCCACGATCGGCCTGCACCCGCACGACATCCAGCGCATGAACGACCTGCTGCTGCAGCTGCGCGACAAGGGCAACACCGTGCTGGTCGTCGAGCACAAGCCGGAGGCGATCGCGATCGCCGACCATGTCGTCGATCTCGGCCCGGGTGCGGGCGCCGCCGGCGGCGAGGTGGTGTTCGAGGGCACCGTCGCGGAGCTGCGGGCCGGGGACACCGTGACCGGACGGCACCTGGACGACCGCGCCTCCCTCAAGGAGGCGGTGCGCGCGCCCACAGGCGTCATGGAGGTGCGCGGCGCAAGCGTCCACAACTTGCAGGACGTCGACGTCGACATCCCGCTCGGCGTGCTGGTCGTGATCACCGGCGTGGCCGGATCGGGCAAGAGCTCGCTGATCGGCGGCTCGGTGTCGGGCCGGGCCGGGGTCGTGTCGGTCGACCAGACCCCGATCAAGGGCTCGCGGCGCAGCAACCCGGCGACGTACACGGGGCTGCTCGACCCCATCCGCAAGGCGTTCGCGAAGGCAAACGGCGTGAAGCCGGCGCTGTTCAGCGCCAACTCCGAGGGCGCCTGCCCCACCTGCAACGGCGCCGGCGTCGTGTACACCGACCTGGCCGTGATGGCCAGCGTCGCGAGCACGTGCGAGGAGTGCGAGGGGAAGCGGTTCCAGGCCGAGGTGCTCGAGTACACGTTCGGCGGCAAGGACATCAGCGAGGTGCTCGCGATGCCCGTCGCCGAGGCGGCGGAGTTCTTCGCCGCCGGCGAGGCGAAGACGCCGGCCGCGCACGCGATCCTCGACCGGCTCGCCGACGTCGGGCTCGGCTACGTCAGCCTCGGCCAGCCGCTGACGACGCTGTCCGGCGGGGAGCGGCAGCGGCTCAAGCTGGCCACCCGCATGGCCGAGAAGGGCGGCGTCTACGTTCTCGACGAGCCGACCAACGGCCTGCACCTCGCCGATGTCGAGCGGCTGCTCGGCCTGCTCGACCGGCTCGTCGACTCCGGCAAGTCGGTCATCGTCATCGCGCATCACCAGGCGGTCATGGCGCACGCCGACTGGATCATCGACCTCGGCCCCGGCGCCGGCCACGACGGCGGCCGGATCGTCTTCGAGGGCACACCCACCGACCTGGTCGCGGCCCGCTCCACCCTCACCGGTGAGCATCTCGCGGCCTACGTCGGCACCTGACCGGGGCCACGGGCAGCCGTGTGTGGCACGATTTCGCATGTGACCGGCAGACCTGAAGCGGCGCAGGCACAGCACCTGCACGACCTCGCGCGGCTGCGCCGCGTTCGCGACCGGATCGATCGCGAGTACGCCCAGCCGCTGGACGTCGAGGCGCTCGCCCGCGGCGCGCACATGTCGGCCGGGCACCTCAGTCGCGAGTTCCGGCTCGCCTACGGTGAGTCGCCGTACGCCTACCTGATGACGCGGCGGATCGAGCGCGCGATGGCGCTCCTGCGGCGGGGCGACCTGAGCGTCACCGAGGTCTGCTTCACCGTCGGCTGCTCGTCGCTCGGCACCTTCAGCACCCGCTTCACCGAGCTGGTCGGCGTGCCGCCCAGCACCTACCGGCGCGACGCGGCGCGGGCGACGGCGGGGATGCCGTCGTGCGTGGCGAAGCAGGTGACGAGACCGGTCAGGAATCGAGAAGCACCGGTCACGAGCCGGGCCTAGCATGAGCGGCATGGACATCACCATTCACGCCAGCTTCCTGCCTCAGGACGACCCGGACGCAGCCCTGGGCTTCTATCGCGACATCCTCGGCTTCGAGGTCAGAAACGACGTCGGCTACAGCGGGCTGCGCTGGATCACGGTCGGCGCCCCCAACCAGCCCGAGACGTCGATCGTCCTGCACCCACCGGCCGTCGGCGCCGGTGTCACCGACGACGAGCGCCGCACCATCACCGAGATGATGGCCAAGGGCAGCTACGCCACCCTCGTGCTGGCCACCGCCGATCTCGACGGCGCCTTCGCCCGGCTCGAGGCCGGCGGCGCCGAGGTCGTGCAGGAGCCGACCGAGCAGCCGTACGGGATCCGCGACTGCGCGTTCCGCGATCCCGCGGGCAACCTGATCCGGATCAGCGAAGTGCGCTGAGGCGCACCACCTCTAGAGCGGCGCCTCCTCGGACTCGCGCTCGATCTCGAGCTCCTGCTCGAGGGCGGCTTGGCGGCCGCGCCGCGGCGAGCGGATCCGCTTCAGCAGGGCCGCGATTCGCTGGCGCTCGCCCGGCGTCACCACGCCCACGGCCATGAGCGCGAGCGGGAAGGCCGCCACCAGTGCGACGCGGAGGGAGATCCCGACAAAGCCGACGGCGGGCACCACCTCGACCAGGGCGACCATGAAGAGCGCGGCGAGCGCGACGATCCGCAGCACGCGGCTGAAGTCGTATGAGACCGGATAGCTGCGCTGCGCGTTTCGCCAGCCCAGCACGACCAGCACCGAGAACCCGATCACCGTCGACCAGCCGGCGCCGAGGATGCCCCACTTGGGGATCATCCAGAAGTTCAGGCCGATGTTGACCGCGGCGGCGGTGCCGGTGACGACCGGCGTGAGCTTGGTGCGCTTCGACCGGTTGACGCCGATGTTCAGGATGTAGTAGGCGCCGTAGAGCACCGAGCCCGACATGAGCAGCGGCACCACCGGCACGGCGCCGAACCACTGCGGGTTCATCGCCAGGTGGATGTAGGGGGTCGAGAGCGCCGTGATCGCGACCACGCCCCAGGCCATCACCATCGACCAGTACGTGAGCACGGCCCGGTAGGTGCGCTTGGCGTCGCCGTCGTCGATGATCAGGTTGGCAAACGGGATCCACGCGGTCTGGAACGCCGACACGATCAGCATGATCCCGAGCGCGATCTTGCTCGCGGCCGAGTACGTGCCGAGCTGGGCGCTGCGCTCGAGCTGCGTGCCCGGCGTCAGCCGCTGCACCTGCACGCGGTCGGCCAGGTTGAGCGCCCACAGCGCGACGCCGGAGGGCATGAGCGGCAGCGAGAAGTGCAACATCTGGCGCAGCAGCGGCCAGACGATCTGCAGGCCGACCATGTCGCGACGGGCCCACAGGAGCAGGAAGTAGGTCAGGTACGTGCCCGAGAAGTTCCCGAGCATGATGCCCGCGGCGCCCATGTGCAGCGGGATCACGAGCGTCACCGAGAGCACGATGGTGATGGCGATGTTCACCAGCGAGTAGACGACGAACGCGGCCGGCCGCTGCTCGATCCGGTAGATGCCGGTGACGATCGTGTAGTTGATGCTCACCCACAGGCCGGCGAGCCCGATCAGGGCCAGCTCGCGCGTGACCTGCAGGCCCGAGGAGATCGGGTCGATCGCCACGAGGCCGGCCACGACGGCGATCGTCGAGAGCGCCAGCACGGCCGTGAACGCCGTGCGGATCGTGCGCCGGCGCGCGTCGGGCTCGCGATGGTCCCAGCAGAACCGGAACATCGCCGTGGTCAGCCCGAACTGGCACACGATCGAGGCGAGCGCGCTGGCCGCCATCACCGTCTCGACCTGGCCGAACCCGGCCTGGCTCACATACTGCGGCTTGGTGTAGATCGGCA
The DNA here is from genome assembly GCA_963813245.1 of uncultured Actinomycetes bacterium. Classification (GTDB taxonomy): domain Bacteria; phylum Actinomycetota; class Thermoleophilia; order Gaiellales; family JAICJC01; genus JAICJC01. The sequence continues at coordinate 63,682 of CAWEYE010000007.1, forward strand.
GCAGGAAGATGCCGACGAGCTTCGAGACGATCCCGCCGAGGCCGTACACGAACGACTGGCCGGCCAGCTGCCGGAGCCGGGCGCCCATGCCGGTGTGCTCGGCTGCCTCCTTCTGCGGGGGATCCTCCTTGTTCAGAGGCCCATGACGCCGATCAGCTCGCGCACGGCATCGGCCGAGCGGGAGAGCTGCGCCTGCTCGTCCGCGTTCAGGGTGATCTCGAGCACCTCCTCCAGGCCGGCGGCGCCGAGCCGGCAGGGGACGCCCATATAGAGGCCGTCCAGGCCGTACTCGCCCTGCAAGAGCGCGGCGCACGGGAGCACCCGCTTCTGGTCGTGGACGATCGAGTCGACCATCTCCGACACGGCCGCCGACGGGGCGTAGTAGGCCGACCCCGACTTGAGCAGCTTGACCACCTCGGCGCCGCCGTCGCGGGTGCGCTGGACGATCGCGGCCAGCCGCTCGGCCGGGATCAGCTCGGTCACCGGGATCCCGGCGACGTTCGTATAGGAGGCGACCGGCACCATCTGGTCGCCGTGCCCGCCGAGCACGAAGCCGGTGACGTCGCGGGCCGACACGCCGAGCTCCCAGGCCAGGAACGTGCGGAAGCGGGCGGTGTCGAGCACGCCGGCCATCCCGATCACGCGCTCGCGCGGCAGGCCGGCCTCGTGGAAGGCGACCGTGCACATGGCGTCGAGCGGGTTTGTGACGACGATCAGGATCGTGTCGGGCGAGCGCTCGACGAGGTTCCTGGTCACGTCGGCGACGATCGCCTGGTTCGTCTTGAGCAGGTCGTCGCGGCTCATCCCGGGCGTTCGCGCCCGGCCCGAGGTGATGATGCAGACGGCCGATCCGGCCGTCTCGTCGTAGCCGTTCGTGCCGACCACGTTCGGCTCGTAGCCGACCACGGGGCCGCACTGGTTCAGGTCGAGCGCCTTGCCCTGGGGCAGGCCCTCGACGATGTCGACCAGCACCACATCGGCGTAATCGCGCTCGGCCAGCCGCTGGGCGGTGGTGGCGCCGACGTTGCCGGCGCCGACGACGGTGATCTTGGGACGCCTCATGCCCGAACCCCCATGTGCTCGATGATCGCGTCGGCGACCTGCGACGTGCCCACCGCGCCGGGGTCGTCAGGCGTCGGCTTCATGTCGTAGGTGACCGACCGGCCCTCGGCGATGACCGCCGCGATCGCGCCTTCGAGCCTGTCGGCCGCGTCGCGCTCCTCGAGGTGGCGCAGCATCATCATCCCGGAGAGCATCATGGCGATCGGATTGACCTTGTTCTGCCCGGTGTACTTGGGCGCCGAGCCGTGGGTCGGCTCGAACACCGCTCCGGCGAGGCCGAAGTTCCCGCCGGGGGCGACCCCGAGCCCGCCGACGAGGCCCGCGCCGAGGTCGGAGACGATGTCGCCGTAGAGGTTCGGCAGCACCAGCACGTCGTAGAGCTCGGGCTTCTGCACGAGCTGCATGCACATGTTGTCCACGATCCGGTCGTCGAACTCAATGTCCGAGTTCTCGGCGGCGACCTGCCGCGACACCTCGAGCCACAGGCCGTCGGTGTGCTTCATGATGTTGGCCTTGTGCACCGAGGTCACCTTGCGGCGGCCGTTCTGGCGGGCGTAGTCGAACGCGAACTGGACGACCCGGCGCGTGCCCGCCTCGGAGATCGGCTTGATCGAGATCCCCGAGTCGGCGCTGATGCGCGCGCCCGACAGGCGCTCGATGGTGGCTGCGAGCTCGCGCTCGGCGTCGGTTCCGCGCTCGAACTCGATCCCGGCGTACAGATCCTCGGTGTTCTCGCGCACGATGACGATGTCGACGCCGGCGTCGGCGTACCGGGTGCGGACACCGGGATAGTGCTTGCACGGGCGCACCTGCGCGTACAGGTCGAGCGCCTTGCGCAGGCCGACGTTGACGGAGCGGAAACCGCTGCCGATCGGGGTCGTGATCGGCCCCTTGATGGCGGTGCCGTTGCGGCGGATCGACTCGACCACGCCGTCCGGCAGCGGGTTGCCGCCGTTTCGCTGCATGACGTCGGCGCCGGCGTCCTGAACGTCCCAGTCGAAGCTGACGCCGGTCGCCTCGAGCACCCGCCGGGTCGCCTCTGCGATCTCGGGGCCGGTGCCGTCGCCGGGAATGAGTGTGACACGATGACTCACGCGGGTTTCGTCCTCCCAGATGGTTGGCGCAAGCGTACCGGAGTCCCTCGCCGCGCCGGTGGGGTTGGAGGCGCCGCGCACAGGGTAGGATTCGGGCATGGCCGACAAGGGCGGACTTGAGGGAGTCGTCGTCGCTCGGAGCCGTCTTTGCTCGATCGACGGCCACAACGGCATCCTCATCTACAGCGGCTACGACGTGGGCGACCTCGCCGAGCACTCCTCGTACGAGGAGGTCTGCTTCCTGACCCTGCACGGGCGGCTGCCGCTGCGCGAGGAGATGGACGAGTTCGTCGCCGATCTCGTCGCCCACCGCGAGCTCTCGGACGAGACCGACAGCGTCGTCGACATGCTGGCGACGCACGCCGCGCCGATGGAGATGCTGCGCACCGCCGTGTCGTCCGACAGCTTCGACGACCCCGACAAGGACTCGAACGCCGCCGACGCCAACATCCGCAAGGCCACCCGCCTGATCGCCAAGATGCCGACGATGGTGGCGCGCTACCACCGCCGCCGCCTCGGCCTCGAGCCGATCCCGCCCGACCCCTCGCTCAGCCACGCGGCCAACTTCCTGCACATGCTGAACGGGGAGCCGGTGAGCGAGGCGGCCGCGAAGACCTTCGACGTCGCGCTGATCCTGCACGCCGACCACGAGATGAACGCGTCCACCTTCACGGCGCGCGTGATCGCCTCGACGCTGTCGGACATGCACTCGGCCATCACCGGCGCGATCGGCGCCCTCAAGGGGCCGCTGCACGGCGGAGCCAACGAGCAGGTGATGCGGCTCCTGCAATCGATCCCGGCCGACGCGTCGGTCGACGATGAGATCCGCGCCCGGCTCGACCGCAAGGAGCGGATCATGGGCTTCGGCCACCGGGTGTACAAGACGTGGGACCCGCGCGCCGTGATCCTCAAGCGCTTCTCCAAGCAGCTGGGCGAGGAGGTGGGCGACCCGCGCTGGTACGACATGTCCGAGCAGATCGAGCACACGGTGGTGGCCGAGAAGGGCCTCTACCCGAACGTCGACTTCTACTCGGCGTCGACCTACCACTACCTCGGGATCGACACCGGCCTCTTCACGCCGATCTTCGCGATGAGCCGGGTGGTCGGCTGGGCGGCGCACGTGATCGAGCAGCACGCGGACAACCGCCTGATCCGGCCGAGCTCCGAGTACGTCGGGCCCTCGGCGCGGGTCTACGAGCCGATCGAGCGCCGCGCGGCGCCGCCGGCCGTCGTGTAGTTCAGGCCCTCGGGCCGCAGCCGCATCGAGTCGCCCCGGCCGGGCTCGAACCCCACCCGCAGGTAGGCCCGCACCGCGGCCATGTTGCGCTGGTCGACGTCGAGGATGACCTCGCGCAGGCTGAGCCGCTCGAACGCGTAGCGGCACACGAGGGCCGTCGCCTCGGTGCCCTGCCCCGACCCACGGTGGTCGGCCTCGCCGATCAGGATCGAGAACCGCGCCCGGCCCCACGCCCACAGCTGCAGGCGGGCGTTGCCGATGACGGTGCCCTCGCCGACCTCCTCAATGCCGAACGCGACCAGCTGCGGGTCGGCCAGGGCCTGGCGCCCCCACGAGCGCAGCTCGGCGAGGGTCGCCAGGGTGTCGGGCGGGCCGCGGCGGCCGTACAGGTAGCGGGTCGTCACGGGATCGCTCAGCCAGCGCTCCCACAGCGGCGCGTCGGCCGGGCGCAGTGGCGCCAGCGCCACCAGCGCCCCCGCGATCCGCTCGCCGATGGTCATGCGGCGAGGATAGCCGCCGGGGTTGACCGAGGAACTAGGCGGACTTGCGCTGGCCGCCCGCGGCGGTCTTGGCCCGAGTGCGTGTGGCGGGCGCCTTCTTCTTCGTGGCCGCCCGGTCCTTGCGGGCGACGTCGAGCGACGCGGTCAGCGCGGCCAGCAGATCGGGCGCGGTCGGGGCCTCGGCGGGCTCGGGCGTCTTCGTCGTCTTGCCCTGGCGCTTCTGCTCGACGATCGCGAGCAGCCGCTCGCGGTAGGTGTCCTGGTAGCGCTCCGGCTCGAAGTCGGACGTGTAGGCCCCGATCAGGTCCTCGGCCATCTTCAGCTGCTTCTTGTCGACCTTCGTCTCGGACGGCACAATGCCGTCGACCGACCGCACCTCGTCGTCGAAGAACATCTTCTCGAGCGTGATCACCCCGTCGCGGACGCGCAGGCAGGCCAGGTTCTCGCGGTCGTGGTGCACGTAGGTCGCGATGGCGGAGAGGCCGGAGCGCTGCATCGCCTCGACGAGCAGGGCGTAGATGGCCTCGCCCGGGCCCTCCTCCGGACCGAGGAAGTACGTGCGCTCGAAGTAGATCGGGTCGATCTGCTCGGCGGGCACGAAGTCGTGGATGGTGATGCCGCGGTGCTGCTCGCCGCGGGCGGCCTGGAAGTCCTCGTCGGTCATGCGGACGTACTCGCCCTTCGAGACCTCGTAGCCCTTGACGATCTCGTCGGCCGGCACGGGCTCGTTGTCGACCTTGCACACCTTGACGTAGCCGATCCGGCCGCCGTCGGCCTCGTGCAGCTGGTTGAAGCGCAGATCCTTCTCGGCGATCGCCGTGTACATGCGCACGGGTGCGTTCACGAGGCCAAAGGAGATGGCGCCGGTCCAGACTGCGCGTGGTCGGTTCGAGGCTGGCATGGTCCGTAAAGATACCCCGGAAGCGGGTATTTCCCTCTAATGACCGTTCGCGCTACCGGATCTCATCGGTGGTGGACATGGAGCAGTGCAGGGGCCTGGCCCCGAACGGGGCCAGGCCCCTGGGGTTCACTCGCCCGGGATGAGGGAGAACACGCGCGCGTCCTCGATCAGCCAGCGGCCGTCGTGGTCGCGCCACAGGAGCTCGACCACCCGTGTGTCGCCGTCGGCCAGGTGCAGGTGAAAGAGCGTCCGGTTCGCAACGGTGCCGATCAGCTCGGTGCGCTGCGTTCGCCCGAGCAGCGGGCGCAGCTCGTCGTCGCGCTCGGCGAAGTCGGGCGAGAGCCGGCCCGCGGTCGGGTCGGCGGCGGCGGCGTTCACGGCCGCCTCGAGGCCGCGGGCGGTGCGCTGCACCGCCAGCTTCACCGAGACATCATCAGCCATCCGCGGGAGCTACCCGACCGAGTCGACGATCGCCCGGGAGAGGCTTGCGTACTTCGACAGGAACTCCGACCGCTCGGCCTTGAGCCGCGTCACCCAGCGGGTGTACTCGTCGGAGCGGCCCTGCTCCGCATACAGCAGCCGCGGCTGCAGGACCGGCAGGTCATCGGCCTCGATCCCCGGCACGTGCGCGGCCACCTTGTAGCCGAAGTCGGGGTCGATCTCCCACTCGATCGTGCCCTCGGCGATGCCCTTCACGATGGCCGAGGAGTGCGGGATGCGCACCTTGCGCGAGCGCTCGTCCGCGGCGGGCCCGCCGACCGTGCCCGTGTTCAGCAGATAGACCTCGATCGGGTTCGCGGCCAGGAGCTCGAGGAAGCGGTTGCCCTGCAGGTCGTGGCTCATCGGGAAGAACGGGTTCGTGCCCGGCACGCGCAGGAACTTGCCCTCCTCGTCCTTGCCGCCCGCCGACGTGCCGGTCGTCTCGCCGAGCATGAAGAACGCCGCGGCCTGCGGCCCCTCCAGGCGCGCCACCGCCGGGATCACGTTCTCGTTGCGGTTCAGCACGAGCAGGAAGTGCGCCCGCGTGAGGTCCGAGGCGTCGGCCGCCTCGATGTCGGAGAACGAGAACACCGCCCGCCCGTTCTTGGTGTACTCCTGGTCGTAGAAGTCGACCTCGCCGTCGGCGGACATGCTGACGTTCTCGAGGTAGGCCCCGGGGCGCATGATCGCGCCGTGGACGATGGGCTCGTCCTTCGGGTTGAGCGCGTAGGTCTTGGCGAAGCAGCCGGCCTCGGTGGCCGAGACCGTCCCATCGGGCCACCAGGCGACGAAGTCGTCCTGCACCGGCAGCGAGCCGTTCTGGCGCGTGAAGGTGGTGGTGGTCTTGCCCGTCCCGGAGAGGCCGACCGTCAGGCCGACGCGGTCGCCGCGCGGAGTCGGGATCACCTTGCAGCCGGCGTGCAGCGCGAGGCCGCCGCGCTCGTACACGAGCTTGTTCCACATCCGCAGGCCGCCCTTCTTCGACTCGCCGAAATAGTCCGAGTTGAAGACGCGGGTGACCAGGCGGTCGAGGTCGACGGCGATGAGGCGGTCGTCGGGGTAGCCCGGCATGGCCAGGTTGGGCGTGTAGATGACCACGAGCTCGGGCTCGAGCCCGGCCTCGGGGTGGTGGAAGAAGAGCACGTCCTGCATGCCGGCGATGTTCGCGTTGCGGGCCTCGATGAACAGGCGGGCGGGGACGCGATGATCGGGGTCGTCGCCGATGAAGCCGTCGACCTGGATCATCTCCTCGTCGGCGATGTAGGCGTCCTGGAGCGCCGAGACGCGATCCCACTCGTCGCGGTCGATCGCCTGGTGCGGGTAGCTCTCGGGATCGTCGGCGACGATGAACGTGCTGCGCGTCGACCGCGACAGCACCGTCGTCTGGACGTTCACGGCTCCATAGTTGGTCGGCCGCGCCGTGGTCATGCCCTTGGCCAACTCGTGCAGCTCGTGCTGCGGGGCGTCGCGCAGTACCCGGCGCGCCGCCGGCATCGCAAAGGCCGTCTTCGCCACGTCTCCTCCAAACGTTACAAACGCCCGCGGTCGTTCCGGGGCCACGCCCAAGTTTACTGCAATTTCTCCACATGGGAATGCGCGCTTCCGATGTCACAAAGTCGCATCGCCGGCGGCACCGCGGTGCGCGCACCGGCCAGGGGGATTGGTAGGCTGCAGGTTCTCGCAGGAAGCTCGAGCCGTTCTCCGGAGGCCTGATGGTCAGACACGATGTGGTGGTGGTGGGGGCAGGGCTCGCGGGCATGCGCGCCGCCATCGAGGCGTCGCGGTACGGCGCCGACGTCGGCGTGGTCTCCAAGCTGCACCCCACGCGCAGCCACTCCGGCGCGGCCGAGGGGGGCATCAACGCCGCGCTCGGAAACGCCGGCGAGGACAGCCCCGAGAACCACACCTTCTTCACGGTCAAGGGCTCCGACTACCTCGGCGACCAGGATGCGATCGCCGTCATGTGCGCGGAGGGCCCGGGTGACATCTACGAGCTCGAGCACATGGGCGCCGTGTTCTCGCGCATGGACGACGGCCGCATCGCCCAGCGCCCCTTCGGCGCGGGCGGGGCGCCGCGCACCGCCTACGCGGCCGACATCACCGGCCACGTGCTGCTGCACGTCCTCTACGAGCAGCTGGTCAAGAGCGGCGTCACCGTGTACGAGGAGTGGTTCGCGCTCGACCTGGTCACCGACGGCGACCGCTGCGTCGGCCTGACCGCCTGGGATCTCATGCACGGCGGCGTCCAGGGCGTTGAGGCGGGCGCCGTGATCATGGCCACGGGCGGGCTCGGCCGCATCTACCGCGGCACGACCAACGCCTACGCCTGCACCGGCGACGGCATGTCGATGGCGTGGCGGGCCGGCGTGCCGCTGAAGGACATGGAGTTCATGCAGTTTCACCCGACGACGCTCAAGTCAAACGGCGTCCTCATCACCGAGGGCTGCCGTGGCGAGGGCGGCTATCTGCGCAACGCCGAGGGCGACCGGTTCATGTTCAACTACGCCCCCAACGCGGGCGAGCTGGCGAGCCGCGACGTGGTGTCGCGGTCGGAGCAGACCGAGATCGACGAGGGCCGGGGCGTGGACGGGTGCGTGCTGCTTGACCTCACACACCTCGGAGCCCGCAAGATCATGACCGTGCTGCACGGCTCGCGCGAGCTGGCGATGGACTACGCCGGCGTCGATCCGATCGAGGAGCCGATCCCGGTGCGGCCCGGCAGCCACTACCACATGGGCGGCATCGACACCGATATGTGGGGCCGCACGGTCATGCCGGGCCTGTACGCCGCCGGCGAGTGCGCCTGCGTCTCTGTCCACGGGGCGAACCGGCTCGGCGGCAACTCGCTGCTCGAGACGGTCGTCTTCGGCCGCCGCTCCGGCGCCGCCGCCGCCCAGGACGTGCGCGGCAACGGAGCGCACGCGGTGTTCTCGCCGTCGGCCGTCCGGGTGGCCGAGCGCCGCATCCGCCAGCTGCTCTACAACTTCGACGGCGTGCGCCCGCACGTGCTCCGCGACGAGCTGGCCGAGACGATGTACGAGAACGCCGGCATCTTCCGCTCGGCCGAGAAGCTCGAGCGCTGCACGGCCGACGTCGCGGACCTGCGCGAGCGCTACAAGGAGGGCCTCGGCGTCGTCATCCAGGACAAGTCGCGCACGTTCAACTCCGACCTGATCGGCGCCCTCGAGCTCGGCTCGATGCTCGAGATGGCCGACTGCCTGGTCACGGGCGCGGTCGCGCGCACCGAGAGCCGCGGCGCGCACAGCCGCCTCGACTATCCCGAGCGCGACGACGAGCACTGGCTCAAGCACACGCTCACGAGCTACGACGACGGCGCCGTGGCGCTCGGCTACAAGCCGGTGACGATCACCGAGCATCAACCCGCGGTACGCAGCTACTAGAGAGAGGCCGCATGCAGTTCACCCTCAAGATCGAGCGCTGGAATCCGGAGACCGAGCAGGGTGGCCTGCACGAGTACACGGTCGAGGCCGAGGAGACGGCGACGCTGCTCGACGTGCTCGACGTCGTGAAGGACACCGTCGACGGATCGCTCACCTACCGCAAGAGCTGCCGTATGGCCGTGTGCGGCTCATGCGGCATGCGCATGGACGGCGCCGCCGTGCTGGCCTGCAAGACGCCGATGGCGCCGCTCGTGCAGGAGGGCCGCGTGCCGGTCATCTCGGCCATGGGCAACCTCCCGGTCGTGAAGGACCTGGTGGTCGACATGGAGCCGTTCTGGGCCAAGTTCCGGGCGGTCAAGCCCTGGCTTGAGGAGGACGACCACCCGCCGGTCAAGGAGTGGCGGGTGCAGCAGGAGGAGCTCGACCGGATCATGAAGGAGGCGCTGTGCATCCAGTGCGGATGCTGCGTCTCGGAGTGCAACTCGATGGCGGCCGATCCCGACTTCCTCGGCCCCGCCGCGCTCGCCAAGGGGGCCAAGTTCGTCGGCGACGTGCGCGACCGCGACCGCAAGGGCCGGCTCGAGCTCTACAACGGGCCGCACGGCGTGTGGGACTGCACCCGGTGCTACTTCTGCAACGAGCGCTGCCCGAAGGGGGTCGATCCCCGCGACGCCATCGCCAAGATCGGCGCCGAGATCTACGCCGAGGGCATGCTCTCGGACAAGGGCGCGCGGCACGCGCAGGTGTTCGACGTCTCCACCCGCACGACCGGGTATCTGCTTGAGACCGCGCTCGTGCCCTACACCGATCCCCTGAAGGCCATGGACATCAAGTTCGCCATGCAGATGGCCCGGGCCGGCAAGGTGCCCAATCCGCTGAAGCCGCACCGCGCGAAGAAGCTCGACGAGGTGCGCAAGCTGCACAAGCTCCTGAAGACGCAGGAGGCCGAGCTCCTGAAGGAGAAGCGCGCCGGAGTCTCGATCGACCGCGAGGAGGCGGGCACGTGAAGCAGAGCTATGCCTACTACCCGGGCTGCCTGGCCAGCCTGTCCCAGAAGGAGCTCGACGTCTCGACCCGGGCGATCTGCGAGAAGCTCGAGATCGAGCTGGTCGACATCCCCGGCTTCACGTGCTGCGGCGCGGGCGACGTGCACGAGGCCCGGCCCGAGTACTACCTGCACCTGAACGCGCGCATCCTCGGGCAGGCCGAGCAGCTCGACCAGACGACGCTGCTCACCATCTGCAACGTGTGCACGCTCAATCTGCGCCAAGCCGACATCAAGCTCAAGGCCGACCCCGAGCTGCTCGAGCGCGTGAACCACAACCTGCGCGACGTGGGGGCGGCCCCGTACGCCGGCGGCGTCGAGGTGCGCCACCTGCTGTGGGAGATCGCCGAGGGCGAGGGCTACGAGCGGCTGAAGCAGATCGCACAAAAGCCGCTCACGGGCGTGCGCATCGCGCCGTTCTACGGCTGCCAGATCCTGCGCCCGTCCAAGCTGCTCGGCTTCGAGGACCCCGACCGGCCGCAGTCGCTCGAGCGGATCATCGAGGCGTGCGGGGCCGAGCCGGTCGACTACCCGTCGAAGATCAAGTGCTGCGGCTTCCCGATCGTGCTCGCGCGCGAGGAGGTCGCCCTGGGCGAGCTGATCCAGCCGCTGGCCGAGGCGAAGGAGGCCGGCGCGGACGCGATGGTGACCCCGTGCCCGCTGTGCCACCTCTCGCTCGACGCCTGGCAGGGCAAGGCCGCCCGCGAGGCCGACATCGACTTCGGCATGCCGATCTTCCACCTCGCCCAGCTGGTCGGTGCCGCGGCGGGGCTCACCTACGACGAGCTGCTCTTCAAGCGGCACATCACAAAGACGCACCCGGCTACCGACAAGATCTACGCCGAGCATCCTTAACAGGCGAGGCTCCACGTGACCCCGAGTTACGCGGCGCTGTTCCGCAACCACGGGGCGCTGATGGTGGCCGCGCTCGGGGCGACCTTCCTGGGGTCGCTGGACGCGCTGATGGTGACGACGGCGCTGCCGACGGCGGCGCAGGACATCGGCGGGGTCGACCTGATCGCGGTCACGGTTGGCGCCTACACCGTCGCCGTCGCGATGACGTTCCCCGTGGCCGGGGCTGTCATCGACCGCGAGGGTGTCGGCCGCAGCTTCGCCGTCGCCTGCGGCCTGTTCGCGATCGCAAACGTGATCGGCGGCCTGGCGCCGACGATGCCGGTCGTCGCGCTCTCGCGCCTGATCCTCGGCCTCGGCGCCGGGTTCATGTTCGCCGTGCCGCTCGGCCTCTTCGCCGTCTCGATCCCGGAGGCCCTGCGGCCGCGGGCCTTCGGGATCAACGCGGCCATGTGGGGGGTCTCGGCGTTGATCGGGCCGCTGCTGGGGGCGGTGCTGACGGCCACGGTGGGGTGGCGGTGGGTGTTCTGGATCAACCTGCCGATGATCGCCGCCGTCGCCTGGGCGGGTGCCGTCTCGCTGCGCGGCCGGCCGCGGCCCCGGCCGGCCGATCGCGGCCAACCGCTCAACCTGGTGGGGCCGGTGCTCCTGGGGCTGATCGTGGCGGTGCTGCTGGCGGTCACGCGCAAGTGGGTTGCGCCCGCGCTCCTGCTGCCGCTCGCGGCGGTGCCGGCCGCCCTCTTCGTCTGGTACGAGCGGCGCGCAGCCGCCCCGGTGTTCACGCACACGGCCAACTCGATCGCGGCCAACGTGGCCGCCTTCGGCGCCGGCGTGGCCTTCCTCGGCGCCGAGACGTATCTGCCGCTGCAGCTCCAGGTCGGCTTCGCGCACGGCATCGACCTGCCCGGCTACACCCTCTCCGGCGTGCGGCTGGTCGGCGTCGCGCTGCTCCTGTGCACCCTCGGCTGGACGGCCGGCTCGATGGGCGCGGCCCGGATCAACTCGCTGCCGCGAAACCAGATCCTGCTCGGCACGGCGATGACGTTCGGGGCGACGCTGGTGATGGCGCTCCCGAGCGGCGGCGCGGCGGTGCCGATGATCGCCTATGCCTTCTCCGGTCTGGGGATGGGCATCGCCAGCCCGGCGCTGTTTGCGGCGGTGCTCGCCGACGGCGGTGAGGGCCGCGAGGGCCGCTCGACATCCAGCATCCCACTGACGCGTCAGGTCGGCTCCGGCACGGGCGCCGCGGTGGCCGGGATCGTGTTCGCAGCGACGCTCTCGGCGCAGCAGATCCGGGCCGCCGAGCATGCCGGGGCCCACGTCCCGGCGGTCGTCCACGCGGTGCGCCTCACCTATCTGGCGGTCGCGGCGGTGAGCTCCGTCGGCGTCATCGCCTGTCTCTGGCTGCGGCGCGACGTGGCGGCGCCGGTGCCGGCGCGGTCGTCGGCGGGTGGCGACGTGGCCGACTTCCCGTCCGACGGCTCGACCGAGCCCGCCGTGCGCGGCACCGGATGAGCTCGGCCTCGCCGCCCATCGACGTCGCCGCCGGCCTGCGGCAGCTGTTCGGGTTCCACGAGTTCCGGCCCGGACAGCGCGAGGCGGTCGACGCCGTCATGGCCGGCCGCGACGTGCTGGCGGTGATGCCGACGGGCTCGGGCAAGTCGCTCTGCTATCAGCTCCCGGCCCTGCTGTGCGACGGCGTCACGCTGGTCGTCTCGCCGCTGATCGCGCTCATGGAGGATCAGTACGCGGCGCTTCGCAACCGCGGCCTGCAGGGTGTCGAGATGCTGACATCGAGCATGTCCCAGGACGCGGTCGCCGCCGCGCTCCAGCGGATCGGCGACGGGGAGGCGCGGCTCGTCTACGTGGCGCCCGAGCGGTTCTCGAGCCGCCGCTTCCTGGATGCGATCGGCGCGGTCGGCGTCGCCCGCCTGGCGGTCGACGAGGCCCACTGCCTGTCGGAGTGGGGGCACGACTTCCGGCCCGACTACCTGCGGCTCGCCGACGTGCGGGAACGGCTGGGATCGCCGCCCACGATCGCGCTCACCGCGACGGCGACCGGCCGCGTCAGCAAGGACATCGTGGCGGCCCTGCGGCTGCGCGACCCGGTGATGCCACGCACCGGCTTCGATCGCCCCAACCTCGCCTTCGCCGTGGTGCCGGTGGCGGGCGACCACGCCAAGCCGGCGATGCTGCGGCGGCTGCTGGAGGCGCCGGGAGCGCTGCCGGCGGTGGTCTACTGCGGCCGCCGGCGCACCTGCGAGGAGGTCGCCGAGGCGCTCGTCGCTGGAGGGATGCGCGCGGCCGTCTACCACGCCGGCCTGACCGCGAATCGCCGCAGCGAGACGCTCGAGGCCTTCCTCGCCGGCGATCTGGATGTCGTCGCCGCGACGACCGCCTTCGGCATGGGCATCGACAAGGCCGACGTGCGCTCTGTGGTGCACTGGGCCCTGCCCGCCTCGCCGGAGGAGTACTACCAGCAGGCCGGGCGTGCCGGCCGCGACGGCGAGCCCGCCCGCTGCACGCTGCTCTACGCCCCCCGTGACAAGGGCCTGACCGTGTACTTCATCAACCGGGCGAAGCTCGACGGGGCCGCGCTCGAGGCCGTCCATCGCAGCCTGGCCGACGTCGCCGACGCCGGCGGCGTGTTCCGCGCGGCCGAGCGGGCGCTGCCCTGCGATGAGCCCCGTGCGGCCGTGGCCGCGCTCGAGCGCGCCGGGGCGCTCGAGCTCTTCCCCGCGCCGATGGGCACGTTCTCGGGCCGGCTGGCCGACTCGCGCCTGCACCGCCGCCATCTGGCCGCCGCGATGGTGGCCAGCAAACGGGTCGAGCGCCAGCGCTGGGACCGGCTGAAGGCGATCGACGGATACGCGACCACGACCGGCTGCCGCCGGGAGGCGCTGCTCGGCTACTTCGGCGACCGGCCCTCCGACCCGCGCCCGGATCCGTGCTGCGACCGCTGTGGGTGGACGCCGGTGCTCCTCGACGACGCCGTGGCGCCGGAGCCTGCCCGCACAGCGCGACCCGGCCGCTCCGCCGACGTCGAGGCGGCGGTGCTGCAGGCGGTCGACGACACCGCCGGGGCGGTCGGACGGACGCGCCTGTCCCAGATCCTGCGCGGATCGGCGGGGCGGGCGCTGCGCGCTGCCGGCCACGATGCGCTTCCGTCCTACGGCGCCCTGGCCGGGATGACCGATCAGGACGTGCTCGACCAGCTCGACCGCATGATCGCGACGGGCGTGCTCGAGAAGACCGAGGGCTTCTATCCGCTCGTGCGGCGGCCGGCGGCCGAGCCACGGCGCAGCGCCGCGACCGCCCGCGACGCCGCCCTGCGCGCCCAGATCGCCGACCTCGGCAGGCGCAGGGATCGCGAGGGCGTCCCCTTCCTCGTGCGCGTGCTGGCGGCGGCCGAGAGCGACGACCAGCGCCGGCTGGCGGCGGTCGCGCTCGGCGAGATCGCAGACCCGGCCGCCCGGCCGGCCCTCACGGCGGCGCTCGACGACCATTCCGGCGAAGTCAGCCGCGCGGCGCACGCGGCCCTTACCAGCTTGGAGTAGTCCTCCGCGCGGGACCTAAAGTCGCTCCAACCCGGTGCCGGTATGGTTGACATGGTGGGTTGGGCACGAACGCGGTCGATGCAGGCGCCGGCGCTGATTGCGCTTGGCGCGCTCGTGGTTGGGATCGTCGACATCGTCGCCGCGATCCGGCCCACGCTGACCGACCGCTACGACCTCTTCCAGGCGATGCTCCCGCCCGGCGCCGCGACCCTGACGCGCTCGATCGTGTTCGCGGCGGGCGTCGCGCTGCTTCTGCTCTCCGGCGGGCTCGCGCGCCGCAAGCGCCGCGCGTGGATCCTGGCGATCGCTCTGGTGGCGTTCGCGGCCGCGGCCCACGTGGCCCGCGGCGGGTTCGACGTCGAGCAGGCGGCGGGCAGCCTGGTGCTGCTCGCGGCGCTCGTCGGGCTGCGCTCGCGTTTCGACGTGGCCGGCGATCCCACCAGCGTGCGCCCTCTGGTTATCGGCGTCGCCGCCACAGGCCTCGCATGGACGGCGGTCACCCTGGTCGGCGGCGCGCACACGAACCGGATCGCGAACGCCGGCTTCTCGATGCTGCTCCTGGGCGGCGCCTTCTGGGCGCTGCACCACTGGCTGCGCGCGCATCGCGAGCCCGGCCGCCCGTCGGACTCAGACCGCGCCCGCGCCCGCGGGCTCGTCGACCGATACGGCCGCGACAGCCTGTCGTTCTTCTCGCTGCGGGCCGATCGCCGCTACTGCTTCTCGCGCACCGGCAACGCCTTCCTGGCCTACCGCGTGGTCGCCGGGTGCGCCCTCGTGGCCGGCGATCCGATCGGCGCGGCGGACGAGATCCCCGGGCTCGTCGAGGACTTCGGCAGCCTGTGCGGCGAGCGGGGCTGGCGGATGGTCGTGCTGCACAGCTCCGAGGAGTGGCTCGATCTCTATCGCCGCCGGGGGATGCGTGCGGTCGCGATCGGCGACGAGGCCGTCCTGCGTCCGGCCACCTTCTCGCTCGAAGGCCGCAGCGTGCGCAAGGTGCGCCAGTCGGTCACGCGCCTGCGCAAGGCTGGCTACGAGGTGCGGGTGCTCGCCCCGTCCGGGCTCGCGCCGGCGCTGCGGGTCGACGTCGACCGGGTGTCGCGCGAATGGCGCGGGCGCTCGGCCGAGCGCGGGTTCTCGATGGCGATGGATGATCTCTATGCGCACGACCGCGCCCGGTTCGCCGTCGCCGTCGACGCCGATGGGCGTGCGCGCGGCTTCCTGCACCTGGTGCCGTCGGGCAGCGGCTACTCGCTTTCGGCGATGCGCCGCGGCGCCGACACGCCCAACGGGCTCATGGAGTTCCTGATCTGTGAGGCCACCGCCTGGGCCGGCAGCGTGGGTGCCGAGGAGCTCTCGCTGAACTTCTCGGTGTTCGCCGACTTGCTGCGGGCCGACGAGGACTCGCCGGCGCACCTGCGCGCCGCCCGCCAGATCGTGGTCGGCCTCGACCGGGCCTTTCAGCTCGACCGGCTGTTCAGCTTCAACCGCAAGTTCCAGCCCGAGTGGCGCACGCGCTACATCTGCTTCGAGCGCGCCCGCGACGTGCCGGTGCTGAGCCTGGCCACGCTGCATGTCGAGCGGCTGCTCGCCCCGCCCGCGCTGCGGGTGGGACGGAGCGCGTAGGCTCCGCCCCACCCGCTGGCCGTCTCGCTAGGCCGCGGCCCGCTCGACCGACATGCTCCAGTCGTCGAGCCGGAACGTCGTGCCG
Source organism: uncultured Actinomycetes bacterium (assembly GCA_963813245.1). Lineage (GTDB taxonomy): Bacteria > Actinomycetota > Thermoleophilia > Gaiellales > JAICJC01 > JAICJC01. Next base: position 79,519 of record CAWEYE010000007.1, read on the forward strand.
CTGCCGACGGCCGCGTACCGGAGGCGGATGTGGTGCAGCCCTGGGCCGACCTTGATCGAGCGCTCCACGGCGTTGCCTTCCCAGGTGCCGCCGTTGTTGGTCTGGAAGGCGTAATCGAGGCCCGAGTCAGGCTTGGCCTGGACACCGTCGACCAGCACCTCGACCGAGCACCAGTTGCCGTTCGTTCCACCGGAGCACTCCGACTCGGCTGAGAACCGGACGACGAGCAGGCCTTGACCGCGCATGTTCACGAGCGCGCCCGGCAGGTTGACGTATGACAGGCTGGCTGTCGAGGACGCGTCGGTGCTCCGCGCGATCGCCACCGCGACGACTGCTCCGGCGCTCGTCCCACCGGTGGCTGCGATGGCGGCCTGTACCGCTCCGGTCACCGCAACCACTGCCACCAGCATCACTGCAAGATGCCAGCCCCTCAGTTTTGCGCGCATGAGTGCGCCCCTTTCATGGTTGGACACCGTGCGCGATGTTACAGGGCGATGGAGACGGCCTCGCGGGGCGCGAGGTCGGCGACGCGGCGCTGGGTGGCGAAGACGATGATCTGGCGCTCGGCCGCCGCCTCGGCCAACCAGTGCAGCGTCCGCTCGAGGCGGTCGGCGTCGAAGTGCGCGAACGGGTCGTCGAGCAGCACCGGCAGGGGCCCGTCGCCCGGGCAGAGCAGGCGCACGAGCTCGAGCCGCTGCACCAGGTAGGCCTGCTTCTGCGTGCCGACCGAGAGCTGGTCAAGGTCGACCACGGCGCCGGTCTCGGGTGCCTCGAGGCGGACGCGCAGGGCGTCGTCCACGAACGCGTGCGCGTAGCGGCCGGCCGTCAGGCGGGAGATGCCGGCCTCGAGGGACGCGTTCAGGAGCGGGGCGAAGTCGCGGTAGGTCTCGGCCGCCGCCTCGGCGAGCTCGTCCTCGGCCAGCCGCAGGACATGGTCGATGTGCTGCAGCCGGGCGACGCGCTCCTCGGCCGCATCGAGCCGCTCCCGCAGGGAGGCCACGTCGGGGAGCGTCCGCAACCGCTCGGCGACCGCTGCCGCCAGCCGCTCGCTCTCGGCCGAGGCCCGGTCGCGCGCGTCCCGCGCTCGCACGAGCTCGCGCTCGACGTCGTCGGGGTCGCGGCCGGCGGCCAGCTCCGCGTGGCCGTTCAGGCGCCCCTCGAGCTGTGCGAGCCGGGTGCGGGCGGCGTCGAGCGAGTCGTCGCCGAGCAGCCGCCGCAGCTCCTCCGAGGCGCGCGTGCGGGTGAGCGTCGCCTCACGGCGGGTGTGCGCCGCCGCCTCGGCGTGGTCGTATTGGCGCAGGCCGTCGCCCAGGTCGGTGGGGTCGATGTCGCACTCCCGGAGTGCGTCGGCGACCCGGCCGCGCAGGGCCGCAAGCTCGGCCTCGAGCTGGGCGGCTCCGCTGCGGCGGGCGCGGACGTCGGCGGCCTGCACGCGCATCGCCGCCAGCTCGCGCTCGACCGCCTGCAGCGCCCGGTCGCGCTCGACCGACGCCCGGAATGCGGCCAGGCGATCGGCCGCCGGCCCGTCGCCCGGCAGCAGCCGTTCGAGCTCGCCGCTCTTGCCTGAGCGGCCCGCGGTGAGCGCCCAGATCCCGGCCGCCGCGGCGATCGCGACCCCCAGGCCGATCAGCAGGGGCACGCCGGCGATCACACCGGCGAGCGCAACCGCGGCTGCAGCAGCCGCGATCGCCAGGAACACACCGCGAGGACGGGACTCGGCCGCCGCCACGGCGGCGGCCTCGACCGCGGGGGCGCGCTCGGCGGCGCCGCGATCGGCCTCGTATGCCGTCGCGCGTGCCTCGAGCGCGTGGAGGCGCTCGTCGATGGCGGCCGCCAGCTCGGCGTCGGCGGCCGTGGCGGCGGTGCGCTGCTCGAGGTCGACCTCGAGATCGAGCATGCGGCCCCGAAGGGCCGGCATCGCCTCGATCGGAGTGAACCCGGCGCCGTCCACGGCGGCTTCGAGTTTGAGATCGGCGCCGGCCGCGGCATCGGCGAGGCCCTCGGCGATGTCGAGACGGCGGCGCAGCTCGTCGGCGCGCAGATGGTCTCGCACGGATTCCAGGGTGTGCAGCTCGACCGCCGCCGAATCGGCGTGCGCACGGGCTGTGTCGCGGCCGGCTGCGGCCTGCTCGACCTCGGCTCGCTCCGCCGCGGCGGCGTCGAGTCGTGTGCGCAACGTCGCGGCCTCGGCTTCGGCTTCCGGCAAGGGGTTCGTGCGCGCACGGTTCACGCCGACCAGCCGCGAGCGGTGCGCCTTCAGCGTCTCGACGGCCGTGACCGCGGACGCGTCGGCGCGCGCCTGGGTGAGCACGATCTCGACGGCGTGGCGCACCGATCCGGCATCGCCGATGCGGTCGAGCTCGGCCTGGTCGACGCACCCGAGCCGCAGGTAGACGTCACGGTCGACGCCGTAGAGCGTCTGCGCCAGGCCGCGCGGGTCGGTGCCCGAGCCGTGGCCGGCGGTGAGGTCGGCGCCGGTGGCGGCGTCGCGCAGCGCATATCGGCAACGGTCGAAGTCCCATTCCAGGCGCAGCCGCCGCCCGTCGTCGGCGGTGAGCTCGAGCACGGCGCCGTAGCGCGCGTCGGCCCACGGCCGGTAGCGCTCGATCGCGGCCGTCTCCTCGCGTGTGCGGCGGCCGCCGGCGGTGAGCCCGAACAGCGCCGCGCGCAGAGCGGCATGCGTCGTGCTCTTGCCCGACTCGTTGGGTCCGTGCACGATCGTGAGCCCCGGGCCGAACCGCACGTCGCGCGCGGCCAGCTTGCCGAACCCGCTCACGCTCAGGCGCTCAACCCGCACCGATCACCTCCGGCCGGCCGTCGAGGGCGCGCAGGCCGGCGAGGATCGCCTCGCCCGCGACGGGGTCGTCCGACTGCAGCAGCCTGGCGACGAACCGCCCTCGCACGGACGCCTCGTGCGCGAGCGCGTCCAGGTTGTAGGCGGGGACGGTGCGGTCGACGATCGCAAGCTCGGTCAGCCCGGCCGCGCACCGCTCGGACAGGCTGGCAGTGTCGACGGCGCACCCCGGCTCGATCTCGCCCGTGAGCACGACCCGCAGCGATGCGCCCGCCTCGGCGGCGGCCGCACTGCAGAGGACGGCCTCGATCTGCGCCGATCCAGCGGCTCCCGCCACCGACACCGTGCGCTCGGTGTAGCGACGCGTGGCGATCGGGATCGCCTCGGCAGACACCGCACCGCCATCCAGCGTGACGACGGAGACGCCGTGAGCGCCGCTGCGCTCGCCCCAGTCGAGCGGCTCGGGGCTGCCCGGGTAGCACAGGAAGCCGTCGCCGCGGCCGTCATGGAAGTGGCCGAGCATCACGTAGGCGGCGCCCGTTTCGCGCAGCTGGGCGCGGGTCACGGGACGGTAGTCGGACTCGTCTGCCCACTGCTCGCCGGTGAGGGCCGCGTGGATCAGGAGCACGTGGGTGCCGCTGTCGTGCGGGACGCGGAACCCGGCGAGCGCCGAGCCGCCGCAGTTGCGGGCGGTGAACGCCGCCCCCCACACCGTCACCCCGTCGCCGAGCGCGTGCGGCTCGACGGCGTCGCGCGTGAACACGTGCACGTTTGCCGGCCACTCCGTGCGCTGCCATGCCGACCCCGGCAGATACGGGTCGTGGTTGCCCGGAGTGACGAGCACCGGGACCCCGGCAGCGGCGAAGCTGTCGCGCAGGAACGAGACCGTGTCCTCGCTGACGTACTCGTGCTCGTAGACGTCGCCGGCGATGCAGATCGCGTCGACCGCGCGCTCCCGGCCGAGGGCGAGGGCACGCGTGAGCGCGTCGCGCAGCTCGGCCCGGCGGCGGGCGGCGGCGGGCCGCGATTCGGCGCGGTGAAAGACGCGGTCGAGGTGGATGTCGGCGATGTGCAAGAGCTTCATGGGCGGACTCCCAAGTGTAGGTATGACGTCGGCTGGAGCCGCTCCCGCCTTACATGTACGGCGACCCGTCACGCTCTCGCCACACCTCGTGACAGACACGTGACAGGGGCCGCCGATAGCGTGGCCGCCATGAACCGGAGAGACATCCTCGTCATCGCCGCCGCGGTGGTTGCCGTCGCCGCGATGGCCTGGTGGCGCACCCAGTCGAGCACGGCCGCCCCGTTCGCGCGCGGCACGGTTGTGCGCGCGATCGACGGCGACACGATCCTCGTGCAAGGGCCGGGCGGGCGGATCGAGGACATCCGCCTGCTCGGCATCGACACACCCGAGACGGTCGATCCCCGCCGCCCGGTCGGCTGCTACGGGCCGGAGGCGTCCGCGTTCACGAAGCACCTGGTGACCGGACGCACGGTTGCGCTGCGCTACGACCGCGAGCTGCACGACCGCTACGGGCGGTTCCTGGCCTACGTGTGGCTGGCCGGCGTGCGGCCGGTCTTCGTCAACGCCAAGCTCGTGCGGCAGGGCTACGCCCGCACCTATCCGTTTCCGCCCAACACCGCTCACGCCGGTCTGTTCGCCGCGCTCGAGCGATCGGCCGCGGTCGCCGGCCGGGGGCTGTGGCACGCGTGCGAGTGACATGGGGTTACACTGGCGGCGATGCGTCGTCTGTTGCTGCTTGCCGCGATCGCCGCGGCCGCCGGCGCCGTTCGGGTAGCTCTGAGCCGGGAGCGCCCGGTGGCCGCCTCGGGGAACGGGCACTCCGCGGACGAGGGCCGCCTGTCGGCCCTGCGCGAGCGGATCGCCGCCGCCCGCAGCCGTATGCAGGGCGACGTCCCCCCCGTGCGTGGCGAATAGGCGCCGGCTCGCAGCGCTGGCCGGTGGCGCCGGCGCCGCTCTGGCGGCGTGGGGCCTGTTCGAGGCCCAGTGGGTCGAGGGGCGGGAGCTCACGGTCGGCGTGCCCGGTTTGCCGGCCGAGCTGGACGGGCTGACGATCCTGCACCTGACCGACTTTCACGCCGGCACGCCCTCGCTCAACGTGCGGGCCATGCGCAAGGCGGTCGAGCTCGGCGTGCGGTGGCAGCCCGACCTGGTCGCGCTGACCGGCGACATCCTCAGTCACGGCCGCGCCCGGGACGCGGTCGTCTCGGCCATGGAGGGCCTGCGGCCGCCGCTCGGCATCTTCGCGGTGCTCGGAAACCACGACGTCGGCGATACGCACGACCCGTTCTCGCGCGGCATCGTCATCGACGACTGGGGCGATGCGCCGGTGACGCTGCTGCGCGACCGCTCGGCGGTCGTCGCATTGCGCGGGCGTGAGGTCGAGCTCGCCGGCGTCGACCCGCGCCTGTACGCGGAGGGACGCAACCGGCCGCCGGAGCAGCTCTTCACCCGGCCCGGAGCGCTGCGCGTGCTGCTCTCGCACTTCCCCGAGGTGCCGGCCGAGATGCCCGCCGGGACGAGTGCGCTCACGCTGTGCGGGCACCTGCACGGCGGCCAGATTTGCCTGCCCGGGCCCTCCGGCAAGGTGCGCCTGTCGCACCGGTCGTATCGCTACGACGAGGGTGTCTTCGAGGAGCCCGAAACGACCGTGGTGGTGTCGCGCGGGCTCGGCACGACGCTTGTGCCGTTCCGGCTCTTCGCCCGGCCCGAGGTGAGCCTGCTGCGGCTGCGGCCGCGCTGAGCGGCTAGAGCTTGCCCTTGAGCGCGAGGATGCGGTTGTACGACGCGGTCAGCCGCGATCCCGGAAGCGCTCCGGACGTGGCGGCGGCCAGCAGGCGCGAGTAGACCCCGCGGCTCGTCGCCTGGGAACCGGTGATCAGCAAGAGGTCGGCGCCGGCCTGGGCGCTCTGCAGCGCGACGACCGGGTCGGTCGCGTGCCGCACGGCGGCGGCCGAGTCGAGCGAGTCGGTGATCGTGACCCCCTCGAACTCCAGGGTGCGACGCAGGAGGTCGTGGATGATCGGCCGCGACCAGGCCGCGGCGCGCGAGTCGAGCGCCGGGTAGATCGCCGTCGAGAGCATCACGACCGGGTCGAGCTTCTGGCGGAGGGCCACCTGGTAGGGCAGGAGGCCGCGCATGAGCGTCGCCCGCGAGGCCGTGATCCGCACGAGCGCATCGTCGGTCGAGACGGTGGCGCGGCCGAGGCCGGGGAAGTGCTTGAGCACGGGCCACACGGCGCCCTGCTCGAGGCCGGCCGCGAACCCCGGCGCGTCGGTGGCCACCGTGAAGCGGTCGGTGGAGAACGCGCGCATCTGCCGCTCGATGAAGTCCGCCGGTCCGGTGGGCACGTCGGCAACCGGGGCGAGATCGACGTTGATGCCGTCGGCCGCAAGCGCGGCGCCGGTGTTTCGGCCGCTCGTCATTGACGTCCCCGCCGGCAGCTGCCCGAGCTGCTTGGCCGACCGCTTCGGCGGCGCCCAGGGGATGCGCCGCACCTCGCCGCCCTCCTGGTCGACTGCGATGATGAGCCGCGGCCGGCCGCCGGCCTGCGCGGCCGATTGGAGCGACGCCGTGAGCGCCTTCAGCTGCGGCTCCGACACGATATTCCCCGAGAACAGGATCACACCGCCCACCTGGCCGGCGCGGATGCGGGCGAGGATCTGCGCGTTTGCGTGCGTCCCGGTCATCGCGACGACGAGGCGCTGGCCGACGAGCTCTCCGAGCGTCGGCGGGGCGGCGCTCGCCGGCGCGGCGGCGATGCCGCTCGCAGCCGCCGCGGCGCACAGGGCGAGGGCGATTCCGGCTCGTGCAGATGCCATGTTCCCAACGTAGCAGCCGCACCCGTCCGGGCCACGGCTTTCCGGTAACGGTTTTGCGCCGGGCACCCGTATACTCGGGACCATGACCGATCCGACGGTGGGCGGTGCGGCTGAGTCAGTGCACTCGGCCGGCGTTTCGGCGCACATCTCGCACGCCGTGATCGCGGCGTATGCCGCCGCGGCCGCCCGCGAGGTGGCGGGCGTGCATGCCCTCACCGGCGGCCATCTGGCCCGGCTCGAGCGGCGGGGCGATCCCGACCGGCTCGGGGTCCGGGTCGCATCCGCCGGGGACGCGGTGGATCTGGAGCTGCACCTCGTGACCGAATGGGGAGCCTCGATCCCTGCCGTCGCCGCCGGTGTCGAGCGCTCGGTGCGCACGTACCTGGCGTCGATGGTCGACCTCGACGTGCGCACCGTCTCGGTGGTCGTCGACGACGTGGCGGCCGCGCGGTGACCGGGGTCGATCACCTCACCGGAGCCACCGTGTCCGGCGCGCCGGCCCCGTGCCGCGAGTGCATGTGGTGGCAGACGCGGCCCGGCCGCGATCCGGGCGAGCGCGACCGCTGGATGCACGACGCCGAGGACGAGTTCGGCCCGTGGGGCAAGCTCTACCGCGACGAGACCGGCGTGATCGGGCTCATCCAGTACGGGCCCGCGCAGGAGTTCCCGCGGGCCCAGACCCTTCCGGCCGGTCCGCCCAGCCGCGACGCCGTGCTCGTGACGTGCGCCTACCTGACCGACGCGCAGAGCCCGTGGGTGCTGCAGAGCCTCTTCCTGGCCGCCATCGGCGAGTGCCGCGACCGCGGCGGGCCCGCCCTGGAGGCGTTCGCCTACCGCTACCAGGCGGGCGAGGACTTCTCGACCCGCTTCCTCGGCCACCGCACGATCTTCCCGGCCGACTTCCTGGCCGACTTCGGGTTCCACAGCCGCCGCGCGGCGGGCCGGATCGAGCTCATGCGGCTCGACCTGCGGGCGATCGAGCTCGAGCCCGAGCGGCAGCGGCTGGCGCGCCTGCGCGAGCGCCTGGCCCCTCTGCTCAGTCCCACTCCGGCGCCGGTACGCTGAACCGAGGACGAGGCCGCGGCGAATGCACTCAGGCGACACACCAAAGGAAGGACGGGTGGAGCACCTGTCGGATCACGGGCTGCTCGCCCTGATAGGGCGTGGCGATCGAGAGGCGTTCGCGAGGCTGTACGACCTGTACGGTCCGGTCGCGTACTCGCTCGCCGCGCGGATCGTGCGCGACCGCGAGCTGGCGGCGGACGTCGTGCAGAACGTGTTTCTGGCCGTGTGGACAGGGGCGACCCAGTTCGATCCCGCCCGCGGACAGCCCTCGACCTGGATCATGACGATGACTCATCACAAGGCGGTTGACATGGTGCGACGCGAGCAGCGCCGTCGCACCGAGCCGCTAGATGTCGTCGGCGACCAGACCGCGACCGATGCGCCCGTCGATGAGCAGGCCTGGCGCGGTGTCGCCCGCGGTCATGTGCGCGAGGCGCTGCAGCGGCTGCCCGATCCGCATCGTGAGGTGATCGAGCTGGCCTACTTCGCGGGCTACTCCCAGTCGGAGCTCGCCGATCGCCTCGCCGTTCCCATCGGCACCGTCAAGAGCCGCACCTTCGCCGCCATGCGGGCACTGCGCGACGCGCTCGGGGCGGCCGGCCTGCACCCGGAGGACGAGTGGAACACGTCGACGAGCTGATCTACGGCCAGGCCGTGCACGGGCTCTCGTCCGACGAGGAGGAGCGCGTCGCCCTGCACGTCGCCGAATGCGATCGCTGCCGCCGCCAGCTGCGCGAGGCCGAGGCGGTCGCGGCGTCGCTCGCCTACGCGGCGCCGGCGGTCGTTCCGCCTCCCGAGCTGCGCGACCGCATCCTCGCGGCCGTCGCTCCGGTGGTCGAAGCCCCGGCGGCCGCACAACCGCCCGCCGAGGCGCCCCGGCGCGCGCCGCGGCCGGGATGGTGGCCCCGTTTCGCCGCGATCGCGGTGCCGGTGATGGCCGCCGCGGTGATCGGCATGCTCGTCTGGAACGTCTCGCTGCGAAACCAGGTGTCCTCGCTGAAAGGGCCGCTCAGCCAGGGTCACGTCGCCAAGATCGGCAGCTTCGGCAGCGTCCTCACGAATCCGGGTGGGCGCCCGACGCTCTACGCCAGCGTCCGCCCGGCACCCGCCGGGAAGACCTACGAGGCCTGGGTGATCCGCGGCAAGGTGGCCGTGCCGGCCGGCGTGTTCCAGGGCGGCGGCACGATCAAGCTCGAGCTGACGAAGCCGGCCAAGCCCGGTGACGTGATCGCGATCACGATCGAGCCGGCGGGCGGCACGAAGCAGCCGACCACGACGCCGATCGCCAACGGCACGGTCTAGCCGCGTCGCGTGCATAAAGGTGCCTGGCACCGGTATTCACCGGTGCCAGGCACCGCCGAAGACTGGTCAGCGCGCCAGGAACGCGAACGTTGCCGCGAGCACGGTGGCCGCGGCGATGAGCCGCCACAGCCGGGCGGCGTCGGGCAGCGGGAGCGCGGGCAGCTGCGGCCGCGGCCGGCTCTGCGCCTGTGCCCGCCGGGCCAGGCGGGCCCGGCTCGCCGCCGCGTCGCGCTGGGCGCTCACACCGAGCAGCTCGTCCACCTGGAACGGGCCGTGCGGGTCACGGGCGCTGGCATGGTCGACGCACTCGAACCCGCGCCGGCCCTCGGCCACCTCGCCCAGGCAGCGCGGGACAGGCGTGCAGCACCGGCTCGAACGGCAGCCACGAGGCCCGCGCCGCCGACCGCCGGTCGTCGGAGGTCGCGAGCTGATGCGGCCCCCACGGCCCGTGGTCGGCGGCAGGCGCCATCCTTGGCCGGACGCAGGCACACGGGGCACAGCCGGCCCCGCCCTGCCACCGGCATCAGGCGGCCGCCCGGTCGGGTACACGGACGAGGCCGCGCTCGACGAGGAGCTCGGCGATCTGGACGCCGTTCGTGGCAGCGCCCTTGCGCAGGTTGTCGGCCACGACCCACAGGCTGAGCCCGTTGCGGCGGGTGGCGTCGTCGCGAATGCGGCCCACGAGTACATCATCCGTGCCCACGGCGGCGGACGGAAGCGGGTAGGCGCCGGCGGCCGGGTCGTCGACGACGCGCACGCCGGGCGCCCGGGCCAGGAGCTCGCGCGCCCGATCTGCCCCGAGCGGCTCGCGCGTCTCGATCCACACGGCCTCGGAGTGGCCGCGCCAGACCGGGACGCGCACGCACGTGGTGCTGATCCCGATCTCCGAGTCTCCCAGGATCTTGTGCGTCTCGTGGACGAGCTTCGTCTCCTCGAGCGTGCTATCGCCGTCGAACACCTCGCACTGGGGCAGGACGTTGAACGCGATCTGGTGCGGGTACACCGACGCCACCGCCGGCGCGCCGTCGAGCACCATCCGCGACTGGCTGCGCAGCTCCTCGATCGCGTCGGCGCCGGTGCCGGACACGGCCTGATAGGTCGCCACGGTCACGTGGGTGAGCCCGGCCGCGTCGTACAGCGGCTTCAGCGCCGCGACCAGCTGGATCGTCGAGCAGTTCGGGTTCGAGACGATGCCGCGATGGGCGGCGGCCGCCTCGGGATTCACCTCCGGCACCACCAGCGGCACGGCCGCGTCCATGCGAAACGCGCTCGACTTGTCGACCACGACGCAGCCGCGCGCGACCGCCTCCGGCGCGTAGCGCTTGGACGTGGAGCCTCCGGCCGAGAACAGCGCCAGGTCGAATCCCTCGAGCGCGTCGGCTGTGAGCTCGCGCACCTCGAGCTGCCCGCCGGCGAAGGCCACGCGGGTGCCGGCGGAGCGCGCCGACGCGAACGCCACCACCTCGGCGGCCGGGAAGCCGCGCTCGGCCAGGACCTCGAGGACGATCGGCCCGACCGCACCGGTCGCGCCCACGACCGCGACCCGCGGCCTAGACACCCAGCGCTCCGTCGGCGGCGATCCGCAGCTCGGCCTGGAACGCATCGTGCAGGGCGGCGACGGCCTCGCCCACGCGGGTCGCGTCGATCACGCACGAGACCTTGATCGGCGAGGTCGCGATCATGCGCACGTTGATGCGCCGGTCGGCGAGCACCTGGAACATGCGGGCGGCGACACCCGGGTTGCTCTTCATGCCCGCGCCGATCATGCTCACCTTCGCCGCGGTGTCGTCGAAGCGCCAGTGCAGGCCGAGGTCACGGCACAGGCCCTCGATGGTGTCGGTCATGAGCGCCAGGTCGTCCATCGGCACCGAGAACGTGATGTCGGCGTCGCCGTGGGTGACGGCGTTCTGGATGATCGTGTCGACGTTGATGTTCGCCGCGGCGACGGCGTTGAAGATGCTGGCCGCCGTGCCCGGCTGGTCGGGGACGTCGGTCAGCGTGACGTAGGCCTCGTCCGTCGTGTGCGTGATCCCGGAGATGATCGCGTCCTCCATCCCCGCATCTTCGCGGATCCAGGTTCCGTCTGCGTCGGAGAACGTCGAGCGCACGTGGATCGGGACGCCGTGGTTGCGGCCGAACTCGACCGCCCGCAGCTGCAGCACGCGGGCGCCCGACCCGGCCATCTCGAGCATCTCCATCGGCGAGACTGACCGCAGCAGGCGGGCGCCGGAGACGATGCGCGGATCGGCGGTGAAGACACCGTCGACGTCGGTGTAGATCTCGCAGTCGCCGTCGAGCGCGGCCGCGAGGGCGACCGCGGTCGTGTCCGATCCGCCCCGGCCGAGGGTGGTCACGTCGTAGGCGGTCGAGACGCCCTGGAAGCCGGCCACCAGCACGATGTCGCCGCGATCGAGCGCCTCGGAGATCCGCCGGGGCCGGATCTCGACGATCTTCGCCTTCATGTGCACCGTGTCGGTCACGATCCCGGCCTGCGACCCGGTCAGCGACACCGCGTGGTGGCCGAGATCGTTGATCGCCATCGCGCACAGCGCGGCGGTGATCCGCTCGCCGGTCGAGAGCAGCATGTCCATCTCGCGCGGGTGCGGCCGCGGCGACACCTGCTCGGCCAGATCGACGAGCTGATCGGTGGTGTGGCCCATCGCCGACACCACGCCGACCACGGAGCGCCCGGCCATGTGGGCGGCCACGAGCCGGGCGGCGACGCGCCGGATCTTGTCGGCGTCGGCGACGGATGTGCCGCCGAACTTCATCACCAGCACACGGCCGGCCGCGGGCTGCGACTCGGGCTGGCCCATCACGCCATCGTATCCAGGATCATGCCGATGTCGGCCTCGGTCGTCCGCGGGTTGACGACGCAGATGCGCGTCATGATCTCGCCGTCCACTTCGGTCGGGGTGACCATCGCCAGGCCGTCGGCCAGGAGCCCCGCGCTCCAGCGGCGGTAGTCGTCGGCCGACCAGCCGACGCGGCGGATGCACAGCACCGTCAGGTCGGGCTCGTTGGCGAGCTCGAGGTAGGGCCGGCTCTCGATGTCGGCCTGCGCCGCGCGGGCCACCTGAAGCGACTGCTCGACCGCGTCGGTGTAGGCGCGCGTCCCGTGGGCGGCGAGCGAGAACCAGAACGGCAGGCCGCGGGCGCGCCGGGTGAGATGGATGCCGAAGTCCGACGGGTTCCAGTCGCTGCCGACGCGGGCGGCGTCGAGGTAGCCGGCGTGCTGGCGGTGGACCGCCTGTGCCAGCTCGGGCCGGCGGTACAGGAGCGCGCAGCAGTCGAAGGGCGCAAACAGCCACTTGTGCGGGTCGATGATGATCGAGTCGCACCGCTCGACCCCGGCGAACCGCTGTCGCACCGAGGGGGCGGCGAGCGCGGCGCCGCCGTACGCGGCGTCGATGTGGAACCACAGGCCGCGCTCGGGCGCACACCTCGGCGATGCCGGCCAGGTCGTCGATCACGCCGAGGTTCGTCGTGCCGCCGGTCGCGGCGACGGCGAACACGCCCTCGCCGCCGTCGCGGGCAAGCGCCTGCTCCAGAGCTGCGCCCGTCAGCCGCCCACGGGCGTCCGGGGGGATCGCGAGGACATCGGCGTCCATGACCGCGGCCGCCGCCGCGACCGAGGAGTGGGCCTGGTCGGTCGCGGCCAGCCGCAGCCTGCCCGGTGGGCGCCCGTGCTCGGCCACGAACGCGTGCCGTGCGGCCACGAGCGCGGACAGGTTGCCGACCGTGCCACCCTGGACGAAGCACCCGCCCGCCTCGTCCGGCATGCCGGCCAGGTCGGCCAGCCAGCGCAGGGCCTGGTTCTCGGCGTACACGGTGCCGGCCGCGCTGCGCCAGCTGCCCGCATACATCGGCGTCGCGGCCAGGGCCATGTCGAACAGCTTGGCCGCGTGCGAGGGGGCGGTCGGGATGAAGGCGAGGAAGCGGGGGTTCTCGATTGGGACGCTGGCCGGGGCGAGCGTCTCGGCGAAGATCTGCAGGGCCGCCTCGCCGCCGATGCCCTCCTCGGTCACGGTCTCTCCCGCCGCCGCAGCGAGCTCCTCGGGCGTGCGCGGCGGCGCAAACGCCCGGGGCGCGCTATGCAGGCGCTCGCGGACGTAGGCGACGACGTCGTCGGCCACCGCCTCGGTCTCGGTCGTGACCCGGTGCATCGCGGCCGGATCGGCTGCGGTGCCTGGCCGGAGGTGCTCGGGCTCGGCGGTCACATCTCTCTCCTTCCGGCCAGCGCCCGCCCGAGCGTGACCTCGTCGGCGTACTCCAGATCGCCGCCCACGGGCAGCCCGCTCGCGAGCCGGGTGACGCGCGTGTGGCCGCGCAGGCGGTCGGCGAGGTAGGCGGCGGTCGCCTCGCCGGTCATCGTCGGATTCGTCGCCAGGAGCACCTCGACCACGCCGCCGGTCTCGACCCGGGCCACCAGCTCGGCGATCCGCAGGTGCTCGGGGTCGACGCCGTCGATCGGCGAGAGCGCCCCGCCGAGCACGTGGTAGAGGCCGCGGTACTCGTGCGTGCGCTCGAGGGCGACCAGATCGGACGGATCCTCGACGACGCAGATCAGCGAGCGGTCACGGCGGGCATCGGCGCAGATCGGGCACAGGGGCTCCTCGGCCAGGTTGCCGCATTCGGTGCAGAAGCCGATCCGCTCCTTCACCTCGCGGATCGCGTCGGCGAGCGCGAGCGCATCGGCTTCGGAGGCCTTCAGCATGTGGAACGCGAGCCGCTGCGCGGTGCGCCGGCCGACGCCCGGCAGGCGCGCGAGCTGGACGATCAGGTTGTCGACCGAGGGGGCGAACACCTACATCCCGGGAAGGCCGAGCCCGCCCAGTCCGCCGGCCCCGCCGAGCTGCCCCATCATCTTCTGCTGCTGCAGCTGCTGCGCCGCGGCGATCGCGCCGTTCACCGCCGAGACGAGCAGATCCTGGAGCATCTCCGGGTCGTCCGGGTCGATCGCCTCCGGCTTGATCCGGATGTCGGCGATCTCGAGCGCGCCCGAGGCCTTCACGGTGACCGCTCCGCCGCCGGCGCTGTGCTCGACGTAGCTCGTCTTCAGCTCCTCCTGGGCCTGCGCCATCTGCTCCTGCATCTTGCCCAGCTGGGCCATCATCTTCTGGGGGTCGATCTTGGTCACGTGCGCTCCTCGATCTCGCGGGCGTCGAACTTCTCCTTGAGCTCACTCAGCAGGTCGTTCTCGTCGAGCGGCTTTGCGTCCGGCGGCGGCTGCGGCGCCGCCGGAGCGTCGGCATCGGCCGCGGCCACCTCGAGGCGGACGCGCACGGGTGAGCCGACGGCCTGACCGAGCACGGACTCGAGCACCTCGCGGTTGGGCGGCGAGTCGGCCGTGGTGAGGGCGAACTGGTGCGAGCGGGGGAAGGCGAGCACGACCTCGCCGTCGCCGAGCGACCGCGGGCTCGCGTGCTGCATCAGCGACTGCAGGGGCACCGAGCGGCGGCCGATCTCGGGCACGATCGCGTCGCTCCAGCTCGCGGTCAGCTGCTCGAGATCCGGCGCGGCTCCGGCGGTCGGCTCCGGCGGGGGCGGCGGTGGAGAGGCTTCGGCGGCCTCCGGCGCCGGCGGTGGTGATGGTGCTGCGGCGGGTGCCGGCGCGGCGCTCGCCGGTGCGGCCGCGGCGATCGCAGGCGCGGCGACCGCAGGCGCGGCGGCCGGGGTGGAGGCCGCCCCGCCGATGCGCGCCTCGAGCGCCGAGAGCCGCTGTCCGAGCGCCTCGACCGAGAGCTCGGTGGCCGGCCGGCACACGCGCACGAGCGCGAGCTCGAGCGGCAGGCGCGGGTCGGCGCCGTCGCGCACCTGCTCGAGCACATCGCGCAGCATGTCGACCAGCCGGTGCACTGCGGCGGGGCTGACCCGCTCGGCCTGCGCGCCGATGCGCGCGCGCTCGTCGTCGGTGAGGGGGGCGTCGGCCGGCAGCTCGCCCAGCTGCTGGTGCAGGAAGAGCCACCGCAGGTGGCCGAGCAGGTCGCTCACGAGCATGTTCAGGTCGGCGCCGGAGTCGGCCTGCGTGTCGACCAGGCGCAGGCACTCGGCGGCGTCGCCGGCCGCCACGAGATCGAGCGTGCGGAAGAGCACCTCGGCGTCGGTCGTGCCGAGCAGGTTTCTGACGTCGGCGACCGTGATCGCCTCGGGGCAGGCGGTGGCCAGCTGGTCGAGCGCCGAGACCGCGTCGCGGAAGCTGCCCGCCGCCGCCCGGGCGATCACCGCGACCGCGGCCGGCTCGATCTCGATCGACTCGGCCCGGGCGATGCGGTGCAGCACGGTGGAGATCTCGGGCAGGCCGGGACGGGCGAAGGCGAAGCGCTGGCAGCGGCTGCGGATCGTGGGCAGCATCGCCGCCATCTCGGTCGTGCAGAGCACGAAGACGGCGTGTGCGGGCGGCTCCTCGAGCGTCTTCAGCACCGCGTTTGAGGCCTCCTTCGTCAGCATGTGGGCCTCGTCGATGATGTACACCTTGCGCCGCCCCCGCACCGGCTGCAGCGCCACCCGGTCGCGGATCTCGCGGATGTCGTCGATGCCGCGGTGGCTGGCGGCGTCGAGCTCGATCACGTCGATCGAGGTGGCGTCGTGGATGGTGCGGCACGACTCGCACTCAAGGCACGGGCTCGTCGTCGGGCCGCGCTCGCAGTTGAGCGCCTTCGCCAGGATCTTCGCCATCGACGTCTTGCCGGTGCCGCGCGGCCCGGCGAACAGATAGGCATGCGCCACCCGGTCCATCTCGACCGCGTTTCGCAGCGTCTGCACGACGTGCGGCTGGCCGGGCGCGAACTCGTCGAAGTCGCGCGGCCGGTGCTTGCGGTAGAGGGCGGACATGCCCATGCAGCTTACCCATGCCGGGCGGCGGAGCCGACCGCCGCGGGCGCGGCTGCGCAGGGGGTGGGGAAAGCGACCGTGCACCCGCCTTCGAAGCGCCGGTCCCGGGCGGTGCTCACGTCGCCGGCTCCTGCCAGGCTCGCCCACGGCACCCGGGTGACGTTGCTTAGCGCTGCTTCCTTCCGGACCTGACGCGGTTCGCAAGTCTCCGTTGCGTGGGACCTGGCGATCGACACCAACTGCGCAGGCCCTCTCCCGAATCCGACCGCCCCTGGGGCGGGAATTCAGCCCGGCTAGAGCGGATTGCCGGTACAGGGAACCGCTATCTCCCCGCCTAGCACGGTCGCGCGGACTGTATCAGCTGGGAGCTGATCAGCCCGCCACGGCAGCCCGCTCTTCGGCCTCGCGCAGCCGGCGGGCGAGCATCTTGGCGATCTTGACCGCGATGGACGGGTGCTGCTCGAGCAGCGGCGTGAACTGCCACGCGGTCAGGCCGTAGACGCGCAGCGGCGATTCCGCGACGACCGTCGCGCTCCTGCGGCCGCTGTCGTCGAGCAGCGCGACCTCGCCGAAGGATGCGCCGGACGAGATCGTCCCCAGCCGCTTGCCGTGGGCCTCCACCCGGGCCGTGCCGTCGGCCACCACGAAGAAGCCGACGCCGCCCTCGCCCTCGACGACCACCGTGTCGCCGGTGTCGAAGCGGCGCTCCTTGGCGGCGTGCGCCACGGCTTCGAGCTCACGATCGGAAAGCCCTTCGAACAGCAAAACCTTTCGCAATGTCTCGAAGCGTTCGTCGGCCATGCGTGTGTACCCCTCGTTTCGTCGCCGGTGGAACTGCCCTTCCCAGCCTACTATCCCGAATCCGGGCGCGTGCGGCAAGCGGATGGCATACTGCGTCGGCCCGGAGAGGTGTCCGAGTTGGCTTAAGGAGCGCGACTGGAAATCGCGTAACGGGGGTTTCCTCGTTCGCGGGTTCGAATCCCGCCCTCTCCGCTTCATTTACCCCAGGCGCTCGTCCCAGGACACGGTGTAGGCGATCCTCCACTGCTTCCCGCATCCGGGGCAGGTGCGGTCGCCCTCGGCGGCGACGTTCCATCTGGTGTTGGGCCGGTCTGTGGTGATCGTCTCGATCGGGGTCGCGCACTCCGGGCAGGCGACGATCAGGTGCGCTCGCTCCTGGTGGTGCAAGAACCCAGCCCCGGACGACACGCCTGCGTCGGCGAGCATGCGCGTGACTTCGTCCCGCAGCGTGTCCGGGTCGGCGTCGAAATCGAGCAGGATGCGGGCGGCAACCCCCTCCTTCACACGCACCAATCCCAGCAGGACGTGATGGGTGTCGATTGAGGCGTGGCCGAGCGCAAGCGCCTCGTTCCAGGCGCGGTCGAGCGCCGCCGTTGCCGACGGCGTGAACGGAGCCGCGCCGGAGGTCGCCTGATCACCGGGGCCGACGACCGTCGCGACCTGGGCACGCACGGCCGCCTCCGTCATATCGAACGCGGCGAGGACCCGGGCCGCCACTCCCTCCCCCTCGCGCACCAGACCCAGCAGGAGGTGCTCGGTACCGACGTGACCATGGCCGAGCAGCCGGGCCTCATCCTGGGCCAGCGCCACCACCCGGCGGGCGCCCTCTGTGAACCGCTCGAACACGCGGTCAGTTTCGCAGAGTTCTCGCGCCGCGCCGCGTCCGTGGGCTTGGCGTTCCGCAAGCCCGCCTAGTTGGAGATCTTGACCACCGTGCAGCGGCGGCCGTCGACGCCCGCGATGGTGAGCGCCTCGACGCAGTACTTGTACTGCCCGTCGGGGACGGTCGTCGTGTTGAAGCCGTGCGGGCCGCCGACGTGCCACACCATCCGCATGCCGCAGGTGGCGCCCGCGCTGAAGTAGCACGCGTTCTGGCGATACGTGCCGAACGCCCAGTAGTGCCACAGCGGCGAGCCGGTCGGAAGCAGGCGGGAGCCGTCGAAGATCGTGCGCATGAACAGGTGCCGGTGGACGTTCGTGGCCGGGGCGAGGTAGGCCCGGATCGCGGCAGGCGCGAGCGGCATCTGCGGGTTGTGCTGCATCCGCACCTTGGGCGTGTCGGTCACGTTCGCGCGCAGGTCGACGGTGCCGGAGAGGGCATCGAGCGCCACCGGGCGGGCGGGGTCGGGGACGTCGCTCGGCGCCTCGCCGACGGTCAGCGGCACCCATGCCCGCGGCCCGGCGGCCATCGCGGTCAGCGGGCCGATCGAGGGCCACTCGGTGTTGTACGGGTCGGCGAGCAGACCGTGCGGCCGGGCCGGGTTGACGAGGCCGCAGCCGGGCACGTACTCCGAGATGTGCACGTGCAGCATGTGCGGCTTGACCGTGCCGAGCAGCTGCCGCCGGCGGACGACCGCCCCGGCATGCACGCCGGTGGCGAGCTTGACGTGCCAGTACTGCAGGTAGGCGCCCCTCGGGCCCTGCTTGGCGAGGACGTCGAAGTGGTCTGGCTGCACGTTGCGCACGGTGCCGGACTGCATCGCGTACACGGGCGCCTGGTCCTTCGGTGCCTCGATGTCGACGCCGATGTGCACCGGGTCGCGCGGCTCGTCGAAGCTGCCGCGGAGCGGGTGGACAGACGCGGTGGGCGCAAACGGCCAGCCGCCCGCGGCGGGCGTCGCGCCGAAGCAGCGGGCATCCACGCCCTGCAGCGTGAAGGGCTCGTTGAGGGCCGGACCGGGGGTGGGGTCGGGCGACCCGGAGCTCGTCGAGGCGGGCGGCGGCGGCGTCGTCGTGCTCGCGGGGGCCGTCGCCGGCGGCGGCGAGGCCACGATGAGGACGGGCGCGCTCGGGCGGGAGCGGTGCGCGTGCTTGGCCTGCTTGCGGCCGGCGGCGGTGGATGGTGCCGCGGTTGTGGTCGTCCCGCCCGACACCGACCACCGCCACAGGTTCTTCGAGTGGTGAACCGGCCCGTGGTGGGTGCGGAAGACGTTCGCGAGCGAAGGCGATGCGACAACGACGCCTGTCGAGAGCGAGGCGGTGCAGAGGAGGGTGAGGGCGATGATCCGGGTCATGGCGGCCAGGCGGGCCGGTCGTGTCATCGACGGTCCGGGGCCGTTTCGCCGTAACCCTTCCGGGTGAACCGCCTCCCCGGTCGGCGGCGGCCGGTTGACGCGGGCAGCCGTGGGGCCGACAATCCGCCGGTGCTGATCCTGACCCGGTCGGAGGTGGAGGCGGCGCTCGATCGCGACCGGCTCGTCGACGTGGTCGCGGCGGCGATGGAGGAGCTCTCCAGCGGAAGGGCGTCCGTGCCGGCGCGCACGGCCGCGATCGTCGCCGAGGTCGGCGGGGCGCTCCTGGCGATGCCGGCCTACGTGCCCGGCGCCGGAGCGCTCGCCGCCAAGCTGGTCGGCCAATTCCCGCGCAACCCCGAGCGCGGCCTGCCGAGCCACGTCGCCGTGATCGCGGTCTTCGAGCCGGCGACCGGCGTCCCGCTCGCGGTGATGGACGGCGAGGTGATCACCGCCGAGCGCACCGCGGCCGCATCGGCGCTCTCGGCGCGGCTGCTGGCCCGCGCCGATGCGGCGGTGCTGGCCGTGCTTGGGACGGGTGTGCAGGCCCGCGCGCACGCGCGCGCCCTCGCGCGGGTGCGGCCGCTGCGTGAGCTGCGGGTGGCCGGCCGTGATCCGGCGAAGGCCGAGGCGCTTGCGGCCGAGCTCGGCGCCGAGCTGGGCGTGCCGGCGCGGTCGGCGGCGGGGTACCGCGAGGCGATCGCGGGCGCCGACATCGTGGCGGCCTGCACGCACTCGCCCGAGCCGGTCGTGTGCGGCGCGTGGCTCGAGCCGGGCATGCACGTGACCTCGGTGGGCGTGAACGGCGACGGCCGCGAGCTCGACGCCGAAGCCGTGGCGCGGTCGCTGGTCGTGGTGGAGTCGCGCACCGCCGCGCTCTCGCCCTTCCCGCAGGGCTCGAACGACCTCGGCTGGGCGATCCGCGACGGAGCGATCACCGCCGATCACATCCACGCCGAGCTCGGCGAGCTCGTGGCGGGGTCGCGCCCGGGCCGCACGAGCGCCGCGCAGATCACGCTGTACAAGTCGGTCGGGGTGGCGGCGCAGGATGCCGCCGCGGCCGCGCTCGTGCTCGCCGGCGCCCGCGCGCGCGGCCTCGGCACCGATGTCGCCATGTAGCGCGCCGCGGCCGAATACCACGAAGCGGGGATGGGGGACCTCCCCCCGATGGGTCGAGTGAGTCCCCCATGCCCACACGCCTGCGTCTCCTCCTTGCCCTCGTCCTGCTCGC
This sequence comes from uncultured Actinomycetes bacterium, assembly GCA_963813245.1. Classification (GTDB taxonomy): domain Bacteria; phylum Actinomycetota; class Thermoleophilia; order Gaiellales; family JAICJC01; genus JAICJC01. Next base: position 99,620 of record CAWEYE010000007.1, read on the forward strand.
CGCCGCCGCCGCGCCCCCCGCCTCGGCGGCCGCCGCCAGCTCCACCCGGACCGCCCCGCTCACCCGCTGGCTGGCCGCCCAGATCGGGCCGGTGGCCCGCCCGAGCGGCACCCCCGGGGCCGCCCGCATGCAGGCTGCCGGAGAGGGCGCCGCGGTGCTCTCCGCCGCGGGCGCCGCGCATCCGCTGCGGCTCGTGCGCTCGTACCGGATCCCCGCGGGTGACCCCTCCGCGGCCCGGCTCGCCAACTGGTCGTGGACGTACGACTCGGCGGTCACCGCCATCGCCTTCACCGCCACCGGAGACCGGCACGATGCCGCCACCCTGCTCGACCAGCTCGCGGCGCTGCAGACGCCGGGCGGCGCGATCGCGACCGCCTTCGACGTCCTCACGGGAGAGAGCTCGGGCGTTGTCCGCTCGGGCACCGTCGCCTGGGTCGGTCTGGCCGCGGCCGCGTACGACCGCCGCTTCGCGAGCACGCGCTACAGCGCCGTCGCCGAGCGGGCGGCCGCCGATCTCCTGGCGCTCCGCAGCCCGGACGGGCTCGTGCAGGGCGGGGCCGACGTGACCTGGATCTCGACCCAGAACAACCTGCTCGCCTACGCGCTCTTCACCCGGCTCGGCCGCGACCTGCGCAGCTCGCACCCGGCGTCCGCCGCCCGCGACGCGTCGGCTGCGCGGACGATCGCCGCGGGCGTCACGACCGGGCTCATGTCGACGGCCGGCGGCGCGCACTTCATCGAGGGCGCCGGCGACACCGTGCTCCCGCTCGACGTGCAGGCGCTCGGCGCGATGTTCCTGCGCTCGCGCGGCCAGACCGGGCTCGCGCGCCAGGTGGTCGCGTTTGCGAACGCGCGGTTCGCCGTCTCGGGGCGCTCGATCGTGCGCTCCTCCGCCGTTGCGACCTACAACGAGACCTACTCCGCTCCCGGGCCGTTCTCGGGCTTCCGGCCGTTCGCCGGCGGGGGCACGCCGGACGTGCTCTTCATCGAAGGCAGCGCGCAGATGCTGGCGGCCGAGTCCGCCGTGGGCGCCTCGACCTCGAGCCTGGCCGCGAGCATGCGCAGCTGGGCGAAGCTCACATCGCGCAGCGGTGACGCGCCCCTCATGGCCGACCGCACAGTCGATGCGGGCGGCTACGGCGAGTACCACGTATGGCCCGCCGCGGCCGGTGCCGCCTGGGCCGTGCTGGCCGCCGACGGGCCCGGGCTCTTCCCCGCCCCGCTCGCCGCCGGCTGAGATCTCGGCTCACTCCGGGCGCGGCCGCGAACGCCGCGCCCGGTGCCGCGCCACCGCCGCGACGAGCAGCTCGCATTCGGGCGCCGTCGTGTACGCCTGGACGGACAGCCGGATCAACGTCGCGCCGTCGAGCTCGTCCACCGGGATCTCGATCCGGTGCGCATCCCACAGATCGTCCTTGAGCGCGTGCGGCGAGTCGATGTCGAGGTAGGCGGACACCATCTGGGGCGGCCGCAGGCCGGCCGCGGCCGTCGGCACCGCGCCGGCCTCGGTCTGAAGCGCGGCGAGCGTCCGCTCGGCGAGCGCGTGGCAGCGGGCGATGACCGCGGGCCAGTCGTGGGCGCGCCGGAACTCGATCGCCGCCGGGATCGAGAGGAGCGCGGTCGGATCGAACGTCCCGGGCCAGGCGAAGCGACCCTGATAGGCGTCGTCGCCCGCCCATGTCCACCCCCACGAGACGACCGGCCCGCGGATCCACTCCCGGGCGTCCGTGCCCGCGTGAATGAACGCCGCGCCGCGCGGGGCCAGAAGCCACTTGTGCGCGTTTCCCACGTAGACGTCCGCGCCGGCCGCGGGGAGATCGAGCTCGACCTGGCCAGGCCCGTGGGCGCCGTCCACCACCGAGATCACGCCTTGTCGCCGGGCCTCGGCGCAGATCCGCGCGATGGGGAGCAGCGTGCTCGTGAGCGACGTGATATGCGAGCAGTGAAGGATCCGCGTGCGCGGCGTGAGGCGGTCGAGGACGCACGCGGCCAGCTCCTCGTCGCTGCGGGGCGTGCGCGGCAGGTCGGGACCACAACGCGCGCTCCGGCCTGCGCGGCCACCTCGTCCCAGAGGAGCAGCATCGCGCCGTACTCGTGGTTTGTGAGCAGCACCTCGTCTCCGCGCTCGAGCCGGACGGATCGGGCGACCGCGTTCACGGCGGTCGTCGTGTTCACGGTGAGCGCGATCGAGGCCGCCTCGGCGCGGACGAGCGCCGCCGCCGACTCGCGGACGCGGTCGAGCTCGTCCGGAAGCTCCCTGGCGAGGAATCGCACGGGCTCTGCCTCCATGGTGCGCCGAAGCGCCTCCTGGTGGCTGTGCACGGGACGCGGGACGGCGCCGAAGGAGCCGTGGTTCAGGAACACCACCGAGGGATCGAGCATGAAGAGCGACCGAAACTCGGATGCGGAGAGAGGCATCGGCGCCACGCTATCCGCGCTCCGCCCCGGCCGCCGCCGGCTGATCGGACGACTCGCCCCGGGGCGCGGTATCCTTCGCGTCCCGGGGCGCATAGCTCAGCTGGGAGAGCGTCCGCTTCACGCGCGGAAGGTCACAGGTTCGAGCCCTGTTGCGCCCATAGCCCCCGCTTTTCCCCCTCGCTCTACGGGTTGCGTTCGGCGAACGGGAAGAGGCCCCTCCGGCAGGGGCTGCTACAGCGGATGTTGCGCCAGCCCGCGAGCTCGGCGATGCCCGATGCCGTGCCGGCGATGCCGATGATCCTGGCGTTGTCCGGATTCGTCACCGGCTGCGGCACGGTCATGGCGGTCAGCGTCGTGCCGTCGCTGCTCCACACAAATACCCCGGCGGTACCCGTCCCGGCAGCCAGGAACCCCTTCCCGCCCAGGCGAGCGGCGGAGGTGATGTTCTCGCCTCCGGCGAGGCGCCTGAACACCGTCCACGCGCCGTGCTGGTAGCGCTCGACGATCGCGAACCTGGTCCCGATCGGCGTGTAGTGGCCTCCGAACACCCAGACCGTCGTCCCGGGACCGGTGACGAGGACACTGTTCAGTACCGTGCCTTGCGAGAAACGCGCCGGCGGGACGGCGTGCCAGCGCCCTGACCGGGGGGCGCGGTGCAGGAGCACGTCGTCGATGTCGTTGCCCACCGCCCACAGGCCGCCGCGCGGCGCGGCGGCGATCCAGTTGAGCGGTTCCGGGCGCGCGGTGGGCACGCGCACGAATCGCGAGCCGCTCCACCGCTCGATCAGGGCGCTGCCGGCAAAGCCCAGGGGTGAGTATGTGCCGACGCCGAACACGCCGCCCGCCGCCGTGATCGCGACCGACCGAAGCGCCGCGCTCTTGCCGGGATCCGCGGCCGCAACCCGGGCCCAGACCGTGCCGTTCCATCGCAGCACGAGCGGCTGGTAGCCGGCGGCGCCAGAGCGGCGGAGCTCGCCGACGGCCCAGGCCTGGTCGGCCGATCGGGCGACGACGGCATCGAGCTCCGCGTTCCGCGGCCACGTCGGACTGGCGAAGCGCTTCCAGCCCGCGGCGGTGCGTTGCTCGATCAGCGGCTGGCGGTTGCCGCCCTTCTGATGCCAGCCGACCACCCAGAAGGCGCTCGTCCCCGGGATTGCGGCGATCCCGCGGAATTCGTTGGCGACCGGACTCGGGCCTGCGACCGGGTTGTCCAGCCGCCACGGCCCGGTGGCGCCCGCGCTCGGAGGGCCTGTCAGAAGCCCGACTGCCGCTACCAGGACGATCGCGGCGAACGCCAATCGCGGGCTCGACCGGCCGGTGAACGGCAGGACCATCCATGCACGATACTCCGACCTCGACCCGGTCGTGATGCCGCGAGCCACGGCCGTGCGGTTTGTATACGTACAGGGAGCAGTGCTATCGTCGGCAACCTACGAGGAGGTCGGGCAGATGAGCACGCCGCCACGGTCAGGTTCGCGGTTGGGTCACATGCTCCGGCGAGGAATCGTCGGCGAGCAAACGGGCACCGAGGAAGTGTCACAAAACGAACGCATGGTCACGAGGATCTTCGAGCGCGCCGAGCCGGCGAAGGCCGAGACCGGTGGCGTGCCTGCGGTGAGGGACAGAGACGTCGTCTCGGCCATCCCCCGCCGGCCGATCTGGAACGACGAGCCGGAGGTGCCGACCCGCCGGCTCGACTCGGTGATCGTGATCGGGTCGTACCTGCGCTACGCGGCGGAGTGGCTCTTCCGCAGGGATCTGCGCCACCGCAACCGGGCCGCCCGGGACGAGCTCTGGCGGCTGCGCCGGACGAAGAAGATCTACGCCTTCCTGAACAGCAAGGGCGCGAGCGGGAAGACGGCGGGATCGACCACCTCGGGGCTGCTCTTCGCCGACGCGATCAAGCGGGACTGCGTCGTCGTCGACATGAACGACTCGCCGGGCGGCACGGCGCGGCGGCTCGGCATCAAGCGCAAGGACACCCTGCAGTTGCAGGAGTATCTGCGCAGATACCGCGGCGGCGAGTTCCCGAGCGCACAGAGCATCGCCGAGAACCTGGAGTGGCCGCGGGAGTCGGGCCTCTTCGTGATCTCGTCGGAGGCGGTCGCCAAGACCACGGTGCCGAAGTATCAGGCCAAGCTGGGTCTCGAGAAGCTCGCCGACGGCTTCCACAGCGTCTTCTGCGACCTCGGCAACGGCATCAAGAGCTCCGGCAACCTGGGCGCCGTCGAGGTGGCCGACACGCTCGTCTTCATGGGGAACGTGCACAGCGCCGACTCGGTGGTCGACTTCCGCCGCGAGGATCCCACGGACGAGGGCGATGACCTCAAGAACACCATGGAGGCATACGCCAGCCTCGGCATGCCGCACAAGGTGAAGCAGGGGATCATCGTCGTCCTGGGCGCACGGTCGAGCATGCGGAAGCGCTACGCCGAGCACTACGGGATACCTGAAGCCCGTGTCTTCATCATCCCGAACAACCGCTATATGAAACGCGGAAACGTTGTGCGCAAGAACCGGCTGCCGCTTGGCGTACGAGTGGTGATCTACGAGATCCTCGTGGCGATGATGAAGGCGGAGGCGCCGCCGGCCGATGAGCTCAAGCGCACGACCACGGCCGACAAGGAGCTGTTCGAGCGGGGCGACACGACCGACGACGCAGATACCGACGAGAGCCCGAAGGCCGGCGTCAACGGCGAGACCATCGGGGGGCCGCCGGCCGGATAAGCGGCGCCAGCGGCCCGGTCGAGCGATCGAGGGAGGGCGGCGATGGCAGCGGACGACGACCTGGCCCGGCTGCATGGGGTCGAGCACATCGTGGTGCTCATGATGGAGAACCGGTCGTTCGACCACATGCTCGGCTATCTGCAGCAGGCCGGGCTGCCGGTGAACGGGCTGACCGGCACCGAGACGAACCCCGACGACGCCGGCAAGCCGGTCAAGGTGTTCGAGTACCCGCCGGATTTCACGGCGTTCCACAAGCCCGGCGAGCCGCTGGACGAGAGCCTCGACCCGTGTCATGACCCCGCCGACGTTGCCGAGCAGCTCAAGGGCGGCAACAAGGGCTTCGTCAAGAATTTCATCGCTCAGAAGCAGCCGGTGCCCGAGCACCGCAACCTGCCGATGGGGCACTTCTCGGCGACGCACCTGCCCGTCTACGACTTCCTCGCCCGCACGTTCTGCGTGTGCGACTCGTGGCACAGCTCGATCCCGGGCGACACGATGCCGAACCGGTGCTACTCGATCGCCGGCGAGGAAGGCCCGTCGGTCGCCCACAAGCTCGACCTCTTCTGCCCACCTGGTCGGCTCGACGGTGTGGTCGCAGCTCGAGAACATCCCGATCTACGACCTGAAGGCGTTCACCCGCCATCTCGACCACACCCAGTGGCGGTGGTACTCGCACGATCCGGCCACGCTGCGCGCCGTCGACGGGCAGTACCGCGAGCTCTTCCACCTCAGCAAGGACAACTTCGCCTACTTCAGCAAAAAGACGGTCAGCCTGGAGCTCGAGGCCGCCGAGGTGCTGTTCGTCGGCGGCAGCTTCCTCGACGACGCCGCGAACGGGAAGCTGCGGGACGTGTCGTGGATCGACCCGAACTTCATCGACCTGCAGGTCTTTGACCCCACCGGCGACGACGACCATCCGCCGTCGGACATCCACGCCGGCCAGGGGCTCGTGCTCGACCTGTTCCAGGCGCTCGTGAACAGCCCGCAGTGGCAGGACACGGTGCTCGTGATCACCTACGACGAGCACGGCGGCTTCTACGACCACGTCATCCCGCCGCCGGTGCCGGCCGGCGACGGCGGGACGTACAAGACCTACGGCGTACGTGTGCCCGCGCTCGTCATCGGGCCGCGGGTGCAAAACGGCGTCTGCAGCACGTTCTTCGACCACACCTCGCTCATCAACACTGTCCTGCGCCGCTTCGCGGAGCACCCCGATCAGGCGCTCGCAGCGATGCCGCCGCGCGTCCGCACCGCCGAGCACATCGGAGCGTGCCTGCTCGCCGAGCCGCGCACGGACGTCGGCCCGGCCGACCTCGCAAAGCCGATCGCCGCTCTCCACAAGCAGGTCGGGGCGTGGAAGCACCAGGCGGCCGCGTTGCGCCGGGCGCAGCCGAGCGCTCCATCGCTTGCTCCCGACGGTGCCGGGCATCCCCTCGTCCTGCACGACTTCCAGGAGAAGTTCCTGAAATTCGCGCTGACGATGCGGCACCTCGGCCAGCCGCCCGGCCGACCATGAGGCGGGGGGGCCCGGGCTTCGCGCAGAAGCCCGGGCCCCGTTGCAGCGCTAACTCGCGCAGACCACCACCGTGGTCGAGGTGATCGGGAACTCCGTGCTGTTGTTCACGAACGCGTCCCACTCGTCCCCGGACGGGAACGAGCCCTGGAAGTTCAAGCCGACGCTCCCCGGCGCGTCGACGCCCCCACCGATGGGGACGGTGGGCGCGGGGCAGGCCGCGAACGTGCCGTCCGCGCCGCCGATGCCGAGGTGCAGGGGCTTGCCTCTGACGACCCTGTAGCCGGGCATCTTGCCGCACACGGCGACCGCCCCGGTCGTCTCATCGGTCGGGCCGGCATTGTTCTCGCGGACGATCCAGCTGCGCCCGCTCGGAGCGGTGCCGTTCATGGTCACGTCGGTGCCGGCCGAGCTCGTGAAGCCGCCGCCGCCGAGCGGCATCGTGCCGGACGGGCAGGTCGCTGCGGCCTGCGTCTGGCGCAGGGAGGGGTTCGTGACCACCTTCGACTGAACCACCCGGTAGCCCTTCGGCGGCTTGGCGCAGACCGCCGTGACGTCGAAGGTGGTCGCGGTCGTGCTCGAGTTCTTGACCGCTGCGCCCCACACCGCCCCGATCGGGAACGACGCCGAGACATTCACGCGCGCCTGCGGCGAGGAGTCGGTGAACGCACTGCCGCCGAGGGGAACCGTGCCTTTCGGGCAGCGCACCATTCCGCCCGACTCGACGCCGGCCGCCGCGGCGAACTGCTTCGAGACGATCTTGTAGCCGGCGGGCTTCGACCGGGCCGCGGGAGCGGCGGACGCGTACGCGGTGGCGGCGCCGGCGACGGTCAGAAGACAGGCGCCGATCACCGCCACGGATGCGAGTGGACGTGCGTGCTGCATGTGGATGGATCTCCTTGAGGGAAGGGCGCCCGCCGCCCGGGCGGACGCGTGTCGTTGGGTAGTGACCGGCGATTACGCCCGCGCCGCCCGGTCGGTTTCGCCCGAGGAGACGGGGCTTACAACTACGCCAGCGAGGCCAGGTCGACCGGGATGCAGGTGCCGCTGATCGCAGATGCCCGGTCGCTGGCAAGGAACGCGATCACCTCGGCGACCTCGCGGGGCTCGATCATCCTGCCGACGGGGTTGTGGTCGTCCATCTCCCCGAGGATGTCCGCGCGGGTGCGCCCGTGCAGCCGCGCCTGGTCGTCGATCTGGCCCTCGGCCATGCCCGTCCACATCCACCCGGGGGCGACGGCGTTCACGTTCAGGCCGTGGCGCGCCCCCTCGAGCGCGGCCACCTTCATCAGCCCGGCGACGCCGTGCTTGGACGCGACGTAGGCCGCCTTGTAGGCCTCGCCGACGAGCGCGGTCGTCGAGGCGGTGAACACGATCCTGCCGCCCGGCCTGCGGGTGAGCTGCGGCCAGGCGTGCTTGACGGCGAGGAACGGCCCTTTGAGCATCACGTCGGTCAGCCGGTCCCACTGCGACTCGGCGAACTCGTCGATCGGCGCCATGTGCTGGAGGCCCGCGTTCAGGACGAGGATGTCGAGCGCTCCGTGCTCCGCCAGCACCGACTCGATCATGCCCCGGTTGCCCGCGTCGGTGCTGAGGTCAGCGTGCAGGCAGCCGGCGCCGGCGATGTCGACGCCGGCGACCGTCGCGCCCTCGCGCTCGAACACCTCGCGCACGGCCCGGCCGAGGCCGCCGTCCGCGCCCGTCACCACCGCCACACGTCCCTCGAGCAGCCGCGTCATGGCCGCCGAGCCTACCGGACCTGCGCGGGAGCGCCGCTCAGGCTGCGGAGCTTGCGTCGAGCTCGTGCTGCAGCGACTCGAGCCGAGCGGCCGTGCGGGCGTCCGCCGGCGTGTAGGTGACGATCCGCGTCCCCAGGCCGGGGTCGAGCCACAGGTAGGTGTACTCGAGCCGTAGCAGGCCGGCGGTGGGGTGCAGGATCCGCTTGACGGCGTTCTCGGGGCCGCGCACGTCGTGGCGCGCCCACATCTCGGCGAACTCGAGCGAGGCCCGTTGCAGGCGGGCGATCAGGTTCTTCCATGCCGGCTCGGCCACGTGCTCGGCCATCGCCGCGCGGTACTGGGCGACCATGCGGGCGGCGGTCTCGTCCCAGTCCGCCGCCGACCTGCGCCACTGTGGGTTCGTGAAGAGCAGCCACAGGCAGTTCTGCTCCTCCGGCGGCAAGCCCTCGATGGACGGGAACGTGGACGCCCACACCCGGTTGTGGGCCAGGATGTCGAACCGGGCGTTGACGGCGAGCGCGGGGTAGGGCTCGAGCCGGTCGAGCACGAGCTGCACGGCGGGGCTCAGCCGGGCACAGCGCGTCGCCGCGTCGGTATCCGCCGTCCCGGCGAGGGTGAAGAGGTGGGCGCGCTCCTGGGCGTCGAACCCGAGCGTGCGTGCGATCGCGTCGAGCACCTGGGACGACGCGTTGATGTCGCGCCCCTGCTCGAGCCACGTGTACCAGGTGACGCCGACGCCCGCGAGCTGGGCCACCTCTTCCCGGCGCAGGCCGGGCGTGCGCCTGCGGCCGGACGAGATCAGACCGACGCATTCGGGTGTCATCCGCTCGCGCCGGCTGCGTAAAAAGGCGGCCAGCTCGCCCCGGCGGATCTCGTCCGCCGCGCCTGAGCTGGTGAGGTCTGCGAGCGCCATTGACGTCAGGATAGCCGGTTTCGGAGATACCAGCCGGGCAGTCTCAGTACCAGGATAAACAGACTCTGGTACCAGTTTCAGATCGGGTCCACACTACCCTCCATGACTACCCAGAACCGACTCTCAGCGATCGGCCTCGCGACGGTGCTGCTCGGGGCGTTCGTCGCGATCGCCGACTTCTTCATCGTCAATGTCGCCCTGCCCACCATCGACGCGGATCTGCATCCGACGGCGGCCATGCTTCAGCTCGTCGTCGCCGGCTACGGCGTGCCGTACGCAGTGATGCTCGTGCTCGGCGGCAGGCTCGGCGACCTCTTCGGCCGCCGGCGGCTGTTCATGTTCGGCATGGCCTCGTTCACGCTCTTCTCGCTCCTGTGCGGCATCGCGCCGACCGCGGGCGTGCTGATCGCGTTCCGGGCGGCGCAGGGCGCGTCGGCCGCGTTCATGGTGCCGCAGGCGCTCGCCACGATCCAGGCGGCCACCTCCGGCCACGAGCGCTCCCGCGCGATCGGCCTCTACGGGGCCACGGCGGGGATCGCCGCGGTCGTCGGCCAGGTCGCGGGCGGGCTGATCGTGAACGCCGACATCGGCGGATACGGCTGGCGGCCGATCTTCCTCGTGAACGTCCCCGTTGGGCTCGTGGCGCTCGCGCTGGCGTGGCGCTACGTGCCGGCGACGCATTCGGAGGAGCCCGCAACGATCGACGTCGCGGGCACCGCGCTCCTGGGCGCAGCGCTGCTCTCGCTGCTGGTGCCGCTGACCGAGGGCCGCACGCTCGGCTGGCCCGTCTGGAGCCTGGTGCTACTCGCGCTCGTCGTGCCGCTGGGCATAGCGTTCGTGACGGTCGAGCGGCGCCTGGAGGACGCCGGCCGCCATCCGCTCGTCGCTCCCTCGCTCCTGCGCAACCGCGGGATGCGGGCAGGGCTCGTCATCGCCGCGCTCTTCTTCGCCGGCTTCGCGGCCTTCATGTTCGTGTCGGCGATCGCGCTTCAGACCGGCGCGCACGTGAGCCCGCTCGGCTCGGGGATGGCGCTCGCGCCGCTGGCGCTGGCCTTCTTCGCAGCGTCGCTCTTCACCGCGCGCCTGACCGAGCGCTACGGGCGCTCGGTGGTCGCCGCCGGCGCGATGATCCAGAGCGTGGGCCTGATCTCGGTGGCGGCGACGCTGGCCGCGGACTGGCCGCACGTCGACGCCGTCGTGCTCGCGCCCTCGATGGTGCTCGCGGGAGTGGGGCAGGGGCTCGTCGTGAGCCCGCTCTTCGGCTTCGTGCTTGCCGGTGTCCCCGCCCACCGGGCGGGTGTGGGCAGCGGGATCCTGACGACGACCATGCAGTCCGCGCTCGCGCTCGGAGTCGCCACTCTCGGCAGCCTGTTCCTGTCGCTCGACACGGCGCACTCGCTGGGGATGCGCACCGCGTTCGTCGCCGTGATCGGCGTCCAGGCCGTGATGGCGCTGCTGGTTGCAGTCGCCGTGCGCGGGCTGCCGGAGCCGGAGCCCGGGCGCGCCCAGGCCGAGCCGGTGCCCGAGGCGATGCTCGAGGCGGAGTTCGTCGAGGCCGCCTGACCGCGGCGAGAATGCCGGCATGGACGAGCGGCCACCCAGCCTCGACGACGGCGCGGCGCTTGCGCGGGTGCGGGCGCTCTGCCTCGCCCTCCCGGAGGTCGCCGAGCGGCCGAGCCACGGCGCGCCCACCTTCTTCGTGGCCGGCAAGCGCTCGTTTGCGACCTTCATGGACAACCACCACCGCGACGGCCGGCTCGCGATCTGGTGTGCGGCGGCGGCCGGGATGCAGGCGGCGCACGTCGATCACGACCCCGACGGCTACTTCGTCCCGCCGTACGTGGGCGGCCGCGGGTGGCTGGGCGTGCGGCTCGACCGCGGCCTGCACTGGGACGAGATCGCCGGCGTCCTCGAGGACGCCTATGCCGCCGTCGCGCCCAGGCGGCTCGTGGATGCCGCCGCTGCGCTCAGGGCAGGGCCTGGTCGCGCCGGCCCGCAGCCGCCGTGACCACGGCCAAGGCCGCCACGGCCAGGCCGGCGGCGATCTCGGCCTGCCACACGTAGTTCGGCGGGTAGAGCCGGCCCACGGCGTGGCGGGCGACCGGCTCGAGGCAGAGCGACCCGGCGATGAGGGCGGCCGCCGGCCACCAGCGGCCGGTGCGGGCACGCTGGCCGATCAGCCCGCACAGCGGCGCGGTCACCGCCCCACCGACGATGTTCCCGAGGTTCGAGCCGATCAGCCCCGGCAGACCGGCCACCGCGTTTCGCAGGGCGACCCCCTCGACGGGACTCAGCGTCATCGCGAAGTACCCGGTGAGCGCCGCCCCCGTGGCCAGAAGCCCCGCGAGCGCCGCCCGCTCCGGCTGCCGCTGGGTGTAGCCGGCGGCCAACGGCAGGATCAGCCACGGTGCCGACATCTGGCTCACCGAGACGGTCCATGGGCCGACCGTGATCAGGCTGCCGAGATACTGATCGGCGCCGCCGAACGCGAGCCCCACCACGATCGCGGCCACGAAGAGCATCTTTACTCGTACTGCAGCGCCTCGAGCACGTTCAGGCGAGCCGCCCGCCGGGCCGGGAACGCCGCCGCCACGATCCCGGCGATGACGGCGACCACGAGCGACAGCACCACCTGGCCGTACGGGATTGCGAAGACGATCCCCGACGACCGGAACCCGAGCGCGACCACCCATGCGAGCACGATCCCGATCACGATGCCGAGCAGGCCGCCGATGACCGCCGTGATCACGCTCTCGTAGAGGATCGTCTCGCGCAGCTGCAGCCGGGTGCTCCCGATCGCGCGCAGCATGCCGATCTCGCGCGTGCGCTCGAAGACCGAGAGCGCCAGCGTGTTCACGATCCCGAAGAGGCTGATCACCACGCTCATCGCCAGTAGGACGTAGAGCAGGTAGAGGAGTTTGTTGATCTGATTCGAGAACGACGCCTTGAACTCGGCGTTCGTCTGCACGTTCACGTCCGGGTACGGCTTGAGCGCGCTCTTCACGGCGCGCGTGGTCACGTCGGCGTTCGCCCCGGGCGCGTAGCGCACGAGCAGCACCTGCGGGTTGGAGTCCGTCGACACCTTGGCGTAGGTCGGAAGCGACACCATGAACCCGCCGAAGAGCACCGGGTCCTTGTACTGCCCGATCTCGTGCAGGGTCAGGCGGCGGCCGTCGACGCTCGTGACCTGGAACGTCGAGCCCGGGGTGAGGTGGTGCGACTTCGCGAACTGTTCCTCGACGAGCGTGTTCGTGCCCTTGAGCCTGGCCAGCAGGGCATCGGAGCCGCCGCGCTGCCACTGGAACTTGTACAGGTCAGGCAGCGCGAGCGGATCCACGCCGTTTGCGACGTCGGTCCCGCCGCGGTTGATGCGCACGTTCGTGAAGGCGATGCCGGTGGCCGAGGCGACGCCCGGGACGGAGGAGGTCGTCGAGACGGCGGTCGCCGGGACGGCCGCGCCCTGGCTGTGGTTCTGGATGATCAGGGCCGAGGTGACGCTCTTGTCGATCGAGCCCAGGAACGACTGCTTGAAGCCGTTGATCAGCACCGAGAAGAACACGACCAGGCCGATGCCGATCATGAGCGCGGCGGCGGTGACGGCCGTGCGGCCCGTGTTGCGGGTGGTGTTCTCTCGCGCGATCCGCCCGGACGCGCGGCTGATCACCCCGATCGGCCAGCCGATCAGGGCGGCCAGCGGCCGGATCAGGTAGCGCGACACCATCGCGACGCCGATAAACGACAGGATCGCCCCCGCCGCGATGATGAACAGCCGCGGTTTCGCCGGCCCCGACCCGGTGACGCCCAGGAACACGAGCAGAATGCCGAGCAGGAGCAGGAACCCGGCGATGTAGGGTGTGAAGCGGGCCAGCCGCGTCGGCGGCAGCTCGGCGCCCTCGCGCAGCGCGGCGATCGGCGGCACCCTGGTCGCCCGCCGCGCGGGCGCAAACGACGCCGCCAGCGTCACGCCGATGCCGACGGCGAGCGGCAGCACGACGCCGGGCCACAGGTGCACGCTGATGCCGGCCAGCGGCAGCCCGAAGCCCACCGCCTTGAAGAGCGCCCCGAGCAGCTTCGCGAACCCGACCCCGGCCAGGAGGCCGATGACCGACGCGATCACCCCCACCGTGAGCGCCTCGCCGAGGACGGTCGTGAGCACCTGCCGGCGCATCGCGCCGACCGTGCGCAGCATGGCGAACTCGCGCATGCGCTGGGCGACCGTGATCGAGAAGGTGTTGAAGATGACGAACGCGCCCACGAGCACCGCCGCGCCCGCGAACGCGAGCAGCGCCGGCGTGAAGAACGAGTTGATCGCGTTCGAGACCTGGTCGGTCTGCTGCTTGGCCGCCTGCGTGCCGGTCTGCACCTTCACGAAGTGCGGCAGGGCGGCGGCGATGCGCGTGCGCAGCTGCGCCGGCGACACGCCGGAGTCGCCGTCGACGGAGATCGTGGACGTCTTGCCGACGCGGTCGTACCAGTGCTGGGCGTCGGAGAACGTGGTCGCGATGACGGTCGCGCCCCCGATCGACGACACGTTCCCGAACTTGAAGATGCCGACGATGGTCACCGGCTGCTCGCCGATGAGCGTCGTCAGCCCGACGCGCTGGCCGACGTGCAGGTGATGGTCGGTCGCGGACTGCTCGATCAGCGCCACCTGGCCGTGCGCCTCGGGGTAGTGGCCGGAGACGAGCGTGTTCTGGTTGAACGGCTTGGGGAGCGTCGAGACCACCAGGTTGGGCGCGCCGCCCTGGGCGGTCAGGTACTTGCCGTTGATCACGAGCGAGCCCGCCGCCTGGATCTGGCCCTCGGCCTTCGCGACTCCGGGCACCTTGCGCACCTGCGCGATCAGCGCCGCCGGCAGAGGGCCCACCTGATCCTGCCCACTGCCGCTGCCGAACGCGGGCCTGCGGCTGAGGTACACGTCGGTGCCGCGGAAGCTCGTGCCGAAGATGTCCGAGAAGGCGTTGCGGATCTGGTCGGTGATGACGAACGTGCCGGCCATCATCGCGGTGCCGAGCACGATCGCGATCATGGTGAGGACGGTGCGCAGCTTGTGGCTCAGCATGCTGCGGAGCGCGTAGCGGGTCATCGCGCTGCGAGCTCGGCCATGATGGCCATGATGTCGGAGGCGGCGTGGCACGGCGCGTCGCGCACGATCAGGCCGTCGGCGAGGAAGAGCGCCCGGTCGGCGGTCGCCGCGGCGTTGACGTCGTGGGTGACCATCACGGTCGTCTGCTGGTAGGTGTCGACCGCCTCGCGGAGCACCGTCAGGATCTCGCCGCTCGTGGCCGAGTCGAGGTTGCCGGTCGGCTCGTCGGCGAAGATCACCGTCGGCCGCGAGACGAGCGCGCGGGCGATCGCGACCCGCTGCTGCTGCCCGCCCGAGAGCTCGGCCGGGCGGTGGTGGCGGCGATCGCCCAGGCCGACGCGGTCGATCACGGCCTCGACCCACGCCTCGTCCGGCTTCGTGCCCGCGATCTGCAGCGGCAGGAGGATGTTCTCCTCGGCGGTGAGCGTCGGCAGGAGGTTGAAGAACTGGAAGATGAAGCCGATGTTGTGCCGCCGCAGCAGCGTCAGCCGCTTGTCGTTCAGATCCGTGATCTCGGTGCCGTCGATCGCGACGCTCCCCGACGTGGGCCGGTCGAGCCCGGCCAGGATGTGCATGAGGGTCGATTTCCCCGATCCCGACGGGCCCATCACGGCCGCGAACTGGCCGGCGGGGACGTCCAGGCTGACGCCCCGCAGCGCGTCCACCGCCGCGTCCCCCTCGCCGTAGCGGCGAGTCACGTCCTTCGCCTCGATGACGCCCATCAGGCGGGCGCCGCCTCCTCGCCCAGGCGTCTGGCCTCGGCCGTGCAGAGCGGCAAGAGCAGGGCGTAGAGCTCGCTCACGCCGTCATCCGAGAGCGGGCCCGGGTTGCGCTCGACGGCGCGCGCCACGACGTCCTGCTCGCGGGCGCCGTCGAACAGCGGATGGCCCTCGCGGCGCTTGTGGGCATGCAGCTCCGAGACCAGCTGCACGCGCCGGTT
The DNA here is from genome assembly GCA_963813245.1 of uncultured Actinomycetes bacterium. Taxonomy (GTDB): domain Bacteria; phylum Actinomycetota; class Thermoleophilia; order Gaiellales; family JAICJC01; genus JAICJC01. The sequence goes on from CAWEYE010000007.1 coordinate 114,956, forward strand.
GACCGCCGCGAGCAGCTCGTCGTCGGCACGGGAGATGCGCTCCCGGTAGGAGACGACGACGGGATCGTCCATGCATCGCAGTCTACGCAGGCCGGGCCGGGATCGCGCAACTGCGCGCGCGCGCGTTCAATTTCAGAACGTCGCCGCCGATCTACACGAATTGCGGTCTTCGGCGGAGGATACGGTCGATGCGATTGGTTTCTACGACGCGCCTGGTCGACGGTGTTCGGCTCGGGCGGGACGTCACAAGCGGGGTCCCGGGCCAGGCCCCGCTCCTGCGTGCCGGCACGGAGATCAGGCCGGAATACCGGGCTGCGCTCGCCCGGCACGGGATCCGCGCCGTGTACATCGACGACGAGCTGAGTGCGGGGATCGAGGTGCCGGAGGCGCTGACCCAGCGGACGCAGCGCGAGGCCGAGACCGCCCTGCACCGCGCGTTCGAGGTCGCCCCCTCCGCGCTCGCCGCCGGTGGCCCCCTGCCCGACCAGACCATCCGCGACATGAAGAAGGTCGCGCACATGATCGCCGCCGACCTGGCGGCGTCCGGCGACGCCGTCCTGGCGCTGGCCGATCTCGCGTCGGCCGATGCCTACACCCTGCGGCACTCCATCGACGTAACCGTGCTCGGCCTGCTCCTCGGCCGGCGGGTGTTCAACCTGTACGGGTGGGCGAACTACCGCGGCGGCCGGTCGTTCGACCGCATCGACGATCGCCTGGCGACGCTCGGCCTGGGGCTGCTCCTGCACGACATCGGCAAGCTGATCGTGCCGGCGACCGTGCTCAACAAGCCCGGCTCGCTGGACGCCGAGGAGTGGGAGCTGATCCGGCGCCACCCCGTCGCGGGGATCGAGCTGCTCCCGGGAGATGCCATCAGCCCACTCGCCAAGAGCGTCGTACGGTCGCATCACGAGCGCTGGGACGGGTCGGGCTATCCCGACAACCGGATCGGCGGGAAGATCTCGCAGCTCGCCCGGATCGCGAGCGTCGCCGACGTCTACGACGCCATCACGAGCGCCCGCCCCTATCGCGACGCCCGCCCCGCCCACGTCGGCCACGCCGCCATCATCGACGGGTCGGGCACCGAGTTCGATCCCGAGGTGGTCGCGGCCTTCCGCAAGGTCGTGGCCCCGTACCCCGTCGGCAGCGAGATCACGCTCGCCGACGGTCGCCGCGGCATCGTCGCGAGCGTCCCGCAGGACGCCCCGGAGCGCCCGGTTGTCAGGGTCACCCACGACGCGCAGGGCGACCTGGTCGACCTGGTCGAGATCCCGCTCGCGGGCCCCGCTGACGTCGACGCCCAGGCGGCCTAGGGTGCTGCCTACGGACGTGTGAGACGCGGCTGATGGGTGGGTGGCCGCCGAGTGAGCCGTGGGGTCTGTGGGTGTTGTACCAGCGCAGGTAGCCGGGGAGGGCTTGGGCGCGGTGGCTGCTGGTGGGGTAGGTGAAGCGGTATGCCCATTCCCGGAGCAGCGTTTTGACGAGCGCTTCGGCTTTGCTGTTGGTTTGTGGTCTGCGCGGTCGGGTGTAGCGGCGTTGGACGCCGAGTTGGTCGCAGATGGCCGCCCAGGCGTGGCTGCGGTAGCCGTTGCCGTTGTCGGAGATGACGCGTTGGACGGTGATGTTGTGGTCGCGATACCAGCCGACCGCGCGGCAAAGGAAGCGGGCGCAGTCGGTGGGGCTTTCGCTGGGCAGGATCTCGGCATAGGCCAATCGGGAGTGGTCGTCGATGGCCAGGTGGACGTACTGCCAGCCGGCGTGGCGGTTGCGATGCAGGCGATCGTTGCAGATGCGCTTGCCGGGGGTGTGGAAGCGACCCAGGCGTTTGATGTCGACGTGCACCAGCTCGCCCGGCCGTGCCCGCTCATACCGGTTGGGCGGATCCACCGCCTAGCCTCGCTAGGAGGCCAAGAGGGCGATCCCGATGGCGAGCGCGTTCAGGGTCATGTGCACGCCCATGCCCGGGTACACCGAGGCGGTGCGCATGCGCAGCAGGCCGAGCAGGAGCCCGGCGATCGCAACCGGGATGAGCAGCACGGCGAGGCCGTGGGCCATCGCGAAGAGGATGGTCGTCGCCGGCAGCGCGAAGCGCCCGAGCGTGGCGAAGCCGAGGCCGCGGAACACGAGCTCCTCGGCGGCCGGGGCGACCAGCACGAGGCCCACGACCGCGATCGCGAGCACCACCCACTGGTGCGTGCTGCGCGGGTCGTGGGTGGGGGCGATGCCCTGGCGCTGGCTCGCGTGCAGGAACGGCTCGAGCACCACGTTCGAGACGACGAGGAGCACGAGCGCGCCCGCGCACAGCTTGAGCGCCGGGCGAAGCGGCGTGCGCCGCAGCGCGAGCGTCGGGCCGATCGGCTGCCGCGACGCCCAGGCGGCGAAGAGCACGTACACGATCAGGATGAGGTCCACGGCCACCGTGCCGACGATCGCCGTGGCGTTGTAGACGGTGTTCTTCGCCGAAGGCCCGCTCGTCAGCAGCCCGCCGATGAAGTTGGCGATGAAGAGCAGGGCCGGCGCCACCATCCACCAGGGTGACAGGCGGGGGGCCGGCGCGGCGGTCAACGAAGCGCCTGCTCCAGGTCGGCGATCAGGTCGTCGACGTCCTCACAGCCGACCGTGAGCCGCAGGTCGCCCTCGGCGATCCCGGCCTGCTCGAGCTCCGCCGCCGTGAGCTGGCGGTGGCTGGTGGAGGCCGGGTGCGAGATGCATGTCTCGACGCCGCCCAGGCTGGTCGCCCGCAGGCACAGCGCGACGCGGTCCATGACCGCCTCGCCGCCGGGGCGGCCGCCGTCCACCTCGAAGCTCATGAGGCCGCCGAACCCGTCCAGGATGCGGCATGCAACCTCGTGGGACGGATGCGAGGGCAGGCCCGGGTAGAGCACGCGGCGGACGCGCGGGTGGGCGTCCAGGAACGCGGCGATGGCGGCGGCGTTGGCCGATGCCCGCTCGAGCCGCAGGTGCAGCGTGCGGATCCCGCGACGCACCAGCCAGGCGGAGTCGGGAGACAGGGTCGCACCGAGGTCGAGCGAGCGCTCGGCCAGCTCGCCGATCAGATCGGCCGGCCCGGCGGCGACGCCCGCGAGCACGTCGGAGTGGCCGTTCAGGTATTTGGTCGCGGAGTGAAAGACGAGGTCGGCGCCGTGCTCGAGCGGGCGGCAGTTGATCGGGGTGGCGATGGTGTTGTCGACCACGAGCTTCGCCCCCGCCGCGTGGGCGATCCCTGCCAGCGCCGGGAGGTCGGCGACGGCCAGGTGCGGGTTGGAGACGGTCTCGACGACGAGCATCGCCGCCCCGGCGACCGCCCCGCGCACGGCGGCGAGATCGGCGATATCGACCAGCCGTCCGTCGGGCCGGGCCGTGGCCATGTGGTGGGTCTGGCCGTAGATCCGCGTCGCCGCGACCAGGCCGGCACCGGGCGGTGCCAGCACCGCGGCGGCGGCCGAGAGCGCGCCCATCCCCGATGCGAAGCACAGGCCCGCCTCGGCGCCCTCGAGCTCCGCCACGACCGTCGCGAGCTCATCGGTGGACGGGTTGCGGATGCGGCCGTACAGGTAGCCGCGGCCCGAGTCCGCCATGACCGCGGCGAACTCGTCGGCGTCTGCGAACTCGTGGATCACCGATCGGTGCACCGGGGAGATCACGGGGACGCCGGGGAGCGCCGGAGGTCTGCCGGCGTGGATGGCCGTGGTGGCGGCCGTGCGACGGGGGGAGGCGGTCACAGCAGGGCAAGCACGTCGGTCAGGGAGGTGATCGTATCCGGCCCCGCGGCGGCCGCGCCACGGGCGACGATGCGGACGTCCACGCCCGCGGCCCGCCCGCCGGCGCCGTCGGTCTCCTCGGTGTCGCCGACGTGCAGCGCCCGCCCCGGCTCGACGCCGAGCGCGCCCAGCGCCCGCCGGAAGATGCCGGGGTCGGGCTTCACCGAGCCGGCGGTGGCGGAGTCGAAGACGAGGCCGATCTCGATGCCGACCGCCGCGAGCGTCTCCGGCAGCGAGCAGTCCCAGTTCGACACCACCGCCACCCCCACGCCGGCGCGGTCGAGGCCCTCGAGCAGCGGGGCGACGTCGGCATAGACGCGAAACGCGATCGAGTCGACCAGGAGCGCCGCCGCCCGGGCTGGGTCGCCGGCGATGCCCAGCTCGTCGAGCACGATCGCGGCACAGCGCGTGCGCAGCTCGGCCAGCGTGACCGCGTCGGCGCCCTCGTGGCAGTGGTCGGCGTAGTAGGTCATCTCCGCGCGAAAGGCCCGCTCCGCGGCGGCCGCCGACACCTCGGCGCCCAGGTGCCGGCGCAGCGACCGGCGCAGCCGCAGGTACGGCTGGTCGATGTCGATCAGCGTCCCGAACGCATCCAGGAGCACGGCGTCGTAGCGGGTCACGGGATGTGCAGCGTGGGATGCAGCAGGCGCGCCAGCTCGAGCACCTCGGTCACGGCCCGGGGGCCGGTGTCGGTGAGCGCGGCGCCGTCGACGAGCGCGAAGCGGCGGTCGCGCACGGCGGGCAGCGCCCGGGTGCCCTTGCTCCGCCGCAGCCCGGCGAGCGTCACGCCCCGGCCGGCGACGGCGAGGTATGCCTGCGGCGCCGCGGCCCGCAGCTGGGCCACCGGGAACGGGGTTCCGACCGTCGTTCCGGCGGCCACGTTCGCGCCGCCGGCGAGGGCGAGCAGGCGGGCCGCGGTGCCGCCCGGGTCGATGGTGTAGAAGAAGCCCTCGTCGACGAACACGGGGACGGGCGGGCTGCCGCGGAGCGCCGTCTTGAGCCTGCGCAGGTCGGCCTGCATCCGCTGCACCTGGGCGCGGCCCGCGGCCGCCTCGCCGGTCATCGCCCCCACCTGGTCGACGTCGTGCTCGATCGCGGGGATGGTGCCGTTGCCGGCGACGTAGACCGGGGCCGCGACGCTGCGTGACATGCGTGCGGCCGCGGCCGCCGAGGTGCTGTTCGGCGCGAGGACGAGATCCGGGTGCAGCCTGCGCAGGCGGGCGATGTTCGGCGCGCCGTCCGCGGACCCGGCACGCGGCAGCCGCAGCGCCGCCGCCGGGTACTGCTCGCGCCCGCTCGCGGCGACGACCGCAGCGCCGACGCCGACCGCGTAGGCCGCCTCGGTCAGCCCGGGGTCGAGCGACACGACGCGGCGCGGCTGCGCCTGCACCGTCACCCTCCGGCCGAGCCCGTCGGTGACGCCCTGCGGAAACGACGGGAGCGACCCGATCGGCTCCGGCTTGAACCCGCATCCGGTGGCAACGAGCAACGGGATCAGCACGGCCAGCAGGCGGAGTCGGTGCACGACCGCGAGATTCTAGACTCCTCGGATGACCGGAAGGCTCAGCCTGCTCTGGGGGATCATCGCCGTGCTCGCCGCGGCGGTGCTCGTGTACGGGCCGGCCGAGCTGGCGCGCCGGGCCACCGGCCCCGGGGAGCCCGTGACCTTCCTCACCCAGCCGCAGCAGGGGTGGCGCTTCATGCTCGATGCGCTGGACGCCGTCGGCTCGGCCCGGGCAGGCTCACCGGCCCGGGCGCGCGCGCTGGCGGTGCGTGCATTCGCGGGCACGACGGTGCTGCCAGAGCGGGTCGACCTGCTCTACGTGCCCGATCTGCGCGTCCCCGTCGGGGCAGGGAGGCGGCCGCTGATGGCGAAGGCGAGACTCGTGTGGAGAGTCTCGGGGCAGACGCATCCGGGCGGCCGCGTGGAGACCGTCGGACTGCTCGATTTCGCGAGCGGCCTGCTGACCTACCGCGTCGGGACGGCCGGGTGAGCAGCCACCAGCAGGTCGCGCTCGCGGTGCTCGCGGTCGCGCTCGTGATCATCGTGATCCTCGATCAGGTGATGCAGCGGATGGGGTCGCGCGTGCTGTCGCATCTGCCGGTCGCCGACCAGGCGGTGTTCGCCACCCGCTACCGGCTCCTGCGGCGCACGTCGGAGGCGGTGATCGTGTTCATGGCGGTCATCATCGTGCTGTGGTCGTTCGACCAGACGCGGTCGGCGGCGCAGACCGTGCTGGCGTCCTCGGCCGTGCTCGGATTGGTTGTTGGTTTCGCCGCGCGCACAACCCTGGCAAACTTCGTAGCCGGGGTGATGATCGCGATCAATCAACCGGTGCGGCTGGGCGACCGCGTGAGCGTGGGCGACGCCGAGGGCACCGTCGAGGACATCGGCCTCGCCTACACCCGGCTGCGCACGCCTGACAACCGCCGGGTGCTCATCCCCAACGAGGAGCTCGTGAACTCGCGCGTGACCAACCTGACCATCATCGACCCCGTCTCGCTGGCCCAGGTGCGCCTGACGCTGCCCGCGACGGCCGACCCGGCCCGGGTGCGCGCCATCCTGGACGAGCAGGCCGACGCGGTCGACGGCCGGCTGCTCGAGCGCCCGGGCCCCGGCACCGCCGTTGCCGAGGTGACCGCCGACGGCACCATCTACACGGTCGGCGTGTGGATGCCCGACGCCGCGCAGGCGGCCGTGGCCGCCTCCGCGCTGCGCGAGCGCTGCATCACCCGCCTGCACGAGGAGGGCATGGTCGGCGACGACATGACCGGGGTGGCGACGCCGTGAACGGCCCCGTCCCGCCGCCGCGCAACGCGTACGACGACGTCCTCGGCCACGTCGCCGCGCGGCGCCGCAGGCGGCGCGCCGAGGAGCGCCGCCGTGGCCGCAGGTCGATGGCGGCGACCGCGCTCGTGGTCATCGCGATCGGCATCGCCGCCGTCCTCGTGGCGGGTGGCGTGGGGGCGACCGTGGCCGTCTCCGACGTGCTGAAAGGCGTCGACCTGAAGACGATGAAGCCCCACTACCCGGGCGTGACGACCAAGATCTACGACCGCCACAGCAAGCTGCTCGCCCAGATCCCGTCGCTGCAGAACCGCACCCCTGTGCAGTTCAGCCAGATGTCCAAGTGGCTCAAGATCGCGACGGTCGACGTCGAGGACAAGCGCTTCTACGAACACGGCGGAGTCGACTACCAGGGCATCGCCCGCGCCTTCCTCGACGATGTCAAGGCCGGCCACGTCGTGCAGGGGGCGTCGACGATCGAGCAGCAGCTCGTCCGCAACCTCTACCTGACCGACTCGCAGACGTTCCAGCGCAAGATCAAGGAGGCGTGGCTCGCCATCCAGATGGCGGAGCACTGGTCCAAGGACAAGATCCTCGGCACCTACCTGAACGTCATCTCCTACGGCGGCGTCACGTACGGCTGCGAGGCCGCGGCGCAGACCTATTTCAACGAGCACTGCTCGCAGCTCAACATCCGCCAGGCCGCGCTGATCGCCGGGCTCCCGCAGTCCCCGACCCTGTACAACCCGCGCACCCACCCCGGCGCCGCCAAGCAGCGCCGCAACGAGGTGCTCCTGGCCATGCTCTCCCAGGGGCACATCACCCCCGCGCAGTACCAGACCGCGGTCGCGTCGGGTCTGGGGCTGAAGGCGCCGAAGCACTTCACCCGCGTCCGCCAGCCGTACTTCGTCCAGTACGTGCGCGACCAGCTGCGTGAGCGCTACGGCAGCCGGGCGCTGCGCAGCGGCGGGCTTAAGGTCACGACGACCATCGACCCCGTGCTGCAGACCGAGGCGCACGCCGCGATGGCGTCGGAGCTCAACTTCCCCAACCATCCGGCGGCGGCGCTCGTGGCGATCGATCCCCGCACGGGCGAGATCCTGGCCATGCAGTCGTCCACGGACTACAGCCAGACCAAGTACAACCTGGCCGTCCAGTCCCGGCGCCAGGCCGGCTCGACCTTCAAGTCGTACGGCCTCATCGCCGCGATGGTCGACGACCACATCGATCCGAACAACACCAAATACGCCACGACCCCGCTCACGAACTACCCGCTCTTCCCCGGCGCCAGCGCCCCGGACGACTTCTGGACCGTGCAGAACGCCGAGCCGGCCAGCTCGGCCGTGCTGCCGCTCTCGACCGCGCTCGAGCAGTCGGTGAACGCCGTCTACGCGCGGCTGGCGATCGACATCACCGGCCAGAAGGTGGCCGACATGGCCTACAAGCTCGGCATCCCCAAGTCGGATCACCTGCCGGAGACGCCCTCGGTGATCCTGGGCTCCGGCGGCGTCTCGCCGCTCGACATGACCCACGCGTACTCCACGATCGCCGCGCAGGGCGTCCGCCGGCCGCTGCTCGCGTTCACGAAGGTGGTGCCGTACAACCAGAAGCCGCTCCTCGCCCCGGCGTCGAGGAACAAGGGCCACCGGGTCGTGCCCGACGGCGCCACGTGGCAGCTGACCCAGTACCTGGACACGAACGTGCACTCCTGCTGCACCGGCACGAACGCGAACGTGGTGTCGTCCGGCTTGCCCTACCGGGCGCAGGCGGGCAAGACCGGCACCACCGACAATCACACCGACGCCTGGTTCTGCGGCTACACGCCGAACCTGGCGGCGTGCGTGTGGGTCGGCTACCCGAGGGGCGAGATCTCGATGTCCGACCTGGGCGGGACGATTCCCGGCCCGGCGTTCGGCGGCGGCTACCCGGCCACGATCTGGCGCCTGTTCGCCGCGGCGGCGTTCCAGTCGCAGCCGGGCAAGTTCCCGCCCACCCCGTGGCCGGTCGCGCCGCTGCACCCGATCCAGTTCCTGCCCTGGACGTCCAAGTTCCAGCTGCCGGCGCCGACGACGAAGAAGAAGCACGGGGGCGGGTCCCAGGGCGGTGGCTCGACGACCGGTGGCGGCAGCGGCCCGCCGCCGCCACCGCCGACCAGCACGACGACGCCGCCTCCGCCGACCTCGACCAATCCGCCGACCACCTAGTCGGGAGCGGTGTCGATCGGGTCGCGCCGGGACGTGCTCGCGCTGATCGCCGCGGGCCGCGTGGTCGCCGAGTCGCTGGCCCGCATGCGGGCGCTCGTCCGCCCGGGGGCGACCACCGCCGAGCTCGACCGCGCCGCCGCGCGGGTGTTCGAGCGGCACGGCGCGCGGTCGGCGCCGCAGCTGGCCTACGACTTTCCGGGCGTGACCTGCATCAGCGTGAACGACGAGGCGGTGCACGGCATCCCGGGCCGGCGCCGGATCGAGCCGGGCGATCTGGTCAAGCTCGATGTCACCGCCGAGCTCGACGGGTACATGGCGGATGCGGCCATCACGGTGCCCGTGCCCCCGGTCGCGGCCGCCGACGCGGCCCTGTGCGATGCGGCCGCGGCGGGGCTGCGAGCCGCCCTGGAGATCGCCCGGGACGGCGCCACGACGGGTGCGGTGGGCGCCGCGGTCGAGGGCGAGGTCGAGCGGCGCGGGTTCCGCGTCCTGCGCGAGCTGGCCGGGCACGGCATCGGCCGCACGATCCACGAGCCGCCGAGCGTGCCCAACTTCGGCGCCGCCGGGGTGGGCCCAAAGCTCACGGAGGGGCTCGTGATCACCATCGAGCCGATCGTCGCGGCCGCCACGCGCTCGACCCGCCGGACGGGCGACGGCTGGACGGTGGCGACCGCCGACGGCGGCCGTTCCGCCCACGTCGAGCACACGATCATCGTCGCCCGCGGCCGCCCGCTGATCCTCACGGCGTGATTTGGCGCCGGCGGCGGTTGCGCTCGTAGAGCACGATGCCGCCGACGACGAGCGCGACCCCGATCGCAAGCCACGGCCACGGGTTCAGATAGTCCTCGCAGCCGGTGCCTCCGGCGGCGTCCGTCCAGCACACCGTTCCGGGGCCCTGCCGGTTCAGGTAGGCGACGTAGAGGAACGGCAGGCCGGCGCCGGTCATGAACCCCTCCAGGTGCCGGCGGCTGCCCCGGTGAAGGGCGACGATCACGGCGAGCAGGCCCGCGAACGGGAGCAGGAAGATGACGTCGAGCCCGAGCGCGAACACGACCCCGACGGCCGCCCACGCCCAGAACCATCCGTAGCCGCGCAGGTGCGAGAGCCGGTGGGGCGCGTCGGTGTGCACGGTTCCAGTATCCACCCATCCGGGCGGGCGACGAGCCTCGCTGGGCGGGCCGATAGCATGCGGGCATGGCCCGAGAAGTCGCTCCTGCACCGGTCGACGGCGCGCCGCTGCTTCGCCCCGGCGAGGCGCTGCGGCTGATCCTCGAGCACAGCCCGGCGCTTCCGGTCGAGCGGCTCCCCGTCTCGGCCGATCTCGTCGGGCGCGTGCTCGCCGCGGACGTCGCGGCCGCCGTCAGCCTGCCGCCGTTTGCCACCTCCGCCATGGACGGCTACGCCGTGCGGGCGGCCGACCTCGCCGCGGGCAGCGTCCCGATCGCGTTCCGGCTGGGCGCCGGCGACCGACCGCAGCCGCTGCCGCCGGGCGCAGCCGCGGGCATCGCCACCGGGGCTCCGCTCCCGGAGGGAGCCGATGCCGTGGTGCCGATCGAGGACGCACATGAGGACGGCGGCGCACTCGTGGCCGACCCGCCCCGGGCGGGCGCCCACATCCGCGCGCTGGGCGGTGACGTCCGCACCGGCGACCTGGTCGGGCGGGCGGGGTCGCGCCTGAATCCGGCCCTTCTGGCTGCGATCTCGGCGACCGGCGTGAGCCACATCGCGGTCGCCCGGCGCCCGCGCGTCGCGGCGCTTGCGACCGGGAGCGAGCTCGTCCCGCTGGGACGGCCGCTCGAGCCGGGCCAGATCTACGAGTCGAACGTCACCGCGATCGTCGCCCAGGCCCGCGAGGCCGGCGCGGAGGTGACGATCGGGGAGACCGTCGTCGACGATCGCGCGGCCACGCAGGACGCGTTCGGACGCGCGCTTGCGAGCGCCGACCTGGTGGTCTCGTCGGGCGGCGTGTCGGTCGGCCCGCACGACTATGTCAAGCCGGCGCTGCTGGCACTCGGCGTGCGCGAGGTGTTCTGGCGGCTCGCGCACAAGCCCGGCAAGCCGCTCTGGTTCGGCGTGGCCCCGGGAGGCGCGCTGGTCTTCGGGCTGCCGGGGAACCCGGTCTCGAGCATCGTCTGCTTCCAGCTCTTCGTGCGCCCCGCGCTCGCCGCGATGCAGCACGGCCGCGTCGATACGCGCCCCGTCGCCCGGCTGGCCGAGCCGGTCGCGCGCCTGCGGGTGCGTGACCACGCGGTGCGCTGCACGCTGGAGGCCTCGTCCGAGGGCATGCTGCTGCGCCCGGTCGGCCCGCAGGACTCCCACATGATCGTGCACGCCTCCGGCGCCGATGCGATCGCGTTGATCGACGCCGGCGACGGCGAGGCGGCCGCCGGCACGCTGGTCGAGTACCTGCCGCTGCGGTGACGCCGCCCCCTCCGGCTGTGGGTGTGCTCGGCCGGTCGGGGCTTGCGGTCACCCGCATCGGCCTCGGTCTGGCGGCGGCGGGCCGTCCGGGCTACATCAACGTCGGCCATCGCGACGATCTGGCTGCGGGCACCGGCGTCGACGCGATGGAGGCCGCCGCCCACGCGCTGCTCGACGCCGCGTTCGCCGGAGGCATCCGCTACGTGGACGCCGCCCGGTCGTACGGCAGGGCCGAGCAGTTCCTGGCGTCGTGGCTCGAGCGGCGCGCCCTGCGGCCGGGGGAGGTGACGGTCGGGTCGAAGTGGGGCTACACCTACACGGCCGGCTGGCGGGTCGATGCCGCCCAGCACGAGGTGAAGGATCTGTCGGCGCAGACCCTGCGGCGGCAGCTGGCCGAGACGCGGGCGCTGCTCGGCGACCGGCTCGGCCTGTACCAGATCCACTCGGCGACCCTCGAAAGCGGCGTGCTCGACGACGCGCGGGTGATCGCCGCCCTGGCCGAGCTGCGCCGCGAGGGAGTCGCCGTCGGGCTGACGGTGACCGGGCCGCGCCAGGGCGAGACGATCGAGCGGGCCGTCGCGCTGGGCGCCTTCGACTCTGTGCAGGCGACGTGGAACCTGCTCGAGCGCTCGGCCGGCCCCGCGCTTGCCCGGCGCCCACGCCGCCGGGATCGGCGTGATCGTGAAGGAGGCGCTCGCCAACGGCCGGCTCACCGACCGCGGCGACGTGCCCGAGCTGCAGCAGGCCGCCGCCCGCCGGGGCGTGGGCAGCGACGCCCTCGCCCTCGCCGCCGTGCTCGCCCAGCCCTGGGCCGACGTCGTCCTCTCCGGCGCCGCCACGGTCGCCGCGCTCGAGAGCAATCTCACCGCCACCGCCGTTCCCGCCGACGCCGGCCTCGAGCGGGAGCTCGCGGGCATCGTGCGCGATCCGGGCGACTACTGGCAGGAGCGCGCGGCGCTCGCTTGGAATTGATGTTCAGCTCGTCAACGGGACGGTGACGCCGCCCTTGAGCGTGGCGGTCACGCCCCGGGCAAAGACGATCCAGCGGTGCGACGAGGAGTAGAGCGGGTGGCAGGCCGAGAGCACCAGCCGCTCGTAGCCCTGCGGACGGATGATGCTCCAGTCGGTGTTCGGCACAACCTTGTGGAACTGCACCCGGTAGCGGAACGTGGCGTAGGGCATCTGCAAGCTGATGTAGTCGCCGTTTCTGATGTCGTTGATGTGCCGGAACCAGGCCCCGAAGGTCGTGCGGTGCCCGGCGATCGCGACCGTCGTGCCCTGGCCGGGGAAGTGCGTGTTCGAGTAGTGGCCAGGCCCCTGGCTGAGGTCGTGCAGCCAGTCCGTCCCCTGCACCACCACCACCGTCAGGCCGATCCGGCCGATGGTCAGGCGCCCGAACGGCTGCCCGCCCTTCAGCTTGTGTGCGAACGTGGCCGCGTCCTGGCGGAGCAGCCGCAGCTGCGTCGGCGCGCGCGCGCGCCGTGGCCTGCCCGCCGGGTGAGATCGCGGCGGCGGCCGGCGCCGGCCAGTTCTTGATCTCGCCGTCGAGCGCGCTCGAGAGGCCCTGCTGGCGCCAGTCGGCGTACAGGGCCGTGAACGGGTCGCCCCAGAACAGGATCACACCGGCGTAGGCGATCACCAGCACGCCGAGCACCATCAGGCTCGTGCCCAGCCTGCGCGTCGCCCTGCGCCGCCGGCCGCCGCCCGCGCCTCCCGGCTCGGGTCCGCCGCCGGCGGTGGCGGGGCCGGCGTCCGTGCCCTTGTCGGTGCCGGTGGCCATCACCCTTGTTATAGCGGCATGTGCCCCGCGCCGCCGCCTCCCGGGGCATGCGGGTCGGCGTAGCGGCCGGCGACGAGCGCCCCCAGCTGGGCCGCCGCGGCCGCCGCCAGCGCCAGGCACACCGCGACGCCGGGGGCCAGATACCCGCTCGCAGTCATCGCGACGAGCGCGCGCGGAGTGCTCGAGCCGAGCCCCTGCGCCGTCCACAGCTCGAAGACGAGCGCGGCGGGGCCGATCAGGCCGGCGAGGTAGACGGCGAGCAGCGTGCGCCGACCGGCCCGGGCGGCGGCCGGCAGCCACAGCCAGATATTCGCCGCCGGCAGGACGACGATCAGCGCGAACGGGTTGATCGCGGTCAGCACGAGGCTGGCCAGCGCCAGGCCGAGCAGGCCGCCCGCGAGGCCGCCGGTGCGCTCGTCGCCCGTCGTCGCATGGATCCGGACGAGCCGCGGCCGGCTGACGAAGCGCCAGAACAGGAGCCCGGCGCAGGCGGCGATCAGGATGCCCAGCGTGGTCGCGCCGGTCTTGCCCGGCAGCGGTGCGATCGCGATGCCGGAGAGCAGCCGTCCCGGTGCGGCCGCGAGCAGCCACATCGCGGCCAGCGTGACGAGCCACGCGCCCGCCCGCCAGCCGAACGCCACCAGGCCGGGCGCGAGCGCGACCCGCCGCCGGCGCAGGCGCGCCGCCAGGTCGAGCACGCAGGCGATGAACGGCGCGAGCAGGATCGCCATCGATGCCTCGGCCAGCCAGCCGCGCATCACCTTCCCCGCCAGGAGCAGCACGGGCGAGCCGTCGCGCTCGATCGTCGGCGCCGTGTCGAGCTCGGCCACGAGGTTGGCGACGGTCGTCCCCACCGCGCCCAGCTGGCCGGGGTCGAGGGCCGCGAGCGGGCCGCGCAGGGCGTGGCCGCGGCCGACGGTCAGCGTGAGGGCCGAGATCCCGTGTGCCAGCAGCGTGCCCTGCTCCATCGAGGCGTACGGGATGCCGTAGCCGGAGAGCTGGTCGTAGGCGCCGGGGATCCGGGGGGCGCTGCCGTACCACGTCGTCACCGCCTGCCGTGTGGCCGCGTACAGGGTGGGCGAGACCCCGCGCGGCGTGCTCGGCCGGGTGATGATGTGAAGCGGCGTCCCCGTTCCGGCGGCGGCCGCGTCGATCACGACCGCCGCGACGATCCGCGACGCGGGCGGCCAGTGGGTGGCGAGCGCGGTCGCCCCCTGCCCGCCCGTGAGGCCGCCGTCGGTCGAGACGAGCGCGATGCCGCGCTCGCGGGGGACGCTCATCAGCACCTTGCTCAGCTCCACCAGGATGGCGGTGCCCGCGAGGTCGGCGGCGGTCGAGCCGTCGCGGTGGACGATCACGGCGACGATCTGGCGGGAGTGCCCGGGGCGGTAGGCGATGACGTTGGTCATCGGCACCGGCTGGGCCTGCCACGGCAGGTTGGTGGCGAACACCATTCGGCGCGGACTGGGGTCAAACGGCTTCAGGTTCGTCGCCACCCAGTCGGCCGCCGCCAGCTCGCCGGGGCTGCCGGCGTCGCAGCACGCGCCCGTGCTGTCGCGCTCGGCGGTCGCGAGCCGGCCGGTGAGGTTGGCCGCGGCGACGCCGCTGAACTGGAGCGGTGTCGCCGGCGGAAGCGGGGCCGCCGGCTGGTACAGCGTCAGCAGCGCGATCAGCGGCACGAGCAGGGACACCCCGAGCAGGAGCGCGTAGAGGGGCCACGACACGAGCGGTCGGTGCGACCCGCGCCGGACGGGCCTTCTGCGTGCGGGAGCAGCCACCGAAGCGGCGGTTATAGCACACGCGATCCGTCGCAGTATCGCCGGCCGAGCCGCCGCGCCGGGCCCCGCCCGGGCCGCCGTGGGGCCGGTCGCGTACCATTCCGGCAGGTGACCGGAGAAGCCACAATCATGCTCGTGGACGACGAGGAGTCGATCCAGAAGCTGCTCACGTACCCGCTCCAGCGCGAGGGATACCGGGTGGTGCAGGCGCGTGACGGCGAGGAGGCGCTGCGCCGGTTCTCCGAGCAGCCCGTCGACCTGGTCGTGCTGGACGTGATGCTCCCCCGCCTCGACGGCCTCGAGGTCTGCCGCAGGCTGCGCACCGAGTCGGCCGTGCCCATCATCATGCTGACCGCGCGCGACGACGAGGTCGACAAGGTGCTCGGCCTCGAGCTGGGCGCCGACGACTACATCACCAAGCCGTTCTCGATCCGCGAGTTCCGCAGCCGCATCCGGGCGGTGCTGCGGCGGGCGACGCTCGTGGCCGAGCAGCGCGAGCAGTCAGGCGGCGCGATCGACGCCGACGGGCTCGTGATCGATCCGTCGAAGCGGGCGGTCACCGTCGCCGGGAACCCCGTCCAGCTCACCTATGTCGAGTTCGAGGTGCTGCACACGCTCGCCCTCCACCCCGGCCGGGTCTACACCCGCCAGTCGCTGCTCGAGGCCGTCTGGGGCGACTCGGCCTATCGCGAGCCGCGCACGATCGACGTCCACATCCGCCACCTGCGCGAGAAGATCGAGTCCGACCCGCGCGAGCCGGCCTTCATCTTCACCGTGCGCGGCGTGGGCTACCGCTTCCGCGACGGGGGTTGACGATGGATCCCCGATCCTCGTGATGTCCTGGGCGGCGAGAACCGAGCCTCGCAAGGACGCAGGGAGCGTTCATAGTGGTGGAACTATGGGCGCGACCGAGGACGTAGCGAGGCGACGGTTCGCAGCCGCAGCGCACCCAACACTTCGACAATCCCCGGATCCCATGTGCGTCCAGGCGCGCGGGGATCGGGGATTCATCGTCTAGCTGTGCGGTCGCTGCGGCTTCGGCTGGTCGCGGTGCTCACGGGGGTGGTCGCCTGCGCCATGGGGGTCGTGTTCCTGTACGTCGTCCCCAGCCTGCGCCAGAACCTGATCTCCGACCGGCTGACCGGGCTCGAGGTGATCGCGCGCCACCAGCAGGTCGCGCCCGGGATGACGAAGGCGTTCCAGACCGGCGTGCACATGCGCCGGGCGCTGCTGCGCTCCGCCCGGCTCGCAAACGGCCAGGCCGGCGCATACACCCTCGTCGACGGCAAGCTCACCCCGGTGACGGTCGTGAACCTCCCGGTGCTCGCCCCGTCGAGCCCCGTCGTGCGGGCGGCCGCGCGCAGCCGGCTCGTGCCCGGCCGGATCGTGCCCGGGCGCACTCCCGGCGGCGGCGTGGTCGTGGCGTTCCGCGTGGGCGGCGACGGCGTCGTGCTGCTGTCGCAGGGCGTGGGCGACGTGAACACCGCCGCGTCGCTGGTCGAGCGCCAGATCCTGATCGCGACCGGCCTCGCCCTTGCCGTCGCGACGATCGTCGGCTGGGCGCTCGCGGTGGCGGTCTCGCGGCGGGTGGGCAAGCTCGAGTCGGCCTCGAGCCGGATCGCCGCCGGGCGGTTCGACCAGCCGATCGGCGACGAGCACCCGGACGAGCTCGGCCGGCTCGCCCGCTCCTTCGATCTGATGCAGAACCGGCTCGCGCAGGTCGACCGCGCCCGCAAGGACTTCATCGCCAACGCGTCGCACGAGCTGCGCACCCCGCTCTTCTCGCTGGGCGGGTTCCTGGAGCTGCTGTCCGAGGAGGATCTCGATCCGGCCACGCGTGAGGAGTTCGTGCTCACGATGCGCGAGCAGGTGTCGCGGCTGACCAAGCTCGCCACCGATCTGCTCGACCTGTCCCGGCTCGACTCGGGGGCGGTCGAGGTGGGCTCCGAGCCGGTCGACCTGGCCGCGGCGGCGAGGGGGCTCGTGCGCGAGTTCCGCGGCCTGGCCGCGCGGCACGGCAGCCGGGTCGTGCTGACCCGGCCCCCGCGCGACCTGCCCCACGGCATCGGCGACGAGCAGCGGGTGCAGCAGATCGGGCGGGTGCTGGTGGACAACGCCGTGCGCCACAACCCGGAGGGCACCGAGGTGCGTGTCTACGTGGGCTCCGACGACGGCCACGTGACCCTGACCGTGGCGGACGACGGCCCCGGCATCGACGCCGATTCGCAGCGGCATCTGTTCGAGCGCTTCTGGCGGGGACCGCAGGGCAGCTCGTCGGGCAGCGGCCTCGGGTTGGCGATCGCGGGTGAGCTCGCGCAGCGCATGGGCGGCGAGATCGCCGTGCAATCCGGGGAGGGCCAGACCAGCTTCGCCCTGCGGCTTCCGTCCGACGCTGGCAGGAGTGATCGCTGATGTTGCTAGGTTTTCGCGGATGCAGAAGGTCAACGTCGGTCACAAGTCGCTCGCCGACTACAACTCGCTGATCGGAAGGACGCTGGCCGAGGAGATCCGGCGGCTGGCCGAGCCGTTGCAGGGCAAGCGCATCCTGCACCTCTCGGCCACGGCCTTCGGCGGCGGTGTCGCCGAGATCCAGTACACGCTGATCCCGCTCATGATCGACGCCGGGCTCGACGCGGAATGGCGCGTCATCGACGGCCGGGAAGAGTTCTACGACGTCACGAAGACGATCCACAACGCCCTGCAGGGCGACGAGAAGGGCATCACCGACCACCAGAAGGCGATCTTCGAGGGCTACAACAAGATGAACGCCGACGCTCTCACCGATGCCGACGAGTGGGACGTGATCGTCGTCCACGACCCGCAGCCGATGGCGATGCGCGAGTTCGTGACCACCAGCCGCCCGCGTTGGGTGTGGCGCTGTCACATCGACCTCTCGACGCCCAACCCGGAGGTGCTCGACTTCCTCGCGCCCCGGCTGAAGGACTACGACGCCGCCATCTTCCACATGCCCGCGTACGTGCCGATGGGCGCTGGCCTCGGCGAGGCGGTGATCTGGCCGCCGGCGATCGACCCGCTCGCGCCCAAGAACATGGCGCTCTCGCCCGACGACGCCGCCTACATCGTCGACCAGTTCGGCATCGACGTCAGCCGCCCGCTGCTCCTGCAGGTGTCGCGCTTCGATCCGTGGAAGGACCCGATGGGCGTGATCGACGCCTACCGGATGGTCAAGGAGCGCCACCGCGACGTCCAGCTCGCGCTCGTCGGCTCGATGGCGCACGACGACCCCGAGGGCTGGGAGTTCTGGAACACGACCCGCGACTACTGCCAGGAAGACCCCGACATCTTCATGTTCTCGAACCTGAATAACGTCGGCGCGGTCGAGGTGAACGCGTTCCAGGTGCAGGCCGAGGTGTGCATCCAGAAGTCGATCCGCGAAGGCTTCGGCCTCACCGTGTCAGAGGCGCTCTGGAAGGCGCGCCCGACCATCGCGGGCAACGTCGGCGGGATCGTCGCCCAGATCACCGACGGCGAGACCGGGTACCTCGTCTCGTCGGCGGAGGAGTGCGCCGAGCGGGTCATGATCGTCCTGGCCGACCCGCAGGCCACGCGTGAGATGACCAGGCGGGCCAAGGAGCACGTGCGGCGGCGCTTCCTGACGCCGCGGCTCCTGCGCGACTGGCTCTCGCTGATGCACCGGATGGCCGGCGAGGAAGCCGACCTGGAGATCGTCGCAGCCGGGTAGCGGCCGACGTGTGCGCCGAGCGCGTGGCGGGTGATTGGGCGCGGTGACGGCGGTGGTATGTCATCTTCGGTAGGGTGCGGTCGATGGCCGACCAGCCGCCGTTGCTGATCGTCTCCAATCGCGGCCCGCTGCGCTTCTCGCGCGGACCGGACGGTGAGATCGTGGCCGGTCGCGGCGGCGGGGGACTGGTGACCGCCCTCAGCGGGCTTGCGGCCGTGCGGCCGGTGACGTGGATTGCGAGCGCGCTCACCGACGAGGACGCCGAGGTGGCCGAGCAGGGCCTCTACCGCGACGGCGACCTGACTGTGCGTCTGGTCGTCCACGACCGGGAGGAGTTCGACCGCTACTACAACGTGTTCTCGAATCCCACGCTGTGGTTCATCCACCACTACCTGTGGGGCCTCGCCTCGGAGCCGTCGGTCGACCGCAACGTGCGCCTGGCCTGGGACGCCGGCTACGTGCCCGTGAACCGGGGCTTCGCCGATGCCGTCGTCGCCGAGCTCGAGGCGGCCGAGGGCGAGCAGCCGCTCGTGATGCTGCAGGACTACCACCTGTTCGTGGCGCCGGCGTCCATCCGCGAGCGCGTGCCGCATGTGGTCATGCAGCACTTCACCCACATCCCCTGGCCGATGGCGGACTACTGGCGGGTGCTGCCCCCGGATATCCGCACCACCATCCACGAGTCGCTCCTGGCATGCGACGTGATCGGCCTGCACACCGCCCGATACGTCGGCAACTTCCTGAACTGCGTGTCCCAGTTCACCGACGCCCGCGTCGACATGGAGGCGCGGACGGTCGAATACGGCGGCCGCACGGTGCGCGTCACGAACCACGCGATCTCGGTCGACCCGGCCGAGTTCGACCGGCTGCGTGAGAGCGAGGCGGTGCTGGCCGAGCGCGAGGCGCTGCAGGCGTGGCGGCCCGAGCGGATCGTGCTGCGGGTCGATCGCACCGACCCCTCCAAGAACGTCGTGCGGGGGATCCAGGCCTTCGAGCTCTTCCTGGCCGACCATCCCGAGTGGGAGGGACGGGTGACGCTGCTCGCCAAGCTCGACCCGTCCCGCCAGGACATCCCCGAGTACGCCGAGTACCTGGGCGCGATCCAGCGCGCCGCGCGCACTGTGAACGACCGCTTCTACGCCTCCGGCGACTGGCAGCCGGTCGAGCTGCGCATCTCGGACAACTTCCCCGAGGCGGTGGCGGCCTACGCGGAGTACGACGTCCTGCTTGTGAACGCCATCTTCGACGGGATGAACCTGGTGGCGAAGGAGGCCCCGCTCGTGAACGAGCAGGACGGCGTCCTGATCCTGTCCGAGAACGCCGGCGCCGACCCGGAGCTGGGGCCGTTCGCGCTCACGGTGAACCCGTTCGACATCCAGGAGCAGGCCGACGCCATCCACACCGCGCTGCAGATGCCGGTCGGCGAGCGCCACCGCCGCATCGAGGGCCTGCGCGCCCAGGTGCGCCAGCACGACATCGCCCACTGGGTGGACGCGCTCATGGACGACCTCGCCCTCGCCCGCCCAGAGGCCGTCGAGCGCTGATGCAGACGATCCAGGTCGGCTGGTCGAGCCGGTTCCACGGCCCGGGGATGGAGGAGGGGCCGGCGGCCGTCGCCGCCGCGCTCGGCGTGGACGACGCCCGCCTGGTGGACCTCGACCTCGAGGCGCCGGCCACTGACGCCCTGGTCGCGGGTCTGCCCGGCGTGCGTGCGGCGGTCGCCGGCGCCGGGGAGAGGCCGCTCGCGCTCCTCGGCGAGTGCACGCTCACCCCCGCGGTGACGGCCGGGCTGCGCGACGCCCATCCCGACCTCGTACTGGTGTGGCTCGACGCCCACGGCGACCTGAACACGCCGGAGACGAGCCCGAGCGGCTTCCTCGGCGGGATGCCGTTCGCGATCCTGCTCGGCTGGTGCCACGAGCCGCTGCGGGTGGCGGCCGGGCTCGATCCGCCCCTGCCCGAGGCCCGGGCGGCGCTCGTCGGCGCCCGCGACCTCGATCCCGGCGAGCGGGCCGCGATCGCCGGCTCCCGGCTGGTCGTCGCCGACGACGTGGCCGGGGCGCTGGCCGCGCTGCCGGCGGATGCCCCGATCCACGTGCACCTGGACGGCGACGTGCTCGATCCGGCCGACGCGCCGGGCGTCGACTTCCCCGCCCCGGGCGGGTGGAGCACGGAGCGGCTCGTGGCCGAGGTGAAGGCGCTGGCGGCGACCGGGCGAGTGGTCGGCGTGAGCGTGTGCTGCGGCAACCCTCGCCGCGACCCCGACGGCCGCTCGGCCCGGGCCTATGCCCGCGCCCTGCAGCCGCTGCTCCCTGCGTGAGAAGCGGGGCCTGGCCCCGCCTGCGGGGCCAGGCCCCACCCCCCAGCGGAGACGCCGGGCCCGCCGGGCCGTAGACTTCCGCCGGCATGAGCGAGATCCGCATGATCGACGTCGGCGGAAAACCGGTCACGAAGCGCCGCGCCGTCGCCCGGGCGCAGGTCGTGATGCCCGAGCATGTCCGCCTGCGCGTCGCCGACGGGACGCTGCCGAAGGGAGACGTCCTGGCGGCCGCCCGGATCGCCGGGATCATGGCCGCGAAGCGCACGCCGGACATCGTGCCGCTCTGCCATCCCCTGCCGCTCACGATGGTCGCCGTCGACCCGGCCCTCTCAGCCACCGGCGTCGAGATCACGGCGACGGCCGAGACGACCGCGCAGACCGGGGTCGAGATGGAGGCCCTGACAGCCGCCGTGGTCGCCGCCCTGACGGTGTACGACATGACGAAGGGGCTCGACCCGGCCATCTCGATCAGCACCGCCGAGCTGGTCGAGAAGTCGGGCGGAAAGAGCGGGCACTGGAGGCGCGAGCCCGCGTGAGGGCCGCGGTGCTGACCGTCTCCGACGGCGTCGTCGCCGGCACGCGCGTGGACACGAGCGGCGATGTCCTCGAGGCGAAGCTGATCGGCGCCGGGTTCGAGCTCAAGGGGCGGCGGGCGGTCGCCGACGAGCGGGCCGAGATCGCCGCAGCGCTGCGCGACCTGGCCGGCGCCGCCGACCTCGTCCTGACCACGGGCGGCACGGGGTTTGCCCCGCGCGACGTCACGCCGGAGGCGACCGCCGAGGTGATCGAGCGGGCCACGCCGGGGCTCGACGAGCACATGCGGTCGGTGTCGATCGCCGTCTCGCCGCACGGCATGCTCTCGCGCGGCCGCAGCGGGATCTGCGGAGTCACGCTGATCGTGAACCTGCCCGGCAGCCCGAAGGCCTGTGCCGAGCTTTACGACGCCATCGCGCCCGCGCTCGAGCACGGGCTGCGGCTGCTGCTCGACCTGCCGACATCGCATTGAGCGCGACCGCCCTCTACGCCCGCAGGTTCGTGAGCCTGGTCAAGCTCGAGCACACGGTGTTCGCGCTCCCGTACGCCTACACCGGTGCGATCCTCGCGCTCGGGCAGGTGCCGTCCGCAAGCCAGCTGTGGTGGATCACGGTCGCGATGATCGGCGCGCGCAGCCTGGCGATGGCGCTGAACCGGCTGATCGACGCCGCCATCGATGCCCGCAACCCGCGCACGGCCCGGCGCGAGATCCCGGCCGGCCTCCTGTCGCGCACGAACGTGATCGCGTTCGCGGCCGGGTCGCTGATCGTGTTCCTGGTGGCGGTGTGGCAGCTCGCGCCCATCACGCGGTGGCTGTGGCCGATCCCGGTCGCCGGCTTCGTCATCTACCCGTACCTGAAGCGCTTCACCTGGCTCTGCCATCCGTTCCTCGGCGCCGTGGACGGTCTCGCCCCGGTGGGCGGCTGGGTCGCGGTCACGAACCACGTCACGGGTACGCCGTTCCTGCTGGGCGGGGCGGTCGCGCTCTGGATCGGCGGCTTCGACATCATCTACGCCACCATGGATCTCGAGATCGACCGCCGCCAGGACCTGCACTCGATCCCGCGCCGGTTCGGGATCGCGACGGCGCTGCGGATCACGCGCGTCGCCCACTTCCTCTCGGTCGTCCTGCTCGTGTGGCTCGGGCTGACACTCGGCCTCGGGCCGCTGTACTACCTGGGCGTCGCGGTGGTAGCCGCCCTCCTGGCCTACGAGAACTCCATCGTCAGCGCCGACGACCTCTCCCGCGTTGACATGGCCTTCCTGACCATGAACGGCGTGATCGCGATCGTGTTCCTGGCCGGGGTGCTGGCCGATGCCATCGCCTGAGTCTGCGCCCGGCCCCGACGCCGTCCTCTGCGAGGGGCTCGTGCGCCGCTTCGGCGAGCGTGCCGCCCTCGACGGCGTCGACCTGCGCCTGGGCGGCGGCGAATTCGTGCTCGTTACGGGGCCGAACGGCGCCGGCAAGACGACGCTCCTGCGGATCCT
The DNA here is from genome assembly GCA_963813245.1 of uncultured Actinomycetes bacterium. Classification (GTDB taxonomy): domain Bacteria; phylum Actinomycetota; class Thermoleophilia; order Gaiellales; family JAICJC01; genus JAICJC01. Next base: position 137,730 of record CAWEYE010000007.1, read on the forward strand.
CGCCACGGTGCTGCGGCCGACCGCGGGCGTCGTCGCCGTGTCGGGGCACGAGCTGCCCCGGGCCGCGCCGGCGGCCCGTCCGCTGATCGGCTACGTCGCCCACGGCCCGCTCACCTATCCGGGCCTCACGGCGCACGAGAACCTCGATCTCTACGCCGCCCTTTACGGCGTCCCGGCCGACCGCATCTCACCGGCGCTCGAGCGGGTGGGCCTGCAGGGGCGCGGGCGCGATCCCGTGGCGGACTTCTCGCGGGGGATGGCCCAGCGGCTCGCGCTCGCCCGTGCGCTCCTGCACCGGCCGGCGCTGCTCCTGCTCGACGAGCCCACGGCCGGGCTCGACAGCGACGGCCGCGAGGTGCTGCGCGAGGTGCTCGCCGAACCCGGGCGCACCGTGATCGTCTCGACGCACGAGCCGGGCTGGTTCGAGGGCCTCGCGACGGCCGAGGTGCGGCTCGCGAGCGGGCGGGTGGCGGCGTGAGCCGGCGCGCGTTCGCCGCCCTGGTGCGCAAGGACGTGCTGCTCGAGCTGCGCGGAAGCGAGGTCGTGCTGGCGATGATCGCCTTCGTGGTGGCGGCGTTCGTGCTCTTCCGCTTCGGCCTCGGCGGCGGCCGTCCGGCCGGCGGCACGCGCGCGGCCACCGGCATGCTGTGGGTCGCGATCGTCTTCACCGCCATGCTGGGACTGCTGCGCACGTTTGCCCAGGAGCGCGAGCACGGCATCTGGGACGGCCTGCTCGCCGCGCCGATCGACCGGTCGCTCATCTGGCTCGCCCGGACGTGCTCGACATGCCTCTTCCTGATCGCCGTCCAGGTCGTCGCGCTGCCCGCGTTCTGGCTCTTCTTCCTGCAGACCGGGCCTGCTCCCGACTACGGCGTGCTGGTCGCCGCCGTGGTGCTGGCCGACATCGGCATCGCGGCGCTCGGATCGCTCGTGGCCGGGCTGGCGTCGGCCGGGCGCGCCCGCGAGGTGCTCCTGCCCGTGCTCTTCCTGCCCTTCGCGATCCCACTCGTGCTCGGCGCCGTCAGCGCCACCACCGGCACGATTTCCCCGCAAACGAGCGGTTTGCACACCGCTGAACGGCTGGGATATCTGGCTCTCTATGATACGGTCTTCGTGCTCTTTGGGTGGGGGCTCTTCGAGTTTGTCGTGGAGGACTAAGTCGTGAAAATGACCGCCGCCGCCCGCCTCGACCGCGCGACCGTCGCGGCCCTGGTGGCGGCCGTTTTGATGCCTGTGGCGCTCGGCCTGATCTTCTTCTATGTGCCGAACGACGCCGACCAGGGCTTCTCGCAGCGCATCTTCTACTTCCATGTCCCCATCGCCGTGACGACGTACGCGCTCTTCGGCTGGGGGGCGCTGAACGCCGCCCGCTACCTGTGGACCGGCGATCTGCGCCTCGACCTGCGCAGCTACGTGCCCATGCACCTCGGCGTGATCTTCGGCACGCTCACGCTCGTCACCGGGTCGATCTGGGCCAAGGTCTCGTGGGGCACCTGGTGGTACTGGGGCAGCACCGAGCTGAACACGTTCCTGATCATCTTCCTGTTCTACTGCGCGTACTTCATGCTGCGCTTCTCGGTCGAGCCGGGCGAGCGGCGGGCGCGCTACTCGGCCGTCTATGCGCTCCTCGGCGTCGGCCTGATCCCGATCTCCGTGCTCGCGGTGCACCTCGGGCAGGACGTGATCCATCCGATCACGTTCACCGACCACGGCGCCAACATGCAGGGCAGCATGCTCTTCACGTTCCTGGTGGCGCTCGCGGCGATGCTCAGCCTGGCGGTGGCGATGTACCTGGTCGAGCTGCGGGGCAAGCGCCTGGACGAGCAGGTGTCGCGGCTGCGGCGGCTGGCTCAGGGCACTCCGTGATCCGCGAGACCTACGTCCAGTACGTCGCCGCGGTGTACGGCCTGGCGTGGGTTGTGACGCTCGCCTACGTCGTGATCCTGAACTCCAAGCTCGGCCGCCTCGAACGCGAGCTGGACGAGATCGCGGGGCTGCTGGAGGCGAAGGCTGATGGATGAGCAGGGCATGACGCTGAGTCTCGTGCTCGTCGGCACCAACCACCGCAGCGCGCCGCTGCCGGTGCGCGAGCGCCTGGCGGCGCACGATCACGGCCGCGACCTGGTCGACCACGTGCTCGCCGCCGAGCCGGTGGCCGAGGCGGTGGGCCTGGCCACGTGCAACCGCTGCGAGCTCTACCTGGTCGGCGGCCGGCCCGAGGCGCTGCGGGAGGCGGCGGTGCAGCGGCTGGTCGAGCTGTCCGGGCGCGACCGTGCCCGGCTCGAGCCGATGCTCTATGTGCGCACCGGCGCCGAGGCCGCCGAGCACCTGTTCTCGGTGGCCGCCGGGCTCGACTCGCTCGTCCCCGGCGAGGCTCAGATCCTGGCGCAGATCCGGGACGCCTATGCCAGCGCCTTCGAATGGGGGGCGACCGGCCCGGTGTCGAACCGGCTCTTCCACGTCGCCCTCGAGGCGGGCAAGCGCGTGCGGCACGAGACCGCCATCGGGTCGGGCGGGGCATCGGTTGCGTCGGTGGCGGCCGAGGTCGCCGCCGAGCGGCTGGGCGGCCTGGCCGGCGCCTCGGTGCTCGTGGTCGGCGCAGGACGGGTGGCCGAGCTGGTCGCCGCCAATCTGACCGCGCGCGGCGCCGGCCCGCTGCGCGTCGCCAACCGCGACCCCGACCGCGCGGCCGCCCTGGCCGCCCGCTTCGGCGGCACCGCAATCGCGTTCGACGAGCTGGCCGCGGCCGCGAACGACTCCGACGTGGTGGTGAGCTCGACCGCCGCCCCCGGCCATGTCATCCATGCCGGCGATCTGCGTCCGGGCCGGGCGCGCCTGCTGATCGACCTGGCGGTGCCCCGCGACATCGATCCGGCGGCCGCGGAGGTGGACGGCACCACCGTCGTCGACCTCGACGGCCTCGAGGCCGCCGTGGCGCGGACGATCGCCGTGCGCCTGGGCGAGAGCGGCCGGGCGCAGGCGATCGTGGCGGAGCAGGCGGCCGAGTTCCGCGACTGGATGGCGGCGCTTCGGGTGGTGCCGGCGATCACCCGGCTGCGCGACCACGCTGAGCGCATCCGCGCCGCCGAGCTGCGGCGGATGGAGCCGCGCTGGGACTCGCTCACCCCGGCCGACCGCGAGCGCCTGGAGGCGGTCACGCGCGGGATGCTGAACAAGCTCTTGCACCAGCCCACGGTGCGGCTGAAGCAGCTCGCCGCCGCCGACCAGTCGGCCCCGTACGCGGAGGCCGTGACCGAGCTCTTCGGCCTGGCGGCGCACCCCGCAGCGCCGGAATGATCCGGCTGGGCACGCGGCGAAGCGCCCTCGCGGTGGCGCAGGCGCGGCTCGTCGCCGACGGCCTGGGCGAGGCCGAGATCGTGCCGATGTCGACCGCCGGCGACCGTGACCGCACGCGCCGCTTCGACGAGATCGGCGACGGCCGCGGCGTGTTCACGGGCGACATCGAGCGGGCGCTTCGCGAGGGCCTGATCGACGCCGCCGTGCACAGCGCGAAGGATCTGACGGCCGACATGCCGGAGGAGCTCGTGATCGGGGCGATGCTCGAGCGCGACGACGCCCGCGACGCGATGTGCGGGCCGTTCGCGGCGCTCGAGGAGATCCCCGACGGCGCCCGCATCGGCACATCGTCGGCCCGCCGGCGGGCCCTGCTGGCCGAGCTGCGGCCCGGCCTCGAGGTGGTGCCGCTGCGCGGGAACGTCGACACGCGCCTGGGCAAGCTCGCGGCCGGCGAGGCCGACGCGATCGTGCTCGCCGCGGCGGGACTGCGGCGGCTGGGCCTGAGCGGGCAGATCGGGTTCCTGCTCGACCCGCAGCTGTTCGTCCCCGAGGCCGGCCAGGGCGCGATCGCGGTGCAGGTGCGCCGGGGCGAGGAGGACCTGGTCGCGGCGCTCGATCACGGCCCGACGCGGCGGGCCGTCGAGGCCGAGCGCGAGTTCGCACAGAGCGTCGGCGGCGGCTGCAGCGCGCCGGTGGCCGCGTACGCCTGGCACGAGGGCGAGACCCTGCGCCTACGCGGATGGGTCGCCCCGTGACGGTCTATCTCGTCGGCGCCGGGCCGGGCGACCCCGGCCTGCTGACCGTCCGCGGGCGGGAGCTGATCGAGGCCGCGGACGTGCTCGTGTACGACCGGCTGGCCGACCCCCGCATCGTCGCGCTCGCGCCCGAGCGGACGCAGCGCGTCTACGCCGGCAAGCGCCCGGGTGAGCACGCCATGACGCAGGATGCGATCACCGCGCGCCTCGTCGAGCTCGGCCGGGTGCACGCGACCGTGGTGCGGCTGAAGGGCGGCGACCCGTTCATCTTCGGCCGCGGCGGCGAGGAGGCGCTCGCGCTGGCGGAGGCGGGCATCGCCTTCGAGGTGGTGCCGGGCATCTCGTCTGCCTACGCCGTGCCGGCCTACGCGGGCATCCCGGTCACGCAGCGGGGCATGGCGGCGCAGGTGACGTTCGTGACCGGCCACGAGGATCCCACGAAGCCGGGGAGCGACCTCGACTGGGCCTCGCTGGCCGCGACGCCGGGCACGCTCGTGTTCCTGATGGGCGTGGGCGCGATGGAGCGAAACGCGGCCCGCCTGATCGAGCACGGCATGCCCGCCGACACCCCGGCCGCCGTGATCTCGAACGGCACCCGGCCCGATCAGCGCACCGTGGTCGCACCGCTGGCCGGGCTCGCGCAGGCCGCGGCCGGCATGCGCGCGCCCGCGATCATGCTGGTGGGGCCGGTGGCGGCCCTGCATGAGCAGCTCGACTGGTTCGAGCGCCGGCCGCTGCACGGCCGCCGTGTGCTCGTGACGCGCGCCCGCGCCCAGGCCAGCGGCCTGGCCGCCCGGCTGGAGGCGCTCGGCGCGGAGGTCGTGCAGGCCCCGGCGATCCGGATCGAGCCGCTGCCGTTCGAGCCGCCCGTCCTCGACGGCTACGACATCGTGGTGGTGACGAGCGCAAACGGCGTCGAGCTGCTCCTGCCCGGCGATGTCCGCCCGCTGCACGGCGTCACGGTGGCGGCAATCGGCCCGGCGACCGCGCGGGCGCTGCACGACCGCGGCATCGTCCCCGACGTGGTGCCGGCCGAGGCCGTGTCCGAGGCGCTGCTCGCGGCGCTCGGGGACGTCGGCGGCCGGCGGGTGCTGGTCGCGACGGCGGAGGGGGCGCGCGACGTGCTGCCCGCCGGGCTGCGCGAGCGTGGCGCCCACGTCGATGTCGTGCACCTCTACCGCACCGTGCCCGAGCCGGTCGACGCCGATGCGGTGCGCTCGGCGGACCTGATCACCTTCACGTCGTCGTCGACCGTCGCGAGCCTCGCCGCCGTGGTCGGCGACGGCGGTCTCAACGGCCTGCGGGCGGCGTCGATCGGCCCCGTGACGAGCGCTGCGCTGCGCGAGCACGGCATCGAGCCGGCGGCCGAGGCCGACCCGCACACGGTCGAGGGGCTCGTCGCCGCGGTCGAGCGGCTGCTCGGTAGAGTGAGCGCATGACGGCTTCGGAGCATCCGCCGTTCGTCACCTTCCTGTCCGACTTCGGGACGTCCGACGACTTCGCCGGCATCTGTCACGGCGTGATCAATCTGCTGTGCCCCGACGCGCGCGTGATCCACATCACCCACGGCATCCAGCCGCAGGCGATCGGCCAGGGCGCGCGCGTGCTGGCCGGGGCGATCCAGTACCTGCCCGTGGGCGTGCACCTCGCGGTCGTCGATCCGGGCGTCGGCTCCGAGCGGCGGGCGGTGGCGCTGCGGTCAGGCGACGGGCGCCACTTCGTGGGCCCCGACAACGGCCTGCTGATCCCGGCCGCCGAGGCCTGCGGCGGCGTCGTCGAGGCGGTTGCGATCACGAACCCGGACATCATGCTGCAGCCGGTCTCGCGCACGTTTCACGGCCGCGACGTGTTCGCGCCGGCCGCCGCCCGGCTGGCCTCCGGGATGCCGCTCTCCGAGCTCGGCCCGGCCATCGAGCCGGCCCGGCTCGTGCGCCGCTCGACCCCCGACCACCGCATCGAGGGGACGCTGCTGCACGCCACCGTCCAGTACGTCGACCGGTTCGGCAACATCCAGCTGGCCGTCTCGGCGGCCGAGCTCGACGGCCTCTTCCAGGTTGGCCGTCGGGCCGAGATCGACACCGGCGACGACCGCTACTACGCGGAGTGCGCAGACACGTTCGCCGACGTCGGGGCGGGCGAGTTCGTCCTCTACGAGGACTCGGTGGGACTGCTGTCGTTCGCCCTCAACCAGGGCAACGCGGCCGAGCTGACCGCGACCGAGGTCGGCGACGAGATCGCCGTCGACCTCGCGCCCAGCGTCTCTCGAGAATCGACTTGACCGCGGGCGCAAAACGTGCTCTGATGCAGGTGATCGCAACGGCCTTCGAGGAGCGGTAGCACCGTCCCGGAGGCCGTTGCATTTCCGGGCAGCGTGAGCGCACCGGGGCAGTAGAATGCTCGCCGCCCGGCGAGGTAGCTCAGTTGGTAGAGCACGCGACTGAAAATCGCGGTGTCGCCAGTTCGATCCTGGCCCTCGCCACTCGCGAACGTGCTGCAAGAGGACGGGGTGACGCGTGCGTGCGGCGCACGGTGGCACCCAGAGCGCCGTTAGGCCGGCCGGCGGAGGCGACGCTCTGCGCCCTCGTCGAGATCATCCCTGCCGGCGCGGCGGCTCGAGGCGCCCCAGGTGTCCGGCCGAGTCACGGGTCCGGGCAGTCGGGCGTGCTCGGACTCGTCGGGCGTTGCGGCCGTCGGTCGGTGTGCGAGTTTCGCACCCAATCGATCGACTGCCGGAGCGTCCTGGTGGACTACCTGTAGCAGGGCCCTGACGATCGTGGGATCGAACTGGGTTCCAGCGTTCTCGCGCAGTTCGTGGAGCGCTTCGAGGATTCCGCGGGCGGCGCGGTAGGGGCGATTGGTTGTCATGGCCGAGAGCGCGTCGCACGTGCACACGATGCGGGCGGCGGTCGGGATTGCCGTCGCGGAGAGACCATCCGGGTATCCGTGGCCGTGCAGTATCAACGCGCAGTTCCAGTTCACGGCGGACGCCGGAACCGTTTTCCGCATCGACGTCGAACTCGACCCCTACCTGCGTCGATAAGAGCCCTCCGTCCGCGCCGGAGTTGACCCGTTCCCTCGCGCGGTGTAGCCTCCGAAGCGTCGATCAGGGGTAGGCCGTGGGCGGTCGCGTTGTTCGATTGATTGCGTGCAGTGGAGCGCTCGTCGCGGTGTTCCTGAGCTCGGCGAGCGCGGCGGGGAACGCCAACCCGCCGGATCCGAGCTGTCAGACGAATGCGGTTGTCCGCTCGATCCTGTATCTGAACAATGTCGCGTATCTGGCAGGCGACTTCACCCAGGCCGCGCCTGCCGGTGTCGCGATGGGCGGGGCCGGCACGGTGACGCGCGACGGCCTGGCCGCATGCAGCGAGACGACAGGCGCGCTCCTGCCGTGGAATCCGAGCGCAAACGGGCGCGTGTACTCGCTCACCCACATCGGGAGCACGATCTACGCGGGCGGCAACTTCACCACGCTCGGTGGCAAGGCGCGCAAGAACATCGGTGCGGTCACGACCTCCGGCGTGGTCACGAGCTTCAACCCGGGGGCCAGCGATACCGTCTACGTCGTGCGCGTCGGCCCGAACGGCAACATCTTCGCCGGCGGGACGTTCTCGGCGATCGGCGGAAGGACGCACGCCAAGATCGGCGAGGTCACGCCCGGCGGGAGCGCGGTCAGCTGGAACGTCTCGATCGGGCAGGTGACGGGCTTCGCCTGTCCGCCTCGCTGTCACCCGGTGGTGTTCACGATCGGTTTCTGGGGCTCGACCGTCTACTTCGGCGGCCACTTCGGCACGGTGAACGGCCAGTCGCGCAACTCGGCGGCCGCGGTCGACCGCGGCACCGGAGCCCTGCTGCAGTGGAATCCGAACGTGTTCGCCGCCGCGAACTGCCCGACGTGTCAGACCGTTGAGACCGAGCGCGTGTACACCCTCATCCCCGACGCCGGCACCGGTGAGGTGTACGCCTGCGGCGGGTTCTGGCAGGTGAACGGGAACAAGCGATCGTTCAACCTGGCGGCGTTCGACCCGACCACCGGCGCGCTCGACCCGCACTTCACTGTCCAGAACGACGGCGACACGCCGGGGTGCGCGCTGCACAACAACGTCCTCTACTTCGGCGGTCACTTCAACTACGTTGGGGTGGGCTGTCAGCACACGACGGCTCCGCCGTGCTTCCTCTACCACCATGTCGCCGCTGCGAACGTCGTGACCAACACGGTGCTCTCCTGGAATCCCGGCGCGAACTCCAACCACGGGATCTACACGGTCCGACAGGATGCCACCCATGTCGGTTTCGGCGGATACCAGACCAAGTTCGGAGGCAAGGTGCAAGAGGGGTACGCGACGTACTCGAGCACGCTTCCGTAGGGTCAACCTGGGCGGCGAGCCGCGGCGTGTCCTTCGTTGGACACGCCGCCCGGCGGCCCACCGGAGCTCAACCCAACAGACAGGAGCCTAATCCCGTCTCCGCCGGCCGCGTCACCCGTATTGGGGATCTTTTGCCTGCATCGGATCAATTCACGCTGACGATGCCGACCCCCACAAGCGCGAGCGCGATGCCCGCCGCCTGGGGGCGCGAGACGCGCTCGTGCAGGATCGTCTGCGCCAGGATGACCGTGACCACCGGGTACTCCGACCCGAGCACGGCGACCACCGACAGGTAGCCGATCTGGGCCGCCGCCGCGAAGAGCGCGTTCGCGCCCACATCGAGCAGCCCGATGCCCGCGACCGTGGGGACGGCGGATGGTGCGAGCCGCATCGAGCTGCGGGTGACAAGTGCCCCGGCCACCAGGAGGACGAGCGATGAGCTGCGCCCGCCCAGGAGCGCCGGCAGCGTGTGCCCGCCGCGGACGGCGTGGCCGATGAAGAAGAGGAAGCCGCCGATGCCGAGCGCCGCCGTCGCTGCCAGGAGGACCGAGCTGCGCGCGGCCGGATGGTCGCCGGAGTACTCGTGCACCGACGCGAGCACCGCGCCGCAGAGCGCGATCGCGCACCCGAGGAGGGCGAGCGCGCCGGGCCGTTCCCCTCCGGCCAGCGCCAGCACCACCGGCACGAGCGCCCCGCACGCGCTGATCGGCGAGACGATGCTGATCGTGCCCGTCGCCAGGGCGCGATAGAAGGCGGCGATGCCGACCGCGCCGCACACTCCGGCGGCCAGCCCCACGGCGAAGGCGTGCGCGGCGAAGTCACCCGTGGCGGCCGTCGCCACCGCGAGCAGCACGAGCCCGGCGAGCTGCGACACGACGAGCACCGGGGCGAGCGTGAGCCGGCGGGTGTACACCCCGCCGAGGAAGTCGGCCGTCCCCCAGACGATGCTGGAGCCGAGCGCGAGGGCAACCGCCAGCATGCGGTGATGCTCGCATGCCGCGGCCGGCGCCGCGCCGTCGTCGAGCTAGGAGGCGGTGCCCGGGGCGACCGCGGCGGCAAGGGCGGCCACGACCTGCGGATCGTAGATGCAGCCCGCGCCCGCCTGGATGCGCTCCAGGCCGTCCTCGGGGCTCAGCATCCCGCCGTAGGGGTGCTCGGCGGTCATTGCCAGGTAGGACTCGACCGCGAGCAGAATCCGCGATCCCAGCGGGATCCGCTCGCCGGCCAGCTTGTGCGGATAGCCGGAGCCGTCGATGTGCTCGTGGCTCGCGCGGACGATCGCGCGCACGGGGGCGAACGCCGGTGCGGGGTCGAGCATGTCCGCCGACCGCTCCGGATGCATGCGGATGAGGGCCCACTCGGCGTCGTCGAGGGGCCCGTCCTTCGTGATGATCTCGTCGGGGACGGTGGTCATGCCGATGTCCCGCACGCGGGTGGCGGTCGTGAGATCGGCGAGCTCGGAGCGGTCCATGCCCAGCCGCCGCCCCACCGCGGCCACAAGCCGCTCGAGCTCGGGCTCGGCAGTGTCGTCGGTCAGGTCGACGTGCTCGGCCGCGGAAGCCGTCGGCGCCGCTCCGAGCCGGTCGAGCCGCGACAGCACGAACGACCCGGGGATCCAGGCATCGCGTTCGGCGGTCGTGAACGCGAACCGCAGCCGCCGGTCGACGTCGATCACGAACAGGCCGCCGAGCTTGCGGTTGCGGCCGATGCGCCGGTAGGTGAGGCCGAGTGCGGCGAAGGCCTCTCCGGTCGGATCCTTGAGCCAGGTCGCGCCCCCTGCAGCGGCCAGCCCGCTGCCGAGCGTGGAGTCCCCCGGCGACATGACCACGAAGCGGTCGCTGCCGCCGAGCCGCTCTGCCAGGTCGCTCAGCATCTCGGCCCGCGGGTCGCCGTCGCCGTCAGCCTCGACGGCTGCGAGCACCACGGGTCCGCGGACGACCAGGTCGTCGACCGCGATCAGCTCGCCGGCAGCCGACGTCAGCTGGAATGAAGGCAGCTTGGCATCAAGCTGCGGCATCGTTCGTGCTGTCGTACCGGTCCGCCTCGTGGACGTCCGGCCCGAAAGCGTCGCCGGAAGCGCTCGAGAGCTCGACCGGGTAGACGTCTTCGTCATAGGAGGGCTGCTCGACGACGACCGGGGCGGCCGGCGCGACGGGAGCCAGGCTCGCGCGGGCGTGCTCGAGCGAGGCCAGCACCTGGGTCTGGACGCGGTTGGCGCTCGACACGAGCTCCTCGGCCTCGCGCCGGCGGCGCTCGGCGTCGGCCAGCAGCTCGGCGACCTGCGCCTGGGCCTGGGCGTCGCGGTCGGCCAGCGCCTGCTCGAACCGCTCGCGGTCGGCCTGCAGCTCGCCCTCGAAGCGGGCGCGCATGGCCTCGCCGTCGCGGCGGGCCTCGGCCAGGATGCTCTCGGCGCGTGTGCGCGTCTCCTCGAGATGCGCCCGTGCGGCCTCGCCGGCCTCGTCCAGCATCCGCTCGCGCTCGCGCAGAAGCTCCTCGGTCTCGAGCTCGGTCGCCGACTTGAGGGTGGCGAGCTCGTTGGCCACGAACGAGTCCATGGCGCCGATCGTGCGCTCGATCGTCAGGCGCAGCCCATCGACATCGGCGGGCTCGCGCTCGGCCGGCATCGCCAGCTCGTACACGGGCTCGGGCTGGGGCTGCGGCTCGACGTCGAACTGCGGGTTCGGCTCGTACTGCGGCGCAGCAGGCTCGGAAAGGCTTTCGGCCAGCTGGTCGGCGAGGTCGGACAGGAAGCGGTCGACCTCCTCCGGGTTGTAGCCGGTCGGGGTGAGCGTGAACGATGCGTTGCGGATGCTCGCGAGATCGATCATTCGGATGGGACTCCTCGGGCGCGGTGGGGCGGGTGGGACAAAAGGGGGTCGTCCTTCTGGGTTATCGGGGCCTGACCCCATCAGCTTTAGAACCCGTTTCACGCCGGGCCCGGCTTCGATAGGCTTGCGCGCCGTGACCGCCGGTGCCGACCCCGCCCGCCGCATCGCCGTGATCGGCGCGGCGCTCGACCTCGGGTCCGGCCGCCGGGGCGTCGATATGGGGCCGTCCGCGATCCGCTACGCCCAGCTGAGCGAGCAGGTGACGGCGCTCGGCTACGCGCTCGACGACCACGGCAACGTCGATACCCGCCTGGCGGAGGCGCTCGACGAGGGCGATCCGACGACGCGCTACTGGGACGCGATCAAGGCCACCTGCGAGCTGCTGGCGCGCGAGGTCGTGCGGGTCGTCGCGGCCGGCGAGCTGCCGCTCGTCCTCGGCGGCGACCATTCCATCGCGGTCGGCTCGCTGGGCGGGCTCGCGGCCGCCTATGGCGGCCCCGGCGGAGTGATCTGGTTCGACGCCCACACCGACATGAACACCCCCGAGACCTCGCCCACGGGCAACGTGCACGGCATGCCGCTTGCGATCGCGCTCGGCCTCAGCTCCGACCCCCGGTTCCGCAGCGACGCGTGGCCCATCCCGATGCTGACCGACGCGCGCACCGTCCTCATCGGCGTGCGCAGCGTCGACGAGGGCGAGAAGGCGCGCCTGCGCGGGCTCGGCGTGCACGTGTACACCATGTACGACGTCGACCGCCTCGGCATCGACACGATCGTCGAGGAGGCGATCCGGCTCGCGTCGGGAGGCGCGTTCCTGCACGTCTCGCTCGACATGGACGTGGTCGATCCCGAGCAGGCGCCGGGCGTGGGCACGCCCGTGCGCGGCGGCATCACCTACCGCGAGGCCCACCTGGGGATGGAGATCCTGGCCAAGCACGGCGTCGTCTCCTCGCTCGAGGTGGTCGAGGTGAACCCGGTGCTCGACGAGCACAACGCCACGGCGAGCCTGGCGGTCGAGCTCGTGTGCTCGGCCCTGGGCGCCCGCATCCTCTAGCCGGGGGCCAGCTGACGGGGCCTGGCCCCTCGGGGCCAGGCCCCGCTTCTCGGCCTACTTACCCTCCGGGACGAAGCGGCGGCCGGCGAGCGTGTCGGGCAGGTGCTGCTGGTCGACGACTCCGCCGGGGAAATCGTGGGGGTACTTGTAGCCCACCCCGCGGCCGAGCTTCTGGGCGCCGCGGTAGCTCGCGTCGCGCAGGTGGGCCGGCGGCGGCTGGCTGCCGTGGTCGCGCACCTCGGCCATCGCCGCGTCGATGCCGACGTAGGCCGCGTTCGACTTGGGCGCGCGGGCGAGGTAGACCGCCGCCTGGGCGAGGTTGATCCGGCACTCCGGCAGGCCCACGAACTCGACCGCGCGGGCGGCCGCGATCGCCACCTGCAGGGCCTGCGGGTCGGCGTTGCCGACGTCCTCTGACGCGAACACGATCATCCGCCGGGCGATGAACTTGGGGTCCTCGCCGGCGGTGATCATCACCGCCATGTAATAGAGCGCCGCGTCGGGGTCGGAGCCGCGCATGCTCTTGATGAACGCCGAGGTGGTGTCGTAGTGGCGGTCGCCGCCCTTGTCGTAGACCAGCGGCTGCTTGCGCGCCGCGTCGCGGACGTGGTCGGCGGTGATCGGGCCGCCGCCGGCCGTCGCCGCGGCGGCGTCGAGCACGTTCAGCGCGTTTCTGGCATCGCCGCCGACGGCGTGCACGACCTGGTCGCGCAGCTCGTCGGTCAGCTCGACGCCGAGGGCGGCCTCGCCCCGGCGCACGATCGCCTCGAGGTCGGCCGCGTCGAGCGGCAGGAGCTCGAACAGCTGGCAGCGGCTGAGCAGGGCCGAGTTGACCTCGAAGTAGGGGTTCTCGGTGGTCGCGCCGATCAGCGTCACGAGGCCCGACTCGACCGCGGGCAGGAGCGCGTCCTGCTGGCCCTTGTTGAAGCGGTGGATCTCGTCGAGGAAGAGGATCGTGCGGCGGCCGTTGCCGCCCAGCCGGTCGTGCGCCTCGCCGAGCACGCGGCGCACATCGCCGACGCCCACCTGCACCGCCGAGAGCTCCTCGAAATGCGCCTCCGTGGTGGCGGCCACGATCCGGGCGAGCGTCGTCTTGCCGCTCCCGGGCGGCCCGTAGAAGATCATCGACGGCACCCGGTCGGACGCGATCGCGCGGCGCAGGGCGCTGTCCTTGCCGACCACGCCCGCCTGGCCGACGAACTCGTCCAGCGTGTGCGGCCGCAGCCGCTGCGCGAGGGGCGCGACCGACTCGAGCTGCGTGTCGGCCGAGTCGGAGAAGAGGTCTCGGGTCATCCCCGCCAAATGTACTCCCCCGGTCGGCGGCGGCCCGAAGCGTATGATCGCCGCCATCGACCCAGCCGCCGCGTCTGAACTCATGCAGGGCCTGCCGCCACCGGCCGACCGCATCGTCGGCGTGCACAACTGGTCGACCGCTCCCCACCTGCGCTGGGGCTTCCTGCACACCCGCGAGGTGGTGCCGACGGCGCGGATCGAGCGCGGCGACGGGCCGGTCGTGGCGCTCGAGCCCGACCTGAAGGACACCGACTCCGTCTCGTTCCCGTGGGCGGGGCGGCGGATGACCGTCGCCGAGATGCTCGCTGCGACGTTCACCGACGGCTTCCTCGTGCTGCACCGCGGCCGGATCGCGCGCGAGCACTACGGCCCGGGGATGACGGCGACCACGACCCACCTGCTCCAGTCGGTGTCGAAGTCGATCGCCGGCACCGTCGCGGGCGTGCTCGTGGGCCGCGGGCGGCTCGACCCGGAGGCGCCCGTCACGGCCTACGTCGACGAGCTTGCAGGCACGAGCTTCGAAGGGGCGACCGTGCGCCACGTGCTGGACATGCGCACGGGCACCGCGTACGACGAGACCTACGACGACCCCGCCTCCGACGTGTTCCTGACCGAGGTGCTGGCCGGCTGGCGGCCGGCTGCGGCCGCGCTCCCCGTCGCCAACGTGTACGAGCAGATCACGCTCCTGCAGAACGCGCGCCCGCATGGGGAGGTGTTCGACTACCGCTCGATCCTGACCGAGCTCCTGGCCTGGGTGCTCGAACGCGCGTCCGGTACGCGCTATCCGGAGCTCGTGAGCGAGACGCTCTGGTCGCGGATCGGTGCCGAGCAGGACGCCGACATCACGATCCGCCACGGCGTCGCGCTGCCGGACGGCGGCGTGTGCACGACTCTGCGCGACCTGGCCCGCTTCGCCCTCGTTCACCTGCGCGAGGGCCGGGTGGGAGACGCGCAGGTCGTGCCGCGGGAATGGGTGCTCGACACCCGCCGCGGCGACGACGCCTGCCGGGAGGCGTACGCACGCGCCGAGGGCGCCGCCGTCCACTTCGGGGAGATGTACCGCAATCAGTGGTGGGTGCTCGAGCGCGACGCCGTCTACGCCGGCCTCGGCATCCACGGCCAGATGGTGTACATCAACGTGCCGGCGGACGTCGTGTGCGTCAAGCTCTCGACCTGGCCGTCGCCTGTCGACGACGAGCTGGAGGGCTGCTGCCTGGCGGCCTTCGCCGCGATCGCCGCCGCCCTCTCCGGCTGACACGCCGTCCTCGTGTAGCGTGCGGGGATGCTCGTGAATGACTTCCGCACCGAGACGGCCCACCTGCTGGCCGACCTGATCCGCATCGACACGACGAACCCACCCGGCAACGAGACGCCGGCCGCCGAGCATCTGGCCGCCTACCTGGCCGAGGCGGGCGTCCAGTCGGAGCTGCGCGGCCGCACACCGGAGCGGGCGAACCTGGTGGCGCGCCTGCGCGGCAGCGGCGACGGGCCCGCGCTGATGCTGCTCGGCCACACCGACGTCGTGCTGGCCGATGCCGCCGAGTGGTCGGTGCCGCCGTTCTCCGGCCTCGAGCGCGACGGACACGTGTGGGGGCGGGGAGCGCTCGACATGAAGGGCCAGGTCGCCGCCGAGGCGGTGGCCTTCGCGGCGCTCGCCCGCGAGGGCTGGAGCGGCGCGGGCGATCTCGTGTACTGCGCGGTCGCCGACGAGGAGGTCGGCGACGGCTGGGGACTGCCCTGGATGATCGAGCATCACCCCGACCTCGTCCGGGTCGACTACGTCGTGAACGAGGGCGGCGGCGAGCGGGTGACGCACGGATCGCGGGTCGCCTACACGGTCGGCGTCGGCGAGAAGCAGTGCTCCGCCTTTGCCATCACGACGCGCGGCCGCAGCGGGCACGCCTCGGTGCCGGGCGCCTCCGACAACGCGCTCCTCAAGCTGATCCCCGTGCTCGAGCGGATCGACCGCATGACGCCGCCGTCGCGCGACCTGCCCGAGCTGCACACGTTCCTGCGCTCGATCGGCGCGGACGACGCCGATCCGCGCAGGGTGATGGACGGCGCGCGGGCGCACAATCCGCTCCTGGCCGAGATGATCGAGCCGATGCTCGGGGCCACGGTCGCCCCCACCGGCATGTCGGCGAGCACGAAGATCAACGTCATCCCCGGCCGCGCCCAGCTGCGCTGCGACTGCCGCATCGTGCCCGGGATGACACAGGCCGACGTCGAGGGATCGGTGCGCGAGGCGCTGGCCGGGCTCGAGTACGAGTTCGAGTTCATCGAGCGCGACGGAGGCACGATGTCGTCGCCGGACACGCCGCTCTTCGCCGCGATCGAGGAGTTCCTGCCCGAGATCGAGCCCGGCGCGACGGCCGCGCCCGTGATCTGCTCCGGGTTCACCGACAGCCACTGGATGCGGGGCGCGTTCGGATCGGTCGCCTACGGGTTCATGCCGACGCGCATGGATCCGATGCTCGCCGGCTCGCTCGTGCACTCCTCCGACGAGCGCATTCCGCTCGACGATCTCGATCTGGCCGTGCGCTTCTTCATGCACGTCGCCCGGAAGCTGGGGGCCGCGGCATGACCGGCTCCGACGAGAAGGTCAGGCTGGGCGGCATGGCGCTCCAGAACGGCATCCTGGTGCACAGCTTCGACCACTGGGCGGTGGCGGTGCGGGCGGGCGACGGCAGCGTCAAGCTCGCGTCGGGCCGCAAGCCCGAGCTGCCCGCGGCGATCGTGCAGCTCCCGCTCCTGCGCGGCGTCGCCCGGATGTTCGAGGTCGTCTACCTGCTGCCGGTGATCCGGCGCCGCCTGCCGGAGGCGCGGCTGCCGATGGAGTCGCCGGGGATGGGCGCCGCGCTGGCCGGCTCGGCCGTGCTCGCCCAGGTCATTCGCCGCACCCGGCTGCATCCCGCCGCGGTCGAGGTGGTCACGGCCGGCGCCGCCCTCTTCCCGGCCATGATGGCCCTGCGCGGGTCGCGCATCGCCGGCTATCACGGCGCCGAGCACAAGGCGATCGGGGGCTACGAGCACGACGGCGCGCCGGTCGACATCGCGAAGGAGCACGAGCGCTGCGGCTCACACATGGTCGGGCCGCTGATCGCCGCCTCGGCGGTGGGCAACGTGCTCGTCTCGCGGCTGCCGGCCTCGCGCCGCGGCCCGGCCCGGCTGGTCGCGACCGTCGCGGCGATGGGCGCGGCCACCGAGGCCTTCGCCTGGATGACGCGCCACCGCGAGCATCCGCTGGCAAAGGCGATGCAGCGGCCCGGCTACGAGCTGCAGCGGGTCGCGGCCACCCGCGAGCCGAGCGCCGACGAGCTCGAGGTTGCCGAGGCCGCGCTGCATGAGGTGCTGCGGCTCGAGGGCGCCGAGGCCTGACGCCTGGAGGGGCCTGGCCCCGGTTGCCCGGGGCCAGGCCCCACTTCTCAGCAGCCCGGCGTGCTGCGGATCCGGCTCGTGAACGCGCCGAGCGTGCGCGGGCCGACGCGGCCCCACTGGCGATTCCCGCCGAAGGTGTTGCCGTTGCGCATGTTCCCGAACTCCCACACGCATGCGCCGTCGACGCGGGCACGCGTCCAGAACGGGTAGAAGTGCCCCGGCCCATCCGGAGGCACCACGCAACCCGCGCCGGTGGTGAGATCGCAGGCGCTCTCGCTCGGGCTGAGATCGGTGACGAACTGCATCTTGCCGTACGGCTGTCCGCCGCTCGCCGGCGTCAGCTGCTCGAACGGCGTCGGATGCCGGTTGGGGTGCACGGACGTCGGCCAGTCGGCGCGGTAGGACGTGCCGTCGAAGTCCAGATCGCCGACGGCGCCGAAGAACACGTCGCACCCCGTCACCTGGTTGGGCGGCGCCGCCCCGCCGTGGGTGTCCCCGAAGAAGTAGCAGGGCGAGTCGTTCGGTTCCTGGCTGCCCGGTGTGTCGGCCGGCGCGTCGGTCTCGTACGGGCCGTGGCAGACGTTGAAGTAGTGGTCGGTGAACGGGCCGTCGGTGAACGTGCTGCGCCCCGTCAGCGTGGTGCACGGCTCGAAGTGGCCGATCTCGAACTGGGTGTTGATGTTGTACGGGCCGAAGCCCCAGGGCACGATGTTCTTGGCCTTCGCGGTCGAGTACTCGGGCTGGAAGTTGAACGGCGTGCCGCTGCAGTCGGCCATGCTCGTATTCTTGAAGCCGTTTGCCGCCGACGCGATCATCGTGCCGGTCTGGCCGGTCGTGAGGTCGTGCTCGCGAACCTTGAAGGCGTGCCCTCCGGGCACCTTTGCGTCGAACATGTGGATCACGAGCCGGTCGCCCTGGTTCATCATCAACGTCTGGGCGTTGGGCGTGAACGTCTGCAGGTCGGACTCCTGCGGGCTGGGCGGCCCCACGGGGACGCCGTCGCGCTGGATGAACGCGAAGTTCACGGGCTCGATGCAGTTGTTGTTGCACGTCCCCGCGGCGTCGCACTCGACGCTGTCGATGGTGAGCGCCGAGCACCAGTGCGTGTTGTCGCAGCTGATCGAGTCCTCGAACGGCGCGAAGCCCGGCGGGTAGAACTGCAGCTCCATGAACGCGTTTCCGCCGCCAGGGAAGCTCCCGTGCGGCGCGTTTGCGTCGGAGCGGGGCGTGCACGGCACCTGCGGGTCGGACTTGGGGTCGCAGAGGTTCATCGAGAACCACGGCGCGACCGAGAGCTCGAAGTTGTGGGTGACATCGCTTCCTGGATTCCCGGTCGTCGGCAGCGCCTTGGGCTCGACGGGCAGCCGCTCCGTCCACGTGACGTCGCTGCCCGAGCCCGGCTTGGACGAGATGAAGCGCAGCGAGGGCTCGTCGTGGCCGATGTAGTGGCCGTGATCCTCGAACCGCTGGTGCAGGATGGCGGGATCGGCACAGACCATCGTGAGCTTTGCCGAGCGCTGGATGGGGCTGAAGCCGTTGCAGTCGAGCTCGCCGACGGCGTTTGGGCGCACGTGGGCGGCGGGCCGTGACGCGCCGGCCTCGCCCGTTCCGGCGCCGATGAGGACGATGGCCGCCACCACCCCCGTCCAGGTCGCGATCCGCACACCCGACCGTCGCGTTTTCGATCCGAACATCGCCCCTCCTCGTCTCGACGCCGAACCGCGTCAGCATACGCCCGTGTGCGGGCGGCCGCAGCTATCCGGCTCACCGAACCGGCTGTACGCTCGAAGCGGTGGACTGGATCAATCGGCGCAACCTGCACGACTGGCTGCACGTCGCGGTGCGATGGCTGCACGTCGCCGTGGGCTGGCTGCACGGGTTCCTGATCGACTGGGGCATCTTCATCCTGCTCGGCCTGCTCTGCTGGCTGACGTGGAAGTTCATCTCGATGATGCCGAACGTGAAGCCGAAGCAGCTCGACGCGCACACGGACTCGAGCGTGCGCTGGGACGACGTGGCCGGCGTCGAGGAGGTGCGGGCGGAGCTCGAGGAGGTGGTCGAGTTCCTGAAGGACCCGGCCAGGTTCGCGAAGCTCGGCGCACGGGTGCCGAAGGGCGTGCTCCTGTACGGCCCCCCCGGGACGGGCAAGACCCTGCTGGCGAAAGCGGTCGCGCATGAGTCCGAGGCCAACTTCTACTTCCAGAGCGCCTCGTCGTTCGTCGAGATGTGGAGCGGTCTCGGGGCCGCCCGGATCCGGCGGCTGTTCCAGACGGCGCGCAAGAACCAGCCGGCCATCATCTTCATCGACGAGCTGGACGCGGTCGGCCGCCACCGCGGCAGCGGCGGGCCGGGCGGCGGCAGCCAGGAGCACGACCAGACGCTGAACCAGCTCCTGGTCGAGATGGACGGCTTCGACGAGAGCGACAAGCTCGTGATCATCGGGGCCTCCAACCAGCTCGGCGCGCTCGACAGCGCCCTCCTTCGCCCCGGCCGCTTCGACCGCCACATCGGCGTGTCCCCGCCCGATCTGAAAGGCCGCGAGCAGATCATGGAGGTGCACACCCGCGGCAAGCCGCTCGGCGAGGACGTGCGCCTGGGCGACGTCGCCCGGCAGACGTCCGGCCTGACGGGGGCCGACCTGGCGAACATCTGCAACGAGGCCGCCATCTCGGCCTCCCGCTCCGACCGTGATCACATCGTCCAGGCCGACTTCGACTACGCGCTCGAGCGGGTGGTGGCGGGCCTGCAGCAGCGCAAGCTCATCACCGACAAGGAGAAGCGGGTGATCGCCTACCACGAGGCGGGGCACGCGCTCGTCGCCCGGCTGATGGGCGATGCGATGCAGCTGCACAAGGTCACCATCGTGCCCCGCGGGCAGGCCCTCGGGTACACGATGAACCTGCCCGAGGAGGACCGCTACCTGCAGTCGACCGAGGAGCTGCGTGACTGGCTGAAGGTGATCCTGGCGGGCCGGGCCGCCGAGCAGGTCGTCTTCGGGCGGATCACAAACGGCGCCGCGAACGACCTCGAGCGGGCCACCGCGATCGCGCGGTCGATGGTGTTCGAGTGGGGCATGGGCGAGTCGATGCCCCACCAGCAGGTGCGGGCCGACAACTATGCCCTTTCAGAGGAGACCAAGCGCCTGCGCGACTGCGAGCAGCGCGGGATCACCGACGCCGCCTACCGCGACGCGTTGCGCCTGGTCGAGCACCACCGCGAGTACCTCGACCGCCTCGCTCACGCGCTGCTTGCGACCGAGACGCTCGAGCGGCCCGAGATCGACCGGCTGCTCGAGGGCCTCGAGCCGGAGTCCAACTCGTCGCTCGACATCGGCGTCGAGGCGGTGCTGGCCATGCGCCCGCCCGCCCCGCCTGTCTAGCGCGGGACACTGCGGGCCGTCCCGGCCGTAGTGGGGGTATGAGCCGCGCTGTCGCATCCAGACGGTGTGCCGCCGGCGGCGCGGACGGCACGGGTGAGCGTCGCCAGCGCAGGGGCGCAGTCGAACGGGGCCAGCGTCGGGGAGGCCGTCTCGGCGGGAGGCGCCCTGATCGTGTTCACCTCGAACGCCACCGACCTCGGCCGACACGTTCGGCCTCGGTATGTCCGGCGACGGCGCGAAGGTCGTGTTCGGGAGCGCCGCGCCGAACCTCGTCCCCGGCGACCGCAACCGCGCGGACGACGTCTTCGTGCGCGACCGCCGGGCGGGGGTGACCCGGCTCGTCAGCCGCTCGACGTCGGGCGCGCAGGGCAACGGCCCAAGCGGTTTCGGAGTGATCTCGGCCGACGGCCGTTTCGTGGCGTTCCAGTCGTATGCGACCGACCTCGTCCCGGGCGATCACAACGGCCGTGCCGACGTCTTCGTGCGCGACCTGCGCACCGGCCGCACGCGGCTCGTCAGCCGCTCGGGCACGGGCGGGTTCGCCAACGGCCGGAGCTTCCCGGTGGCGATCTCGCGGCACGGCCGCTACGTCGCCTTCGACGCCGTCTCATCCGACATCGTCCCGGGCACGCATCTCGGCCGGACGGTCGTCTACGTGCGCGACATGGCGCGGCACGTCACCACCCGCGTCAGCCCCCGACGGGCGCTTCGTCGTCTTCGACAGCAAGGCGGGGAACCTCGTCGCCGGCGACACGAACCGCGCCGAGGATGTCTTCGTGGCCGACCGGGTCACGCACACCGTGGTGCGGGTGAGCGTCGCGACCGGTGGAGGCGAGCAGCACGGCACGGGCGACACCTACCTCGAGGGTGGCAGCATCGCGGCGGCCGGCGACCGGGTGGCGTTCGCGTCGCTCGCCCGCGACCTCGTCCCGGGGGACACGAACGCCGTCTACGACGTCTTCGTCCACGACCTCCTCACCGGTATCACGGTGCGGGTGAGCGTGTCGTCCGCGGGCCGGCAGGGCGACCGCAAGAGCCTCGACCCGCGCATCTCCGCCGACGGGCGCGTCGTGGCCTTCCTGTCGGCCGCGAAGAACCTGGTCGCGGGTGACACCAACGGCCGGCCCGACATCTTCAGCCGCGGGCCGCTGCGGTTCTGATCAGCCCTCGGCCGGCTCAGTGGTCGCGCCGCCGTCGGCAGGCGTGTCCGCGGCCGCGGCATCGGCGGCGGCCGGCTCGGAGACCTCTTCGGCGGAGCTCTCGACCGTGTCCGACCCGGCCTCGGTATCCGCGCGGCCGTCGCTCTTGAGCGCTGCGATCTCCTGCTCCTTGGCGGCGATCTGCCCGCGCAGGTCGGCGATCTTCGCCGCCGCGCCGGCCAGCTCGCCCGACCGCTCGGCCAGGGCGTTTGCCTCGAACAGGTTGTAGGCCTCGCGGCCGAACTCGTTCAGCGCGTCGCGCTCCTCACCGTGCAGGTTGTGCAGCTGCACCTGGAGCTGGCCGGACTTCGCCACCTCCTGCGTCTTCTCGGCGACCGTCGAGGCGACGCCGCTCGCCTCCTGCATGAGCTTGTCCAGGAATCCCATTGCCGTCCCCCTCGTTGGGTGTTCTCGTAGGATGCCGTCCAGTGCACCCGCGAGGGATTCATCATATCGGCCATGCCGTGGACGACCTGGCGGGCGCCGTCGACACCTACGCCCGCCTGTTCGGGGCCGAGGTCGAGCATCGCGAGACCGTCCCCGCGCAGGGCGTCGAGGCCGTCTCGGTGCGCGTTGGCGCCGACCGGGTCGAGCTCATGCGGCCGCTCGCGGCCGACACGCCGGTCGGCCGGTTCCTGGCCAGCCGCGGCCCGGGGATGCACCACGTCGCCTACCTGGTCGACGACATCCGCGCGTCGCTGCGCGAGGCCGAGGCGGCGGGGGCCGAGCTGATCGACACCGAGCCGCGCCTGGGCCTGTTCGGGCTGCAGGTGGCATTCATCCATCCCGGCAGCGTCGCCGGGGTGCTGGTCGAGTACGTCCAATACTGAAGGAGACGGTCATGGCTGCTGACGTGACGAGGGTGGAGATCGGGTTCGACGGCGGGCTGATCGTGATCACGAAGATCGCCGCGAAGGAGTGGGACACGCTGCAGGGCACGCTCCAGGCCGGGAAGGGCGTCGCCGAGTTCAGCGGCGACGACGACTCCACCTACCTGGTGGACGTCTCCAAGATCAGCTACGTCAAGCACGAGACCCATGTCGGGCGGGTGGGCTTCTGACCGACCGCGCCGGGCGGTGGCGGCACCCTCGGCTCGACCGGGTTGCCGAGCCGTACACGCGGGCGGGGAACAACGGCCTCCTGTGGGTGGCGATCGGCCTCGGCTCCGGCCGGCCCGTGCGCGTGGCCGCGACGGTGTGGGGCACCCTGGCCGTGAACTTCGCCGTGAAGAGCGCGGTGCGCCGCGAGCGGCCGCTCGACCCGGACGTGGCGACGCTCGTCCCCGCCCCGGCGTCGTCGTCCTTCCCCTCCAGCCACGCGGCGATGTCGACCGCCGCGGCGATCGCCCTCAGCGCCGCCCGGCCGCGGCTCGCGCCGCTGTGGGTGGCGATGGCGGCGGCGATGGCGTGGAGCCGGGTGTATGCCGGCGTGCACCATCCCGGCGACGTGGTCGCCGGCGTGGCGCTCGGCGCGGTCACCGGCACCGTCGCGACGGCGATCTGATGGCGGGGGTCGAGGTCGCCCTGGTCGGCCTGCCGAACAGCGGCAAGTCGACGCTCTTCAACGCGCTCACCGGCGGCGGCGCGGCCGTCGCCCCGCACATGTTCTCGACCATCGAGACCGTCCACGGCGTCGCCGACGTGCGCGATCCGCGCCTCGACGCGCTCGATGCGGTCGCGAGCTCGCGGTCGGGCAAGATCGTGCCGGCGACGCTCGAGGTGGTGGACATCGCCGGCCTCGTCCGCGGCGCCTCCCATGGCGAGGGCCTGGGCAACCAGTTCCTCGGCAACCTCCGCAACACCGACGCGGTCGTGCACGTCCTGCGCTGCTTCCGGGACGAGTCGGTCGCCCATCCGGCCGGGAGGATCGACCCGCTCGACGACGCCGACACGGTCGAGCTCGAGCTGATCTTCGCCGACCTGGCCGCGATCGAGCGCCGGGCCGAGCGCGTCGCGAAGGCGGCAAAGGGCGGCGAGAAGGCGGCGACGTCCGAGCGGGACGTCCTCGACCGGCTGCGCGAGTGGCTGGAGGCGGGCAAGCCGGCGCGCACCTGCGCGGTCGAGATCCCGGCCACGGTCGACCTGCTGACCGCCAAACCGAGCCTGTACGTGGCCAACGTCGACGACGCCGGCGAGGCCGACCAGGTGGCGGCGCTGCACGCGTTCGCCGCCGAGCGCGGCACCGAGTGCATCCCGCTGAACGCCAAGATCGAGGCGGAGCTGCGCGAGCTCCCCGACGCCGACGCCGAGGCGTTCCTGCAGGAGCTCGGCATCGAGCGGCCGGCGCTCGACCTGGTCACGCTGGCCGCCTACCGCCTGCTCGACCTGATCCCGTTCTTCACCACCGGCCCCAAGGAGACCCGGGCCTGGACGATCCGCAACGGCCGAAACGCGCAGCAGGCCGCCGGCCGCATCCACTCCGACCTCGAGCGCGGCTTCATCCGGGCCGAGGTGATCGAGTGGGACAAGCTCGTCGAGGCGGGCTCGGAGGCCGAGGCCAAGAAGCGCGGCTGGGTGCGGGTCGAGGGCCGCGACTACATCGTGGCCGACGGCGACACGCTGAACATCCGCTTCAATGTGTGAGTCGTGATCACCGGGGCCGGCGGGGAAGTGCCGCCTGCACCTGATGTGCGACGACATCGCGGCCACGATGGCCGACCTGGGGCGCAAGGGGGCCGAGTTCACGGCGCCGGTGAGCGAGGAGCGCTGGGGCCTCGTGACGGGCATGCGCGTCCCCGGGGCGGGCGAGATCGGCCTCTACCAGCCGACCCACCCAAGCCCGCTGCCCGGGGTCGGCTGAGCGTCACCCGCGCTGGGCGGTGGGCAGGATCAGCACCTCGCTCACGTCCACGTGCGCGGGCTGGTCGAGCGCCCACATCACCGCTCCCGCGACGTCCTCGGGCTCGAGCCGGCCCTCCGCGGGCTGTTCGAAGAACGGCGTCTCGACGCCGCCCGGCTCGATCAGGGTCACCCGGATCGCGGTGTTCCCGTGCATCTCGCGCAGCTCGCCGCGCAGGCCCTGCCCGATCCCGGTCACCGCGAACTTGGTGGCGGAGTAGAGCGATCCCGGCAGCGATCGCCGGCCGGCGATCGAGCTCGTGAGCACGTAGTGGCCGGTGCCGCGCTCGAGCAGGTGGGGCAGCGTGGCCCGGATGGTGAGCGCGACCCCGAGCACGTTCGTGAGCACCATCGCCCGCCAGTGCTCGACCGTCGCCTGCGTGAAGCCGCGCGTGGCCCCGAACCCGGCGTTCGCGAAGACGACGTCGACGCGGCCGAACCGCTCGAGGGCGGCATCGACGGTCGCGGTCACCTGATCCCACTCGGTGACGTCGCAGGGCACGGCCAGGGCGTGGTCGGCGCCGAGCTCCGCGACCAGCGCGTCGAGCTCCTGCCGCCGCCGCGCCGCCAGCACCACCCGATCGCCGGCCGCGACTGCGCGCCGCGCCGTCGCCGCCCCGATCCCGCTCGAGGCCCCGGTGATCAGCACGACGCGTGAATATCCGGTGCCAGGCACCGTTATTCACGCCCCTTCGCCGCCGGCGCCGAGAGGGCCTCGCCGAGGCGGGCGTCGAGCGTGTTGGCGTGGTGGAGAGCAATCGCCTCGGGCGTCTCCAGGCGACGGCCCTCGGTGGGGCCGTGATGGCCGGCGACGGCGTTCAGGAGCGGCAGCAGCACCTCGTCGGCGAGGCCGACCTCACGGGCGGCGGCGTCGATCATGCGCACGCCGGCGAGCACGTGCCCGATCATGCGGCCCTCGTCGGACACCGAGATCGTCACCCCCGGCCGGAACGTCTCGGTGCGGCCGGCATCGTGCAGCAGCGCGGCGGTGATCAGGAGATCCGAGTTCAGGCGCGGATGCAGCTGCGCCGCCTCGCGGCAGAGCGTCGCCACCGCCACCGTGTGCTCGAGCAGCCCCCCGGCGTAGTCGTGGTGCGTCTCGGCCGCCGGGGCCGAGCGCAGGCGCTCGCGGAAGCGGCCATCGGCCAGGAACCGGTCGAGCAGCGCGCGCAGGCCCGGGTGGGCGATCTCGCCGGCCAGGAACTCGACGAAGCCCTCGAGCGTCTCGGCGTCGCGGCGGGCGCCGGGGACGAGGTCGAGCGGGTCGCCGGCCTCGATCTTCTCCAGGTCGCGGACGGCGATCTGGAGCCGGCCGCCGTAGCTCTCGACCCGGCCGAGCACCCGCACCGTGTCGCCCTGGTCGAACCGCGCGCCGAGCAGGTTGACGTCGTTCCAGACCACGCCCGGCACGCGCCCGGTGCGGTCGGCCAGCTCCATCGACAGGAACGGGTCGCCGTTTCTGGTGTGGCGGCGCTGCTTGCGCTGCACGGCGAAGGTGGCATCCACGAGCGTCCCCTCGCTCAGATCGGCCACATAGGTGTCCCCCGCCATCAGCGGACACTGTATCCGGCGGCGAGCGGCCGCCGGGGAACGCGTGGCGCGGTGCCCGAGGCGGCCGACACTAGACTGCCGCGGATGGCATCCGACCCGGCCACCGAAGCGCCGCTGCGCCCCCTGCGGGCGCTGCGCTACGACCCCTCTCGCGTGCACCTGGACGACGTCGTCGTCCCGCCGTATGACGTCATCGGCCCGGCCGATCGGGAGCGCTATGCGGCGCGCAGCGAGTACTCGGCCGTCCATCTCGTGCTGCCCGACTCGGCCAGCCGCGCCGGCCGGCTCTTCTACGACTGGCGCCGGTCGGGGATCCTCGTCCAGGATGCCGAGCCGGCGCTCTGGTGGCACGTCCAGGACTACGTCGGCCCCGACGGCGCCGAGGGCAGCCGGTCGGGGTTCCTGTCGGCCGTGCGCCTCTCGGACTACTCCGAGGGGCGGGTGCGGCCGCACGAGCAGACGCACGCGTCGGCGAGGGCGGGCCAGCTCGAGCTGACCCGGGCCGTGTCCGCGAACCTCTCGCCCGTGTTCGGGCTCTACGACGATCCGTCCAGCGGCCCCCGCGACGCGCTGCGGCCGCACGCGACCGGGGCGCCCGCGATGGAGATGCGCGACGGCGACGGCACGACCCACCGCTTCTGGCCGGTGACCGACGCGGAGGCGATCGCCGCGGTCACCGCCGCGATGGCCGACCGCGAGATCATCATCGCCGACGGCCACCATCGCTACGAGACCGCCCTGGCCTACCGCGACGAGCGCCGTGTCCGCGCCGGCGACCCGGGCGAGGACGGGCCGTACGACTTCGTCCTCATGCACCTCGTGAACCTGCAGGGCGAAGGGCTCGTCATCTATCCGACCCATCGTGTCGTCATGGGCCGCCGCGAGGTCACCGACGAGGTGCTGCACGCCTTCGACGTCTCCGAGATCGATGCCCCGCCGGCCCAGGTGGAGGAGGCGCTCGGCCTGGTGCCGGCCGACACGGTCGCCTTCGCGGTGTGGCGGGGAGCCGGCCGCCCCGCGCTGCTCTGCAAGCTGCGCGACCGGGCCGCCGTGAGCATGGCGATGTCGAGCGCCGCCGCACCGGTGAGGAAGATCGATTCGGCGGTGCTCGAGGCCGTCGTGCTCGCGCCCCTGCTGGGGCTGCTCGATCCGGCCCAGTTCGCGACGACCGACAGCATCCGCTATGTCCGCGAGCTGGGAGCGGCGACCGCGCCGGTGGATCAGGGCGACGCATCGGCCGCGTTCCTGCTGCGCGCGCCCACCGTTGATCAGGTGCGCGCGGTCGCCGCCGCCGGCGCCGTCATGCCGCAGAAGTCGACCTACTTCTTCCCCAAGCTGCACTGCGGCTTCCTGATCAATCCGCTGGACGCGTGATGCGGGCAGCGTGGCTCGAGTTCTGCCGCCGCGTGTCGGCGGACGTCGCCGTCGCGCTCGAGGGCATGCCGACCCGCGACGACCGCGAGCCGGTCGTCGGCCGCGGCGAGGGCGGCGACGACACGACGGTCATGGACGAGCGCGCCGAGCAGGCGGCCGTCGCCCAGCTCGAGGCGCTGCATGCGGGCGGGATCGACTTCCGGCTCGTGTCCGAGGAGCTGGGCGAGCGGACGTTCGGAGCGGGCGGGCCGTGGGTGGTCGTGGTCGATCCGATCGACGGGTCGCTGAACGCGAAGCGGCGGCTGCCCTTCTACTGCCTGTCGATCGCGTTCGCCGACGGGCCGACGATCGCCGATGTCCGTTTCGGCTACGTGCGCGACTTCGGAAGCGGCGAGGAGTGGGTCGCGCAGGCCGGCGAGGGGGCGACCGTGAACGGCCGTCCGCTCGGCGGCGTGCGGCCGAAGGACCGGCTCGGGATCGTCGACTTCGAAGCGACGAACGCCGCCCTGGTCGCGACCGCCGCCGCCCGCCTGGACGGCAACGTCGGCCGCATCCGCATGCTGGGCGCGCTCGCCCTGGCGTTGTGCCAGCTCGCCGACGGCCGCGTCGACGGCGTGGCCACGCTCAAGCCCTCGCGGTCGGTCGACCTGGCCGCGGCCTGGCTGATCGTGCGCGAGGCCGGCGCCGACATGCTCCTGGTCGACGACCCGGCGCTCCCGCTCGATCTGCACGCCCGCACGCGCGCGGTGGCCGCCCGCGACCGCGCCATGAGCACCCGGCTGGCCGGCCTCGTGTACGCAGACGATCCGGCCTGACCATCTAGACTCCGGCGATGGTTTCCGAATCCGCGATCCGCGAGGCCCTCGTGGCCGTGATCGACCCGGAGCTGCGTAAGAGCGTCGTCGAGCTCGACATGGTGCGGGCGGTCGACGTGAGCGGCGGCCAGGTCGACGTGACGATCGCGCTCACGGTGGCCGGTTGCCCGATGAAGGCCGAGCTCGAGTCGCAGGTGCGCCGGCACGTCGGCGCGGTCGCAGGGGTCGAGGCGGTGGGCGTGAGCTTCGACGTCATGACCGCCGAGCAGCGCTCCGCGCTGCGGCAGCGGCTACAGGGCGGCGGCAGCCGCGAGCAGAAGACGGTCACGATCACCCCCCGCACGCGCGTGGTCGCCGTCGCCTCCGGCAAGGGCGGCGTCGGCAAGTCGACCGTGACCGCCAACCTGGCGGCGACGCTCGCCGCGGGCGGAGCCGAGGTGGGCGTGGTCGATGCCGACATCTACGGCTACTCGATCCCGCGCATGCTCGGGATCACCCGCCGGCCGGTGGTCGTCGACAGCATGATCGTGCCGCCGGTGAACCACGGCCTGCGGATCATGTCGATCGGCTTCTTCCTCGAGCCCGACCAGGCCGTGGTGTGGCGCGGGCCGATGCTGCACAAGGCGCTCGAGCAGTTCCTGACCGACGTCCACTGGGGCGATCTCGACTACCTGATCGTCGATATGCCCCCGGGCACCGGCGACGTCTCGATCTCGCTCGGCCAGCTCCTGCCCTCGCCCGACGTCATCATCGTGACCACGCCGCAGGCCGCCGCGCAGCAGGTGGCGGAGCGCTCGGCGGAGGTCGCCGGCAAGACCGGGATGCACGTCGCCGGCGTGATCGAGAACATGAGCTACCTGGTGTGCCCGTGCTGCGGCGAGCGCTCGCATCTCTTCGGCGAGGGCGGCGGGCGCGCGCTGGCCGACCGGCTTGGGGTGCCGCTCCTGGGCCAGATCCCGCTGGACGAGCCGCTGCGGATCGCGTCCGACGAGGGCCGCCCGCTCGTGCTCGACCATCCCGACTCGTCCTCGGCCACGGCGATCGCCGAGATCGCGGCCGCGCTGCCGCAAGCGCTGCGGCCGCGCAGCGGCGCCGAGCGCATCGACCGCCGCCTGAGCGTGCGCTGATCCGAGAATGTGGCAATCTGGCGCGGCCGCGCTAGACTCCGAGGCGTGCTTGGGCGAGCACTTCCGACCGCGGTGTGTGTGGTCGTGCTGGCGGCGATTGGCGCTGCCGGTGCATATGCGACCACCATCACCGGGACCCAGAATCCCGACTTCCGAGTGCGGGTGAGCATCACGCCGGTCCACCCGGTCCTGGGCCAGACGATCGTCGCCCACTTCAGCATCCGGAACATGACCGGGCACAACGTCAACGGCGAGTGGCAGTTCACGTGGTCGACGCCGAGGACCGGGATCGGCGCGGCGATCGCCGGCACGCTCGGTCCCGGCCGGCTGGCCGGCGAGACGATCCGGCGCACGATCGCGGCGAAGTCGGCGAAGGGCCGCTACGTGCTCTACGCCGAGGCGTCCGACCGCCACGGCAGCTCGCACGCCCGGGCGGTCGCGACCTTCCGCTAGCTCGTCGCCGCGGCCTGCTCGCGCAGCGCCCGCAGCACCACCGGATCGATGCGGCCGTCTGAGAGCCGCTCCTCCAGGTTCTCCATCCCGGCCCACTCCCGCAGCCCGGACTCGACCTCGCCGCCGTAGCCGACCCGGTCAAGCAGGTGCGAGACCTCGGCCTGGACCTGCTCGAGCGGGATCAGCTCGCTCTCCGGCGTGCGCCCGAACAGCAGGTCCTGGATCGCATAGAGGCGCTGCAGCTCGGTCACGGGGTCGGTGTGGTCGTCGACGCGCAGGTCGATCAGGAGGTCGTTGTTGCCGCCGTAGCCGCCACCCGTCCGGCGCACGATCACGGCCGCCGACTGGCGCCCGCGGCGGTCGCCCCCGGCGGCGTCACCGGCTGCCAGAGCCGCCAGCATGCGCTCGACGAGCGGCCCCTCCGTCTCCTCAAACGTGTCGGCGAGGGCCGCGACCACCTGCGGGCCGGCGAGCAGGTTGCCCTGGGCGGCGTAGGAGTCGCCGGTGCGCCCGCCGGCCCATGTGAAGCAGCCCGAGCCCGAGAAGCTGGCGCTGCCGCCGGCCGCGTCGACGACGCCGATCTGGCGCTGCTCGAAGTCGGCGTCCGCCGCGGTGAGGCGGTCGATCGTCTCCTGCGCGGTCGCGCCGCCCGCGAGCAGATCGAGCCCGTCCGGGCCGTAGGTGATGTTCGCGAAGGCCTGGGTTGCGATCGCACCCACGTCGGCCCGCGCCCAGGGCACGACCGCGCCGACCGCGAGAAACTTCGACGCGACGACGACCCCCCACTGCTTCGCCTCGCGGTCGCACGCGACCAGCGAGAAGGTCACGCGAGCGTCTCGCCGGGCGCGATCTCCTCGACCGTGACGCCCGCGACGCCGCGCTTGGCCAGCTCGTCGCGCAGGCCCTGCGGCGTGCCGTGCAGGGCGGGGAACGTGCCGTAGTGCATCCCCAGCACGCGCTTGCAGCCGAGCAGCTCGACGGCCTTCGCCGCCTCGAGCGGACCCATCGTGAAGAAGTCGCCGATCGGCAGCATGGCCAGGTCGGGCTGATACAGCTCGCCGATCAGGGCCATGTCGCCGAACACGCAGGTGTCGCCGGCGAAGTAGATCTTGTAGCCGTTCTCGACCGTGATGATCATGCCCGCCGGCTCGCCGGTGTAGACGATGCTGCCGCCCGGCCCCTCGACGCTCGAGGAGTGGTGGGCGTCGGTGAGCGTGACGGTGAGGCCCTCGGCCTGGTACGAGCCGCCCTTGTTGAACCCGACCGCCTTCTCGACGCCCTGGCTGCCGAACCAGCCGGCCAGCTCGACCATCGCCAGGACAGCCGCGCCCTTCTCCTTGGCGAGCCTGACCACGTCTGCGGTGTGATCCGAGTGCCCGTGGCTCACGAGGATCAGGTCGAGGTGGCCGGGATCTTGCAGGGTCTCGGGGCACTTGGGGTTGCCGGTGATCCAGGGATCGATCAGCGCGCGCTTGCCGCCGGGGGTCTCGAGGAGGAAGGTCGCGTGGCCGAGCCAGGTGAGCTTGACGCCGTTTCCGAGTGGCATGGAGGCGCTCCTTGGGAGGGTCGTGGGACGGACGAGAACATAGCCGAGACGGGCTCTCCGGCCTGTCCGCCAGGTTCATACCGGCGGGGTGAGACACCGGCGGCGCCGGCGTGGCATCGTTCGCGTCACGTGAAGAACGCCAAGCGCAGGCCCGTCGCCGCACCCGCCCCCCGAGCACGCGTGTCGCGGGAGTTCGCGTCCGGCTGGCGCCGGCGGCACATGAAGCCGGAGGAGCGGACGGCGCGGGGGAAGGCAGCGCGTACGGCGGCACCCAGGTCGAGCCATGCGGCGTGGGAGCCGGCGCCGGGAAGGCACGACCCGGCCGCCCTGCTCGTGGAGGAGGAGGCGGACCGGGTACACGAGCTCGCCCCGGTCCGGCACGGCCGGATGCTGGTCTCGCCGTTCACGTTCTTCCGGGGCGCGGCCGCGATCATGGCCGAGGATCTGGCGAAGACCCCGACAAGCGGCATCACGGTGCAGCTCTGCGGGGATGCCCACATGTCGAACTTCGGCCTGTTCGCGAGCCCCGAGCGCCAGATGATGTTCGATGTGAACGACTTCGACGAGACCTATCCCGGCCCGTGGGAGTGGGACGTCAAGCGGCTCGCCGCGAGCTTCGAGATCAGCGGTCGCGACCGCGGGTTCGATGCGGCCGATCGGCGCGCGATCGTGCTCGCCGGCGTCCGTGCCTACCGCGCTCAGATGCGCCGGGTGGCACTGATGGGCACGCTCGATGCGTGGTACGACCATCTCGAGGTCGACGAGCTCCTCAAGCAGGTCCGCCGCGAGGTCGGACGCGATCGGCTGACGAAGCGGGAGGCCAAACAGGCCCACGCGCTCGTCGCCAAGGCGAGGACGCGCGACCACGTCCGCGTGCTCGCCCGCCGCGCCGCCGAGATCGATGGGGAGCTGCGGATCCTGGCCGACCCGCCCCTGATCGTGCCGATCGAGGATCTGATCGTGCCCGGATCGGAGTGGGAGAACGCCGAGGTGCTCATCAAGGGCCTCCTGCAGTCCTACCGGCGCACCCTCACGCACGAGCACCATCCGATCGAGGAGTTCCGCTACGTCCACACCGCCCGCAAGGTCGTGGGCGTCGGCAGCGTCGGCACGCGCTGCTACATCATGCTCCTGGTCGGGCGTGACAATGCGGATCCGCTCTTCCTGCAGGTCAAGGAGGCGCAGGCGTCCGTCCTCGAGCCGCACGCACGCAAGGTGCGGTACCCCAATCACGGCGCCCGGGTCGTGATCGGGCAGCGCCTGATGCAGGCTGCGACCGACATCTTCCTCGGCTGGCAGCGGATCAAGGGGCTCGACGGCCGGACGCGGGACTACTACGTCCGCCAGCTTCACGACTGGAAAGGGGGCGTGGATGTCGACCGGCTGCGCGTGCCGGGAGCGACCCTGTATGCCCGCCTGTGCGGGGCGTCGCTGGCGCGGTCGCACGCCCGCTGGGGCGACCGGATCGCGATCGCCTCCTACCTCGGCAACGGGGATGCCTTCGACCGCGCGCTCGCCGATTTCTCCGTCACGTATGCCGACCAGAACGAGCGGGACTACGAGACGTTCGCCGCTGCCGTGAAGGCGGGGCGGGTCGAGACCCAATCGGACTAGGTCGTCTCGGTGCGGCCGGCGGACGCCTGGCGCAGATCGAAGAAGAGCAGGGCGAGCACGATCGCGACGTAAGGCATGACGACGGCGTACACCGCCGAGCTGATGATGTCGATCGTGCCGAGGGAGGCCGACGACGCGAACAGGACGACCAGGCCCACGATCGGTCCCGTCGCCAGGCCGATGCCGGTCGAGCTCGCCGTGATCGCAAACACGCGCCACGAGTGGTGACGCACGAGCTGGCGGCTGCGCCGCAGCGACCCGCGGGTCGACCGGTGCTCGATCACACACGCCTGGGTCGTGAGGCTGTACCAGACGAGCACGACGATGGCGAGCAGGATGCCGATCAGCGTCGTGGCCAGGAGGGCGACGGCGATCAGGAGGATCAGCATCGCGCCGGCCAGCGGGCCGAGCCGGCGGAAGTAGTCGCGGACGCTGATCGCGGCGGGCCGTTCGTGCGCCAGCGCGTCCATCGCCATTGCGATCGCGGCGGACACAAGGACGGTCGGGATGAGGGCGGTGACGGCGCTTCCCACCACGAGCGCCGCGAGCCCGCTCACGAACCGGTCTCCGCCCTCGACGCCGCGTGGGTCGGTGAACGGCGAGTGCGCGAAGAGCACCGACTGCTGGGCGGCGGCGATCACCCCCAGCGGCACGAACACCGCTCCGAGGCCGAGAAAGATCTTCCGGTGGGCGTTGTAGATGCGCCATGCCGCGACGAACATCTGGCCGGCGGCGCGGCGGCGATCGACACGTGCCGGCTCGGTCTCGGACCAGCGCGTCCGGCGGACGAGGACGATCGCTCCGGCGAGCACGGCGATGAATGCCACGGCGACGAGCCACGGTGACGAAAGCGCGCGCAGGTAGACCCTCGATCCGGCCGCGACCGCCCCGCAGAAGAAGCCGGTCGCGCTGGGGCCGAGCGACCGCCCGCCGGGCACCGAGAGCGCGGTGTCGCGCCAGGTCGTCTGCGCCCAGGTGGTGGGCATATCCCACTGCCGCTTGGCGTTGGGCCCGGTCGGCCCGCCGTTTGGGCTGCGCAGGCGCTGGCCCCAAAGGCCGCCGAACCCGAGCCAGGCGAACGGGCTGTCCGCGGGCGGACGCCTGTCCGGGAGCAGCACCACCTTCGGCTCGACCTCACGCGACGGGCCGCGGGTGTCGTCGCAGCCGACGCCGGCCTCGGCGCTGTAGCCGAACCAGAGCGCCGAGGCGAAGAACTGGGCGTGCGAGCCCGCGGCCGCGTAGACCAGCGGGTGGGTGCCCTGGCGCTGGAGCCTGGGATCGTTCCAGGCCGACCGCTGCGCTCCGGAGTGCTGGGAGAAGCCGACCTCGATCGGCTGCCGGTCGAGCGCCTCGGACGCCGAGTCGGCGGCGAACACCAGCTGGAGCATCTCCCAGTCGCCCTCGTGCTTGTTGTTCCAGTCGTTGTAGACGTAGTAGAGCCAGTACTGGAGCGCCAGCCTGCCGGGCTTGCCCGGCTCGGTCACGACGTGGGCGTAGACGGTCGTCGGCTTGCCCTTGCTGATCCGGTCGAACCAGCGCTCGTAGGAGCAGCCCGGCCGGAGCGGATCGCCGGGGAAGTCGAGGTAGTAGCGGATGTCCTTGCCGTCGAGCTGACCGGCCGTCGGCGCGCGCTTCGCGTAGCCTCCGGGCCCGCGCAGCACCACGTCATCCCGGCCCAGCACGACGCCGACGTTCACCGGCCGGTACGCCTCCCCGCGGTTGTCGCACGGCGCGGTCTGATCCTTGAGCACGACGATCGGCGAGTACCGCTCCGCGAGCTGCGCGGCGGGGTCGGTCGCGCCGGCGGCGACGGCCGGCGCGGCGGTCGCGAGCAGACAGGCCAGGGCGACGGCCGCCATCCAGAGGCGCATCCGGCGGGGAGGGTTCGCGCCCGCGGCCGCGAACTCCGCCTCTGAGATGCCCGACGTCATGCCCCACATTACCCCGGCCCGTGTCGCCGCCCTGGCCGCCGCGGCGGCTGCTTTGGCCGCATCGGCGTCGGCGCTGATCGCGCTCTACGTCTCGATGGTGGCCGTTGCGATTCTCCTCGGCGCCGCCTTCGCCGCCTATCTGGCGATGGTCGACGAGCCGGGCGAGTGGGCCGCATTCGAGCTCGGCGCGTGCGCGATCTCGGCTCTGCTCACGCTGGCGGGCACGAGCGTGCGCTTCCCCGCCGTCGTCTCGGCCAGCTCCCCGTCCGCCGCGGTCAAGCTGGCGTGGCTCGCGTTCGCGGTCTCCGCCGTGGCCGCCGCGACATCGCTCGCCCGCGAGCACGCGCGCGATCTGTGGAGCCTGCGCGACGCCGGCGCCGCCCGCCTCACCCGCCGCACCTAACAGCGCCTCGAAATCCCCACTGGCACGGGCGCCCCGGGGGCTCTATGCTCGGAGCGTCGAAGGGGAGTCGTGCTGTGCAGGAATGCGGGCGCTGCGGGAATCGGATGGATGGCCGCTACCGGTTCTGTCCGTGGTGCGCCGCGCCGCTGCGATCCAAGCTCGTCGAGTTCTTCCGCCCGCACCCCGACGTCGAGCCCGACCAGGGGCGGGCGCTGCGGGTCTCGCGCTACCTGGGCGTGCGCTCCGACGAGCGCCACGTGCGCTTCAGCGTGTGGGACGAGGACGGGGTCGCCGAGGCCGTGATCTCGCTGGACGAGCTCGAGGCCGACCGGCTGGCCCGCTTCCTGCTCGAGCCGGCCGGGCGCCGCCACCGCCCGCGGACGGTGTGGGATCGGCTCGGCACGCTGCGCCGCCACGTGCCCTGACCGCACCGTGACGCCGCGCGCTGTCGTGCTGGTCGAAGGCCGCAGCGACGAGATCGCCGTCCGCACGCTCGCCCGGCTGCGCGGACGCGACCTCGACGCCGAGGGCGTGGCCGTGCTCGCTGTTGGAGGGGCGCAGGCGATCGGACGGTCCCTCGCGGTCTACGGCGCCGCCGGCGCGGACACGACCCTCGCCGCCCTCTGCGACCGGCGAGAGGAGCCGGGTGTCCGGCGGGCGGTCGAGCGGGCGGACCTCGCGCCGGCAGCGGCGCGGGCCGGCCCGGCGCGGGTCGGGCTCTTCGTCTGCGACCGCGATCTCGAGGACGAGCTGGTCCGTGGCCTCGGCGTCGCCGCCACCGAAGCGGTTCTCGGCGCCCACGGCAAGCTCGGCGCGTTTCGGACGTATCAGAAGCAGCCGGCCCACCGGACGCGGCCCACCTCCGACCAGCTGCGCGGCTTCCTGAACAACTGGAAGGTCGAGCTCGCCGCCACCCTCGTCGAGGCGCTCGATCCGAGCCGGGTACCGCGCCCGCTCGACGGCGTCCTCGCCTACGTCGCGTGATCACGCAGCGTCGCGGCTGCGGGCGGGCGAGACGGACGTGCCGCCGAGGCGGTCGACCAGATCGTCGATGGTCTGCGTCAGGCGCGCCCGCGGCC
This sequence comes from uncultured Actinomycetes bacterium, assembly GCA_963813245.1. GTDB lineage: Bacteria > Actinomycetota > Thermoleophilia > Gaiellales > JAICJC01 > JAICJC01. The sequence continues at coordinate 174,007 of CAWEYE010000007.1, forward strand.
CCGGCCCGGCGTAGGAGGCCGCGTACAGCTCGCGATAGCGGGCGACCAGGTCGGGCCGGTAGCCCTCGAGCCACGGCATGAAGATCTCGCGCACGCCGGGCCGCAGGTGCAGCAGGATCGGGCTGACGGAGACGGCGCCCGCCTCGACGCAGGCGGCGACGACGGCCGCCAGCTGCTCGGGCGAGTCGGACATGCCCGGAAGCACCGGCGCGATCAGGACGCCGCAGGGGATGCCCGCGGAGTTCAGACGCGCGACCGCCTCGACCCGCCGCAGCGGCGGCGGTGTGCCCGGCTCGCTGGCGTGCCACACGTCCTCGTCGAGGGTCCCGATCGAGAGGTTGCAGCGCACGAGGCCGGCGCGCGCGGCCTCGGCCAGCAGGTCCGTGTCGCGCAGGATCATGGGCGACTTGGTCAGGATCGAGAACGGGTTGCGGGCCTGCGTCAGCTCGCCGATCAGGCCTCGCGTGAGCTTGTAGCGGCCCTCGGCCGGCTGGTAGGGATCCGTGTTCGTCCCCATCGCGATGTGCTCGCGGCCCCAGCGCGGATCGCGCAGCTCGGCTGCCAGCCGCTCGACGGCGTTCACCTTGACGACGATGCGCCGCTCGAAGTCGGCGCCCGCGTCCATGCCGAGGAAGGTGTGGGTCGGCCGGGCGAAGCAGTAGGTGCAGGCGTGCGAGCAGCCGCGGTAGGCGTTGATCGTGTAGCGGAACGGCATCCGCGAGGCCTCGGGCACCTTGTTCACGATCCGCTTCGCGCGCACGTGCAGGTACTCGACCTCGCGCAGCGTGCGCCCGTCGCCCATGCCGTCGGGCTCGGGGAAGAGGCGCATCTGGTCCGCGTCCACGCCGGCATCATAGCGAACGTATGTTCGTGCACGAAACGGCAGGGGTGCCGGTCGCCGGCAGTCGCAGCGGCGCCTATCCTCTGATCATGGAAGCAGCTTCTTCCTGGTTCACCCCACGGCCCGGGTCTATCCGGGGCGTGCGGGACTGGCGTAGACGTTCATAGGCGTGCGCTTCCTCTTCACGACGCTGACAGGGCTGGGGCACTTCCATCCCCTCGTCCCGCCGGCGCGGGCGCTGGCGGCGGCCGGGCACGAGGTCTGTTTCGCATCTGCGCCGTCGTTCCGGCCGCGGATCGAGGCGAGCGGGTTCTCCGCCTTTGCTGCCGGGTTCGATCGAGAACGCGATGCGGCGGACGACCGCTACGTGCGCCTCCAGGCGGAGCTCGAGTCGCTCCCACCCGACGGGCCGGCGCGCACGCTCTTTCGGATCCACCGCCTCTTCGGTGGCCTGTACGCGGAGCGCATGGTTCCCGACCTGCTCGCGATCGCGGCGGAGTGGAGGCCCGATCTGCTCGTGCGCGAGTCGGCCGAGTTCGGCGCATGCATTGCCGCCGAGGCGCTGGGTCGCCCGCACGCGTCGGTGCGCACCAACACCATGCTTTCGGCCGACACCGCGCGCGAGCTGGTCGCGGCTGACTTGGCCGCGGTGCGCTCGCGTCATGACCTGCCGCCCGACCCTGGCAACCACATGCTGTTTCGGTATCTGCACCTCGCCTTCGAACCGCCGGGCTTCGCCGATCGCGATTGGCCGCCTGCGCCGACCGCTCATCTTCTGCGGCCGGTGCCCTTCAGCGCCTCGGGCGACGAGGCGCTGCCCGCGTGGGTCGCGAGCCTCACCGGCCGCCCGGTCGTTTACGCGACGCTCGGCACCGTGTTCAACAGCCGCACGCCGGGCCTCTTCGAGGCGATCGTCGAGGGGCTGCGGGATGAGCCGATCGAGCTCATCCTGACGATCGGACGCGACCGGGATCCGACCGAGCTCGGCCCGCAGCCCGAGAACGTGCACATCGAGCGCTACATCCCGCAGAGCCTGCTCCTGCCGCACTGCGACGTCGTGCTGACGCACGCCGGGTTCAGCACCGTCGCGGCGGCGCTCGATCACGGCCTGCCGGTCATCTCGATCCCGATCGACGCCGACCAGCCGGCCAACGCCGATCGGTGTGTCGCGCTCGGCGTGGGCGTCACCATCGAGCCGGGGCGGCGGACGCCGGAATCGATCCGGGCCGCGGTCCACGAGGTGCTCCGCGACCCCGTCTACCGGCGAAATGCCGAACGCGTCCGCGACCAGATCGCCCGCCTACCCGGGCCGGAACACGCTGTCACGCTCCTCGAACAGCTCGCGATCGAGGGACGCCCGATTCTCGCGACCTAGAAGAGCGAGCTCGACGCAGTGCGCGCCAGGTCGATCAGCGGCGTCGGCACGATGCCGAGCACCAGCGCCGCCGTCGCCGCGGCCATCGCCGCGCCCGCCGCCAGGCCGAAGCCGGGCCCCGAGGTCACCTGCGGCACCGTCGCGTCGCGGTCGTACAGCGCAAACGGCACCCGCAGGTAGTACACGAGGCCGACCATGGTCGCGATCACGCCGACCACGGCCAGGTAGGTCTGGCCGTTCTGGACGGCGGCGGAGAAGATGTACAGCTTGCCAAGGAAGCCGCCGGTGGGCGGGAACCCCGCCAGCGAGAGCATGCAGATCAGCATCGAGGCCCCGAGCAGCGGCCGCCGGTAGCCCCAGCCGGCGAAGTCGGCGATCAGCACCGGCCGGCCGAGCTCGCGCTCGCGCACCGCCACGATGCCGAACGCGCCCAGATTCATCGCGCCGTAGACCGTCAGGTAGTAGAGCAGCGCCCGCGTGCCCAGCGCGCTGTGCGCCGCGACGGCGGTGAGCAGGAAGCCGGAGTGGCCGACGGTCGAGTAGGCGAGCATGCGCTTCACGTTCGTCTGGCGCAGCGCCCCCAGGTTCCCGATCGCAAACGAGGCGATCACGATCGCGGCCAGGCCGATCTGCCACACGTCGGACTGGCGCGGGAACGCCGTCACCAGCACGCGCAGCGCGAACACGAGCGCCACCACCTTCGTGGCCGCCGACATGAACGCGGTCACCGGCGTGGGGGCGCCCTCGTAGGCGTCGGGCGTCCACATGTGGAACGGGGCCGCGTTGGCCTTGAACCCCAGGCCGGCGATCACGAGCACGAGGCCCATGAGCACGAGCACGTCGTGCGAGTCGCCCCGCGCGAGCCCGGCCCGGATGCGGTCGAACTCGAGCTGGCCGCTCGCACCGTACGTGAGCGCCGCCCCGTAGAGCAGGAAGGCCGCCCCCACCGACCCGATGATCAGGTACTTGAGGCCGCCCTCGAGCGAGAGCAGGTCGTCGGTGTCGATCGCGACGAGCACGTACAGCGCGAGCGAGAACAGCTCCAGGGCGACGAACGCCGTCACGAAGCTGTTCGCGACGCACAGGAGCGACATGCCGGCCGTCGCCGTCAGGAGCAGCACGTGGTACTCGACCGCGCGCTCGCGCAGGTCGCCCATGCCCCACGAGATCGCGACCGCGAGGATGGCCGCCACGAACACGAGCATGCGCGCGCCCAGCCCGAACGCGTCGATGCGCAAGGTGTGGTCGAACGGCGCGCGGGCCGCGTCGTTGAAGGCCGTGGCGGTGTACACGGTGGCGCCGACGAGCGCGACCACGGTCGCTACGGCCGACAGCCGCCGGGCGGCCTGGTCGGGCAGGAAGATCGCCACGACGAGCAGGACCGCGGCCGTGCCGAGCAGGATGAGCTCGGGCTCGATGGCGGTGAACGAGACGGGGATCGTGTGGATCACAGGTGCTGCACCTTGGCCGCGACCTGGAACGCCACCTGCGAGCTCGTGATCCGGCGCATCACGCCGTACGGATAGACCGTCATCGCGAGCAGGATCAGGATGAGCGGCACGGCGATCGCGAGCTCGCTCACGCGCAGGTCGGGCGTGTCGTCCGAGACGCGCTCGCCGTTTGACCCATGCGCGAGGGCCGAGTACCACCGCAGCATGTACATGGCCGCGAGCACGATCCCGAGCGCGGCCGCCGCGCCCAGGACGGCCTGCTGCTGGAACGCGCCGATGAGGATGTAGAGCTCCGAGACGAAGACGCCCGACCCGGGCACCGCCAGCGCCATGAGCGCCGCGATCAGGAGCACGGTCGACATCACCGGGCGCTTGTTCGAGAGCCCGCCGAGGACGCGGAAGCCGTCGCTGCCGGCCCGCAGCTCGACGAGGCCGATCAGCAGGAACGCGGCCAGCGAGACGACGCCGTGGTTGACCATCTGGAAGATGGCGCCGGTGACCCCGTTCGTGTTGAACACGAAGATCCCGATCACGATCAGGTTCATCTGGGAGAGGCTCGAGTAGGCCACCACGCCGCGGGCATCGCGCTGGCGGAAGGCGATCACCGCCCCGTACAGCAGGCCGGCCAGGCCGAGCCCGAGGAAGAGCCAGCGCCAGTCGTGGGCGACGCTCGGGAAGAGCGGCACGGCGAAGCGCAGCAGGCCATAGGCGCCCGCCTTCGAGATCACGCCCGAGAGCAGGGCGGTCACCTCCGGCGTCGACTCGCGATAGGCGCCCGGCAGCCAGCCGTGCAGCGGGAAGAGCGGCGCCTTGATGCAGAACGCGAGCGCGAAGGCCAGGAAGAGCCAGGTCGACTCGTGCGGCTGGGCCACCAGTGCGGACAGCTCGAAGGTGTGCGCCGACACGCCGAGCACGGCGATCGCGACCAGCATGAGCAGCGACCCCACGAGCGTGTAGACGACGAACTGGATGGTCGCGCGGCGGCGGCCCTCGCCGCCCCACACGCCCATCAGCAGGTAGAGCGGGATCATCATGACTTCCCAGCCGACGTAGAAGAGCACGAGATCCTGGGCGGTGAAGAGCAGCACGAGCGCCGACTCGAGCAGGAGCAACAGGCCGAAGTAGGCGCGCGAGCGCTCCCGCCCGGCCACCATCGCCGCCCCGATGGCCGCCGCGATCCCCACGGCGGTCAGGAGCACCATGAAGAGCGAGAGGCCGTCGATGCCGACGTGGTAGCGGATCGGCGCGGCCGAGCCGAAGTGCGAGATCCAGGCCGTGTTCTGGACGTACTGCAGGCCGCCGCCGACGTTGAAGCCGACGAGCACGATCCCGCCCAGCACCGCCTCGGCGAGGGCCAGGAGCAGCGCCAGCTCCTCGGTCACGCGGCGGGGCAGCGGCAGCACGCCGACCAGCAGGGCGCCGACGAGCGGCAGGAAGATGAGCGCGGTGGTCACAGCGTCGCCTTCGAGAGGAAGTAGACGCCGAGCAGCGCAGCTCCGGCCACGAGCACCGTCGCGTACTGGCGCACGACGCCTGACTGCGCGTCGGCGGTGCCGCGGGCGAACGCGCGCACGATCCAGGTGACCACGTCGATCGTGCCCCAGATCACCCAGCGCTCGAAGAACCGATACAGGCCCACGGCCAGCGCCGCGGCCGGCGCGTAGGCGATGCGGTCGTAGGCCTCGTCCCAGTAGAACTTGTGCGCGGCGACGACTGCCATCGCGCCGAACGGCCGCTTGAGGCGCGCGAGCAGCTCCGGGTTCGTGTACGCACGCCAGGTCAGGAGCGCGGCGCCGCCGCCCGCGACCCATGCGAGCGCGGTCGTCAGCAGATCCTTCGACGTGGACGGCTCGATCGACGGCGCGGCGCTTCCGAGCCACTCGAAGAACGTGTTCGAGAACCCGAAGCCGATCTCGAGGAAGCCGACGAGAATCGTGCCGGCGGCGAGCACGGCGACCACGAAGAACATCGTCCACGGAGCCTCGCCGTGGCCCGAGTGCAGATGCTCGGACGCATACTGGGAGCGCTCGCCGTAGAACGTGAGCCGCATCAGCCGGGTGGCGTAGATGCCCGTGAAGAGGGCGCCGATCAGGCCGCCCACCCAGACGAGGTCGGCCGTGGCGCCGCCCTTCTGGAGCGCCGCCGAGAGCATCTCGTCCTTGCTGAACGGCCAGAACCCGATCAGGGCGACGGTGCCGATCCACATCATCCACTTGGTCTTGGGAAGCGCCGCGCCGAGGCCGCCCATGCGGCGCACGTCCTGCTCGTCGTCGAGGGCGTGGATCACGATGCCGGCGCCGAGGAAGAGCAGCGCCTTGAAGAACGCGTGGGCGAGCAGGAGGAACATGCCCGCCGAGTACGCGCCCACGCCGACCGCGGTGAACATGTAGCCGATCTGGCTCATGGTCGAGTAGGCGATGATGCGCTTGATGTCGGTCTGGACGAGCGCGATCACGCCGGCCATCAGCAGCGTCGCCAGGCCGAGCAGCGCCACGAGCGCCTGGATGTCCGGGGCGTTTACGAACAGCACGTGCGTCCGCGCGACCAGGTAGACGCCGGCCGTCACCATCGTGGCCGCGTGGATCAGGGCCGACACCGGCGTCGGGCCCTCCATCGCGTCGGGAAGCCAGGTCTGCAGCGGGATCTGGGCCGACTTGGCGACGGCCCCGAGCAGCAGCCCCGGCGCGACCCAGTTCGCGTCGGCCGATCCCTTCGGCCAGTGCTGGGACGCCGTGTGGAACACCGTCGAGAAGTCGGTCGTGCCCAGGTCGCGCACCATGAAGAAGATGGCGATGGCGATGCCGACGTCGCCGATCGCGTTCATCACGAACGCCTTCTTGGCGGCGGCGACCGGCTCCGGCCGCTCGTGCCAGAACCCGATCAGCAGGTAGGACGAGAGGCCGACCAGGCCCCAGCCCGCCAGCAGCAGCACGAAGTTCGCGGCCATGACGAGGAGCAGCATCGAGAACAGGAACAGGTCGAGGTAGACGAAGAAGCGCCGCTCCTTGGGGTCGCCGTGCATGTACCCGATCGAGTACAGGACGATCAGGGCGCCGACGCCGGCGACGATCAGCATCTCGGTCACCGACAGCGGGTCGATCGAGCGTCGCCAGCGGCACCTTGAACGTGGCCGACCCGGCCCACGTGTAGAGCGTGTAGATGTGCGCGCGCTGGGAGGCGTTCTCGCCGAGCATCTGGACGAACACGGCCACCGCGGCCGCAAACGCCGTGAACGCGAACGCGGTGCCGACCCAGGCAGCCGCCTCGCCGCGAGATGCGCGAGCCCGCGAGCGTCAGCACGACGACGCCGGCCAGGGGCGCGAACAGGCAGACCCAGGCGAGCGTCTCCATTAGATGTTGACTCCGAATTCAGCGCGCGCCTGGACGTCAGGCTGTTGGCGGAGGTTCGGTTCGCTGGTGGGGCTGCGCCTCGGCGTCTGCGTGATCGCAGACGCCTCGGACCGCGGTCAAGGGCATCCGCCCTTGACCGCTTGAACCGTCGCATCGCTGCGTCCTCGGTCGCGCCCATAGTTGCCCCACTATGAACGCTCCCTGCGTCCTTGCGCTGCTCGGTTCGCAGCCGCCCAGGACATCCCGTGAATTCGGAGTCAACCATCAGTGCCGCAGACCCGTCATGCGGTCGACGTCGAGGTCGGCCTTGCGCCGGGCCATGGCCACGACCAGGCCGAGGCCGACGACGACCTCGGAGGCCGCCATCGCCATCACGACGAGCGCGAACACCTGGCCCCGACTGCTCGCCCAGATAGCGCGAGAACGCGATCAGCGCGAGGTTGCAGGCGTTCAGCATGATCTCGACCGAGAGCAGCAGGATCAGCGGGCTGCGGCGGGTGAACACGCCGTAGAGGCCGATGCCGAAGAGGATCGCCGAGACCGAGATGAACCAGTCGACGCCGACGTGCATCAGCCGTCCGCCTTCTCGGCGTCGGCCGCGGCGCGGTGCGCACGGTCGAAGTGCGTCTCGACGTCCATCACCGACGACTGCAGGCTGGGCACGCGCTCCGGCCGCTGCACCTCGAACGCGCCCGGCTCGTGGGCGCCGCGCGGCGCGGCCCGGCGGGTCGCGAGCATGACGCCGCCGACCGCGGCGATCAGGAGCAGCACCGAGGTGCCCTCGAACGCCAGCAGGTAGCGGCCCAGGAAGACGGCGGCGATCGCCTGCGGCGCGCCGAAGGCGTCGCTCACCACGGCGCCGTGCAGGAAGTTCTGGCGGCCGACTCCGAACACGATCTCGGCCGCGATCCCGGCGGCGGCGATGAGCGCGGCGAGCGTCTGCCACACCGGCCGGTCGCGGGTCGGCTCGTCGGCGCGCCCGCCCAGATAGGCGATCACGAACAGGAACATGATCATCACCGCGCCGGCGTAGACGATCACCTGCGCGGCGGCCAGGAAGTCGGACTGCAGCAGCAGGTAGAAGGTGGCGAGCGCGACCAGGTTCAGGATCAGCGAGAGCGCCGAGCGGAAGGGGTTGCCCGAGAGCACCACCGAGAGCGCGGCCGCGATCGCGACGATCGCGGCGACCACGAAGACGATGTCGTAGGTCATCCCTCGCCCCCCGCCGGCTCGACCACGTCAAACGGATCGACCGGCGCGACCGGCGTTGTGCGGCTCGGATGCATCGGCTCGAGCAGCATGTCCTTCGTGTAGACCATCGCCTCGCGCGACATCTCGGCCAGCTCGTAGTCGTGGCCGAGCGTGATCGCGTCGAACGGGCAGGCGAGCTCGCAGTAGCCGCAGAAGATGCAGCGGCTCATGTTGATCTCGTAGATGCGGGCGTAGCGTTCGCCCGCGGAGTAGCGCTCCTCCTCGGTGTTCTCGGCGGCGACGACGCGGATGCAGTCGGCCGGGCAGGCGGCGGCGCAGAGCGAGCAGCCGACGCACTTCTCGAGGCCGTTCTCGTGCCGGTGCAGGCGGTGGCGGCCGCGGAAGCGCGGATAGACCGGCCGCTTGTACTCGGGGTACTGCTGGGTCACGGGCTTGCGGAACAGGTGGCGGAAGGTGACGCCGAAGCCCTTGACCGAGTCGGTTACGGCCATGTCAGTCCTTATGCGCGCCAGGCCACGATGACCGCCGTGACCAGCAGGTTGAGGGTGGCGAGCGGCAGCAGCACCTTCCAGCCGATCGTCATCAGCTGGTCGTAGCGCACCCGCGGCAGCGTGGCCCGCGAGCCAGATCGCGAGGAAGATGAAGATGGCCATCTTGAGCAGCATCCACAGCGGGCCCGGCAGCCACGGCCAGCCGTAGCCGCCGAGGAAGAGGATCGACGCCAGCGCCGAGAACGCGATCAGGGCGACGTACTCGGCGTTCTGGAACATCGCCCAGCGCATGCCGCCGTACTCGGTGTGGTAGCCGGCCACCAGCTCGCCCTCGGCCTCGGGCAGGTCGAACGGGATGCGGCTGATCTCGGCGGTCGACGCCAGCACGTAGACCATGAACCCGACGAACTGGGGCATGATGTAGGCAGATGCCGTCGCGGTGCTGGGCGTCCACGATCCCGGTCAGCGAGAGCGAGTGGGTCATCATGACGACGCCGATCACGGCCATCGTCAGCGCTGACCTCGTAGGAGACCAGCTGGGCGACGGCGCGCATCGAGCCGTACAGCGAGTACTTCGAGCTGGACGACCAGCCGCCGACCAGGAACCCGTAGAAGCTGAACGAGCCCAGCGCGAAGACCAGCAGCAGCGCCACGTTCGGATTCGAGATGTAGAGGTAGATCTTGAAGTCGGTGAACGGGATCGTGGCCTCGTTCGCCGAACGGGATCACGCCGAACACGGCGAGCGATGCGAACAGCGAGACGACCGGCGCCGTCAGGTAGAGCAGCGGGTTCACGCCGACCGGGATGAGGCTCTCCTTGCGCAGCAGCTTGCCGAGGTCGGCGATCGGCTGCAGCAGGCCGAACGGGCCCACCCGGTTGGGGCCGAGCCGCACCTGGAAGCGGCCCAGCAGCCGCCGCTCGACCCAGGTCAGGATCGCGAACACGCCCATCACCAGGTTGACCAGGACGACCGACTTGATCAGCGTGACGATGAAGCCGTCAGGCACTCGCGCCCTCCGCCGGTGCGGCCGCGACGCTGCCGGGGCCGACGTGGGGGACGCGCGCGGGCCAGCCGCACGACGCCGGGGCGCAGGCCGCGCTGACGAGCGCCGGGCCGGTGACGGTGCGGCCGTCGTGCCTGACCTTGACCCGGTCGCCGGTGGCGACGCCGAGCGACTGCGGCGTCGTCGTGGGAGATCTCGATGCCGAGCCGGCGCTGGAAGTGCAGCCGCGGGCGCGTGGTCGACGGCCGGCCCGGACATCAGCTGGCGGTAGCCGACGACGACGGTCTGGGGGATGGCCGCCGGCGCCATCTGCGGCACGGCGGGCGGCCCCTGTGCGGCCGGGCGCTGCGTGAAGCGGCGCGTGCTCGCCGATCCCCGACCACGACATGCCTGCGAAGGCGGGCCGGCGCGGCCATGTCGGCGAATGCGGCCGGCGGGTCGTGGGGCAGGTCGACGCCGAGCCGCGTGGCCAGCTCGGCTGCCCAGGCGAAGCCGTCGGCGACGCCCGGCGGCGTCTTGGCCGCCCCGCGCACGCGCTGCACGCGGCCCTCGAGGTTGGTGAGCGTGCCCGTCCTTCTCGAGCAGGGCCGACGCGGGCACGATCGTCGTCGCCCAGCCGGACGAGCCGTTCTGGAACGCCGTCACCTGGAGGGCGAAGAAGCAGCGCGCGAGCGCGGCCCGCCAGCGCTCGCCGGCGTGCCAGGTCGCCCACCGGGTCGGCGCCCAGCAGCACGATCGCCTGGATCTTGCCCGCCTCGGCCAGCTCGAGCGCCTGCTCGGGCGTGGCGCTGCCGAGGCCGGCGGCGGCGCAGCCGATCTCGTTGGCCGCCCGCGGCGTGCGCAGCACCGAGCAGCCGGCCGTGTGGGCGATGTGCGCCAGCACGGCGGCCACCTCGGCCCGCATCGGCCCGGACCAGACCAGCACGGCGCCGCCCTCGCCGAGCGCCCCGCGCCAGCTCGCCGTCGCCGGTGGCGGAGTCGAGCAGCGCCGCGTGCGAGGTGCCGGGCGCGGCCGAGATGTGCGCGGCTCCGCGCAGCGTCTCCAGGCGGGTCCCGCCGGCCCCGACGGTGACGACGCGGGCGCCGTTCGCGACCGCCTGCGGATCCGCAGCTCGATCACGGGCACGCGGTGGCCGAGCTCGGCGTCGCCCGCGACCACGATCATGTCGGCATCGTCGAGGTCGGCGATCGCGCCGCGTACGGCGCGAGCTCGCTCCAGCCGGGGCCGCCCTCGGGGCCGCACACGCTCGGGCCGCCGCCGAGCGCCTCGCCTGGATGCGCGCCCAGGCGTGCGCCTCCTCGTTGGTCTGCTCGCCGGAGGCGAGGATCGCCACCGACCCGGGCCCGAACTTCTCGACGGTCGCCCGCAGCCGGTCGGCCACGTGGTCGAGCACGTCGGTCGTGGACACGTCCTCGAGGCCGCGCCCGCCGCGGATCAGGCTGCGGTCACGCGGCTCGGCGATCGTGCAGGCGGCCGAGGACGTAGCGGCCCTTGTCGCACAGCCAGCCCTCGTCGACGCCGGGGTGGTTGCGCGAGAGCACGCGCGCCACGTGGCCCTCGCGGATGGTGGCGTAGATGTTGCAGCCGACCGCGCACTGGCCGCACATGGTCGGCACGTTCTGGATCTCCCACGGCCGGCCGCGGAAGCGGTAGGTGGTCGACGTGAGCGCGCCCACCGGGCACAGCTCGGTGACGTTGCCGGAGAACTCGTCGTCGTAGGGACGGCCCTCGAAGGTGGTGATGATCGAGTTCGCGCCGCGGTTCTCGGGCACGAGCTGCAGGTCGCCGGAGACGCCCTCCGAGAAGCGCGTGCAGCGGTAGCAGAGGATGCAGCGCTCGCGGTCGAGCTTGATCAGCGGCGAGATCGGGATCGGCTTGTCCTGCGTGCGCTTGGGCAGCGTCATGCGGGTGACGCCGGGGCCGTAGCGGAACGTCAGGTCCTGCAGCGGGCACTCGCCGCCCTTGTCGCAGACGGGGCAGTCGAGCGGATGGTTGAGGAGCAGGAACTCGAGCACCGCGTCCTGGCCCTCGCGCGGCCCGCGTCGGAGTGCGGAGTGGACCACCATGCCGTCGGCGGCCGGGGTCGTGCAGGCCGTCTGCAGCTTGGGCATGCCCTCGATCTCGACCAGGCACATGCGGCAGGCGCCGACGCCCGCGCCCGAGCCGCGGCTCGTAGCAGAACACCGGCACCTCGATGCCGGCCTCGGCCGCCGCCTCGACCAGCGACAGGCCCTTGGGCACGGTGATCTCGCGCCCGTTGATCGTGAGCGTGACGGTGCTGCGTCTCGACGGTCGCCATCAGCCCGCCCCCTCGTGAATAACCGGTGCCAGGCACCGGTTATTCGTCGTCGGCCTCGTCCTCGTAGAGCGCCTCGGCCAGGTCGATCTCCTCCTGGGCCTCGGCCAGGCGCATGCAGCTCGGGCACGACCAGCTCGGGGTCCTCGCCCTCGGCGATACGGCGGCGGGCGTCGCATGAACGCGTCGCGGAACGTCGCTCACGCGGGCACCCCGCTCGTGGTCGTGGTAGAGGCGCGCGATCGGGCTGCTGATCCACGAACGGGCAGCCGCCCTCGTCGATGTGGCGCTGGAACTCGTCGCGGAAGTGGGTGACGTAGCCGCCACCGGCATCGCCATCGCGTCGCCCAGCGGGCACAGGCACTTGCCCAGGATGCGGTCGCACACGTTCAGCAGCAGGTCGAGCTCGCCCTGCGTCGCCGTCGCCCGTCCTCGATCCGCTGGATGATGTCGACGCCCCAGCGGGTGCCCTCGCGGCACGGCGTGCACTTGCCGCAGCTCTCGTGGCGGTAGAACTGGGCCACGCGCAGCGCCAGCTGCACCATGCAGGTGCGGTCGTCGATCACGATCACGGCGCCCGACCCGGCCATCGAGCCGGCGGCGGCGATCGACTCGTAGTCGAGGCCGGTGTCGATCTGGTCGGGCATGCAGCAGCGGGCGTCGAGGAGCCGCCGGGGATGATCGCCTTGATCGTGCGCCCGTCCGGCGCGCCGCCGCCGAGGCCCTCGATCAGGTCGCGCAGCGTCGCGGTCAGCGGCAGCTCGTAGTTGCCCGGCCGCTTGACGTTGCCCGAGAGCGAGAAGACGCGCGTGCCCTTCGAGCGCTCGGTGCCGATCGCGGCGTAGGCCTCGCCGCCCATCTCGCAGGATGTAGGGCACCGACGCCATCGTCTCGACGTTGTTGACCAGCGTGGGGGCGGCGTAGAGGCCGGCGACGGCCGGGAACGGCGGCTTCGATGCGCGGCTGGCCGCGCTCGCCCTCGAGCGAGGACAGCAGCGCCGTCTCCTCGCCGCAGATGTAGGCGCCGGCGCCGCGGTGCAGGACGACGGTCGCGTCGTAGCCCGAGCCGAGCACGTTGCGGCCCACGTAGCCGCGGCGCGCGCCTGCTCGAGCGCGCGCTTCAGCACCTCGAACTCGGTGCGGTACTCGCCGCGGATGTAGATGAACGCCGAGGTCGCCCCGATCGCGTAGCTCATGATGACGACGCCCTCGATCAGCGCGTGCGGGTTGCGCAGCATGATCTCGCGGTCCTTGAAGGTGCCCGGCTCCGACTCGTCCGCGTTCACGCACAGGTAGGCCGGCCTTGCGGTCCTTCGGGCAGGAACGACGCCTTGCGACCGGTCGGGAAGCCGGCACCGCCGCGGCCGCGCAGGCCGGAGCCGTCCACCGCCGCGACCACGTCGGCGGCGTCCATCCCGAGCGCCTTCTTGAGCGACCGGTAGCCGCCCGCCTGCTCGTAGGCGTGGACGTCGCGGCGGTCGCCCTCGAAGTCGAGCAGGATCTTCTGCGGCGGCGCGCTCATCCGGCGCCGTCCGCTCGCAGCTCGACCAGGAGCGCCTCACGCGGTCGGCCGGGAAGGGCTCGTGGTAGCGCTCGTCGACCGAGACCACCGGGCCCCAGCCGCAGCCGCCGTAGCACTCGACCGTGCGCAGCGTGAACAGGCCGTCCTCGGTGGTCTCGCCGGGGTGGATGCCGAGCTCGCGCTCGAACGCCCGCAGCGTGTCGCCGGCGCCGACCAGGGCGCAGGCGATGTTCGTGCAGACGCAGATCTCGTGGCGCCCGGCGGGCTTCAGCCGGAACATGTCGTAGAACGAGGCCACCGACTTGCATAGCGCCGGGGTGAAGCCGGTCGCGTCGGCCACCTGCTCGAAGGCCTCGGTCGGGCAGCCAGCCGTACTCGTCCTGGGCCAGGCGCAGGGCCGGGATGATCGCCGAGCGCGGCTCCGGGTAGAGCGCGACGACGTCCAGGATGCGGTCGCGCAGCGGCGCGCTCGCGTGGCGGCTCGGGCGCAGCGGCGGCGGCATCTGCGGGCCGCGTCTCGCGCGCGCCCGCCAGGGTCTGCGCGGTGGCGGGATCACTACCGGTCCGCCTCGCCCATCACGCCGTCCAGCGAGCCGACGACGACGATCATGTCGGCGATGTAGCGGTTGACCGCCATCATCGCCGTCACCTGCAGGCTGACGAAGCTCGGCGCGCGGAAGTGCACCCGCCACGGCTTCGGCCCGCCGTCGGACACCAGGTAGCAGCCGAACTCGCCGCGCGGCGACTCGACCGGGTAGTAGACCTGGCCGGGCGGCACCCGGAAGCCCTCGGTGACCAGCTTGAAGTGGTGGATCAGCGACTCCATCGAGGTGTGCAGCTCGGCCCGGGGCGGCAGCACGTACTTGCGGTCGTCGGCCATGACCGGGCCGGCCGGCATCTTGTCGAGGCACTGCTCGATGATCTTCACCGACTCGTACATCTCCTTGGCGCGGCACAGGAAGCGGTCGTAGGCGTCGCCGTGCTCGCCGGTGATGACGTCGAAGTCGACCTGGTCGTAGACGAGGTACGGCTCGACCCGGCGCAGGTCGTAGGCGGACGCCGGAGGCGCGCAGGTTGGGGCCGGACAGGCCCATCGCGATCGCCGTCTCGGCCGCGATGGTGCCGATGCCCCGGTAGCGCGACTGCCAGATCGGGTTGCCGGCCAGCAGGTCGAGGTACTCGTCGATCCGCTTGGGCATCATCTCGCAGAACTTGCGGCCTCGGCGTAGAAGCCCTTCGGGCAGGTCCTCGGCCACGCCGCCGAACTGCGGGTAGCGGTCGTGCATGCGCACGCCGGTCACCATCTCGAACAGGTCGAGCACCGCGTCGCGCTCGCGCAGGCAGTAGAAGAAGACCGACATCGCGCCCAGCTCGACCCCGGACGTGCCCAGGTAGATCAGGTGGCTGTGGATCCGGTTCAGCTCGGCGAACAGGGTGCGGATCCACTGCGCCCGCTCGGGCACGTCGATCCCGATCAGCTGCTCGACCGCGCCCACGTAGGCCAGCTCGTTGGCGAAGAAGGCCACGTAGTCCATCCGCGGCGAGTAGGGGATGCCCTTCCAGTAGGTCTTCTGCTCGAAGTTCTTCTCGAAGCCGGTGTGGACGTAGCCGATGTCGGCGTCGAGGCCGACGACCACCTCGCCGTCGAGCGTCACGATCAGGCGCAGCACGCCGTGGGTGGACGGGTGGTTGGGCCCGAAGTTGACGGTGATCAGGTCCTCGCCGGCGGGCGGGTCGATCTTGCTGGGCGCGCCGGGCGGGATCTGCGCCGGCGTGTACAGCGGCACGACCGGTGCGGGTGGGCGCTCGACGATGCTCATACGGCGTCCGTGAACTGCACCGGCTCGCCGCCGATCGGGTAGTCCTTGCGCAGCGGGTGGCCGGCCCAGTCGGAGGGCATGATCAGCCGCCGCAGGTTGGGATGGCCCGTGAACACGATCCCCATCAGGTCGTACTGCTCGCGCTCGTGCCAGTCGGCCGTCGGCCAGACCGCGACGACGCTGCGACCTCCTGGCCGTCGTCGAGCCACACCTGCACGCGCACGCGGTCCGGCGGCGCCGTCGCCGACGTGGGCCAGGTGGTAGAGGACCGCGAAGCGCTTGGGCGGCGCGGTCGGCGGTCTCGCGCGCGCCCCAGCTGCCGGTCGGCGTTGATGTCGCGGCCGCGCTCGCTGCCGAAGTAGCCGGCCACCGTCGTCGCCGTAGCCGAGGTGGTCGACGGCCGACACGGCCGAGAGGAAGTTCTTGCCCTGCTCGTCGCGCAGGTAGCGTGCACACCTCGACGAGCTGCTCGGGCGTGACGGTCAGGGTCGGCATGTCGAGGCCGTTCTCGTGCGCCGACCACGGACCCGGGCACGGCCTTCCGCACCGCCGCGGCGAGCTCCTCGGCGGTCACGCCTTCGACTTCTCCAGCTCGTAGGCGGGCGGGATGCCGGCGCGGATCTTCTTCTGGATCAGCAGCAGGCCGTCGATCACGGCCTCGGGCCGGGGCGGGCAGCCGGGCACGTGCACGTCCACCGGCACGATCTTGTCGACGCCCTGGAGGATCGCGTAGTTCGCGAACATGCCGCCCGAGCTCGAGCAGGCGCCCATCGCCATCACCCACTTGGGCACGAGCATCTGGTCGTAGACCTGGCGCAGCGGCGCGGACATCTTGTGCGACACGCGGCCCGACACGATCAGCAGGTCGGCCTGGCGCGGCGAGGAGCGGAACACCTCGGCGCCGAAGCGGGCGATGTCGTAGCGGGGCGAGGGCAGCGACATCATCTCGATCGCGCAGCAGGCCAGGCCGAAGCCGGCCGGCCAGATCGAGTTGGACTGCGCCCAGGCCATCGCCTTCTCGACCGTCGTCAGCATCACGTACTGCTCGAGGTCCTCGGCGCGCACCGCGTTGTCGATGTGGACCGGCGTCACCGCCATTCGAGGGCACCCCTGCGCCAGACGTACACGTAGGCGACCACCAGCAGCACGACGAACACGACCATCTCGGCCAGCCCGAACCGTCCAGCGCGTGCAGCCGAGGGCCAGCGGGTAGAGGAAGACGATCTCGATGTCGAACACGATGAACAGCATCGCGGTCATGTAGTAGCTGATCGTGAAGCGGCCCGGGGGAACGTGTGCGACGAGACGCCGGACTCGAACGGGATCCTCTTGTCGCCGGCGTGGCGGGAGGTGCGCGTCGAGAGCGTGAATGTCGCGACCAGCAAGCTGAACGGGATCACGAATGCGATCGCCGCGAACACCAGCAGAGCTGCCCAGTCGCCGAGCACCGCAGGCGACTATAGCACCGCTCACAATCCCAGCCCGCGGGGATTGGAGATCGGCGTATTCTGGCCGAATCTCGTGGGGTGCCCACTGTCACAAACTCGGTCTTCTAGACTGCGAGCGTGACTTCCGAGCAGATCGTTGACATCACGATCGTCGGCGGCGGGCCGACCGGCCTCGCGGCCGCGTATTACGGCGGCCACCGCGACGCCAGCGTGCGCATCGTGGAGAGCCTGGAGCAGCTGGGCGGCCAGGTCTCGGCGGTCTATCCCGAGAAGCACATCTTCGACGTGGCCGGCTACCCCAAGATCAACGGCCAGGAGCTGATCGACCGGCTCACCGAGCAGGCGCTCCAGTATGCGCCCGAGGTGCGCCTGGGCGAGGTGATCGAGACCGTCTCCCACCGGGCCGACGACGTGATCGAGCTGCACACGGCCGCGGGCGAGACGCTGCTCACCCGCACCATGATCATCACCGCCGGCCACGGCGCCTTCAAT
>CAWEYE010000008.1:0-325514 GCA_963813245.1 uncultured Actinomycetes bacterium
GCGCCCGTAGTCCGCCTCGCTGCCCTACCTATACTGGGGCGATGCCGGGAGTCGCGTTCGTCGCCCACTGCCTCCTCAATCAGAATTCCAAGTGCTCGGGCGGGGCGCGCTGCCCGGGCGTGTACTCGCCGCTCGTCGCGGTGCTGCGGGAGCGCGACTGGCAGCTGCAGCAGATGCCGTGCCCCGAGCTCGCGTTCACCGGCCTGCACCGGTTCTGGGCGGTGAAGGAGCAGCTGGACACGACGGCCTACCGGCGCCACTGCCGCCGCCTGGCGGCCTCGGTCGCCGGCGCGATCGAGTTCCACGTGCGCGCGGGCGACGACGTCATCCTGGTCGGGCTCGAGGGCAGCCCGTCGATGGGCGTGCACGTCACGAGCTCGGATCCCGCCAGGCACGGCCGGCCGGAATGGCCGGATGGCACGGATGAGCTCTCGCCCGGGAGCGGCATCTTCATCGAGGAGCTCGAGGCCGAGCTGGCCGCGCGCGGCGTGCCGCTGCCGCGGGCGACCGGGATCACGCACCAGCTGCCCGGCCACGACGACGAGGTGAACCGGGCCGCCGTCGCCGCGCTGATCGAGCCCGCGGGTGGCTGAGCGAACCGACGCGGGCGACGCGCGCGGCTACCGCATCGCCCTGATCGCGGACGAGCTGCTGAACCCGGCCGAGGGCGGTATCGACGGGCTGGCCGAGCTCGAGCGGGCGGGCTGGGGCGCGGTGCAGCTGCCCGCGCAGGCCTACCCCGACGCCGTCGCCCGGCCGATGCTGGAGCAGGTCGCCGAGCAGGCGGACGAGTTCGCGCGGCACGGCTACACGCTCGCCGTCGTCGGCCGGCGACGGGGTCTGCAGAAGGCGCTCGCCGCGTACGGCATCCGCGACCTGCCGGCGATCACGCCGCGGTCGCCGGACGACCTGCGGGCCTTCCTCGCCGCGCTCGGCTAGGGATCCTGACGCCAGGCGAAGAGCAGCACCCAGTTCGCCACGGCGAGCACGGCGAAGACGACCGCGGCCGATGTGTGCCCGGCGGCGGCGAACCCGGCCGCCCCGGCGCAGAACACGGCCGCCTCGACGACGGTGCGGCCGGGCTGCGGCAGCCGCCGCGTCGACTTCGGCGCGCACCACATCCCCCAGACGACCGCGGCGGCCGCCACGGCGGCGATCGCGAGCACGATCCGGGCGAGGCCGCTGCCCGTGTGCAGCCCCCAGTCGGCCAGCCCGGCGAGCGCCGCCAGCTCGAGGACGAAGCGCAGTGCGAGGTTTGCGGCCCGCATCGGCCTTTTCAGCCTAGTGGGGGTTTAGACTCTCGGCCCTCTACCAACGGCAAGGAGCGCGCACATGGGACAGCCGGTCGTCCACTTCGAGGTGGCGGGCAAGGACATCCAGAAGCTGCACGGCTTCTACTCGGGCCTCTTCGGGTGGGAGTTCGACACGTCCAACCCGATGGGCTACGGCATCGTGGCCCGCGAGGACAACCTCTCGGCCGAGGGCGTCGGGATCGGCGGCGGCATCGGCCAGGCTCCCGAGGGCTACGACGGCCACATCACGTTCTACGTCGCCGTGCCCGACGTCGAGGCCGCGCTGCAGCAGGTCGAGAGCCTCGGCGGCACGCGCCTGATGGGCCCGGACAAGGTCACGGGCGATCTGATCGTCGCCCTCTTCACCGACCCCGAGGGCCACCTCGTCGGCCTCGTGAACGGCGGCTAGTTGCGAAGAGTAGGGCGGGCATACTCGACGTCGATCGGATGGGGCGGGAACGGGTTGACGCGCGTGCGGCCGGTGAGACTCCATCCGCGTTTCTCGTAGAAGGCGCGCGCTGGATGATTGTCGGTGAGCGTCCAGAGGCGCGCCTCGTGGACACTCGCTTCGCGAAGCCGCTCCAGAGCGAGGTCGTGAAGCGTGCTGCCGATGCCTCGCCCCCAGAGCTCTGGCAGCACATACAGCGTCTGCAGGACGCCGTCGCCCACAGAGACGACTCCGACGGCCTCGTCACCCTCGAACGCAAGGTACGTCTCACCATCTGGGTCGGCGAGGGCGGAGAGCCAGTCCGCCCGAATCGCGTCATCAGGGAACTCGTAGAGGTCCGGGGGGAAGATGTGATGCCACCCTGCGACTGCCGCCGCGCGCGCGATCCCGAAACACAGGTCGGCGTCCTCCAACGTGGCGCGCACGACTTGCACGTCACCCCGCGGATGGATGCAGCAGGGGCACGGCGGCGCCGTCCCAGCCCGCCCGCAGCACTGCGACGAGCGACGGGGGCGTGATCACGACGGCCCGCCCCCGCGGCGGCCGCGTGCGGCGGGCGGCGTAGCCCGACGGCGACCACAGGAGCAGCTCCCGACCGAGCACGAGGTAGGGGTCGCCGTCGACCAGCACGTGGGCGCCGTCGGGCAGCGAGTCGTAGGCCGCGGCGTGGGTGCGGCTCCTCGTCGCGCCGGGCTCGAGCCGCTCGGCGTGGAGCTCGGCGTCGATCGCGTCGGCGCCGGCCTGGCCGGGGTGCAGCCCGGCCCAGATCCCGCCGAAGCGGTTGTAGTCCTGGCGCCGGCAGAGTGCGCACGGGCGGTGCCCGGCGGCAAAGGCGGTCGCCTCGTCGAGGAAGAAGAGCTCGGTGAAGCGGCCGGGCCGCATCATCGGCCCGCGCTGCCAGCCGCGGAACTCGAGCCGGCAGGCGATCCACCGCTTCGTCGCGAAATGGCGGCGGATGCGGCCGTGCGCGTCGTGCAGGCAGCCGCGGTTGCCGTAGACGAGGCCCCGGGCGGGGGCGGCGATCAGCTCGCCGAGCGGCGTGACCCGATTCTGCCGGCCCACGCCGGCTAGCCCATCATCCGGCCGGCCAGGCCGACGTAGTTCTCGGCCAGGGTCCTGGCGGCGGCCGGCGAGGAGACGACGTAGCGCAGCTGGGCCAGCTGCAGCTCGTGGTCGAACGGGTCGTCGCCGGGGAGGCGGTGCAGCATCGAGGTCATCCACCACGAGAAGTGCTCCGCCCGCCACACCCGCCGCAGGCAGGCGTCGGTGTAGCCGTCGAGGCCCGCGCGATCGCCGTCCCCATACCAGCCGGCGATCGCCTCTCCGAGCAGCTCGACGTCGGCGATCGCCAGGTTCAGCCCCTTCGCCCCGGTCGGCGGCACGATGTGGGCGGCGTCCCCCGCCAGGTACAGGCGACCGTGCTGCATCGGCGCGGCGACGAAGCTGCGCATGCCGGTGACGCCCTTCTCGAGGATCGGCCCCTCGGCGAGCGTCCAGCCGGGCGTCCCAAGCCGCGTCTGCAGCTCGGCCCAGATGCGCTCGTCGGGCCAGGCGGCGATGTCCTCGTCGTGGCGCACCTGGATGTACAGCCGGCTCAGGGTCGGCGAGCGCAGGCTGAGCAGCGCGAACCCGCGCTCGTGGTGCGCGTAGACAAGCTCGTCGCTCGACGGGGCGACGTCGGCCAGGATGCCGAGCCAGCCGAACGGGTAGTCGCGCTCGACCGCGTGCAGCACGCCGGCCGGGATCGACGGCCGGGACACGCCGTGGAAGCCGTCGCAGCCGGCGATCAGATCGCAGACGACCTCGTGCTCGCCGCCGTCGTGGCGGTAGGTGATCCGCGGCCGCTCGCTCGTCGAGGTCGTGCAGCGCCACGTCGGCGACCTCGAACAGCAGCGGATCGCCCTGCTCGAGCCGGATCGCGATCAGATCCTTCACCACCTCGGTCTGGCCGTAGATCACGATCGCAGCGCCGCCGGTCAGCTGCGAGAGCGGGATCCGGTGGCGCTGGCCGTCGAACTGCAGCTCCACGCCGTGATGGACGATGCCCTCGCGATGCAGGCGCTCGCCGGCGCCGATGGCCGAGAGCAGGTCGACCGAGCCCTGCTCGAGCACGCCCGCGCGGATGCGCTTCTCGCAGTGGTCGCGGCTGCGGCTCTCGAGCACGACCGACTCGATCCCGCGGCTGCGCAGGAGCTGCGCCAGGGTGAGCCCGGCCGGGCCGGCGCCGACGATGCCGACCTGCGTCCGGGCAGACGTCATGTACCCGGAGCCTCGAAGAGCGCCGCCTGGCCCTGGCCGACGCCGACGCACAACGTGGCGAGCCCGTAGCGGCCGCCGCGGCGGCGCAGCTCGTGCACCAGCGAGACGACCAGCCGCGCGCCGCTCATGCCGAGCGGGTGGCCGAGCGCGATCGCCCCGCCGTTCACGTTCACGCGGTCGGGGTCGAGGCCGAGCTCGCGCACCACCGCCACGCTCTGCGACGCGAACGCCTCGTTCAGCTCGACCAGGTCGATGTCGGCGATCGCGACGCCGGTGCGCTCGAGCAGCCGGCGCACGGCCGGGATCGGCCCGATCCCCATCACCCGCGGATCGACGCCCACGGTGGCGCTGCCGCGGAAGGCGGCCAGCGGCGCCGCTCCGAGCGCGGCCGCCCGCTCCTCGCTCGCGATCACGAGCGCGGCGGCGCCGTCGTTCATGCCGCTCGAGTTGCCCGCCGTGACGCTGCCGCCCTTGCGGAACGCGGGCCGAAGCGCGGCCAGGGCCTCGACGCTCGTGTCCGGCCGGGGATGCTCGTCGTGGTCAAGATCGCCGACCGGCACGAGCTCGTCGGCGAAGCGGCCCGCGGCCTGCGCCGCCGCCCAGCGCTCCTGCGAGCGCAGTGCGAACGCGTCCTGGTCGGCCCGGGAGACGCCGCAGCGCTCGGCGACGTTCTCGCCCGTCTCGCCCATGCTCTCGAGCGGGAACATCGCCTCGAGCCGCGGGTTGGGGTAGCGCCAGCCCAGGGTCGTGTCGTAGACGGTGCGATGGCCGCGCTCGAACGCGCGCTCGGGCTTGGGCATCGAGAGCGGCGCCCGCGTCATCGACTCGACCCCGCCCGCCACGAAGAGGTCGCCGTCGCCGGCGATGACCGCATGGCAGGCCGAGACCACCGCCGAGAGGCCCGAGGCGCACAGCCGGTTCAGCGTCACCCCGGGCACCGACTGCGGGAAGCCGGCGAGCAGCGCCGCCATGCGGGCGACGTCGCGGTTGTCCTCGCCCGCCTGGTTCGCGCAGCCCAGATAGACGTCGTCGATCTGGGCCGCGCTCGACGCCGGCGCGCTCGACGGCCGCGCCCACGGCCACGGCCGCGAGGTCGTCGGGGCGCACGCCGGCGAGCGCCCCGCCGTAGCGGCCGATCGGCGTGCGCACCGCCGAGAGGATCACCGCTCGGGTCACCCGCCCCCCTCCTCCTCGTAGACCTGCTGTGCGATCCCGAAGGCCGTGTTCGCCGCCGGCACCCCGCAGTAGATCGCGGTCTGCAGCAGCACCTCCTTGATCTCGTCCCAGGTGAGGCCGTTGCGGCGCGCGCCGCGCAGGTGCAGCCCGAGCTCGTGGTGGTGGCCGCCGGCGACGAGCGCCGTCAGCGTGACGCAGCTGCGCGTGCGCCGGTCGAGCCCCGGTCGCGCCCAGATCTCGCCCCAGGCGTAGCGGGTGATCAGATCCTGGAAGTCGGCGGTCACGTCCGACGCCGCCGCGAGGGCCGCGTCGACGTGGGCGTCGCCGAGCACGTCCCGCCGCACCGCCATGCCGCGCTCATGCCGATCGTCGCTCATTGCTGCTCCTCTGATAGGACGCGGTCGACGAGCGCCGCCGCGGATTCCAGGCCGGTGGCGGGATCGAGCGCCGCGTCGATCTCGTCGAGCCGAAGGCCCAGGTTCTCGGTGTCGGCCAGGGCCTGCCGGAAGGCCACGCCCTCTGCCCCGGCCCGCACGGCGGCGGCGGTGACGAGCGCCTGCGCCTGAGCCAGGCCCACCCGCTCGGCGGCCGCGAACGCGACCCGCTCGGACATGACCAGGCCGCCGGTGAGATCGAGGTTGCGGCGCATGCGGGCCGGGTCCACCTCGAGCCCGGCGAGGGCCTCGGCAACGGCCGCAGCGGCTCCGCCCGCGCCGGCGAGCGCTCCGGTGAGTGCATCCCACTCGGCCTGCCACGGGCCGGCGGCGCGCTCGTGCTCGTGAGGCTCGGCCGCGACGAGGGCGCAGGCGTGGCGGCGGGCGCTCGCGGCGCACGCGAGCGCCCGCACCGATGCGGCCGGATTGCGCTTGTGCGGCATGGTCGAGGAGCCGCCCCCGCCTCCCTCGCGCACCTCGGCGACCTCGGTCTGCGCGAGCAGGACGACGTCGCCCGCGATCTTCGCGGCCGCCGCGGCCGCCGCGGCGAGCGCCGCCCCCAGCTCGATCAGCGCGATCCTGCGGGTGTGCCACGGCGCAACCGGCTCGGAAAGGTCGAGCTCGCGGGCGTACAGGCGCACCACATCGCCGCCGCGCTCGCCGAGCACCTGGAGCGAGCCGACCGCCCCGCCGAGCTGCGCGCACAGGCGCCGGTCGCGGACATGGGCGACCAGCGCGCGAGCCTCGCGCACGCCCAGGAGCCAGCCGGCCGCCTTCAGGCCGAAGGTCGTGGGCACGGCCTGCTGCAGCAGCGTGCGCCCGGCGATGGGCGTCGCGCGGTGCGCG
Organism: uncultured Actinomycetes bacterium; assembly: GCA_963813245.1. Classification (GTDB taxonomy): domain Bacteria; phylum Actinomycetota; class Thermoleophilia; order Gaiellales; family JAICJC01; genus JAICJC01. The sequence goes on from CAWEYE010000008.1 coordinate 6,456, forward strand.
CGGGCAAGCCCGGCACACCGCCCCGCCGCCTCCTCCAGCCAGCCGTCGATCAGCCCCAGCGCACGGCGGGCGACCAGCATCGCCGCGGTGTCGACGATGTCCTGGCTGGTGGCGCCCCAGTGCACGAAGCCGGCCGCGTCGGCGCCCAGGCCGGCCCGCAGCGCCCGCACCAGCGGCTCCGCCGGGTTGGCGACGGCGCGGCCCTCGCGGCACAGCGCCTCGATGTCGTACAGGTCGGCGCGGCAGCGATCCGAGATGGCGCCGGCCAGGTGGGCGGGGACGACACCGGCGATGGCCTCGGCGTTCACGAGCGCCCGCTCGGCCTCGAGCATGCCCGCGAGCCAGGCCTGATCCGACACCGCCCGTTCGAGCTCGGAAGGAACGAAGAGGGGGGCGAAGGCGGTCACAGCGCCAGGAACGTCGTCTGCCGGTCGCCCTGCAGGTGGATGTCGAACCGGATCGCGCCCTCCCCGGCAGCGGTGCCCATGAGCCCGGCCCGCTCCTCGTCGGTGAGCGCAGCGAGCAGCGGATCGGCCGCGTTTGCGGGCTCGCCGGGGAAGTAGATCCGGGTCAGCAGCGGCTTCAGCAGGCCGCGGGCGAAGACGAGCACCGCGATGTGCGCCGCGCCCGGCGCCGCCCGGCTTGACCGTGACGAAGCCGTAGCGGCCGTCCGCGTCGGTGCCGCAGCGGCCCCACCCGAAGCCGTCCGCCCGCCCACCGTGCTCCTCGCACTGCCAGATCTCGACCAGCGCGTCTGACACCGGCGCGCCCTCGCCGTCGAGCACGCGGCCGCCGACCCGGATCGCGCCGGGCCGGGCCGGGTCGACCAGGCGGCTCTGGTCGCTCGTGCACAGGCCGAACGCGAAGAACGGCCCCACCGTCTGTGACGGCGTCGCCCCTGTCATCCGGATCACGCCTCGACCGGTGTCGGGTCGCGGCCGCCGAGCACGATGTCGAAGCGGTAGCCGAGCGCCCACTCCGGCGTGGTCGTGTCCCAGTCGAAGCGCCGAGATCAGCCGCTCGCGAGCCCGCGGGTCGCGGATCGACTGGAAGATCGGGTCGGCCGCGAAGAGCGGATCGCCCGGGAAGTACATCTGGGTGACCAGGCGGTCGGTGAACGCGCGCCCGAAGATCGAGAAGTGGATGTGGGCCGGCCGCCACGCGTTGGGGTGGTTCTGCCACGGGTAGGCGCCGGGCTTGATCGTCGTGAACCGGTAGCGTGCCGTCGCTCGTCGGTGAGGCAGCGGCCGGCGCCGGTGAAGTTGGGATCAAGCGGCGCCGGGTGCTGGTCGCGCTCGTGGATGTAGCGGCCGGCGGCGTTCGCCTGCCAGAGCTCGATGAGTGCGCCCGGTACCGGCTTGCCGGACCCGTCGAGGACTCGGCCCGTGACGATGATCCGCTCGCCCAGCGGCTCGCCGGCGTGCTGGCGGGTGAGGTCGGAGTCGGTCTCGGCCAACGGCCCGTCGCCGTACACGGGCCCCGACGGGTCGTGCATCGACTCGGGCAGCATGATCAGCGGCCGAAGCGGCGCGCGCAGCCGCGTCGAGCGGTAGTCGGGGTGCAGGTAGGGCGGATGCACCGTGCCGTCGGTGCCGTCTCGGATCCGCTCGATCGCCGCTCCGCTCATCCGGTGGGCTCCCGCTCCTCGACGGTGCGCAGCGACCGCAGAGCCTCGAGCTCGCGCTCGTCCGGCGGGGCGCTCGTGACGAGGCCAGCGGCGACCCGCAGCGGCCAGCCGGTGGCGTCGACCACCTGCTCGGCCGTCACGCCGGGGTGGACGCGCGTGAGCGTCAGCTCGCAGCTCTCGGGATCGGGCTCGAGCTCGCCCAGGTCGGTGATGACGGCGCTCACGCCGCCGCCGGTCAGGCCCAGCCGCTCGCGCGACCCGGGGCCGTCGCCGAACCCGACCGAGGTGCGGAAGTCGAGCGTCTCCACGAACGTGCGCGGCGACTGCTTCAGGATCACCAGCGTCTCCTTGCAGGACGCCGCGATCTCGGGCGCGCCGCCGCCGCCCGGCAGGCGCACCTTCGGATGGTCGTAGGCGCCGATCACGGTGCTGTTCAGGTTGGCGTAGCGATCGATCTGGGCCGCGCCCAGGAAGCCGACGTCGATGCGCCCGCCCTGGAGCCAGTAGCTGAAGATCTCGGGCACCGAGACGACCGTGTCGGCGGTCTCGGCCAGCTCGCCGTCGCCGATCGAGAGCGGCAGGTTGAGCGGCTTGGCGCCGATGGTGCCGCTCTCGTAGATGAGGACGCAGCCGGGGGCGTGGGTGGCGCGGGCGAGGTTTGCCGCGCGGCTGGGAAGCCCGATGCCGACGAAGCAGGCGGCGCCGTCGCGCAGCTGGCGGGCGGCGGCGACGGCCATCATCTCCTCCGCGGTGTACCCGCTCACCCGGCGGCCTCCAGCACGTGCTCGCGGATCCAGTCGGCGAACGCCTCCCGGTCGCGGCTGATCCCGTCCCAGCGGCGGTAGAAGGCGTTGTCGCGCTCGTAGTAGCCGTGCACGTAGGAGGGATGGGCGCCGCCGGCCGCGACCGCCACCGCGCTCACCACCCAGGTCGGCAGGATCACGGCGCCGGGCACCGGCTCGAGCTCGTCCACGACCTCCTCGACGGTGACGAGCGAGCGGGCCGCCGCCAGCACCGCCTCCTTCTGCACGCCGCTGATCCCCCACAGCTGCACGTTGCCCTTCCGGTCGGCCCGCTGGGCGTGGATGATGCCCACGTCGGGCCGCAGCGCCCGCACGGCCGCCAGCCGCTCGCCGGTGAACGGGCACGTCGATCCAGGCCGCCTGCGTATGCGCGGGCAGGTCGGTGCCGGCATAGCCGCGCAGCACCGCGAAGGGCAGGTTGGCGGCTCCGGCCGCATAGGCCGCCGCCATGCCGGCGTGAGAGTGCTCCTCGAGCTCGAGCGGCGCCGGCCAGCCGTGCTCGACCGCCTCGCGCAGGCGGTGCAGCGAGCCGACGCCGGGGTTGCCGCCCCACGAGAACACGAGCTTGCGCGGCGCAGCCCATGCCGATCAGCTGGTCGTAGACGACGTCTGGGGTGAGCCGGATCAGGGTCAGGTCGCGGCGGCCCTGGCGGATCAGCTCGTGGCCGGCGGCGTGCGGGATCAGGTGCGTGAAGCCCTCGAGCGCGACCGCGTCGCCGTCCGAGACGAGCTCGGCCACGGCCTCCTCCAGGCTGACTATCTCCGCCATCGCACTCCCTCGATCGGCCGGCTCAGAACGGGAACGGCCGCGTCCCGCTCTGCACGGTCATCCAGCTGCAGCTCGGTGAACTCGTCCATCGCGAAGTCGCCGCCGAAGCGGCCCCAGCCGCTGTCCTTGACCCCGCCGAACGGCATCTGCGGCTCGTCGTGCACCGGCTGGTCGTTCACGTGCACGATGCCCGCCTCGAGCTGCTCGGCCATCGCCAGGCCCTTGTCGCGCGTCGGTCGTGAGGATGCCGGAGGCCAGCCCGTAGCTCGTCGCGTTGGCGGAGGCCACCGCCTCGTCGGCGCTTGTCGACCACCTCGATCGAGGCCACCGGGCCGAACGTCTCGACCTGGGCGAACTCGCTGTCGCGGGGCACGTCGGTGAGCAGCGTCGCCCGGTAGCAGGCGCCCTCGGCGCCTCCACCCGCGAGCACCTTCGCGCCCGCCTTGACGACATCGTCGACCCGCCGGCTGACCGTCGTCGAGCGCCGTCGCGTTGATCAGCGGGCCGATGATCGTCGTGTGCTCGCGCGGGTCGCCGACGCCCAGGCCCGCGACCTTCGCCGCGAGCGCGGCCGTGAACTGCTCGGCGATCGGCCGCTCGACGATGATGCGCCGCGCCGACATGCAGATCTGGCCCTGGTGCAGGTAGGCGCCGAAGGTGGCGGCGTCGACCGCGTAGGTCGAGATCGGCGTCGGCCAGCACGATCAGCGGGTTCTGGCCGCCGAGCTCGAGCACGACGCGCTTGAGGTTGCGGCCGGCGGCCTCGGCCAGCTTGCGGCCGGTGGCGGTCGAGCCGGTGAAGTTGATCCGCCGCACCCGCGGGTTGCTCGACGAGCTCGTCCCCGATCGCGGGAGCGCCGGCGCGGTCGTGGGTGACGATGTTCAGCACGCCGTCGGGCAGGCCCGCCTCGGCGAAGATCTCGCCCCACAGCAGGCCGCCGACGTACGGCGACTCCTCGGATGGGGAGAGGACGACCGTGTTGCCGAACACGAGCGGCGCGGCGATCGCGCGGGCCGAGAGGATCAGGGCCGCGTTCCACGGCGAGATCGCCCCGACGACGCCGACGGGCCGGCGCACGCCCATCGCAAACGCGCCGGGCATGTCGGAGGGGATCACCTGGCCGAGCGGCGCATACGCCGCCCCCGCGGCCTGGCGGAAGAGGCCCGGCACGAAGCCCATCTGGAACATGCCGAAGCCGAAGCTGCACCCGGTCTCCTTCGCCAGCCACTCGACCACCTCGTCGCGGCGCGACTCGAGCACGTCGGCGGCCTTCAGGAAGACGGCCTGGCGCTGGCCGGGGCCGGCCTGCGACCAGATGGCGAACGCCTCGTGCGCGGCCTCGATCGCCCGGCGGGCGTCTTCGCGCCCGCCCGCCGCGACGCTCGCGACCACGTCGCCCGTGTAGGGGTCGAGATCGTCGAACCTGCGGCCCTCTGCGGAGTCGACCCACTGCGCCGCCGATCAGGTGGCGGCAATCCTTCGCTCGAGTGTCCGTTGCGCTCATCTGCTCCTCCTCGTCTCAGCTTCCGGTGCGCAGCACCGGCTTGATCACCTCGCCCGCCTCGGCGTCCCGGGCGGCACGCTATCGCCTTCGCCGACCCCGCGTATCACGGGTCGGGCTCCTGCACGGGCTCCTCCGAGACGACGAGCTCGCGCCCCACCGGCAGCAGCTGGATGCCGAAGCGGTCGGTCACGGTCCCCCACACGCCGCGCGGCAGGAAGATGGCGAACACGATCGCCGTCGCGCCGATGCCCGTGAGGTAGACGGTGCCGTTGGAGATGAACTCGGTCTGGATGATGAAGAGCACGACGGCACCCAGAATCGGCCCCTCGAAGGTGCCGAGGCCGCCCACCAGCACCATGAAGATCATGTAGGCGGTGTACTGGATCGAGAAGATCGAGGTCGGCTCGATGAAGAGCGTGTTCGCGAGCGTCGCTGCGCCCGCCGCACCGCAGCCGAGCGCCGCCAGGACGAACAGCACGGTCTTGCACTCGGTCACCCGCACACCCAGCGAACGCGGCCGCCTCCTCGTCGTCGCGGATGGCCTGCAGCGACGCTCCCAGCGGGCTGCGCAGCAGGGCGAACACGACCACGAGCGAGATCACCGCCGCTCCGAGCGCCCACCAGTACGTGTAGTTCTGGCGCTGGGTGGGCTCGTAGAAGTTGAACTCGATCAGCGACGTGCCCGTGCCGGCGCCGAGGCTCGAGTCGAGCGTGACCAGGATCGCGAGCACCTCGGCGACGACCCACATCGCGATCGCGAACTGGGCCGCGCGCAGGCGCAGCATGAAGACCGACAGGGGCAGCGCGAAAACGCCGCAGAAGATGGTGGCCTCGAGCATCGCGATGTACGGGTGCTGGCCGTGATGCACCAGGTAGACGGTGCCGTAGGCGCCGAGGCCGATGAACGCCTGCTGGCCGATCGAGACCATGCCGCCGAAGCCGGCGAGGGCGTTCCACATCACGGCCATGATCACGAGGATGACCAGGTTGGTCAGGTCGAGCACGACGTTCGAGCCCGCGAACTGCGGTGCGAGCGCGAGCACGACGAGGATCGCCACGGCCGCGCCCGTGGACGTCAGCGAGAGCCGCGACCAGCGCCGGATGCGGCCGTGCGGCATGGGCTTGGCGACGGCGACCTCGGTCATTGCATCCCCCCGGACGAGCCGAGCAGGCCGCCGCGGCGCACCGCGATCACGGCCAGGAACACCACGTTGCCGGCCAGGATCGAGTAGTTCGGGTCGATCTGGGCGCCGATCGTCTGCGAGACGCCGAGGATGATCCCGCCCGCCAGCGTCCCCCACAGCGACCCCAGGCCGCCGATCACGACGGCCTCGAACGCGAAGATCAGCTGCGTCGGGCCGGCGGTCGGGTCGAACGTCGAGCGGATGCCGAGGAAGAGGCCGCCGAGCGCCGCGATGGCGACGGCAACGCGCGGTCGCCCGCGCGTACACCTGGCGCGAGTTGATCCCGACGAGCTCGGCCGAGTCGACGTCCTGCGCGGTCGCCCGCATCATCGATCCGAAGCGCGTGCGGTGTAGGTACAGCTGGAGGCCGCCGATCACCGCGACGGCCGTGGCCAGCGTGAGCGCTCCGAGGGCCGAGACGGTGATCTGGCTCGAGATCCTCCAGCTCGCCGTGGTGAGCGAGCCGGCGTTGCCGCCGAGCGACTTGACGTCGGGCGAGAACTGGCGCAGGAGGATGTTCTGGATCGCGATCGAGAGGCCGAACGTGGCCAGGATCGGCGTCAGGATGCCCGCGCGCAGGCTGCGGTCGAGGATCGTCCGCTGCAGCACGTAGCCGATCGCGAGCATCACCGGCAGGACGGCGATGAACGCGAGGAACGGCGAGACGCTCTCGTGGTCGAGCACGACGGTGACCAGATAGGCGCCGACCACCGCCAGGTCGCCGTGGGCCAGGTTGATGATGCGCATGACGCCGTACATGAGCGAGAGCCCGCAGGCCAGCAGCGCGTACACGCCGCCCAGGAGCACCCCCTGCACGACCACGTTCACCCACGTCATGCCGCCGCACCTCCCCCGGCCGTCGCGCTCAGGCCGAAGTAGGCCTCGGTGATCTTCTGCCGCGCGGCCGGATCGGCCGGCCCCTCGAGCACGACCCGGCCCTCGAGCATGCACACCACCCGATTGGCGAAGCCGAGCGCGCGGTCGAGATCCTGCTCGACCAGGAGCGCCGTCGTGCCCTCGGAGACGACGATGCGCAGCGACTCGTACACCGCCTCGACGGCGATCGGCGAGAGGCCGAGCGACACCTCGTCGAGGAGCAGCACGACCGGGTTGCTCATGAGCGCCCGGCCGATCGCGGTCGCCTGCTGCTCGCCGCCGGAGAGGCTGCCCGCCCGCCGCCGCCGCAGCGGCACGAGCTGAGGGAAGGCCTGGAGCACGGAGTCGACGTCCCAGCGGCCGGCCCGGCGCGTGGCCGCGCCCATCCGCAGGTTCTCCTCGACCGTCAGGCCGGGGAACAGCCGCCGTCCCTCTGGGACGAGCGCGATCCCCATTCCCACACGCCGGTGGGCGGGCACACGCGTGACGTCGCGGCCGTCGAGCGCGACCGTGCCGGCGGCGGCGACATGGGCGCCGGCGATGGTGCGCAGCAGGGTCGTCTTGCCGGCGCCGTTCGCGCCCACGAGCGCGACCGTCTCGCCCGCGTCGAGCGTGAGCGACACGCTGCGCACGGCCTGCAGCAGGCCGTAGCCCGCCTCGATCGAGTCGACTGTGAGCAGGCTCACGCGACCCGCGTCCCCAGGTAGGCGTCGATCACGCGGGCGTCGCTCATCACGGCCGCCGGGTCGCCCTGGGCCAGGACTCGGCCCGCGTCCATGCACACCAGCCGGTCGATCGCGCGGACGAGCATGTGCACGACGTGCTCGATCCAGACGATGGCGACCCCCTCGGCCCGGATCCTCGCGATCGTCTGCAGGAGCACCGCCGCCTCGGCGTCGGTCAGGCCCGCCCCGATCTCGTCGAGGAGCAAGAGCCGCGGCCGCGTCGCCAGGGCGCGGGCCATCTCGAGCCGCTTGCGGTCGAGCAGGCCGAGGCTCTCCGCCCGCCGGTTGGCGACGCGCAGCAGGCCGCACGAGTCGAGCACCTCGGTGCACGTGTCGCAGGCCGCCTGCCCGCCGCGGCGGCCGCCGGCGCTCGCCCCCACGAACACGTTCTCGAACACGGTCATGCCGGTGAACGGCTTGGGCACCTGGTGGGCGCGGCCGATCCCGAGCCGGCAGCGCTTGTCGGCGCTCGCGCGGGTGACGTCCGCCCCGGCGAAGCGGACGGTGCCCCCGTCGGCCCGGAGCGAGCCGGAGATGATGTTGAGAAGCGTCGTCTTGCCGGCGCCGTTGGGGCCGACGATGCCGACGGCGTCTCCCTCGTTCACCACGAAGTCGACGCCGTCGATCACCGTCAATGCCCCGAAGCGCTTGCGGACTCCCACCGCCTCTACGAGCGCTGCGGATGCCTGATCGCACTATGAGTTGTATGGAACCAGCTTGGCTGCCACCGGGATGTTCGGGTCGCCCGAAGTTCTCGCAGAAATGGAACTCGAGCGGCCACTTGGTGCCCTTGACCCACTGGCCGCCGGGGATCGGCGTCGTGACCACGTTCGGCACGGGCCCCGTGCCCCATTGCAGCGCGCCCAGCGTCGTGTCGACCCTCAGGGTCTTCATGGCGTTTGCCACCTTGACCTTGTCCTTGGGATCGCCGCTGGCCTTAAGCGCGGCGTTGGCGACGTCGAACAGGGCCATGCTCGGGCCGAGCTGCTGGTTCCACTGCTTGTTCGCCTCGGCCTCGTAGCCGGATGCCAGGTCGGCGTTCGAGATGCCCGTGAGCGACGACTTGTACGGCCAGGTCGGGCCCCAGTAGAACCCGGTGGCGAGGTTCTTGCCGAGGCTGCCCAGGGCGTCGACCTGCGACTCGAAGAGGCCGGTCTTGGCGATCTGGGCGATCTTCACCATCTGGGTGTAGCCCTGCTGCGCCGCCTGCCGCCAGAACGTGGCGAAGTCGGGCGGGATCGGGAAGGTGTTGAAGATCTCGCAGTTGTGCTTCTTGAACGTCGCGATCTGGGACGAGTAGTCGTTCGTCCCGTCCTGGTATGCGCCCGGATCGACGATCGTGTAGCCGGCCTTCTTGAGCAGCGGCCCGAGGGCGGCCCGGATCGCGTTTCCGTCGGCGTCGTTCGGCCACATCACGCCGACGGTCTTGTTCGTCGGCACCTGCGGCCACAGGTGGGTGTAGTTGTCGGCGAACTGCTGCACGCCGAAGCAGAAGTGGTAGGTGAACCGGAAGGGCGAGGGCGCGCCGGGCTTGGCGCCGCGGCCGAAGTACCACGCCTCCCAGGGCACCACCGTCGAGATGCACGGGACGCCCGCGGCCTCGGCCGCGTCGGAAGCGGGGTTGACCGACTCGGGGGTGGACGTGGCCAGCAGCAGGTCGACGCCCTCGGAGTGGATCAGGTCGTTGGCGACCTGCGCGCTCACCGACGGCGTGGCCTGGTTGTCCTTCTGGATGACCTGGACGTCCCAGGTCTTGCCGCCGACCACGATGCCCTTCGCAAAGGCCTTCTTGGCCAGGCCGACGACGTAGGGGTCGGGCTCGCCGAACCCTGCTGCGGGGCCGGTGAGTGGGCTGACGAAGCCGATCTTGATGGTGCCCGCCGCGCCTCCGGCGCCCGAGCTGCCACTCGAGCCGGAGCTGCCGCACGCGGCGGCGGTGCCGGCGATGAGGAGGCCGCCGGCACCGGCACCTCCACGCAGAACGAGCTGCCGCCGGCTGAGCCGGCCGCTGCGGTCGTTCCCCTCATCTTGCGCCATGAGAGTCCCCTTCCCGGACGTGGTCGTTGGCGGCCGATGATGGCAGTGCGTTGTGCTCATGTCAACACGCCGTTTCAACATGCGGAACAAAACTGTGCTGTAATGGCGAACATGAGCAGCGTCGAACGCCGCGCCCAGACGCAGTCGCTCGAGCGGGGGCTCCTGATCCTGTCGGCGTTCCGGCCCGAGGAGCCGCTGATCGGCATCAGCGAGCTGGCCCGGATGCTGGGCTTGAACCGCAGCACCGTGCACCGCTACGTGGCCACGCTACACCGGCTCGGCTACCTGCAGCAGGACCCCGCCACGCGCAAGTACCGGCTGGGGATGCGTGTGCTCGACCTGGGCTTCTCGGCGATCAACTCGATGGAGCTGCGCGAGATCGCGGCGCCCCACCTGCAGGAGCTCTCCGACAAGACCGGCCACACCGTGAACATGGCCATCCTCGACCACGCAGACATCGTCTACATCGACCGCGTCCGCAGCCCCCGCCCCGGGCAGAGCCAGATCGACCTCAACCTGCACGTCGGCTCGCGCCTGCCCGCCTACTGCACCTCGATGGGCAAGGTCATGCTGGCCTACCTGCCCGAGCCGGCGCTGCGCGACGTCGTCGACGGCACCGACCTGGTGCAGCGCGGCCCGAACACGCTCACGCAGCGGGAGAGCCTGATCGGCGAGCTGGGCCGGATCCGCGTCTCCGGGCTCGCGGTGAACAACGAGGAGCTCGCCTACGGACTGCGCTCGATCGCTGTCGCGGTGCGGACGCCCGCGGGAGAGCCGGTGGCCGCCGTCAACCTGGCCGTGCACCGGTCGATGGTGTCGATGGACGACCTGATCGCGCGGCTCGGCCCGGCCCTGCGCTCGACGGCCGAGGAGATCTCGCGCCGCATCGGCCACCGCACGCCAGGCCGCTGACCGGGGTCAGACCCCGAAGGGCGGACGTCAGCGGTCATCGGGGCGCAGCCCCCGCGCGGCGAGCAGCGCCCCGGCCACGCAGAGCGCCACCGCCAGGCCGATCCCGGCCCGGAACGCGGTCACCGTCGCATCGCCCTGAGCGGCGGAGACGGCGTGGGTGGCGAACGGCCCGGCCGCCGGGTGGGGTGCGGCCGCGGCGAAGACGAGCGTGATCACAACGCCGATCAGCGGCGTCGCGATCAGCCCGCCCAGGCGCGAGAGGGTCGTGTTCACGCCCGCGGCGAGGCCGGCGTAGCGGTCGGGCGCGGCCCGCAGGGCGGTCGCCGTGATCGGCGCGACGAGCATCGCCAGGCCGAAAGCCATGACCAGGACGCCCGGCAGGGGCACGAGCGGGTTCGTGCTCGTGACGAGCGTCAGCAGCACGAACCCTGCCGCCATCACCAGGGGGGCGATCATCAGGTAGCGGCGCGGCCCGTCGCGGTCGGCCAGGCGGCCGAACCGGGCCGCGAGCACGAACATGACGACGCTGATCGGCAGGAAAATGAGCGACGCGCGCGCCGGCGAGTAGCCCACCGCGCCCGACTGCAGATACAGGGCGAGGTAGAACGTCGAGCCGCCGAGGGCCGCGTACACGAGCAGCGTGTAGGTGTTGGCCACGACGAACACGCGCTGGCGCAGCAGCTCCGGAGGCAGGAGCGGGCTGCTCGACCGGCGCTCGAGGCCGACGAAAAGCGCGAGGCCGGCGGCGGCGAGCGCAAACGCCCACCAGGCCGATGCGAACCCCGACTGGCCGCCGTCGATCAGCCCGAACGTCAGCGCCCCGAACGTGAGGGCGATCGCTGCCGCGGCCGGCCACCGCACCGGACGCACCTCCTCTGGTGGGCGCTCGTGGCCGCGGCCGGCGAACGCCAGAACGAGCGCGGTCGCGGCCGCGGGCAGGTTGAGGAAGAAGATCCACCGCCACGACGCGTACTGCACAAGGAGGCCGCCGAGCGGCGGGCCGATCATCGTCCCGATCCCGCTCCACGCGGTCCACTGGCCGACCGCCCGCCCACTGTCCTCGGCGTAGGTCGCGCGCAGAAGCGCCAGGCTGTTCGTGGTCAGAAGCGCGCCCGCCACACCCTGCAGGACGCGCCCCGCGACGAGAAGCGCGGTGTTGGGGGCAAGGCCCGCGAGCGCCGACGCGCCTGCGAACCCGGCGACTCCGCAAACGAACAGCACCCACCGCCCGTACCTGTCGCCGAGCGCCCCGGACACGATGTAGAGCGACGCCACCGCGAGCGAGTAGGACAGCATCACCCACTGCTGCGCCGAGAGCCCGGCGTGGAGGTCGCGTCCGATCGTGGGCAGGGCGATGTTGACGACGGTGCCGTCGACGAACGTCATCGACGAGCCGATGATGGTGGCGATCAGGATCAACCTGCGCCGGTCAGCCGGCGCGACGCGCGCAGCGTCGGGCACGGTCGTCATGGTGCGGCACCCTGCGCGAACCAGGCCGCGGCGTCGCCCAGGTGCGAGCGGGCGGCCCGCTCGGCGGCCGCGGGCCGGCCCGCCGCGATGGCCGCGAGCAGCGCTCCATGCTCCTCGGCGAGCTGCGGCAGCGTCGCATAGCCGGCTCCGAGCTGCACCATCCCGAGCAGGATCTCGACCTCGAGGTCGGCGTGCATGCGCTGCAGGCGCCGGTTCCCGGTGGCGGCGACGAGCGCGCGGTGGAAGGCGAGGTCGGCATCGGCCACGAGCCGCCAGTCGGCATCCGCCGGCAGCCGGTCGAGCCGGTCGAGCGCCTCGCGCGCGGCGTCGGGAACGACCCGGCGGGCCGCGAGCGTCCGCGCCGCCTGCGCCTCGAGCGCCGCCCGGGCCTCGTAGATCTCGACGAAGTCGTCCGGCCCGAGTGCGGCCACCGTGACGCCCCGGCCGCGCTCGCGCTGCAAAAGCCCACGGCGCACGAGCCCGTCGAACGCCGCGCGCAGGGTGTAGCGGCCGACGCCGTAGTGCTCGGCCAGCTCGACCTCGCGCAGCCTGTCCCCCGGGCGCAGGTCGCCGCCCAGGAGCCGCCGGGTCAGCTCCGTCTCGAGCGCCTCGACCACCGAGATCGTGGCGAGCAGCCGCGGCCCGGCCGCCTCGCCGCCGCCGTACGGGGCAGGCTCAGAGCTCGACATTGGTGTCGGGGTCGCCGCCGATGCGGTTGCCGCGGTCGATGCCGGCCAGTGCCGCCATGTCGCCGGCATCGAGCGCGAAGTCGAAGACCGCGAGGTTCTGGCGCATCCGCTCGGGATCGGCGGACTTCGGGATGGGGACGGCGCCGATCTGGACGTGCCAGCGCAGGACGATCTGCGCCGGCGTGCGGCCGTGGCTCGCCGCGATGGCCGCGATCACGGGATGGGACAGGATGTCCGTGTGCGCGCCGAGCGGGCTCCACGCCTCGGTGACGATGCCGTGCGCATCGTGCCAGGCGCGCATCTCGGGCTGCGCGAAGTCGGGATGCAGCTCGATCTGGTTCACGGCGGGGAGCACACCGGTGCGCTCGACGAGCGCCTCGATGTGGCTGACGGTGAAGTTCGAGACGCCGATCGAGCGGGCCTTCCCTGCCGCCCGCAGGTCGACGAGCGCCCGCCAGGAGTCGCCGAAGAGGCCGGCGCCGGGCAGCGGCCAGTGGATCAGGTAGAGGTCGACGTACTCGAGCCCGAGCCGCGCGAGGCTCTCGTCGAGCCCCTCGACCGTGCGGTCATAGCCGTGCTGCGCCCCGCGCAGCTTGGTGGTGACGAACACCTCGGCCCGGGGGACGCCCGCCGCGGCGATGGCGCGGCCGACGCCCGTCTCGTTCCCGTACCGCGCCGCGGTGTCGATGAGCCGGTATCCGGCGCGCAGGGCGGCGCCGACAGCGGCAAACGCCTCGGCGTCGTCGAGCGGCCACGTCCCGAACCCGAGCAGCGGGATCTCGTTACCGTCGAGCATCGGCCGCGCCGGTGCGCCCAGCCTGGGAGTGCTCATTCGGCCGCCTCCCCAAGCACCGCGTGGACGGATCCCGACGACTCGATCTCGGCGACGAGGTCGGCGACCGAGTCGACCGTCCGCGACGGCCGGTACGGGAACCGGTCGATCATGTCGGGCGTGGTCACGCCGGTGAGCACGAGGATCGTGCGCAGGCCCGCCTCGATGCCCGCGACGACGTCGGTGTCCATCCGGTCGCCCACCATCGCCGTGTTCTCGGAGTGGGCGCCGATCGCCCGCAGCGCCTCCCGCATCATCAGCGGGTTCGGCTTGCCGACGAAGTACGGCTCGACCCCCGTCGCCTTCGATATCAGCGCCGCGACGGCGCCGGTGGCGGGCAGGATGCCGTCCTCCGACGGGCCGGTGACGTCCGGATTGGCGGCGATGAACCTGGCGCCGGCGGCGATCAGGCGGATGCCGCGGGTGATGCGCTCGATGCTGTACGACCGGGTCTCGCCGAGCACGACGTAGTCGGGGTCGCGGTCGGCCAGCACGTAGCCGGCCTCGTGCAGGGCGGTGGTGAGGCCGGCCTCGCCGATCACGTAGGCGCGGCCGCCCGGCCGCTGCTCGTCCAGGAACCGCGCGACGGCCAGCGCCGCCGTCCAGATCGAGTCGGCCGGCACGTGCAGGCCGCTCGTCTCGAGCCGCACCGCCAGGTCGCGCGGCGTATACACCGAGTTGTTGGTCAGGATCAGGAACCGGCGCCCGGCGTCCTGGAGCGCGCGGATGAACCTGTCCGCGCCCGGGATCGCCTGCTCTTCGCGCACCAGCACCCCATCCATGTCGATCAGATAGTTCTCGATCGCAGATGCCATCGACTGCCTCGTTTCTGTCTTTTTGTATCACAATAGTACAGACCACCGGCGCCACCTTCCGGGTACGATGGAAGTGTGGCCATGTTCTTCGTCGTCGTGCGGCGCTCGGGGCCGCAATGGGACCCGGCGAAGCCGCTCGAGGAGCAGTCGGGCTGGGAGGCGCACGCGGCGTTCATGGACGGGCTGGTCGACTCCGGCTTCGTCGTCCTGGGCGGGCCGCTCGCCGACGAGCACCGGGTGGTGCTCGCGATCGAGGCCGCGTCGCCCGACGACGTGCGGCGCACGCTCGCGCGCGATCCCTGGGACGGAACGCACCTCGTGATCGACGCGGTCGACGGCTGGACGATCCGGCTCGACGGCCGCCGCGGCTAACTACGTCACCCAGTGCCGTGGTTTCTCCGTATCCATAGGCGGTGAGGGCGGCCGATCACCCGATGCAGTAGCCACGGGCCGCAGATACTTGGCGGATTGACGTCGCCCCGCGTTTGTGGCAGTTCCGCGGCCGTCCGCGCTCCCCCGCGCCCGGCTGCCTCACACGGAGGTTCTTGCGGTGCCCCGCCCATTTCGCTCGGTGACGTTGCGCACGCGACTGCTGATGCTCGGCGCCGGTGCCGTCTCTCCCTTGCACTCCTGTCCGCGACCAGCGCGACGATCATGACGGGCATCCGCGGGAAGGCCCAGACCTCCTCCGTCGATCAGGCCCGGTCGATCATCTTGAGCCACGCCTTCGAGGCGTGGATCCGAAACGACGACCAGAACAACATGTACGCGGCGGTGATCGCCCTGCGCGATCCCAAGCAGCACAAGCTGGCCGAGGTCACCTGGGCGCAGGCCGCATCCGCCTACCGCGAGTCGTCCGCCGCGATGGCGAAGCTCGGCGGGCAGCTGAGCGACCCCGGTCAGATCGCCGTCTACAGGCGGATCCGCGCGAGTCTCGTGAGCTTCAACTTGTTCAGCCTTAAA
Organism: uncultured Actinomycetes bacterium; assembly: GCA_963813245.1. GTDB lineage: Bacteria > Actinomycetota > Thermoleophilia > Gaiellales > JAICJC01 > JAICJC01. The sequence goes on from CAWEYE010000008.1 coordinate 21,663, forward strand.
CTACGCACCGACGCCCTCGCGGGCAACGTGCAGCGCTCGGTGTACGACGTGACGGTGGCGAACCTGACCCCGTCGAACGCCCTTCCGGTCGAGTTCGGCAAGCTCCGCACCATGCTCGACACCGACGCCAGCCGGAGCAACGCCGGCGTGCGCTCAAGCGCGTCGTTCGGCACGAAGGTCGTGCTGATCGTGAGCGGCATCGCGCGCCCGCTGCTCCTGCTGCTCGTGATCACGACGATCCGCTCGATCGTGACGCGGGTGCGCCCGCTGCTCGAGCGCATGCAGTCCCTGATGGATCACGAGGCCGCCGACCTGCGCACGAGCCTCGAGCATCTGGCCGAGGGCGACCTCACCTACACGGCGACGCCCGTCACCGAGCCGATCCAGAACACGAGCCAGGACGAGCTCGGCCAGATCGCGGACGCGGTCAACGGGATCCGTGACCGCATGGCCGCCTCGGTCGAGGCCTACGACGTGACCCGCGACGAGCTGACGACCCTGCTCGGCGAGGTGCGCGACGCCTCGGAGTCGGTCGCGGCGGCATCGCATCAGGTGGCCACGACGTCGAACGAGGTCGACCGCGCCGTCGGCGAGATCGCAAGCGCGGTCACCGAGGTCGCCGAGGGCGCCGGACGTCAGGTGCACATGGTCGACGACACGAAGACCGCGGCCGGCGAGACCGCCGCGTCGGCCAGCCAGACGCACGACCTGGCCACCGCCGGCGTCGAGGCGGCGGGCGAGGCCAGCGAGGCGATGCACGGACTGCGCGAGTCGTCCCGGGCGGTCAGCGAGGCGATCCGCCAGCTCGCGACGCGGTCGGAGCGGATCGGCGAGATCGTCGAGACGATCACCGGGATCGCCTCGCAGACGAATCTGCTCGCCCTGAACGCGGCCATCGAGGCCGCCCGGGCCGGCGAGCAGGGCCGCGGGTTCGCGGTGGTCGCCGACGAGGTGCGCAAGCTCGCGGAGGAGTCACAGCACGCCGCGCATACGATCTCGGGCCTGATCCAGGAGATCCAGACCGACACCCGCCAGACGGTCGGCGCCGTCGAGGACGGCGCCAGGCGGACCGAGAACGGGGCCGCGGTCGTCGAGCAGGCCCGCGACACGTTCGTGCAGATCGGAGCGAGCGTCGAGGAGATGAACGTCCGCATCAGCGAGATCGTGCGCACCACCGACCAGGTGGCGCAGGTCACCGAGATGGCGTCGGCCGCAGCCGAGCAGGTTTCGGCAGCGAGCCAGCAGACGTCGGCCTCGACACAGGAGATCGCCGTATCGGCGCAGAGCCTGGCGACAACCGCCGACGCCCTCTCCGGGCTCGTCGCCAAGTTCCGCCTGAACGAGTCCTGAGCGCGCCAAAATGGGGGGCGGCCCGCGAAGGCCGCCCCCCAAACAGTGCCGGCATCAGCCGGCACATCGTTTTCGGCCTAGAACGTGCCGCTTGCGATCAGCGTGCCGCCGAGCGTGCGGATGCGCACCGTCGAGCCCGCCTTGATGACGGGGACGTGCTGGCCGGCGCCGGTGTTGCGGTTGACGCTGAAGTGCCCGAGGCTGCTCACGAGCGGGCTCGCGAGGCGGCTGCCGTTCACGTTCACGTTGACGTGCTTGCCGGCGAGCGCGCGGATGTGTTGAAGATCGATTTCGAGCTCGCGCTCGCTGCCCTTGACCTTCGACGTCGCCTGGCCGGTCGCGCCGGGGAACGAGATGCTGCCCTTGAGGGCAATCGTGCGGGTGACCCCACCCTTCGCCGATGCCGCCGGGGCGGCCACGACCACCATCGCGACGCAGGCGATGAGTACCGAGATGAATGTGGTGCGACGCATGTTCCTACCTCCCAGTTCGTTTGCAGTGAGGTAACGATGCGTGACCGCGGGTCGAGGCCACAAGGGGACATTGGTCGTAGGACCGTGGCATTCCGGCGATGCCCCAGGCATGCTGACCGGGTGCAGTCGCCGGTGAGATCCATCTCGTGAACCGCGGCCGGGGAGAGATCCTGAGGCCGGTGGCCACCTTCGCCCTCTCGGGCCTGGCGGTGCTCGTGCTCGTGGCCGTGGCCGGCGCGTTTGCCCTGCGCAGCCTGAGCCACTCCGAGGCCGTGCGCGATGCGCGGCGCCTGGCCATCGTCACGGGCCGGGGCATCGTCGAGCCGGCGCTGACAACGGCCGTCGTGCGCGGCGAGCCTGGGGCGATCGCCCGCCTCGACCGGATCGTGCGCCGGCGCGTGCTCGCGCCCGACGTCGCCCGCGTGAAGGTCTGGAACGCCGAGGGCAAGATCCTGTACGCCGACGAGCCCGCGCTGATCGGTCGCCGGTTCCCACTCGGCGCGCCCGAGCTGCACGCGCTGCGCACCGGGACCGCCGCCACGGAGTCCACCGACCTGCGCAAGCCCGAGAACGCCTACGAGCGCAACCTGGGCCAGCTCACGTCCGTGTACCTCGGCCTGCGGGCCCAGGACGGCACCCCGGTGCTGTTCGAGGAGTACCTGCGCTCGAGCGCGATCGCCGGCTCGAGCCGGAGCGTGGCGCGCCTTTTCGCGCCGGTCGGGATCGTCGCGCTGCTGGTGCTCGCGGTCCTGCAGGTGCCGCTGGCGTGGCGGATGGCGCGCCGCATCAGGAACGCCCAGCGCGATCGCGTGCTCCTCCTGCAGCGTGCGATCGATGCGTCCGAGCAGGAGCGGCGGGTGATCGCCGCCGGCCTCCATGACGGAGTCGTCCAGGAGCTCGCGGGCCACTCGTTCCAGATGGCGGCGGCTCTCGAGCAGGATCAGCCCCCGGCCGAGCTGCGGCGGGTGCTCGCGGCCGCCGCCTCCGGCACGCGCAACGCGATCCGGCAGCTGCGCTCGCTGCTGCTCGAGATCTACCCGCCGGCGCTGCGCGACCAGGGGCTGCACGCGGCCCTGCCGGACGCCGCTGCCCCGCTCACGGCCCGCGGCGTGGAGGTGGTGGTCGACGTCCAGGCCGGGCTCGACCTGCCCACCGACGTCGAGCGGCTGGTGTTTCGCACGGCGCAGGAGGCCATCCGCAACGTCGGCGCGCACGCGGCCGCCGAGCACGTCACCATCGGGGTGGCGCAGACGAACGGGACAGTGACGCTGCGTGTCGCCGACGACGGTCGCGGCGTCGACGCCGACGAGCTGGCCCGGCGCCGGCTCGAGGGGCACATGGGCCTCGTCATGCTGCAGGACCTGGCCGAGACGGCCGGCGGCAGGCTGCAGGTCACGTCGCCGCCGGGCGGCGGCACGATCGTCACGCTCGAGGTGGCGGTGCCGTGATCCGGATCGTGGTGATCGACGATCACACCATCGTCCGCAACGGCCTCGTGCAGCTGCTGGGCTCGCACGCCGACCTCGAGGTCGTCGGCGCCGCCGGCGACGGCGCGGCCGCCGTGACGCTCTGCCTCGAGCACCACCCCGACATCGTGCTGATGGATCTCTCGATGCCGGGGATGGACGGCGTCGAGGCCACCCGCCAGATCGTCGCGCAGGCGCCCGGCGCGCAGGTCGTCGTCCTGACCTCGTTCATGGATCGCGACCGCATCGTCGCCGCCCTCGGCGCCGGTGCCATCGGCTATCTGCTGAAGGACGCGGAGCCCGAGGAGCTGATCCGCGGCATCCGCTCCGCCGCCCGCGGAGAATCGCCGCTCGACCCGCGGGCGGCGCGCACCATGCTGAGCGCGCAGCGGACGCCGGGGCCGCTCGACGCCCTCACCGAGCGTGAGCGCGAGGTGCTGGCGCTGGTCGCCGAGGGCCTGCCAAACAAGCAGATCGCCCGCCGCCTGGAGATCAGCGAGAAGACGGTGAAGGCCCACCTCACGAGCGTGTTCCGCGCGATCGGCGTGAACGATCGCATGCAGGCCGGCCTGTGGGCGCGCCGAAACGGGCTGTGACGGCGACGGGCGCACCCCGCGCCCGTCACTGCCCGAACGAGTCCTGCCGGTCGCGGCGCTCGCGCAGCTCGGCGCGGTAGGCCATGACCGCACGGTGCAGATAGTCCACGTCGGGATTGATGCGAGCCTGGACGATCCCGAGCAGGTGGTGGGAGAGCCGGGCGACGGCGCGATCCGCCGTGTCCACACGGGCGAGCAGCTGCAGGTCGGAGGCGGCGGGCAGCACCGCGTCGAACGGGGCGCCGGTCTGGGCCGCCGGCCATACCGAGAGCGCCGGGGCCGACGCCACGTTGGGCACATACGCCACCCAGGCGAACAGCCAGCCGTGCCTGTCGATCGAGACGCCCCCGATCATGGCCGTGAGCGGCCGCGCACCGAGCTCGGTGCGGCGCGGCCGGTCAAGCCGCATGGGCATGGTCACGAACAGGTGGGCGAGCTCGAGCTCGAAGGCGGCCTCACCGGTCGGCAGGGGGCGATTGCTCATCGCCCAGATAGTACGGCCTGGGCCGGATCGGCTCGGGGTGAGCCCGCTTTGGGACTCACCCCGAGGTGATGCTGCCGGCGCGCGGGACGGCGCCGCTGCCTGACTACGCGACTGCCGCGAGCCCGGCGATGCCGAGATCGGCCAGGAGGCCGACCGGGTCGATCAGGATGATCAGGCGGTCGTCGACCTTGGCGATCCCGGTGAGGATGTCGTTGCGGGCGGTCGCATCGCGCTCGATGCGGTCCTCATCGACGCTCATGACCTCGTTCACACCGTCGACCATCAGACCGGCGCCGACGCCGCCGGCGTCGATGATCACGATCTTGGCATCCTCCGGCTCAGCCGAGCTCTGGGTGCCGAGATGGCCGGCGAGGTCGCACACCGGGATGATGCGGCTGCGCAGGTTGATGACTCCGCGGATCGAACCGTTCCCGGCCACCCGGCGCGGCTCGCGGTAGCGGATGATCTCCTGCACCTGGTGGATGGGGAGCGCATACTCCTCCGCCCCCAGCATGAAAACGACTAGCTGCATGACACTCACGCCTTTCTCGTCTGGTGGCGGCGCCGCCGAGGCGGGCCGCCACCAGTGATTGTCGGTTTCGCCGAAGCGGTCAGATGGTGAACTTCGCGACGAGGCTCGTCAGCTGGGCGGCGGTTGCGGCCAGCTCCTCGGACGAGGCGGTGACCTCTTCCGTGGACGCGCTCGTCTCCTGCGCGGAGGCGGAAACCTGCTCAGTGCCGGCGGACGTCTGCATGGCGACGGCCGCGACCTCGTTGGTGGCGGTGGAGACCTTGGAGACGCACTCGGTCACGCTCTCGATGCTCGAGGCGAGGCCGTGGAACGCGTCCCTGGTCTGTCCGGCGGTGGTGGATGCGGACTCTGCCAGCTTGCGCACCTCTTCGGCGACGACCGCGAAGCCGCGGCCCTGCTCGCCGGCGCGGGCGGCCTCGATGGCCGCGTTCAGCGCCAGCAGATTGGTCTGATCGGCGATCGACGCGATCTGCTCGGTCAGGCGCACACCCTGGCCGGCCATCTCCCGTGCCTGCTCGCCCAGACCGACGGCCTCCTCGGTGACCTGCTGCGTCTCGCCGATCATCGTGGTCTGGCGCTGCGCGCCCTCGGCCATCTCGGTCACCGCGCGGGCGATCTCCTCGATCGCCTTGCTCGTCTCGGTCGCCGTGGACGACATCTGCGACGAAGCGGTCGAGACCGTGTTGGCGGTACCGGAGATCTCGCCGATGATGCCGGCGATCTGCTTGCGGGTGGTCTCGTACAGGCCGAGCCCCTCCTGCGCCTTTGCGAGCATCGAGTTGAAGATCGTGCCCAGCGTTCCCAGCTCGTGACCGGACTTGACATCGAGCGCGTGGGTGACCGGCTGCACCTCGACGGTCAGGTCGCCGTTGGTCATCGCCTGCAGGCCGTTGCCGAGGTTGGTGAGGCAGTGCTCGTCGAGGCTGGTCAGGCGGGCCTCGAGCTCGGCCAGGCACGACTGGTCGCCGAGGCCGGTGCGAAGCTGCTTGCGCGCGACCTCGTAGGACTCAAGCCCCGCCTGCGCGCGGCTGAGCATCGAGTTGAACACGTCGAGCAGTTCCTGCACCTCGCCGCTCTTTGCCTTCGCGGTGATCGGCGTCGTCGCCGGGTGCACCTCGATGGTCAGATCGCCCGCCGCGACGCCGGCCAGGCCGCGCTCGAGGTTCGTCAGGCAGATCTCATCCAGGCTCTTCAGGCGGGACTTCAGCTCCGCGATGGCCGGATCGGTGCGGTTGATGAACGACATGGCTCTGCTCCTCCTGGTGGTAAGGGACGCACGCTCAAACTCATCCCACGTAGTCGGCCACCTCGCCCCATCGGAGCCTGCGATCAGGCGTAACTGCACACACACATTCGCGTATCTCGCCTTGCGGCTTTCCACTACCTCGCGACCCGCGCGTCAGTGCCCGGCGACCTGGCCGCCGTCGATGTGCAGGGTCTCGCCGCTGACGAACGCTGCCCGTTCCAGATAGAGAATCCCACCCGCCACGTCGTCGACAGTGCCGAGCCGGCCGAGCGGATGCAGGTCGGCCATCCCCCGGTACGACGTCGCCTCGTGCTCCGGGGTCTTGATGACGCCGAGGGCGACCGCGTTCACGCGCACACCGCGGGCCGCGTACTCGACGGCCAGGGCGCGGGTCACGGCCTGCAGGCCGCCCTTCGTGAGCGACGCGAGCGCGGACGGTCTCGCGCTGCTGGCGTGGTCAGCGAGGCTCGTGCTGATGTTGACGACATGGCCGCCGCCCTGGGCGACCATCTGAGGGATGACGCGCTGGGTGATGTGGAAGAACCCCGTCAGGTTCACGCCCGTGATCGCGGCGAAGTCGGCGAGCGTGTAGTCCGTGAAGGGCTTGCCGATGAAGATCCCGGCGTTGTTGATCAGGCTGTCGATCCGCCCGTACCGGTCGAGCGCCCGCTCCACCACGATCCTGGCCGTCTCCGGATCGGCCAGGTCTCCCGGCACGGTGACCAGATCGGGCTCGGCGGAGGCGGGGATCGAGCGCGCCGTGCCGACGACGGCGTAGCCGGCCTCGCGAAACGCCGCCACGAGGCCTGCGCCGATCCCGTGCGACGCGCCGGTGATGATCGCGACCTTCTGCGGCTCGGCACGGTCGCTCATGCGACGAGGTAGGTCTCGTAGGTCACGCCTCCGGCCCGGCGCCCGGCCACGCTGATGAAGACCCCCTTGTTCAGCCAGTCGAGCCCCGGCGCGGCCGTCTCGATCCGGGTCGACGTGCGAAACGTGTACTCGCGGGCGTCCACGTCCTCACCGCGGCCGAGGCGTGCGAGCACGTCGGCGCTGCCGTGGCGGACGCTCTGCGACTGGACGTACAGCAGATCGCCGGCGTCGGTCCGGAGCGTGTAGCGGATGTCGCCGAGGGCGGTGCCGTCGGCAAGGACGATCTGCCAGTCGGCGCTCGCCCCCGGAACGAGTATGCCGTTGAGCGCCGGGCCCGTGAACGTCCCGCCGGCCAGCGGGACGATGCGCCGGTGGCCCTGGGTGACGGCGCCGAGGTCGAGCGGCGGGCCAAGCGTCGCGTCCAGCGTGTACACCCGCGTCAGTCGCGGATCCGGGAGGTGATCGCCCACCCCTACCCCGCGACGCTCACCGCGCGTCCCTGGCCGCGACCGGCCGGGCCGCCCGCGCCCGCGATCTCGCCCCGCAGCGCCTTCAGGGCGTCGACGTAGATCTCCGAGAAGGTCGGGAACGGCTGGATGGTGTCGCGCAGGACGTCGAGCGGCACCCGGGCGCGGATGGCCAGCGTCGCCTGCTGCAGCCACTCGCCCGCCTCGGGGCCGAGCGCATAGGCACCGGTCAGGCGCTCGCCGTCGCTCTGCAGCGTCAGGAAGCCGTTCTGCTCGGCGTAGGCATGGGTGTAGGTGGCGGTCTTGGCGATCCCCGAAACCAGCGTCGTGGCGCTGAACCGGGCCTCGCCATCGGCCGCACCGACCGAGGCCGCCTGCGGGTCGGTGTAGACGACACGGGGCACCGCGTCGTAGTGCGCCTCGCGTGGCTCGCCGAGGATGTTGGCGGCGACCACCTCACCCTCGTACTTGCCGACGTGCGTGAGCGGCCAGACGCCCGTGACGTCGCCGATCGCCCACAGGCGCTCGCCGGCGCGCAGGTGCGCGTCCACCTTGATCCCCCGGGCATCGGCCTCGACGCCCACGGTCTCCAGGCCGAGCCCGGTCACCCGCGGCCGCCGTCCGGTGGCGACGAGCAGGCGATCTCCGCGCAGCTCGCGACCGTCCGAGAGCTCGAGCACGTAGTCGGGGCCGTCGCGCCGCGCGGCCGCCGCATGCACGCCCAGGGCGAGCTCGATGCCCTCGCCGCGCAGCGCGTCGCCCAGCGCCTCCCCCAGCGGCGCGGGCTCGCGCGCGATCACACGCTCGGCGCCGTCGACGAGCGCCACCTCTCCGCCGAGCCGGCGCACGACCTGCGCCAGCTCGACGCCGACCGGGCCGCCGCCGAGCACGAGCAGACGGCGGGGGACGGCCTTCATGCCGGTGGCCTCGCGGCTGCCCCACACGCCCTCGAGCTCGCGCAGGCCCGGGACCGGCGGCACGAACGGATCCGCACCGCACGCGAGCACGACATGCTCGGCGGTGTGGCGCACACCGGCGACCTCGACGACGCCCGGCCCGGCGAGCCGCCCGCTGCCGCGGATCAGGGCGATGCCCGTCTTCGCCAGCCAGCGCTCCTGACCGGCGTCGGAGTAGTTCGAGACCATGTAGTCGCGCCAGGCCAGCGTCGCGGCGACGTCGACCTCCGCGTGGGCGCCCGCGTCGCGGGCGGCATGCACCGCCTCGCCGGGGCGCAGCAGCGACTTGGACGGGATGCACGCCCAGTACGAGCACTCGCCCCCGACCAGCTCGCGCTCGACGACGGCGACGCGCAGGCCGCCCTCGGCCAGCGCGCCGGCACAGTGCTCGCCCGGCGAGCCGCCGCCGAGGACGATCACGTCATAGTCAGTGCTCGAGCCGGTTGCGCTCATCTCGACCTCCATTCGTTTGGCCAGGGCGAACGCCGAGAGCCTTGCGCGCCGGGCGTCCCGTCGCGCCCGTGCCATGCCCTGGTCGTGTGCGCCCTGCTCACAGCCAGATCCGGGCGGTGAACCCTCGCCCGGCGTGGAAGAACTCGATCCGCCAGGTCAGCTGCCGGGCGACCCAAAGGCCCGTGCCGACCCCCCGGCGGGGCGGGATGTAGCCCGCGGTGGGGTCGTCGAAGCCGAGGCCCCGGTCGACGATCTCGCAGACGAACCGGCCTCCGGCGCGGCCGACGCGCACGGCCGCGACGCCGCCGCCGTGGGTGAGCGCGTTCGTGGCGATCTCCGTGCCGGCGAGCAGCATGTCGAGCGCCTTTGGCTCGGGCGCGCCCTCGGCGTGAAGCGCGCCCGCCAGATGCTCACGGAACGCCTCGATGTCGGCGCCGAAGGCGATCGAGCGCAGATCGGGCAGCGGCTCCGGCGCACCGGCGATCCCCTGCAGAAGCGCCGCGGGGCGCTCGAACCGGCCGCTGTCGGCGAGCTCCTCGCCGGCGAGCACCTCGGTGTGAGTGCGCCAGACGCCGTCGAGCAGCGCGTCCGGCAGGCCGTTCAAGTTGTACGTGCACATCACCCATGCCGGCAGATGGGAGAACGCGTCGTTGAAGACCGACTCGTAGCCGACCCACTCGTCCCACTCGCCCTTGTCAGGGCCGAGCTGCACGTCGGCGACGGCGCGCAGCGAGCCGACGTCGCGGAGCTCATCGACGTACACCCGGTGGTATGCGGCGAGCGTCCGCGCGGGGCGGGTGTAGGCCGTCTCGACGTTGACGAACCGCACCCGCGCGGCGTCGGCCCCGAGGGCCTCGCGCATGGCGGCAAGCCCCGGGCGGGTGTGCGCCACGATGCCGCCCTCGCCCGCCTCGAGGCCTTCGCGCAGGAACGCCACCGAGCGCTCGACGTACTCCTCCGGCGAGGAGTAGACAAACGCGTTGTGGCGCAGCGCGGCTCGGTTCGGGCGCATCTCCTTCAAGTAAGCCCCGAGCGGCCGGATTCAAGTGGCTGCAGCACGGGCTCCGCCAGCGCCTCGCGCAGCTTCTTGAGCGCACCGCCCTCGATCTGGCGGGCGCGCTCGGCCGTGAGCCCCAGCGCCGCCCCGATCTGGTTCAGCGTCTGTGCCGACTGCCCGAGCCCGTAGTGGGCCGAGACCACCGTGCGCTCGCGCTCGTCGAGCTCGTCGGCCAGCCTGCGCACCTCGCGCAGCTCGATCCGGTCGAGCACCGCCTCGTACTCGCGCTCGGCGGCGGGATCGGCGATCGCCTCGCCGACCGTCGCCGTCGCCGCCTCCTCGCCGTGCAGCGACTCGTCGATGCCGCGCGGGGTGCGCTCGGTCGCGAGCAGGCTCTCCAGCTGATCCGGGGTGAACCCGGTCGCACGGCTGAGCTCGGCGCTCGTCGGCTCGACGGCGTGGGTCTGCAGATGCTCGCGGCGAGCGGCCCGGATCTGGGCCAGGCCGCGGACGGCGCGGTCGGACAGCGCCACCGGCCGCACCAGCTCCGCCACGAGATCCTGCATGGCCTTGCGCACCCAGAACGACGCGTATGCCCAGAACGGCGTCTCCAGGCGGGGGTCGTAGCGGCGGGTGGCGAACAGCAGGCCGGCCACCCCCTCGTGGATCAGCTCCGTGCGCTCCACCGCGCCGCCTCTGTCGAAGCCCCGGGCGATGCCGGCGATCGCGGGCAGGAACGCCTCGACGAGCCCGCGGCAGGCGACCGGGTCGCCGGCCTCGGCGGCCACCACCAGCTCAAGCTCTTCACGCACGCTGAGCCGCCGGTGATGCGTGCCGCCGGTCACCGGATGCGCCTGTCGGTTCCTCGCTGGTCAGTCCGCCGGTCCAACCGCTCCCCCTCCGGGTGCGAGCCGCCGCAATCTAGCCCACACCACCGCAATTCGGCCCCGCCTCTTGGGTTCTGCGGCCGGCGGCTTATTGAGGCAGTAGCGGAACGCTTGATGGGTGGGGGACAACGTCCCCCGGCCCGGCGGTCGAGCGTGTTCACCACCTCGTAACCGACTGACGGAGGGTTCGCCATGCCCGCCCTGGAACGGATCGACGCACCGACCCCCACTCCCGGCATCCGCCGCCTGAAGCCTCCGGCAGCGGCGCTGATCGATGAGGCGGAGGCGGTCACGCGGGCGAGCGGACACACGCCGGCGCTTGCCACCTCGCTCGTGCTGGCCGCCTGGCGGGGTCAGGAGACGCGCACGCTGGAGCTCGCGGACGCCTGCGTGCAGGACACGCCGGCGGAGGGCGTGCGCCGGGCGATCGCCGTGGCCGCATACGCGAAGGCGATCCTCTACAACGGGCGCGGCCGCTACCCGGCCGCCCTCGCGGCGGCCTGCTGCGCGTGCGAGCACGAGGATCTCGGCCCGTACATCTGGGCCGTCGGCGAGCTGGTCGAGGCGTGCGCCCGAAGCGGCGACCGGGCCGCGGCGCAGGCGGCACTGCAGAGGCTCGACGAGTGCACGGCCGGGGCCGAGACGGAGTGGGAGCGCGGCATCCGGGCGCAGTCGGCGGCGCTCGTGGGCGCGGACGCCGAGGCCCGCTTCTGGGAGGCGCTCGATGGATTTCGCAGGAGCCGAACGACTCTCCAGCTGGCCCGGGCGCAGCTCCTGTATGGCGAGTGGCTGCGCCGGGGGGGCCGGCGGGTGGACGCGCGCATGCAGCTTCGGGCCGCGCTTGAGACGTTCGATCGCAACGCCGCGGCCGGTTTCGCCGAGCGCGCCCGGCGCGAGCTGCTCGCAACCGGCGAGACCGTGCGCAAACGGACCGTCGAGACCCGCGACGATCTCACCGCGCAGGAGGCGGAGGTCGCCCGGCTGGCGGCGGACGGCCAGACGAACCCGGAGATCGGCGCGGCGCTCTTCCTCAGCCCGCGGACGGTCGAGTGGCATCTGCGCAAGGTGTTCCGAAAGCTGCGCGTCAGCTCCCGCCGGGAGCTGCGGCTGGCGCTTCGCAGCGGCGGGCGGACGGCGATGTCCGCCTAGCCACCTGAACCTTCATCGGGTTCAAGCGTCCTACCAAATGTGCGCACGACATGGCCCCTGCTCGGGATCGCGACGCTGGCGGTGGCCGCCGGATGCGGCGGCCCCTCCGGCGAGTTCGCGGGGGACGGGGATGTGGCCGGCAGCATCACATACTTCGCCTGCACGCACTCGACGCCGCCCGTCTGCCATCGGGCGCCGATCCCCCGCCGCGCCAGCGGAATGCTCGGCGCTGCCGTGATCGCACGGCAGCTGGATGGAGACGGCCTGACCGGGTCCGGCATCGACCACGGCGGGTTCGGGGACAACTACGTCTCACCCGGACGCTACCGCTACAGCATCCCCCTGCTCGAGCGGGCGGGCTGCCGCCCGCGTCCGGTGTTCGAGATCACGCCGCAGCTCTTCTACGAGATCAGGTTCCGGTTCGGTGCGCCCGGAACCTGTTCGGCCACGGTGTGGAAGCGACCGTACGGCACCGATCACCGGGCCGGCACCGTTGTTGCGCGCGCGACTGGGTAATCCGGCGCGAAAATCGACCGGTGTGGGCGCGGCTGCTACGGTAGCCGCGTGCACGCCGGAGACATTGTCGAGGCGGGGGTCAGGGCGTAGGTCAGGGCGATGTCGTCGCGACCCCCCCGGATACAGCGATCGCAGCGCCGGCCTGCTCAGGGGCCGGCCGCGCGGCCCGACATCACGCCGCTCCCCGACCTCGCGCATGGGCGTTCGCGCGCGGGCCCCGTGCGCACGGAACGGCCCCTGTACGTCGATCTGCTGCCCCCCTGCAACGCGGCCTGCCCGGCGGGCGAGAACATCCAGGGCTGGCTCGCGCACGTCCAGGCCGACGAGCACGAGCAGGCGTGGCGGCTGCTCGTCTCGGACAACCCGTTCGCCGCCATCCACGGCCGGGTCTGCTACCACCCGTGCGAGACCGGCTGCAACCGCGCGCTGCTCGATAGCGCCGTCTCGATCCACGCCGTCGAGCGGTTCCTCGGCGACCTCGCAAACGAGCGGGGCTGGGAGTTCGAGCGCCCACAGGTGCGCTCCGGCGCGCGCGTGCTCGTGATCGGCGCCGGGCCGAGCGGCCTCTCGGCCGCCTATCACCTCGCGCGGCTCGGCCACGAGGTCGAGATCCGCGATGCGGGCGGCGAGCCGGGCGGGATGATGCGCTACGGCATCCCCGCCTACCGGCTGCCGCGGGACGTCCTCGACCAGGAGATCAGGCGCGTCGAGGCGCTGGGCGTGCGGCTGACGCGCAACCACCACGTCACCGATCTCGAGGCCGAGCGCCGCGACGGCGAGTTCGCAGCCGTCTTCGTCGCGGTCGGCGCGCACCTGTCGAGACGGGCCGAGATCCCGGCGATGGACGCCGGCCCGATCGTCGATGCGGTGGCGTTCCTGCGCGACGTGGCGTCGGGCGAGCGGCCCGAGATCGGCCGGCGGGTGGCCGTGTACGGCGGCGGCAACACCGCGATGGACGCGGCCCGCACGGCGCGGCGGCTGGGCGCCGAAGAGGCGCTGATCGTGTACCGCAGAACGCGCGGGCAGATGCCGGCGCACGAGGACGAGGCGAGCGACGCCGAGCGCGAGGGCGTGCGCATGAATTGGCTGCGCACGATCGCCGCGTTCGAGGGCGAGCAGCTGCGGGTCGAGGTGATGGAGCTCGACGACACCGGGTTCCCGCAGGGGACGGGGCGGTTCGAGACGCTCACGGCCGACTCGGTGATCCTCGCGCTCGGGCAGGAGACCGACACGGCGTTCCTGCGCGGCGTGCCCGGGATCGAGTTCGAGCGCGACGGCACGGTGCGCGTCTCCCCTGAGCTCATGACCGGCTGCCCGGGCGTCTTCGCCGGCGGGGACATGGTCCCGGCCGAGCGCACGGTGACGGTCGGCGTCGGTCACGGCAAGCGGGCCGCGCGCGAGATCGACGCATGGCTGCGCGGCGCCGTGCTCGAGCGGCCGCCGAAGCACCCGCAGGTCGGGTTCGACGCGCTGAACCTGTGGTTCTTCGGCGACGCCGGCCGCCGGCAGCAGCCCGAGCTCGCGCCCGCCGAGCGGGTGGGCGACTTCGCCGAGGTGGTCGGGAGCCTGCCGTCGCAGGAGGCGTCGTTCGAGGCCCGCCGGTGCCTCTCGTGCGGGAACTGCTGCGAGTGCGACGGCTGCCTCGGCGCCTGCCCGGAGGACGCGGTGATCAAGCTGGGGCCGGGGCAGCGGTACCGCTTCGACTACGACCGCTGCACCGGCTGCCGAGCCTGCTTCGAGCAGTGCCCGGTGCACTCGATCGAGATGATCGCGGAGCCCGGCTGATGCAGGTGACAGTCGACGGGAACGAGGCCGCCGCCTCGGTCGCCTACCGGCTGAGCGAGATCTGCTGCATCTACCCGATCACGCCCTCCTCGCCGATGGCCGAGCTCGCGGACGAGTGGTCGAGCCAGGGCCGGCCCAACGTCTGGGGGACGGTGCCGGCGGTGGTCGAGATGCAGAGCGAGGGCGGCGCCGCGGGAGCGCTGCACGGCGCCCTTCAGGGCGGGACGCTGGCGACGACGTTCACCGCCTCGCAGGGCCTGCTCCTGATGGTGCCCAACATGTACAAGATCGCGGGCGAGCTGACGGCGGCGGTGATGCATGTGGCCGCGCGGTCGCTGGCGGCCCAGGGGCTTTCGATCTTCGGCGACCACTCCGACGTGATGGCCGTCCGCCAGACCGGGTTTGCGCTGCTCGCGTCGGCCTCGGTCCAGGAGGCGCACGACCTGGCCCTCGTGGCGCACGCGGCGACGCTCCGCACCCGGGTGCCGTTCCTGCACTTCTTCGACGGCTTCCGCACCTCGCACGAGCTGAACACGATCGAGCCGCTCTCAGACGACGACCTGCGCGCGCTCGTCTCGGAGGAGCTCGTGCGCGCGCACCGCGACCGCGCGCTCTCCCCCGAGCGGCCGTTCGTGCGCGGGACGGCCCAGAACCCCGACGTCTACTTCCAGGCGCGCGAGACCGTGAACCCGTTCTACGCCCGCGTGCCCGAGCTCGTGCAGGGTGCGATGGCCGAGGTCACGGAGCGCACCGGCCGCAGCTACGACCTCGTCTCCTACCGCGGCCACCCCGAGGCCGAGCGGGTGATCGTGGTAATGGGCTCTGCGGCGGAGACGGTCGGCGAGACCGTGGCCCACCTGCAGGCGCGCGGCGAGCGGGTCGGAGTCGCCCAGGTGCGGCTCTACCGGCCGTTTCCGGCCGAGGCGCTCGCGGCGGCCCTCCCGGCGACCGTCGAGCGGGTGGCCGTGCTCGACCGCACGAAGGAGCCCGGCTCGTTCGGCGAGCCGCTCTTCCTCGACGTCCTCGCGACCCTGGCCGAGGCGCACGCCCGCGGCGAGCGGGCGCGGATGCCGGCGGTGAGCGGCGGGCGCTACGGCCTGTCCTCCAAGGAGCTCTCGCCGGGAATGGTCGCCGGCGTGCTCGCTGAGCTGGGACGTGAGCGGCCGCGGCAGCGGTTCACGGTCGGTATCCGAGACGACGTGTCGGGCACGAGCCTCGCCTACGACCCGGGGCTCGACATCGAGCCACAGGAGACCGTGCGGGCGGTGTTCTTCGGCCTCGGCGCCGACGGCACCGTGGGGGCGAACAAGAACACGATCAAGATCCTCGGCACGGAGGAGGGGCTGCAGGCCCAGGGCTACTTCGTCTACGACTCCAAGAAGTCCGGCTCCCAGACCGTGTCGCACCTGCGCTTCGGGCCGCAGCCGATCCGGGCGCCCTACCTGGTGCACCAGGCGAGCTTCGTCGGCTGCCACCAGTTCGGCATGCTGGAGCGCCCGGAGGTGCTCGAGCGGGCCGCGCCCGGCGCGACGCTCCTACTCAACACCCATCACCCTCCCGACCGGGTGTGGGACGCGCTGTCGCGCCCCGTGCAGGAGCAGATCCTCGCGAAGCGGATCGAGCTCCAGGTGATCGACGCCGGCCTGATCGCGCGCGAGGCCGGGCTCCCGGGCCGGGTGAACACCGTCCTGCAGACGTGCTTCTTCGCCATCTCCGGCGTGCTCGAGCCCGCGCAGGCGATCGACCGGATCAAGGCGGCGATCGTGAAGACCTACAGCCGCCGCGGCGACGAGGTCGTGAAGCGCAACCTCGCGGCCGTCGACCACGCGCTCGACGGCCTGCACCGGGTCGAGCTGCCCGGGGGAGGCCACGTCGGTACGCGAGCCGGCGGCGATGGTCCCCGCGGATGCGCCCGAGTTCGTGCGCAGCGTGACCGCGATGATGATGGCCGGCCGCGGCGACGAGCTGCCGGTCAGCGCGCTGCCGGTCGACGGCACCTACCCCAGCGGCACCACCCGCTACGAGAAGCGCAACGTCTCCGACCAGGTCGCCGTGTGGGACGAGGACCTGTGCATCCAGTGCGGCAACTGCAGCTTCGTCTGCCCGCACAGCGTGATCCGCAGCCGCTACTACGGCCCATCCGGCCTCGAGGGGGCGCCGGAGACGTTCCGGTCGGCCCTTCTCAACGGCCCCGGCCTGCCCGAGACGCGCTACACGCTGCAGGTCTACGTCGAGGACTGCACCGGCTGCGGCCTGTGCGTCGAGGCCTGCCCCGTGTCGGCCGGCGGCGAGCCGGTGCACCGGGCGATCAACCTGGCCGCGCGCGAGCCGCTGGTCGCCGACGAGCGCGAGAACATCGCATTCTTCGAGGGCCTGCCCGAGGCCGACCGCTCGCGCGTCGACTTCGGCACGGTGCGCGGCACCCAGTTCCTCGAGCCCCTGTTCGAGTTCTCCGGGGCGTGCGCCGGATGCGGCGAGACGCCCTACCTGAAGCTGCTCTCCCAGCTCTTCGGCGACCGGCTGACGGTCGCAAACGCCACCGGCTGCTCGTCGATCTACGGAGCCAACCTGCCGACCACGCCGTGGACGGCCGGCACGGACGGCCGCGGCCCGGCGTGGTCGAACTCGCTCTTCGAGGACAACGCCGAGTTCGGCCTCGGCCTGCGGCTCGCGGCCGACAGCCACTCCGAGCTCGCCCGCCGCCGGCTCTTGCAGCTGCGCGACGAGCTGGGAGCCGACCTCGTCGACGAGATCCTGGAGGCGCCGCAGCTGCGCGAGTCCGAGCTCCGCGACCAGCGCGCGCGAGTCGCCGAGCTGCGGCCGCGCCTGGACGCCCTGGACGGGCCCGCCGCGGACGACCTGCGCAGCGTGCTCGACCACCTCGTGCGCCGCTGCGTCTGGATCGTCGGCGGCGACGGCTGGGCGTACGACATCGGCTCGGGCGGGCTCGATCACGTGCTCGCGAGCGGACGCAACGTGAACGTGCTCATCCTCGACACCGAGGTCTATTCGAACACCGGCGGGCAGATGTCGAAGGCGACCCCACTGGGCGCCGTCGCCAAGTTCGCGGCCGCCGGCAAGACGACGCCCACGAAGGACCTCGCGCTGCAGGTGATCGCGCTCGCGAACGTCTACGTCGCCCGCGTCGCGATGGGCGCCGATCCCCAGCAGACGCTGACGGCGTTCCGCGAGGCCGAGGCATACGAGGGGCCGTCGCTCGTGATCGCCTACAGCCACTGCATCGCGCACGGCTACGACATGCGCGACGGGCTCGACCAGCAGTACCGCGCGGTCGCGAGCGGGCACTGGCCGCTCATGCGCTACGACCCGGTGCTGCGGGCGGCCGGCGCGAACCCGTTCCTGCTCGACTCCCCCCGGCCGCGGATGCCGCTCGGGGACTATCGCAAGGGCGAGCTGCGCTTCCAGGCGCTCGCGGGCGCCCGGCCGGAGGAGGCGGAGCGGCTGCTGCAGCTCGCCCAGGAGGCTGCCGACCTGCGCTGGCAGACCTACGAGGAGATGGCCATGCGCGGCGCCGGCCGCTTCCCCCACGACGCCCGCAAGGAGGAGTGATGGAGCTCACCACCCGGTACATGGGCCTCGAGCTCCGAAACCCCCTGGTGGCGTCGGCCTCGCCCGTCTCCTCCACGCTCGACGGGATCCGCCGCCTCGCCGATGCCGGCGTGGGCGCGGTGGTGCTCTTCTCGCTCTTCGAGGAGCAGCTGCGGGCCGAGGCGGCCCACCGGGCCGCGATCGTCGACAGCGTCGCCGAGAGCTTCGCCGAGGCGGTCGACTACCTGCCGGCGATCGCGCGCGAGGATTCCGGGCCGCACGCCTACCTGCGCCTGATCGAGCGGGCGACGGCGGTCGTGGACGTCCCCGTCATCGCGAGCCTGAACGGGGTCACGCCCGCGGGCTGGACCGACTACGCGCGGTCGATGCAATCCGCGGGGGCCGCCGCGATCGAGCTCAACATCTACCACCTCCCCGGCGATGCGAGCACGGCCGGGCGCGACGTCGAGCAGCGCCATGTCGACGTGCTCGCGCGGGTCAAGGAGGCCGTCACGATCCCGGTCGCCGTGAAGCTCGGCCCGTACTTCAGCTCGACAGGGGAGATCGCGCAGCGCCTCGATGCGGCGGGTGCGGACGCCCTCGTCCTGTTCAATCGCTTCCTGCAGCCCGACATCGATACCGAGGAGCTCGCGTTTGTGTCGCGCGTGGCGCTCTCGACGCGGGCCGAGGCGCGGCTGCCGCTGACCTGGATCGCCCTCCTGCACGGCCGTGTGCGGGCCTCGCTCGCGGCGACGACGGGCGTCGAGGACGCAAGCGATGTGGCCCGCTACCTGCTCGCCGGCGCAGACGTCGTCATGAGCGCCTCGGCCCTCCTGCGCAACGGCCCCGAGCATGCTGCGGTGCTGCTCGACGGCCTCACGGCGTGGATGGAGCGCAAGGGGTTCGGCTCGGTGAGCGAGGTGCGCGGGATGCTGGCGGTGCCGCCGGCCGAGGACGCGACCGCCCTCGAGCGGGCCGGCTACGTGACCGCCATGCGCAACGCGAACGCCGGCGTCTACGTGCGTGACTAGATGGTTGGTTCCACGCCGCCACGCGCCTGGACGTCCGTCTGCTGGTGACCGGTCGTGTTGTGGTGGTGCTGCGGCTGCGAACCGTCGCCTCGCGCTTCGGCGTCTGCGTGATCGCAGACGCCTCAGACCGCGTTCAAGGGCAACTGCCCTTGAACGCTCCTCGGTTGCGCCCATAGTTCACCCACTATGAACGCTCCCTGCGTCCTTGCGAGGCTCGGTTCTCGCCGCCCAGGCCATCACGGCGGCGTGGAATCAACCATCCAGCCCCGGCGATATCCTGCGCGTATGAGGCTGAGCGAAGATGATCGCGTCGTCCGCGAGATGCTCACGCCGAATCTGGACGAGGCGCTGGAGGCGCTCGGCTACTGGATTCAGCGCCGGATGCGGCTGCCGTTCCACCGCCGGGCGGCCCGCCGCGAGGCCGAGCGGATGATCGCCTTCTGGCAGGCGCATGCGCTCTCGGGCGCCCGCCGCTCCCCGGTCGCGCTGATCCTGTCGCGCGGGGCCGTCGCGGGCGTGGCCCGCCTGGCCGTCGCCTACCACGCGCGCAGGATCCTGGCCCGCGTGACGACGGTCGCGGTGGCGTTCTGCGCGCTCGCCGCGGTCGTCATGCTCGCCGGCCGCTGAGCGCCGCGGCGGCCGCAATGCGGTTCCGCGCGTCCGGTATCATTTCCAGGATTATCCAGCCACGGCTGAGGGAGGCTCGCTCGTGGAGAGGATGTGGGTGCGCGCTCGCGCGATCTGCCTGCTTGCGATGTCGCTGGCGCTGCTCGGCATGCCCGCGGCGGCCCTCGCCGCCCGGGGCCACCATCCTGCCCCCGACCCACGCCGGCTGTGGCGTCTCTATCCACTGGGCACACAACGCCTCGCGACGTCTCCGGGGACGGGGCCTGGCGCCACCGGCGTCAAGAAGCACTCCGACCCGATCGCGCGGTCGGCAAGCGGAGACGCGCTCCCCATCGGCCTGCCGGAGATGCTCGCGGTGGCGGCGCTCATCTCCGTGCTCGCGGCGATGGTCCCGACCGCCGTGCGGCGGCGCGGATCGCGGCCGCCGCGAGTAGCCCACGTGACGGCCAGACAGGATCTGATCGAACCGCTGCGCTCGGCAAGGCGCGAGCTGATCGACGCTCGCCCCGTCCCTCCCACCCCGCCGACCCCCACCCGGGACGAGACGGTCGTCCGCTACGCCGCCGCATATGCGGCGGCGTCACAGCGGGGCGAGCGAGCGCCGATGGCGGCCGTGAGGGCCATCGTGCCCTCCGGGACGGAGGATCCGGCCGCCTACGCGAAACGCATCATCGCAGAGGCCCGGCGGCGCGACCTGCTCACGAGCCACGGCCGCGGCACCGCCCGGGGGGAGCTCACGCCGAAGGCGCTCGATCTCATGCAGCTGCGCGACGCGGCGACGCACCACGTGGCGTAGGTCCAGCGAGCCGGACACCCTTGCGCGAACCCGTGGATTGCGCAAGATTGCGACAGCCGCACGCCCCGGTCGTCCCTAGTCTGGAGCGATGGGTGGCAGGCTGCGATTGATCCCGTTCGGTGTCGCCGCAGTCATGGCCGCAGGCTGCGGCACAGGATCGACGGCCGCCGGCCATCCCGGCTCCGGGGGGCCGCGGCCTCTGGCGCGACCGGCGATCAAGGCCACGATCGCTGTGGGCGCGAAGCCCTGCGCGGTGGCTGTCGGCGCGGGCTCGGTGTGGTTCACGGCCTACGGCACGAACCGTCTCGTGCGGGTCGACCCGGCCACCAACCGCGTGACCGGGAGCTTCCCGACGGGGACGGCACCATGCGGCATCACCTATGCGGCGGGCTCGCTGTGGGTGGCGGACGTCGGCGACGCCACCGTGATCCGGGTCGACCCTGCGAGCGGCAGGACGACGCGCACCGTCGACGTCGGCGATCAGGTCTGGGACGTCCAACATGGTGAGGGAGCCGTGTGGGCAGCCGGACACACCACCGGGCGCGTCTACCGGATCGACCCCCACACCGGTCGGATCGTCCGCCGCATCCGGGTGGGCGGCACCCTCTCGGGCCTCGCCGTGGGTCCCGGAAGCGTCTGGGTTGCCGTCCAGTCTGCGAACCGCGTCGTTCGGATCGACCCGGCAACGAACCGCGTCGTGAACAGGATCCGCTCACGACCGGGCCCGGTCTGGTTCGCGCGTTCGGGACGCCAGCTCTGGGTCGCCGACCAGACGGGCAACGCCGTCCAGCGGATCGACCCGGGCGCGGCCAGGATCACCGCGACGGTCGCCACGCCCGGCGGGCCGCTCGATCTTGGTCTGGCCGGCGGCAGCCTGTGGGTGCCGACGACCAGCGGACGCATGTGGCGTGTGAACGCCCGGCACCCGCGCGATGTCACCCAGAGCCGATGGCCGGCGGGGATCTTCGTCGCTCAGCCGGCCGCCGGGAGCCTGTGGCTGCTCGACTTCGGCGCCAACCGTGCCTGGCGCATCGCGGTCGGAGGCGGCTAGCCGCTTCCAGCGGCGCAGTCCAGCCGGGCGCTGGAGGGGCGGGAACACGCCGTTGCGCGTTTGCAGGCAAAACGCGTCCGGGTACCTGCGTGCCACTGCCCTCGACACGAAGGCGATCCCGCATGACAGACACGCCTCGGGCTGCGGCAAATGAGGCCGGCCTGCATTACACGAGCGACGATCGTCCCGGCATCCGCCGGCGCCGGCGCGGCCGCGGGTTCCAGTACACCGGCCCCGACGGGAAGACGATCACGGCCGCCGCGGAGCGGGCGCGCATCGCCGCGCTCGCGGTTCCGCCCGCGTGGACGGATGTGTGGATCTGCCCGGTGCCGAACGGCCACCTGCAGGCAACCGGCCGCGACACCCGTGGCCGCAAGCAGTACCGCTACCACCCGCGCTGGCGGGAGGTGCGCGACGAGGCCAAGTACGGGCGCCTGATCGCCTTCGCCGAGGCGCTGCCGCGTATCCGCCGCCGCGTCAGCCGCGACCTCGGCCGGCACACGCTCGGCAAGCCCCGGGTGGTCGCCACGGTCGTGCGCCTGCTGGACGAGACGAGCATCCGGGTCGGGAACGACGAGTACGCCCGCGAAAACGGCTCCTTCGGCCTGACCACCATGCGCAAGCGCCACGTCGACGTCACGGGCGCCCGGATCACGTTCCGGTTCCGCGGCAAGGCCGGGAAGGTGAGCGACGTGGAGGTGTCCGACCCCCGCGTCGCGCGGGTGCTGCGCCGGTGCGAAGACCTGCCCGGCCAGCACCTGTTCCAGTATGTCGACGCCGACGGCGAGGCGGTCGACATCGACTCCGAGGACGTGAACGACTACCTGCGCGAGGCGACCGGCGAGGACTTCACCGCCAAGGACTTCCGCACCTGGTCGGGCACGGTGCTCGCCGCCTGGGCGCTCGAGGATCTGGGCGAGGCCGGCACGCCGACCCGGGCGAAACGCCAGGTCATGCGAGCGGTCGAATCCGTCGCAAAGGAGCTCGGGAACACACCTGCCGTGTGCCGCAGCTGCTATGTGCATCCGGGCGTGATCGAGGCGCACCTGGAGGGCAACCTGGCCGCGGGGCTCGGCCGGACGGCCGATCGCAAACTTGCGCGCGGCTTGCGCGGCCTGACCAGCGAGGAAGCGGCCGTGCTCGCACTCCTGCGGCGGCGGCTCGCGGCAGAGACCCGCCGGCCGCGCCGGCGCCGGCGCGCGAAAACGTCCTGATCGGGTTTGCCTTCGCGACACATGGGTACCTGCTGGGCTCATCGTCACACCCACCGGGGAGGAAGCATGGAGCTGAAGACACTCGATGACGTGCTCGAGGCCGAGCTGAAGGATCTCTACAGCGCCGAGAAGCAGCTGGTCAAGGCGCTGCCGGATATCGCCAAGGCGGCCACGTCGAAGGATCTGAAGGAGGCCGTGAGTGAGCACCTCGACGAGACCCGTGGACATGTGAAGCGGCTCGAGGATGTGTTCGAGGCGGTCGGCATCAAGCCCGAGAGCGAGCACTGCGACGGGATGGAGGGCCTGATCAGCGAGGGCAGCGAGGTCGCCGAGGCCAAGGGCAACGGCGACGCCCGCGACGCGGCGCTGATCGGCGCGGCCCAGCGGGTCGAGCACTACGAGATCGCCGCCTACGGCACGGCTCGCGCGCTCGCCCGCCAGCTCGGCCACACCGACGCGGCGAAGCTGCTCGACCAGACCCTGGACGAGGAGTCGGCCGCCGACGAGAAGCTGACGCTGATCGCCGAGGGATCGGTCTACTCCGCAGCGAACTAGCGCAGATCGGGCGTGGGGCCGCGGCGAGGTCGCCGCGGCCCTATGCTCGCTGAGGGTGACCGCGACGCCGTCGAACGAGCAGATCGCCGCGGCGCTGGCCGAGTACGCCGTCCTGCTCGAGCTCTCCGGCGCCGACGGGCACGCGGTGCGGGCGTTCCGGCGTGGCGCCGGGCTCGTCAGGGGAACGTCGCTGCCCGTTGCCGAGCTTGTCCGCCAGGGCCGCGCGACCGACCTGCGCGGCATCGGGCCGGGGCTCGACCGGCGCATGCGCGAGCTGGTCGAGACGGGCTCGATCGCCGAGCTCGAGGAGCTGCGGCGCACGATCTCGCCCGAGCTCGCCGCCTTCGGACGCATGCACGGCTTCAGCGCGAGCCGGTTCGCCGCCATCGGCACGGCTCTCGGCGTCCGCACCGTGGCCGAGCTGCGCGAGGCCGCCGCCGCGGGGCGGCTGCAGTCGGCGCCCGGTGTCGGCCCCCACACCGAGGCGCGGATCCTCGCGGCCGTCGACCGCCCCGGCGCAGGCGGCGCCGCGGCCGGGGCTGATGCTCGACCGGGCGCGGGCCCTATCGGCGGCGGTGGCCGCGGCGCTGGGAGGCATCGTTGCCGGCGACGTGCGCCGCTGGGTCGATCAGCCGGCGCGGCTCGCGGTCGTCGTGCCGACGTCGCATCCGGACGACACGCGGGCGCGCTTCGCCGGGCTGCCCGAGATCGTGGCGATGCTCGAGCCGGACCTCGGCGTGAGCGTCGACGGCGTCCCCCTCGAGCTGGTCGTCGCGCAGCCAGAGCAGCTCGGGACGGCGCTCGTCCGCGCAACCGGATCGGACGGGTACGTCGCCGCCCTCGAGCCGCTGCCGGAGGCCGCGACCGAAGAGCGGGTGTTCGAGCTGCTGGGGATCGGCCCGGTGCCCCCGGAGCTGCGCGAGCTGGGAGCGCCGGCGAACGCGGAGGGTCTGCTGGACGAGCCCGCCGTGCGCGGCGACCTGCACTGCCACACCACCTGGTCGGACGGCCGCGCCGGCGTGCGCGAGATGGCGGAGGCCGCCCGCGCCCGCGGCTACGAGTACCTGGCGATCTGCGACCACACCCGGGCGGTCAGCGTCGTGCCCGGCCTCGACGCCGACGACCTGCGCCGTCAGGCGGGCGAGATCGAGGCCGCAAACGCCGCGCTGCACCCGTTCCGTGTCCTGCGCGGCGCCGAGTGCGACATCCTCGCCGACGGCCGCCTCGACCTGCCTGACGACGTGCTCGCCGAGCTCGACTGGGTGCAGATCTCCCTCCACGCCGGCCAGCGCGGTCGCCGCGACGACCTCACCGCCCGGGTGATCCACGCCATGCACCACCCGGCCGCGCGCTGCCTCAGCCATCCCACCGGCCGCATCATCGGCCACCGGGCCGAGAACGCCCTCGACCTCGAGCGCACCTTCGCGGCGGCGCTCGAGACGGGGGTCGCGCTCGAGGTGAACGGGCTTGCGAGCCGCCTCGACCTGTCCGCGGACCACGTCCGCGCCGCCGTGGCCGCGGGCGTGCGGATCGTGTGCGCGAGCGACTCCCACTCGACCGCCGGGCTCGCCAGCATGACCAACGCCGTCCACACCGCCCGCCGTGGCGGGGCGCCGGCCGCAGCGGTCGTGAACACGGGTCCGGTGGCGGCTGTCGCCACCGGCAAGGCCGTGTGAAGCCGTGATCGGTGCTTGCCCGGCGGGCGTGCGGGGTATCAACACCGTGCATGCATGACGCTCGTGCAGAGGCGGCCCGCTTACCCAGGCAGACAGGGTGACGGGTCGTCTCTGCATGGGACTCGTCTACGCCGCTCGTCCTGATCACGGCGCTCGTTGTCACCGCCTCCGCCGTCGCCGGCTTCTAGCGACGACCAGCCCGGCCACCCGCGGCCCGCGGATGGCTCACAGGGTGCGTGACGACCACAGGATCGCCGCGAGCCCGACGCTGGTGATGCTGACCACCAACCCGATCACCCAGGCGTGGATCGACTGGGTACCGAGAATCGCGGCGAGGACAACTCCGATCCCGACGATGCCGGCGGTGGCGACGATGCGGACGAAGGCCGACTCGGCCCGTGGCCGGGGATGCGTGCGGCGATCGAGGAACGGCACCGCCGGGGCATCGAGCTCGCTCGCCGACTGCGCGCCTCGAGCGCCCTCTGAGCCGTCTCCGGGTTCCTGTGCCACGCAGCGACGATGCCCAATGGAGGTCGATGGGCAAACACCCGCCGGCGGCCGCGGCGTTTTCTCCACCGGGTGGGCGGGTACAACGGCCTGCGTGGACCAGCCTCCCGAACAGCCGCCCGCCGACGACTCGCCGTACGACGCCCACGGCCGCGTCGACGTGCCCGACGCCCCCGACTGGCAGTACGTGTCGATCCACGGAGACGCCGGCGCGGCGCTGGAGGTCGAGTTGGCCGGGCCGGACGACGCCCGCATCGCGTTCACCGTGCCCAACTTCCTGAACCGCGGCGACGAGCTCGGCGAGGTGACGCGGATCGTGATCCGCGCCTGGGAGCGGAAGGAACGCGCCGCGGGGCTGGGGGCGTGACCGCCCGGCCGCCCTCGAGGCAGCCGCCGCCGGCGTCCGGCGAGCCGCTCGACGCCTGGCCGGAAGCCGGCGCGGGCGAGGGCGGCGGAGCAATCGTGGACATCGACGGGACGCTCGTCGACACGAGCTATCAGCACACGATTGCGTGGGGGCGCGCCTTCGCCGAGCACGGGGTCGGCGTCGCGCACTGGCGCGTCCACCGGCACAACGGCATGGGCGGCGACCAGCTCGTGGCCGCCGTCGCCGGCGACGCAGTCGAGGCGCGGCTTGGCGACGCGATCCGCGCAAGCGAGGCGCAGCGGTATGCCCAGCTGATCGACGAGGTAACGCCCCTCCCCGGGGCGCGCGACCTGCTGGCCGGGCTGCGCAGCCTCGGGTACCGGATCGTGCTCGCGTCGAGCGCCCACCGCGAAGAGGTGGAGCGCTACGTCGCCATGCTCGACGCCCACGAGCTCGTTGACGCCTGGACGTCGGCGGCCGACGTCGAGCGGACGAAGCCGCACCCGGAGCTGGTCGCGACGGCTGCCGAGCGCCTGCCCGGTGCGCGGACGCTCGTCATGATCGGCGACACGGCCTGGGACGCCGTCGCGGCGGCGCGGGCGGGATTGCCGTCGATCGGCCTGCTCTCAGGCGGATTCGGCGCCGCGGAGCTGCGCGACGCCGGCTGTGCCGCCGTGTACGCCGACGCGGCCGATCTCGCGGCCAATCTGAAGGACGGCCTCACGGCTGCGGCGGCAGCCCGATCGACCCACGAAGCCCCGGTCGTCTAGGCTGATAGAGTGGCCGGCCGGGCGCGGCCGGAACGTTGCCGCCGCCCTCCAGGAGGTGTGCGATCGAGTTCGGCGTCACGATCCTTCCCGACCCACCCTGCTCCCGGTTCGTCGAGCTCGTCCGGCTGGCTGAGGAGTGCGGGTTCGACTGGGCCTACACCTACGACTCGCACATCCTCTGGCAGGAGGGGTGCGTCCTGGTCACCGCCGCCGCGACGCAGACGGAGCGGATCGGCCTGGGCTTCTGCGTGACGAACCCCGGCACCCGCGACCCGACGGTCACTGCCAGCTTCCACGCCACCCTGAACACGATCATCCCGGGACGCGTCGTGGTCATGATCGGCCGGGGGGACTCGGCCCGGCGCACGATCGGCCTGCACCCCGTGAAGATCGCGGAGTTCGAGGCCGCGACGGCGCTGATCCGGGACATGGCCAACGGGCGCGCCGTGACGTGGAACGGCCGCGACATCCGGCTCAAGTGGGCGCAGGACCTGCCCGAGATCCCGGTCTGGGTCGCGGGGTACGGCCCGCGGGCGCTCGGCGTTGCCGGCCGGCAGGGGGACGGGGTCGTGATCCAGCTCGCCGATCCCGACATCATCGACTGGATCATGGGCCAGGCGGGGGCTGCGGCAGAGAAGGCCGGCCGGGCGCCGCACGACCTCGCTCCGATCGTCTGCGCACCCGTGGCGATCGACGCCGACATGGCGGCGGCGCGGGATGCGGTGCGATGGTTCCCGGCCATGGTCAGCAATCACGTCGTCGACCTGCTGAAGCGCTACGACCAGTCGATGCTTCCCGAGAGCCTGACCGGCTTCCTGGAGCGGCGCGAGTTCTACGACTACGCCGACCACAGCAGGCAGGGCGCCCGGCACGGCGAGTTCGTCGACGACGAGACCTGTGAGCGATTCTGCATCCTCGGCACCGTCGAGGACCACATCGCGAAGCTGCGCACGCTCGAGGCGCACGGCGTCAAGCAGTTCAACATCTACCTCATGACGGGCGGACAGGAGGAGACCCTGCGCATGTACGGCGAGCACATCATCCCCCTCTTCAAGCGCGAGGCCCGCTAGATGGATGTCGCCGCCCGCCCCGACCGCGCCATCGCCGACCTGCGCGCGCTGGCCGACCTCACCGGCGGCCCCGGAGGCGCGCGCAGATTGTGCTGGACTCCCGAGTGGGACACCGCGCGCCGGTTTCTGCGCGACCGGCTGAGCGAGCTGCCCGTCACCGTCGATGTCGACGAGGCGGGCAACCTGTGGGCGCGCCTTCCCGGCGCGCGGCCGGAGACGGTCGTGATCGGGTCGCACATCGACTCGGTGCCGAACGGCGGCTGGCTCGACGGCGCGCTGGGCGTCCTGGGAGCGCTCGAGGTGCTGCGCACGATCGCCGCGGCGGGCACGCCGCCGTGCACGGTGACGTTGGTCGACTTCGCCGACGAGGAGGGCGCACGCTTCGGCCGCAGCCTGTTCGGGTCGTCCTGGCTCTCCGGGAGCATCAGGGCCGACGACGTGCGCGATCTGCACGACGCCGCCGGTGACCGGCTCGCCGACGTGGTCGCCGAGTACGGCGTCGACCTCGATCGCGCCGGGGCGGCCGCGGGCCGGCTCGCCGACGTGCGGGCATACCTCGAGCTGCACATCGAGCAGGGCCCGGTGCTCGAGACTGCCGGTCTCGCGGTCGGGACCGTGCTCGGCACCGTCGGCGTCGAGCGCCACCGCGTCGTCTTCCACGGGCAGGCCGCCCACTCCGGGTCGACGCCGATGCCGAGCCGGCGCGACTCGTTCCTGGCCGCGAGCCGGTTTGCGCTCGCCGTGCGCGACGGCGCCGTCCGCCACAGCGGCGTGGCCACGATCGGCGCTGCCGAGTGCACGCCCGGCGTCGCCACCGTCGTCCCGGGGGTGACCACCGTGCTGCTCGACCAGCGCCACCTCGACGCCGCCGAGCTCGCCGCCATGCTCGCCGAGGCGAAGGCAAGCGGCGACGAGGCCGCGGCGAGCGAGCGCTGCACGGTCGAGTGGGAGCGCATCTGGCAGATCGACCCGATCCCGTTCGACCCGGATCTGATCGCGGCCGCGCGCAGCGCCTGCCGGGCGGTCAGCGGCAGCGACCAGGCGCTGCCGTCGGGGCCGCTCCACGACGCCGCCGAGATGGCGCGCACCATCCCGACCGTGATGATCT
Source organism: uncultured Actinomycetes bacterium (assembly GCA_963813245.1). Lineage (GTDB taxonomy): Bacteria > Actinomycetota > Thermoleophilia > Gaiellales > JAICJC01 > JAICJC01. Next base: position 50,214 of record CAWEYE010000008.1, read on the forward strand.
TCTCCTCGTCAACGAACGGGATCAGCCACGCCAAGGAGGAGGACACGCCGGTCGAGCACCTCGAGCTTGCGATCCGGGCATATGCGCAAACCGTCGGCTACGCGGTCGATCGGGTGGGAAGGGGGCAATCGTGACCAGGAAGATCATCCGCGGAGGCACCGTGGTCAACGCGGCGGAGACGTTTGCCGCCGACGTGCTCATCGACGGCGAGACCATCGCCGGCGTCGGCACCTTCGCGGACGCCGACGCAGAGGTGATCGATGCGACCGGGTGCTTCGTGCTGCCCGGGGCGATCGACAACCACACGCACATGTCGATGCCGTTCGGCGGCACGCACAGCTCCGACGACTACGACACCGGCACCCAGGCGGCCGCCGCAGGCGGCACGACCTGCATCGTCGATTTCGCCCTGCAGATGCACCCGGGCGGCCTGCGCAGCTCGCTCGAGGAGTGGATGGGCCGGGCCGAGGGCGCCGCGCACGTCGACTACGGCTTCCACATGGCGATCACGAGCGCAGACCCCGAGACGCTCGCCGACATGAGCGCGATGGTCGCTCTCGGCATCACGAGCTTCAAGGTGTTCCTGGCCTACCCGAACGTCCTCATGGTGCGCGACGACGAGTACCTGGCCGTCCTCGAGCGCGCGCGGGAGCTGGAGGCGCTGGTGATGGTGCATTGCGAGAACGGCTTCGCGATTCAGCATCTCGTCACCGCGGCGCTCGCACACGGGCAGACCGATCCGATCCATCACGCGCTCACCCGTCCCGAGACGATGGAGGCGGAGGCGACCGGGCGGGCGATCCGGCTGGCCGAGTTCGCAGGGACGCCGGTCTTCGTCGTGCACGTCTCCTGCCGCGACGCGGCCGAGGAGATCATCCGCGCCCGCAGCCGCGGCGTGGCCGCCTACGGGGAGACCTGCATCCAGTACCTCTTCAACTCGATCGACGATCTGCGCCGTGCGGACTTCGTCGGGGCGCGGTACGTCTGCTCGCCTCCCCTGCGCGACACGGCCAACCAGCCGTTTCTCTGGGATGCGCTCCGGTTCGACCATCTGCAAAGCATCTCGACCGACCACTGCCCGTTCACCGACGAGCAGAAGCGGCTCGGGCTGGGCGACTTCTCGAAGATCCCCAACGGCCTCGCGGCGATCCAGCATCGGCTGCCGATGATGTGGGAGCACGGGGTGCACGAGGGCCGGCTCTCGATGAATCGCGTGGTCGAGATCACGTCGACGGCAATCGCGAAGATGTTCGGCCTCTACCCGCGGAAGGGCGTCATCGCGGTGGGCGCCGATGCCGACATCGTCGTCTTCGATCCGAAGCGCCGGCATGTCTTCGGCGTCGACACGTCGTTCATGAACGTCGACTACGACATCTACGAGGGCCAGGAGGTCAGCGGCTCGCCGCGGATGACGCTCTCGCGCGGGACGGTCGTGTTCGACGACGGGAAGATCCGCACGCGGCCCGGTCACGGCCGGTTCGTGCGCCGAAGCGCGTTCGACCCGCTCGGGATCTAGCTCAGGTCCTCGACGACCTGACGAGCGTCGCGGATGCGCGCGATGTGGGCGTCCGCACCGGCCAGGCCGCCTCCCATGCTGTTCAGCGACAGGTGCGTCGCGCCGCGGTCGCGCCAGGCGACCGCTTCGGCCCGCCACTCGTCAGGGGTGCCGACACCGACGCTGACCCGGCCCTCGAGTCCGAACGAGGACGGATCGCGGCCCGCGTCGGCCACCCAGCCGCGGAGCCGCTCCAGCGTCCGCACCCAGTCGCCGTCCAGCGGCACCTGGGCCATGAGGCCGTCGGCGAGGCGGGCCGCCCGGCGCAGGGCCGGCTCGGCCTGGGCGCCGATCCAGATCGGGATCGAGCGGCGCTCCGGCAGCGGGTTCAGGCCGGCGGCGGTGATCCGGTGGAACTCACCTTCGAAGGACACAACCGGTTCCCGCCACAACCGGCGCATGAGCCCGATCTGCTCCTCCATCCGGCGGCCGCGGCGGCGGAAGGGCACGCCCAGCGCCTCGTACTCGACGTCGTTCCAGCCCAGGCCGAGCCCGAGCCGCAGCCGGCCGCCCGAAAGCACATCCACCTCCGCCGCCTGCTTGGCCAGGAGTGCGGTCTGCCGCTGCGGCGCGATCACCACGCTCGTCACCAGCTCCAGGTCGCGGGTGATGCCGGCCAGGAACCCGAGCAGCACCAGCACCTCGTGGAACATCGTCCGGTGCGTGTACGGGCCGGAGAACCCGGGATGCCCCGCAGGATCGGCCCCGAGCACGTGGTCGTAGGCCGCCAGGTGTGCGTAGCCCAGCTCCTCCGCGGCCTCCGCATACGCGCGCACGCCGCCGCGATCGGCGCCGATCTCGGTCTGAGGAAACACCACGCCCACGCGCATGCCGGCCATGACCTCAGCCTAGCCAGCGAACCTCGCCGCCGTCCCCGAAGGCTCCAGGCGCGCGCACATACACTTCCCCTCCTGACGATCGGAGATGGATGGAGGCCGAGTGACCGACGCGCCTGACAGCCCAGCACTGACGGCGTCCCAGCTTGCCACGCTCGCCGGTCTCGGTGAGGAGCGCATCCGCCTCCACGGGCGACACCCTGTACCGGATCGGCGACCAGCGCTACCCGTTCATCGCGGTGCTGCGAGGGCGAGGTCGCGGTGCTCGACGCCGCCGGCAACGAGATCACGCGGCACGGCCCGTCGAGGTTCCTCGGCGAGGTCAACCTGCTGTCCGGACAGGCGGCGTTCGTCACCGCCGTGGCCGCGACGCCGGTGCGCTACATCGCCGTCGAACGGGAGGCGCTGCGCTCGCTCCTGTTCGAGGACGGGCCGCTCAGCAGCATCGTGCTGGCGACGTTCATCGCCCGCCGCGAGGCGCTGCAGCAGGTCGCCGGGCTGGGCGTCGAGATCGTCGGCCCGCACTCCTCGGCGGCGACGCGGCGGCTGCTGGAGTTCGTCCGCAGCAACCGGCTGCCCGTTCACGTGGCGCGACCCGGAGCTCGCGGACGACCCGGACGCGGCCGCTCTCGTGGCCGGCCTCGACCCGTCAGACCTGCCGCTCGTGCGCTTGCCGGGCGGAGTCGAGATGCGCGCGCCGTCGCCGGCGTGAGCTGTCGCGGGCGCTCGGCATCGGACGCGAGCTCTCGGCCCGCGAGGAGGTCGACCTGCTCATCGTCGGAGCCGGCCCGGCCGGCCTCGGCGCGGCGGTGTACGGCGCCTCCGAGGGCCTCGAGACGCTGGTCGTCGAGAGCAGCGCGCTGGGTGGACAGGCCGGTGAATCGCGCCGGATCGAGAACTACCTGGGCTTTCCGGCCGGGATCACCGGGTCGGAGCTGACGATGCGTGCGGTCGTGCAGTCGCGGAAGTTCGGCGCCCGTTCCGCCACCCCCTACCGTGCGGTGGCGCTCGAGCCCGGCAGACGAGCGGCATGTCGTCCGCCTCGAGGACGGGCAGGAGATCGCCGCCCGGACGGTGCTGCTTGCCACCGGCGCCCAGTACCGCCGCCTCCCCGTCGACGACCTCTCGGACTACGAGGGGGTGAGCGTCTTCTACGCCGCAGGGCCGCCGGAGCAGCAGCTGTGCGGCGCGTCACGCGTCGGCGTGGTCGGCGGTGGCAACTCGGCGGGTCAGGCCGCGGTCTGGCTGGCGCGCGGCGGCGCGCTGGTCACCCTGCTGCACCGGCGCGCGGATCTGCGCGAGACGATGTCGGACTACCTGGTGCGCGAGCTCGAGCGGTATCGAGTCGCCGTGCGCGACCGCAGCGAGATCGCCGCGCTCCACGGAGATGCGGGGCGACTGGAGGCGGTCACGCTGAAGACCGGTGAGCGCGTCCCGCTCTCGTTCCTGTTCCTGTTCCTCGGCGCGCGGCCCTGCACGGAGTGGCTGGACGAGGCGATCGCGCGGGACGACGACGGCTTCATTCTCACCGGCCCCGCGGTCGGGAGCGAGAACCTGCTCGAGACGAGCGTGCCGGGCGTGTTCGCCGCAGGCGATGTGCGCTCCGGCTCGACGAAGCGATGCGCCGACCGCCGTCGGCGAGGGGGCGATGGCCGTCCAGTTCGTCCACGGCCGTCTCGCCCAGCAAGCGGCAGCGCCCGATCGGTGGCTGAGTCCCCGGTCACGCTGTACCAGGCCGAGTGGTGCCCGTTCTCCTCCGCCGTGCGCGAGGTGCTGACCGAGCTCGGCATCGATGCGGTCATCCGCCAGGTGGAACCGTGGCCGGAGCAGCGGGCGCACCTGCGCGAGGTCGCCGGCACCGACCAGATCCCGGTGCTGCAGACGGAGGACGGGCAGCTCTTCCGCGGCACCCGGACGATCTTCGCCCACCTGAGCGACGCGCGAGCCATGGCGGTTCGCCGCCGCACACCGCCGCCGCTACGCGCGATCACCGGGACGCGCGCGAGTCCGATGCGACCGGGCAGCTGCTGCGAGTATTTCGACGGCTCCGGAGACCTCGAGTCGCTCGAGCCACGGGCAGCGCCCGAGCGAGACCGATGGTCGTCAACGTCCCGCAGGCACACCGATACGAGCTCATGCTCGACGGGCGCCGGATCGGGCTGCTGGCCTACAGGCGGCACAAGAACCGGATCGCACTCACCCACACCGAGGTCAGCCCTGCGTGCGAGGGACGAGGGTTCGGCAGCCGACTGGCCGCGGCCGCACTCGACGATGCGCGGGCAAGGGGCTCGTCGTCGTGCCCCTCTGCCCGTTCATCACGTGGTACATCGATCGCCATCCGCAGTACCGCGACCTCGTCGCCCCCGAGCACCGCCGCCACCGCAACGACATGTAGGTCTCAGAGGGCCGACACCAAAAAGGCACCGTGAGTGAGCGCGAACGTCAATATGTGTCATGTGTGCGGCAGTTCTTGCAAAATAAGGTAGATCACATTAGGTGAAGTCCCGCATGGACCGCGGAGGGTGAGCAACCGATCACTGGAGGCAACCGCGCGACACGCCGTTCTGCAGGTGCCGGAATGCAGCGTCGCCCCGGAACTCACCTACAGAGGACAGAACCATGAGACCGCCTCGGCGGCGACGGGCGCACCAAAGACCTCGGGCGGCTGCATCTGCCGAGACGACGATCACGCGGCCTCATCGCCCCGCGAGAAGGAACCCGACGCTCCACCGTCTGATCGTCACGCTCGTCGCGCTGATCGCCATCGGTGCGACGTCTGCGTCCGCCGCTCCGGTCAAGATCGCTCCGCCCCGAAACTGGGTGTGGTTCTACCAGCAGGTGCGCGCCTCCGACGTCGCCAAGTTCGTCGGCGCACGCGCGGTGGTCGTCGGGAACCAGGCCGACGAGACGGCGACCGTGAGCCTGATCCACACCCAGCGTGGGGCACTGGCGTTCCATTACTTCAACATCTACTGGCTGCCCGCCGGGCGCACCGACGAGGGGATCGACATCGGCCGCCATATTGGCTGGGCGTTCTGCACGACTCCCGGCCAGCCGCTGCTCGGCCGCGTCCAAAACGGCGTGTCGTGGTTCTACGTCGACGCGAACGAACGCGGGATGCGACGCGCGCTCGACCGCTACCTGGTGTCGCTTCGCAGCGACGGCTACGACGGCATCTTCTTCGACATTGGCTCGCGCGCCCTTGCCGGGCCGCTCGCGCACACCGCCAGTGCCTGCACCGCGAGCCCGGTCGTTCCCGGCGCCTCCTTTGCAGGCGCCTACGCAGCACCTGGTCCAAGACGCACATGCGCTCGGGCTCCGGGTGGTCATCAACCTCGCCGAGAACTTGACCCTGCCCGCCGACCTCGAACCGATCGTGTGGCGGCGGCTGCAGGAAACGGCGCCACGCACCGGCACCCAGAACCTCGCGTCCTTGTTCGCCCGCCGCCGCGCCGAAGAGCTCGCCGCCCGCGGCCGCTCCCCCCGCTACATCGAAGAGCTGAAGACACGGCGGCTGGGCGACCGCCCACTCGCCTTCGAGGAATGGGCAGAGGCGGCGCTTTGGCGGATCGACCTGACCATGAACGCCGGCGACAACGGCTGCCTAAGAGTCCCCCAGGGGCAGATCTGCTGGCATTACGGCACCTTCCCCGAGCTGACGCGGATCAGCCGCGGCGCGCCAATCGACCCGCAGCCGAACCGGCAGCGCTGCGAGCCGGGCTCGACGGTCGCGTGCCTCTGGATCCGACGCTGGCAGCATGCCATCGTGGTGGTAAACGAGACTGGGAGCCCGATCAGCACCGCGATCACGACCGGCCAGCCCGCATGCCGGCACCTCACCGACGTATGGACCGCGGAGCCGCTCGCCAACGGAGCCTGCGTCACCAGCCCGGTCGCCGTCACCATTCCTGCCCTCGCCAGTCGTATCTACACCGAGCAGCCCTAACCGGGCTCGACCGCCGGCGGGTTGGCGGCCTACGGCATTTCGGCCGCACTCGGACGCGGCGGATCGCACGATTCGAGGAGGCGCGGCACCGGGTTAAGGGGGTTGTGAGTCGTTGTCGTGAATCGGCCGTCAGTCGAGCCGATCGCTCGGGCCATGGAACCGCGACTCCCACTACCGAGGCGAAGCGGAACGTCCTCGGTCGGCGCTATCGACCGACGACCGCACGTCCCAGTTGTCGAGGGCCGGCGATTGTCGACCGTACGACGTTGCGCGGCCACCTTCGTGTGCATGGTCGCGGCACTGATCCTGCTCGGTACGCCCGCCGCGGCGGGGTCTGCCCCATCGTCCAGGAGGGGACACGGCGACGGCGGCGACTGGGTGTGGTACTACCAGCAGATCGCACCTGCCGATGCGGCGAAGTTCTCAGGGGCCACGGCCGTCGTGACAACTACCCAGAAGGACACGGCCGAGGCGGTCGCGACCATCCATCGCGTTGGGGCGCTCGCGTTCAGTTATCTAAATGTCTACTGGCTGCCGCTTGGTCGCGCGTATGACGGCGTGGACATCGCTCAGCATCCCGACTGGCAGTTCTGCGACGCCGCCGGCAACACGCTCATGGGGCGAAGCACCGGCACGCCGGGCCGCCAGAGCGGGTGGGTGTACCCCGACCTGAACGAGCGGGGAATGCACGACGCGCTGCTCGCCTACCTGCAAGGTCTGAAGGCAAGTGGCTATGACGGCGTATTTTTCGACCGAGGGACGGTCGCGCTCGGCTCCGGCCCGATGCCCGGACTCGTCAGCGGCTGCACCACCGATCCAATCACGCCCGGCGCGACGTTCGCAGACGCCTACGCACGAATCGTGCGGGACGCATCTGCGATCGGGTTGCGCGTCGCTTTGAACTACACAGTCTCACCTCCGCTCCGCCCCGACGTCGCCTCAGTCGTCGACCGAGTGCTGCAAGAGGACGCACCCCGTTCCCGCGCAGACCTCGCGTCAGTCTTTGCCCGCCGGCAGCTGGAGTCCAAGAGCACACCCCGCTACGTCGAAGAGGTCAAGACGACCCGCCCCGGCGACCGCGCCGGCGCCTTCCTGGGCTGGGCGGAGGTCGGATTGTGGTCCATCGACATCGACATCAACACCGGCGACAACAACTGCGTCGGCGTGCCCATAACCAGCATCTGTTACCACGACGGCACCTTCCCAGAGCTCACCCGCGTGCGCCGCGGAGCCGCGATCACCCCAAACCCGACACGATCGGCCTGCTACCGGCGAAGCGCCACCGCCTGCCTTTGGGTGCGGCGCTGGAGCGATGCGGTTGTGGCGGCCAACGAACGGCTGACGCCGGTCCGCACCACCATCTCGCTCGGCGCGAAATGCCAGCGAGTACGCGACATCTGGGCGAACAAGCCGATCGCAGCCGGAAGATGCGTGCGCCGGTTCCGCATCACGATCCCGCCGCAGACCGGCCGTGTCTACCAGACGACGCCCAGGTAGCTGGAGAGGTCTTGAACCTCCACGACCCATATAGGGGAGAGGGCTTCAAGATCGTGCCGCGGTTAGCTTGTCGAATCGCGATCAGCCATCCGACTCAGGCCGGCCACCGTCGGCCCTTGGGCCGGGCGCGTGCGTGATCATCTCCTAGTGGCCTCGCCAGGTGCGTACGATCACCGGGGTCTCCTCCTCGTCGCTTCGTCGCGAGCCATCGTACGTCTCCGTTAGGTCCACTCCGGTCGCTCGCCGCCCAGCACCGCCTCGGCGCAATCGTCGGGAGCGATCGCGTGCTCCTGCGCGCGATCGCAGGCGCGTCCGGCAACCGACCAGGAACGCATCAGCGGCCCCTCAGCACGACGCTCGGTGCCTAGTCGGGAGGTCCCTGACCGCGCTCTTCCATGCCCACTTGGTGCCTGGCGGCCGCCGTCACCGCCGGACTTCCGACCGCCGTACGAGACAACACCTGGCGCACGCGGGGCTCATGAACGGCGGGGATTCGCCGATTCGTACTGAGGTGGATCCGAACGGTCCCACGGTTGACGAGCAGAGGCTCGCCGAAGCGATCGCGACGAGCGACGTGCTTCAGCGTGTCGCGGGGACGACAGCGATTCACATCTATGAGCTGCGCTATTCGGCGGACGGCTCCTATGTTTGTACGGCGTTCGTCGGCTCCGGCCTCGAGAGCCTCCTCGGGCCGATGCCGGAGGGAATGGATGAAGAGGAGGCGTGGGAGAACGCGGTTCATCCAGACGACAGACTGCCGTACGACGAGTTCTCCAGGAGTTGCCAGCGCGGTGAGCCCTCCGAGGTCGAGTTTCGGCTGGTCGGCTACGACGGAGTCACCCGGTGGGTGTGGGAGCGGGGTCGGCCTCGGATTGACGGCGACGTGGTGTGGGTGGACGGAGTGGTCGCCGACATCACGGAGCGTCGTCGGGCGGCGGACGCGCTGGCCGAGGCTCAGGCCAAGCTCCGCCACCTCGCCTATCACGACTTCCTCACCGGACTCCCCAACCGCCTGCTCTTCCACGAGCACTTGGAAGTGGCGCTGCGGAAGGCCGAGCGCGGCGGCTGGTCGGTGGCCGTGCTGTTCGTCGACCTCGACGACTTCAAGCTCGTCAATGACGGCTTCGGCCATCACGCCGGGGATGAAGTGCTCCGCCAGGTCGCGACCCGACTGCGCGCCTCCGTGCGAACATCAGACGTCGTGGCGCGGCTTGGCGGCGACGAGTTCCTGGTCTTGTTATCGGACTCGGACGTCGAGCAGGAAGACATCGCGTGCGCCGCGGAAGTTGTGGCCGAAAAGATCCGCACGGCCCTGGAGACGCCGTTCGCAATCCCCAACGCCGGCGCGGATGCCGAGTTCTACGTGACCGCAAGCATCGGGGTCAGCCTGTACCCAGCAGACGCCCAGGACGCCGACGGGATGCTCCGGCACGCGGATATCGCCATGTACCAGACCAAGGAAGAAGCGCGGGCGGGGCATCAGCCCTACCTCCGCTCGGACGGTGGCCGCACAGCCCGGCTCTCAACCGCCGGCCGCCTGCGCAAAGCGCTTGATCGCGGCGAACTGGTGTTGCACTACCAACCGCTCGTCGAGCTGAAGGACGCGTCGCTGGTCGGTGTCGAGGCGCTGATTCGCTGGCAGGACGGCGCGCGCGGACTCGTGCTCCCTGGAGACTTCCTTCCGCTTGCCGAGCGGACGGGGCTGATGCTGCCGATCTCCGAATGGGTCGTCGATGAGGCTTGCCGGCAGGCATCCAAGTGGGCCGCGAGCGGGCTCGACCTGTACGTGTCGGTGAACATGCCCCCGGCGATGTGGCGTCCCACCGCCACTCGTCACCTCCTCGACACCATCCAGACGTTCGGCCTGCACGCCGACCGGCTGATGCTCGAACTCACCGAATCCACAGCAATGGCGGACCGCACCCACATCGCACCCGCCATGGCCGAACTGCACAAGCGCGGGCTGCGCCTGGCGATCGACGACTTCGGAACCGGGCACTCATCACTCTCGCGCCTTGCCCAGATGCGGGTCACAACCCTGAAGATCGACCGCAGTTTCGTCCGCGACCTCACCGCCAACACAGGGGCGACGGTACTCGTGAGCGCGATCATCCAACTCGCACTCAACCTCGGCCTCCAACCCCTGGCCGAAGGGATCGAGACCGACAACCAGCGCGCATTCCTCCTCAGCCACGGATGCAACATCGGGCAAGGCTTCCTCTTCAGTCCCGCCGTCCCGGCACCCGAGATCGACCGGCTCTACTTCGCCACCGTCCGCCCCGCCGCCTAACAACGCCCGAGAGAGCGGGATGATGTCCGGCTGGATCTGGCTTGATCAGGCCGTTCGAGACCCGCTGAGAGCACGCCAGATCACGCGAGGTTGGTACCAAGCTGGCACCAACGCGGCCGGGCCTCCATCTAGCCGCCGTTCCCGAAGCCACCGGGCGGCGCGCCGCCCTGCCGGCCCGGCGCGAACGCCCGGCATGCCGCGATCGCCTTGCGCATCTTGGAGGAGATGCCCGGGAAGCCGCCGCCCGAGGGTGGCTGTCCCTGGAACTGGCCGGTCGAGGGAGGTGCGCCGCCGCCGAATCCCTGTCCCTGGCCCGGCGCGCCGAAGCCCTTGACGCCGTGCTGTTTGAGGCACTTGCTGAACGCGGCGAACGATCGCTGCTGTGATGTACCGGAGCTCGAGCCGGCGCCGGAGCTGCTCCCACACCCGCTGACGACGAGCAGGAGCACCACGGCGAGGGCGGGTACGACACGCCTCATGCCGGAAGCTCCGCGGCGTGGCCTTGGCCGGGATGGTCGGAGATGATGGCGCCGTCTTGGAGTTCGATGACGCGGGGCATCGACTCGGCGAGCGCGCGGTCGTGGGTGACGAGGACGACGGTGTGGCCGTGTTCGGCGGAGAGTCGCCGCAGCAGGTCGATGATCTCCACGCCGGTCGTCGAGTCGAGGTTTCCGGTCGGCTCGTCGGCAAGCAGGATCGGGGGCCTGGTCGCAAGCGCGCGGGCGATCGCAACCCGCTGCTGCTCTCCACCCGAGAGCTGGGAGGGGAGGTGGTGCATGCGGCCGCCGAGCCCGACGGCGGCAAGCAACTCGTCCGGATCGCTGCGCACGGTGCCGACCGCCAGCTTGCTCTCGATGTTCTGGCGTGCCGTGAGCGTCGAGATCAGGTTGAACTGCTGAAACACGAAGCCGATCGAGTCGCGCCTCAGCCGGGTGAGCTCGCGCTCGCTCATCTGGTTGAGCTGCCGGCCGAGGCAGGTAACCGACCCGGTTGTGGGCCGATCGAGCGCGCCGAGCAGCTGCAGGAGCGTGGTCTTGCCGGATCCGCTGGCACCGACGATCGCGACCGTTTCGCCCGGGCCGATCGTCATGGTGATCTCTCGAAGCGCGGTGACGCTGGTGCCGCCGCCGTAGGTCTTCGTCACCTGGTCGAGCTTGTACGCGGGCGCGCCGGCGGTCGTGGGCAGAGGGGCGTGACCGTTCCGTGTCTGGGGGGATGTCTGCATGGGTGGTTGTTCTCCTGGTGGTCGGGTTATTCGACGTTGCGAAGAGCGACAGCAGGGCGAAGACGCGCGGCCCGCAGGCCTCCGGCCATGCCGGCGATCAGCCCGCCGGCGATAGCGAGGAGTACGGCTGCGACGATCAACTTCGCGTCTGTCGAAGTCGTGAGCTTCACGAGCGTCGACCCAGAGGTGACGTGAGGCTGGCCGAGGCCGAACGGGCCGGCGGCTGGCTGAGACCCTGAACCGCTGACCGTGGCCTTGAGCGTCCAGCCGATCGCGTTGATCCCTACGATCGCGAGGAGGCCGAACGCGACTCCGAGGACGCCTCCGAGGAGGCCCTGAAGGAGCGATTCACCCGAGATCTGGCGGACGACCTGGAAGCTGGACCACCCGAGCGCCTTCAGCGTGCCCAGTTCGCGTACGCGCTTGGCCACCGAGGACAGGGTCAAGAGGCTTGCGATCAGCACGGCCCCGAGCAGCCCGACGACCTCGAGCGCGGTCCCCAGCTTCGCCGACAGGTTCTTCGTGTCGGTGAGCGAGCCGCCGACGCGCTTTGCCAGCGTCTGGGCGGTCGTCACCTGCGAGCTCGCCAGATCGCTCTTGATCGACGCGGCGACCGACGAGACGGTGCTGGTAGAGCTGGCTCGTACCTGCAGGGAGTTGATCTGACCGGTGTAGCCCGAGATCCTCTGGAGCGTGCCCAGCTCGACGTAGATGTCAGACGCCGTGCCTCCCAGCGGGCTGGACGCGACTCCGGCGACGGTGAAGGTGTGGCCATCCAGCTTGACCGTGTCGCCGACCGTGATCTTCTTGCTGTTCGCGTAAGCGCTCGACACGATCGCCTGCCATCGTCCTGTCAAGCCGGCCGAGAAGTACTTCCCGTTGACGATCTGGCTCGGCGTGACCGCGGCCAGCGACGGCTTCGTCTGGTCGATACCGGTCACGGTGCGTGAGGAGAAGTGGATCGAGCTGTTCCCGAACGCCGCTCCGCCGTTCCCGCCGGGAGCTCCATTACCGTCGCCGGGAGCTCCGTTCCCGCCGCCGTTGAAGCGGATCTTGGGCACCTTGCCGGAGATGTGCACGTCGTTGAGCGTGAGCGCGCCGGCGGCGCTCGCCACACCGGACATCGACTCCGTCTTCGAAACCTGGTTCTGGGAGAATGACAGCTGGCTCGTCTGGAAGTTGTCCGCGTTGATCTTCGAGCCGGGCTTGCGGTCGCGGAAGTTCAGCCCGCCTGCGTTGCCTTCGCTGCGAAGCCTGCGCCGCTCGGATTGGGAGAGCCCGCCGAACGGGCCGTTCCCGGGTGTGATCTTGATCGGCCGCGTCACCGTCATGTCGGTGCCGACGCCCGTCAGCGGCTGCAGCACCTTCTGTTGCGCATGGTCGAGGCCGTTCGAGAGGGCGTTGACCGCGATCACAAGCGCAACGCCCACGGCGAGACCGAGCGCGGTCAGGATCGTGCGCGCCCGGCGGCGTCTCAGTTCCGAGGCGATATACGAGAGGAAGAACATGGCGGCATCTCCGTGGTCGTCGAACGTGCGGGTCGTTCCCATCGAACACGCGCTCCTGAAGGACGTGGTGAAAGACGCCTGAAAAGAAGCTGAAGCCCCATCGGGCGAGGCAGCGACCACCGGTTTCAGGAACTTCTCAGCTTCGGTTCAGCGGCGGTTTACGCAGCGCCGTAATCCTGGGACCGGAAGCATGGTGGCGCGGACGACCGAAACGGACGACCAACAGCCAGGGACGGCGCGCCCGTCCGCGCCCCGAATCCTCGTGGTCGACGACGATCGTGCGTTGCGCCGCGCCGTGAGCCGTGCGCTCGAGCTGGAGGGGTACGAGGTCGACGTCGCCGAGGATGGCTTTCAGGCGCTGGTTTCGCTCGGCGAGGGCATCCAGGAACCGGACCTCGTCGTGCTCGACGTCCTGATGCCCAACCTCGACGGACTGCGAGCTTGCCGCGCGATCCGAACCAGAAGCCAGGTTCCCATCCTGATGCTGACCGCGCGCGGGGAGGTGGATGAGCGCGTCGAAGGGCTGGAGGCGGGAGCCGACGACTATCTCGCCAAGCCGTTTGCCGTCGTCGAGCTGATCGCACGCGTCCGAGCGCTGCTTCGGCGTGCGGGGGGCGAGGCGGACGTTCTGCGGTACGCCGATCTCGAGCTTGACCGCGGCGAACGGCGAGCCCACCGCGGGGGCCGCGAGCTCCAGTTGACGCGGATCGAGTATGCGCTGCTCGAGCTCTTGCTCTCGCAGCCCCGCAGGGTGCTCTCGCGGGAGCGGATCTTCAGCAGCGTCTGGGGCTATGACATGACCTACGCCTCGAACTCGCTCGAGGTCTACGTCGGATCGCTGCGCAGGAAGACCGAGGCCGGCGGCCGACCGCGGCTGATCCAGACCGTTCGCAGCGTCGGCTACGTGCTGCGGGAAGGGTCGTAGGCGCACGGCATGAGCCTCCGCGCACGACTGGCGCTGGGCACCGTCCTGACGCTCGCGGTCGCCGTCTGTGCAGGCCTGATCGCCGCCTACGTCGTCGTCCGCACCCAGCTGGGGACGGAGATCGACACGGCGCTTCGGGATCGGGCAGCTGCGCTGGCTACGCTCTCCCGAAACCAGCCGACCCCGCCGCCGTCCCGGCCCGTGCGACTGCCCGCCCCACGGCTCGGTGGCGCCGCCGGATACGTCCAGTTCGTCGAACGAGACGGCCGCGTGAACCTTCCGGCGGGGGAGCGCATCCGGCTGCCCACGGGCGATGCGCGCGCCGTCGCAGCCGGTCAGCGCCGACCCTTCTTCATGGACGCGACGGTGGCCGGCACCCACCTCCGCATCTACGTAACCCCGTTGAACGTGGGCACGGCCGCGGAGATCGCGCGCCCGCTGACCGAGGTCGACCAGGCCCTCGGGCGGATCCGGCTGCTCTTCCTGATTGCGGCGCTGGCGACGCTCGCAGTCGGAGCGGTGATCGGCATCGCGGTCGCCCGCGCGGCCCTGCGCCCGGTCGAACGCCTCACCCAGCACGCGGAACGGATCGCCGCCACCGGCGACCTCGATGAACGAGCGAACGAGCGGCGCTCCGACGAGCTCGGCCGTCTCGCCCACGCCTTCAACACGATGCTCGATGCGCTCGCCCGGTCGGTCAGCGCGCAGCGACAGCTGGTGGCCGACGCCTCTCACGAGCTGCGCACGCCGCTCGCCGCCGCTCGTGCCAATGTCGAGCTCCTCGAGCTCCACCCACAGATCACCCCCAACGAGCGACGGCGCCTGCTCGGCGACGCATCAGCAGAGCTCCGCGAGATGACCTCGTTGACCGACGGGCTAGTCGAGCTCGCCCGGACCAACGCGGCCGTCGCCAACCGGGAGGCGGTCCGGCTCGACCAGCTCACCGAGGACATCGTCGCCACGGCGGCCCGCCGCTTCGACACGCCGTTCGAGACCCGCCTGGACCCCACGCTAGTGAACGCCGCCCCCACGGCGCTGGGACGCGCGATCGCCAACCTCATCGACAACGCCGTCAAGTGGAGCCCTCAGGGACAACCGGTCGAGATCACCGTGCAAGAAGGGGCCGTCACCGTCCGCGACCACGGGCCGGGCATCGACCCATCCGACCTGCCCCACATCTTTGACCGCTTCTACCGAGCCCCCGCCGCACGAACGCTTCCGGGCTCGGGGCTCGGCCTCGCAATTGCTCGCCAAGTCGCCGAGGCTCTCGGCGGCACGGTCACGGCCGGGTCGGCGGAAGGAGGAGGCGCAGCGTTCATCCTAAGCCTCCCAGTAGTCGGCGAATCGTGAGCTCGAGAGCCGCCCTGGTGGCCACGGCCACCGCGGCCCTCGCCGCCGGAGTCGTCGAGGTGTAAGCGAGCGAGGGGTCTACAGGGCAGTGGGTTCGACCCGTTCGGCGTCGCACTCCACGGTTGATCACGACAGGCAAATGCTCGCACTATGCCGGAGCCGGAGGCCCATCGAGCCGCGCGCGGGCGGCGCGGCGGCTCACTGAAGATTGCCTGAAGGCCGCCGGCATCGTCTGTAGGTTCGCCGCCCGCGGTCGATCTGCTCAACGGCATTTGTCCACGAACACGAGGTTCACGAGATGCAAATCAACACCGTCGGCTCGCAGCAGCAGATGTTCCTCGGCATGCCGAGCCTGAGCCACCCGCAGCCCTCCTTCTCGAACACCGCACAGCTACTTGGGATGTCGGCCGACGAGCTGCGTAGCGCCCTGCAGTCCGGTGCCACGCTGAGCTCGCTGGCCGGCTCGAAAGGCGTGGCGAGCTCCGACCTGGTCGCGAGGGTCAAGAAGGATCTGGAGGACGGCGCCCCCCAGGGAGCGCCGACCCTCTCCAGCGACCAGCTGCAGCAGATCGCCACGAACGTCATCGACGGCACCCCACCCACCCCGCCCACGAGCGGCGGTGGAGGATTCGCCGGGCGCTCGCCCTTCGAGGCTGGCGGCATCCAGCGGCCAACCGGTCCGGGAGGCCAGCCGCCGTCGTTCGCGAACACCGCCCAGCTGCTCGGCCTGTCCACCGACGATCTGACCGCCGATCTCGAATCCGGCCAGACGCTGGCCTCATTGGCTAGCGCCAAGGGCATCTCCCGCAGCGACCTGCTTACAACCGTCGAGACGGACCTCACGCAGAACGCACCGTCCACCGGTGTCCACTCCACGGGAGCCTCGCAGCTGACGAGCGAGCAGCTGCAGCAGCTGGCGGGAGACATCGTCGACGGCGTCCTCCCCGCGCCGCGGAACTGGCAGAGCGACGGCTCGGGCACCGGCGGGAACTTCGTCGACCTGTACGCCTAGCTTGGATTGACCCCACACCGCGTAACGGCGCGGCCTGATCAGAAAACCCGATCGGTAAGCCTGTCGACTCGCGATCAGCCATCCGACTCAGGCCGGCCGCCCTCGGCCCCTGGGCCGGGCGCGTGCGTGATCACCTCGTAGTGGTGTGACTTGAGGTCGCGCTCGATCAGGAAGCGGTCGTCATCCGGGTAGAACACGGCTGTCTCGGGATCTTCACCTGCGAACCCCCGTACGGCGTCCATCGAGTCCCAGAGGGTGAACATGACGAACTCCGTCACGTCGTCGAGATCGCGGCGCAGCATCCAGACGCCGCGGTTGCCCGGCGTGGAAGCGTACCCAGCCACACCGGTGTCCTGCATATATTCGGCGTAGGCTTCGCGGTCCTCAGGGCGAACCGCGCCTCGCCAGGTGCGAGCGATCACCAGGATCTCCTCCTCGTCCACTACATCGCGAGCCATGGTACGTCGACCCGCGACCACAACCAGGGCCGGTACTCTCGTGGTGTGTCAGGCGATTCAGAGCCCGATCGGGCGGCTGCCGCAGTCGAAGTGCAAGGGACGGCTGGCGCCGAAGCGAGTGGAGATCGCACGGGTCCATCGGTCTGTTACGTGGTCCACCACGACGGTTCTGAACAGGTGCGCTTCGACCGCGCCACCGTCGAGGGCCTCCTCGCCGGCCACAGCTTCTTCTGGCTCGATCTCGACCAGCCCGACGCGGCCGACTTCGAGATTCTGCGCGACGTCTTTCGGTTTCATCCGCTGGCGGTCGAGGATTCGGAGCACTTCGCCCAACGCTCGAAGCTCGACGACTATGACGACTTCCTCTTCATCGTCGTCTACGGAGCCACACCCGACGGCGACCAGCTCGTGGAGGTGCACTGCTTCTATTCCGAGCGCTTCCTGATCACGGTCCACCACGACGACTGTCCCGCGTTCGCCGAGATCAGGCGACGGTATCGCGATCGCGTCAAGGCGATCGACAAGCCCTCGCTCCTGCTGTACCGAGTCATCGACGGCCTCGTCGACAGCTTCTTCCCGATCCTCGCGGCCTTCGACAACCGCATCGATGAGCTCGAGAACCAGATCTTCTCCCGAGCCGACGACCAACAACTGCAGGAGATCTTCGGCATGAAGCGGCTGCTGGTCGGGATGCGCAAGGCGGTGACGCCGCAGCGTGACACCTTCGCAAGTCTGATGGGGCGCATCGCCGAGCTACCAGGACTCGAGGACGAGGACGAGCGCTACTTCCGCGACGTGTACGACCACCTGATCCGGATCAGCGACCTGATCGACAGCTACCGCGATCTCCTGACCGGAGCGATGGACGTGTACAAGAGCAACCTCGCATTGACGCTGTTCGGGCTGGGGGATTTCCAGTCTGCGCGGCGGCTGCAGGAGGAGGTGTTGAGCGCCGAGGAGAGGCTGCGGGGTGAGACGCACCCAGGCACGTTGACCGCCAAGAACAACCTCGCCTCGACGCTGGTGAGGCAGGGTGATCTCGAGGGTGCGCGGCGGCTGCAGGAGGAGGTGCTGGCGGCCCGCGTGTTCCTGCTCGGCGAGCAGCACCCGCACACCCTGACCACGAAAGGCAATCTCGCTTCGACGCTGTCGGCGCAGGGCGATCTCGAGGGTGCGCGGCAGATCCAGGAGGAGGTGCTGGCCGCGCGCCTGCGGGTGCTCGGTGAGGAACACCCCGACACGCTCACCAGCAAGAATAACCTCGGCGGAACGCTCTATGGGCACGGAAAGGGAGATCTCGAGGGCGCGCGGCGGCTGCAGGAGGAGGCCGTGGCCGGCCGCGCGCGGTTGTTGGGTGAGGAGCACCCGGACACGCTGAACAGCAAGCGCAGTCTCGCCACGACACTGTGGGCACAGGGGGCGTGCGGCGGCTGGAGGAGGAGGTGCTGTCCGCGTGCCTGCGGTTGTTCGGTGAAGACCACCCCGACACGCTGGCCGCCAAAGGCAACCTCGCCGAGACGTTGCGTGCGCAGCCTGATCTCGAGGGTGTGCGACGCCTCGAGCAGTTGCTCGGTGAGGAGCACCTGGACACACTCGTCACCAAGAACAATCTCGCCGAGTCGCTGCGTGCACAGGGGGAGCTGAACGGCGCGCAGCAGCTCGGAGAGGAGGTGCTAGCCGCCTGCGTGCGGTTGTTCGGTGAGGAGCACCCGAACACGCTGATCAGCAAGTTCAACCTCGCCTCGACGCTGGTGAGGCAGGGTGATCTCGAGGGTGCGCGACGGCTGCAGGAGGAGGTGCTGGCCATCCGCGTTCGGCTGCTCGGCGAGGAGGACGAAGACACGCTGATCAGCAAGAGAACAACCTCGCCGAGACCCTGCGGGCGCAGGGGGAGCTGAACGGCGCGCGGCGGCTCGGGGAGGAAGTGCTGGCCGTCCGTGCGGGGTTGCTCGGTGAGGAGCACCCGGACACGCTGAACAGCAAGCGCAGGCTCGCCCAGACCTTGTGGGCATAGGGGGATCTCCCGGACGTGCGGCGGCTGGAGGAGGAGGTGCTGGCCGCGTGCCTGCGCTTGTCCGGTGAGGAACACCGCGACACGCGGGTCGCCAGGAGCAACCTCGCCCGGACGTTGCGGGCTCAGGGTGATCTCGACGGTGCACGGCGGCTGCAGGAGGACGCCATCGCTCCCAGGCCCGGGCCGCTGGACGACGGGGAGGCCGGCACATCGCCCTGAGGCGGCTCGGTTGAGCCGCAAAGTGGGGCGGCGGGAATCGACTTGAACCTCCACGGCCCATTCAGGCCACATGGCCCTCAGATCGTGCTGAGGGTTAGCGTGGGTCAGATTCGGCTTGGCTAGACCATCTCAGGTCATGTGAGATCGGCAGGCGGAGGGCCGGGTGTGCTCCCGCGTCACGGCGCTGCGCGCTCGTCGTGGTCGGCGCGAGCGGACGGGGCAGCCGTGCATCAGCGCGGCTGGGCCGAGTCTGTCTCAAGCAACGGGCGGCGGCGTTCCTTCGGCGCTCGCTGCGAGCGCCGGATCCCATTCGCATACCAGGCAGGCGTGCCGAAATGCAGAGCGTGCGAACTCGACCCCGGTGGCGTGCGGGTCAGGGGTGCCGCGGACGTCGTCCCAGTCCAGCACGTACTCGCCGAGCGCGGCCTCCCAGCGAGCAGCCCCAGGCGCGAGCTCCGCGGCTGCGAACCCCACCGGCGCCGGGTGCGCGTAGGCGTAGAACGCAGCCCGGCTGTAGCGGGTGTCGCCGGGCCACCACCCGACCGCGACCTCTTGCGCATCCATCGTGTTTCGCATGATGAAGTCGTCGGATGGTGGATCCGCCGGACGCCCAGAGAACAGATTCACGGCCAAGTCGAACGAACCCCACCACGCGTTGACCGGCGTTGAGCGACCACGATACGGCGCGCGAAACGCAGCCAGGACGAGCGCCGCCTGGGTCGCCGCCGAGAGATAGGCGGCGGCTTGGGTCGGGTCGTACGTCGAGTGCTCGTCGTCCTCGTCAAGCGGGACGCTCCACGGCACCTCCTGCGGCGCCGGGTCGATCGTGACGTCGCCTCCCAGGCTGCTAACCGCGTCAAGCACGCCGCGCGTGACCTCGCCGACCGGTCGATTGGGAGTCAGCGCGACGCGAAGCGCCCGTCCGTCGCTGTGCTCGGCGACCGCCTCGTGGGTGTGAAGGTCGAGCGTCACGACGAGCGCCCCCGACTCGTCGGGGGCCGGCAGCGGCAGCGTCTCCCAGCCTCGTGCACTCAGACGCAAGGCCGCGTGCTGAAGTTGGGGCTCCGGCGGGGCGAGCACCGCTGCGAGCTTGCCGAGCACCTGGGTGTGAGCATGCAGCGTGTCGCGCGTCGGGCGCCACTCCTCGTACGGAAGCTTTGACCACGCGGCCATGCCAGCACGCTACCTCACCAAGGCGTTGTCGCAGGAATGCGGGCCGCACGGCCGCGGGCCAGCAAGCCGGGGAGTCGGGAGATCGTGCGCGAGCTCGGAGTGAGGCGATTCGGGTCGATCCACCCTGTGGCCGCTCCACCGATGGCGTACTCGCAACTGGAACCCGAGAAAAGCGAACCCCGCCTTGCGAGCGGGGTTCGGTGCAGTGCGCAGGAGAGGACTTGAACCTCCACGACCCATTCAGGCCCCAAGGCCCTCAAGATCGTGCTGAGGGTTAGGGTGGGTCCGATTCGGCTTTGTTCGGTGCTCTGAAATCATGTGAGATCGGGTGACGTCAGCTCAGGTTGGTACCACGGGGTACCAGGAACGGCCGAGCGCGGTGGCGGCCGTGCGACCATCCGACGCCTTCAGCGGCGCTGCGCGACGCTGATCACGGCGCCGCTTGGATCTCGCACGACGAACCGTCTGAAACCCCACTCCTCGTCGGTCAGCGGATACACGATCTCGGCACCCGCGTCGCGCGCACGCCCGTAGACCGCGTCGACGTCGTCCACCTCGATCGAGACGCTGGAGTGGACGCCGGCCTCGGGGTCGAGCCGTCTCACGCTGAGCTGCACCTCGGGCTGTGCCGTCCTGAAGAACTACCCAGTCCGCGCCGCCGCCGTGCTCCAGGCCGATCACATCCACGTAGAACGCGCGACTCTCCTCGGGGCGATCCGAGAGAAGGTTCGGCATGATCCGCTGAACGCCCACGCGGTCTCCAGCCTAGCCAGGAGCGCCGCCGCCGTGCAAGAGGGCGCCAGGCGCTGACGTCTGACGGACGCCCGCGGCTCACGCCGTGCAGAACAGGTTCAGGGCAGCCAGCTCGGCGGCCGGTCCGCCGCGCGGTCGAGGGCCGAGCCGCGGCCCCGCGTGTTGCCGTCAGGAGCAGGACGGCTCCGTGGTAACACCGTGGTAACAGATGCTCCGTCCTATGCGTCTAACCCGTCTATCGGCGGAGACGGATTTGGCTTGTTGGGGTCGTGGACGTTCAAGTCCTCTCCAGCGCATGCGCCCGGAACCCGCTCTCTTGCGCGGGTTTCGGCGTTTCCGGGCTCGATCTCTAGGCGGACTCGAACGCGGCGACCGCATCGCGACGGCGGTCGAGGATCTGGATGGCGTCGATCATCCCGGCTTGCTCGAAAACGCGCCGAGCGAACGAACCTGCCGGCGCGCACACGACCAGCGCTCCGTCCCCCCCGTCGGTGATGTAGCGCAGACCGCGGAAGATGGCGCTGACGATGGAACTGTCGATGAAATCGGCGCCAGATAGGTCCACGATCACGTTCGCGCCGTGCAGGAGGAGAGCGTCGAGCTGGGCATCCAGCGTGTGCGCCGTGGCGAGATCATGCTCGCCCCGCAGGATCACCACCCACGCGGCAGGCAGCTTCTCGACGATCACCTCACCACGCGTCGCCGACGGTCCGGGCATTCGTTGACTGTATGAAGCGTGAAGCGCGTGTTCATCGCCGGCGGACCCCATCAAGCAAACACCGGTTCCACAGCCCACGGCGTTACAGACTGAAGGGAGGGTCCCGGCCGACGAGCGAGCGGTCCGTCAAGTACCCACGGCCGGGAAGCGTTCCGAGAGCGCCCCTCTGACGGTGTCTCGCGCGGGCATGGTTTGACGGCGTGTCGGCGCGGGCATGGCGTTCCGTGGCCGCAGGACGCGGCGCCGCTACGGAGTATTGGAGGCGCGACCGATGACGAATAGGAAGAAGCAGCGCGAAGACGATGCGGCGGTGAAGCCGAGCGAACAGCGTGGTGGAGGAACGCCACGCGACGACGAGGCGCAGCGGAAAGGCCCGTGGGCGGCCACTGCGGCGGAGGGCGTCGTCCCCGCTGATCTGGGCGGGTCGGACGCTCACCGCGACATGCTGGGCGATGACCCCGAACTTGGGAGTGCTGTGCTCGGCGAGACGACCGGATCGGACGAACCGGCGACTCGCGACGGCATCGACCGCAGCGACGGCGATGCTGCCGACGCGACAAGCGACGGCGGCGCAGACGTGCCCGATCACATCGAGCCTGACCTGAAGGATGCCGCAGCAACGCGGCTACGACGCGGCGCCGGGTGAATGCGTAGTCGGCCCTCCCGCTCGGCCTCTCGCGAACGTTCATTTCGTCGGTCGAGTCGTCCCTCTAATGGGGGAAGTGCGATCAGCGCCGTTGCGGGTAGGGTGCCCAAGGTCTCTTGTGGTTCGGGAGAACTGATCGGTGAACGGGGTTTTGGGTGAAGCGCGGCGAGTTGGCCAGCCGAGGGGGTGGGATGGGACGGTGGTCGGGGGTGGGCCAGTCGAACTGGCTCGCGGCGATCGTCTCGGATTCGCAGGACGCGATCCTGTCGAAGAGCCTTGACGGGACGATCCTGTCGTGGAATCCGGGTGCTGAGCGGCTGTACGGCTTCAGCGCGAAGGAGGCTATCGGGCGTCACATCGCAATCATCGTGCCCGAGGATCGCCACGGCGAGATCGAAGCGATCCTCGATCGGATCGGTCACGGCGAGAAGATCGAGTCGCACGAGACGGTCCGCCGGCGCAAAGACGGCGAACTGGTGCAGGTATCCGTCACGGTCTCTCCCATCTGCGGGGACGACCGTGGCGTGGTCGCGGCTTCGGTGATCGCCCGCGACGTGACCCGACGGTTCGAGATTGAGCAAGCGCTGGCCGAGAGCGAGCAGCATCGTCGTTCCATTCTGGCCGGCATGTTGCGGGCCGAGGAGGAGGAGCGAAGCCGGATCGCGACGGCATTGCACGACGACACCGTGCAGGTGATGACCGCGTCACTGCTTGCGATGGATCGGGCCGCCTTGGTGGCTCGCCGCCACGGCGACACCCGCGTCGAGGACGCGCTCGCCTATGCCCGAGCGACACTGGAGGAGGCAACAGAACGGACACGCCGCCTGATGTTCGAGCTGCGACCAGCCGTGCTTCACGACCACGGCCTCGCCGCCGCCCTGCGCCTCTTGGCCGACCAGACCGCGCGAGAAGTCGGCGCCACGGCGCACGTCGAAGGCCACGTCGGCCGGTACGACACCGTCACTGAAGAACTGCTCTACCGCTCAGCGCAAGAGGCGCTGGCAAACGTACGCCGCCACGCCGGCGCCCACAGCATCACCATCGGGCTGGACCAGCGGCGCGGGTGGCTCGAGGTCGCCGTCGAGGACGATGGTCGTGGCTTTGACGTCGTCGATGTCCGCAACCGCCCCGGCGCTGCCTTCCACTTCGGCCTCGAAACGCTGGTCGAGCGAATCCGCGTCGCCGGCGGCCACACCCACATCGCATCAAACCCCGGTAGCGGCACACGCGTATCCTTCGCGCTCCCGATCGCCGACGAACCGGGACAAGCAACCGAGCCGGTGTCACGGCCGAACGAGCCACCGGTTCCACGACGCGGCTGAGGGCGCTCTGGGACCGGGACGAGGTTGAGGCCGCGCGAGCAGTCTTCGCCGCGCGGCTGACCGTCGCCTGACCCCACGACCAGAAGTTGGGGGTAGCCTCGGCAGGCGGCGTCGCGGAGGCGGATCGCGCGGCAGTCGCCGGCGACGGATCGGGCGCTCGGTCGCGCGGCGGCGGTCACCGCGACCGCGGCGCCTCAGCATCTATCACCGCGTTTGTCGATCTCGTCGGCGATCCGTAGGCATTGGCCTCAAGAAGCCGGTTGATGACGTCGGCGGTGGGCCAGCAACACTACTCGTCCCGCCCGAGCGCAGCCTGGCCGGCGCACCCATCGTGGTACCACGAGCCCGATTCGGGTGCCTGCGACGGTACCGCAAATCCGCGAGAAACGCCGGAACCCGCATAACCATGCGGGTTCCGGGGCATGCGCTGGAGAGGACTTGAACCTCCACGACCCATACGGGTCACAAGGCCCTCAACCTTGCGCGTCTACCAATTCCGCCACCAGCGCGGGCCTGCGACGACGCAGTCTAGAGCAGAAAGCCGAGCGCGATGACGTTCACAGTGAAGACGATCGCGACGAAGATCGTGAGCCGGGTCAGGTTGCGCTCCATGACCGCGGTGCCGCCGTAGCTCGAGCCGCCCGGGTTGAGCATGCCCGACAGACCGGCGTCCTTGCCCGAGTGCATGAGCACGAGCACCACCAGACCGACCCCGAGCAGGACCTGGAGGCCGGACAGGATCTGGGCCAGAAGGTGCGACGACATCGCCCGCCAGTGTACCAGCGCCGGCGCCCCCTCTCGGTAGCCAAAGCGGCGCCCACAGCCGCACGGCGCGCCATGATAGGGGCGTGTCCGTTGCCGACGCACTCGCCGTCGTCGCGCTGACCGTCGCGGCCGTGTGGGTGACGGGCTCGGCGCTCGCGCGCACGGCCGCACCGGCCGGACGCATCTTCGCGGGCGTCGTGGCGATGGTGGCCGTCGGCTGGGCCTGCATGCTCACATCGACGCTCGGTCTGGCCGTGCTCGGCCAGCAGACCGCGCTGCGAATCGCCACTCCGGTCGCCCTGCTCGTGCTCCTGGCCGTGCGCCGGCCCAGGCTGATTCCACCGCGGCCGAACGCGAGCGCCGTCGCGGCGCTGGCCGTCTCCGCCCTGGTGCTGTGGCCGAGCGTGACCGCACCGGCAAACCTCATCCGCGGTGCCGACGCGGGCTGGCACAGCGGCTGGACGCGCCAGCTGATGGGCGGCGCGACGGCCCCCGGCGGCCCCTACGGCGGCATCCCCGATGCCTACCCGTGGCTGTACCACGCCCTGGCGGCCTGGCTGGCGCAGATCGCGCCCGGAAACGTGCTGGGCGGGTTCCTGGCGATCCAGGTGCTGGCGGTGCTCGCGCTCGGGGCGGGCACCTGGCTGCTCGCGAGCGAGCTCGGGCTGGGTGACGCCGCCGCGGGGTGGGCGACCGTGCTCGTGATCGGAGGCGCCGGGGTGGGCTGGATCTGGCAGCACGGGCCGGCGGCCGTGCTGACGCTGCGGTATGGCCTCGGCACCTACCACGGCGACTTCATCCTGCCGAACGCGATGTCCACCGGGCTCGGCAGCCTCGCGCCGCTGCTCCCGCGCGAGGCGGCGCTCGCACTCCTGCCCGGCGTGCTGTGGCTGGCCGTGCGCGCGGCCACGGCCGGGTCGACCCGGCTGGCGCTGCTCGCCGGCGTGGTGGCGGGATTCGCCCTCGTGCTGGGGCCGGTCGAGGGCAGCCTCACCCTCGCAAGCGTGGTCGCAGTCGCGATCGCCACCCGATTCTGGCGCCTGCTGCTCGCGCTCCCAGCCGCTGCAGCCGTGGTGTCGGTGTGGCTCGTGCCGCTCGGCCTGAGCTACCACCGCCACGGCGGCTTGCAGGCGACGACCACGCAGGTGGCCCCCGACCCCACGGTCGCCCAGGCCGCGGTCGCGCTCGGGATGGTGCTGCCGCTCGCGGCCCTCGGCCTCGTCCTGCTCGCGCGCCGCGGCAAGCTGCGCTCCGAGCTCGTGGCGATCGCCGTCGTGGCCGTCGTCGCATGCGCCGGCGGGATCGTGGTCGGGTCGGGCCACATCGTGCTCGGTACGCCGGCCATCGTGCACTGGCTGCGGTACGTGCCCGTCCTCGCCGTCGCGCTCGTCCTCCCCGCCGGCTACGCCGCGGCGACGGTCGTCGCGGCCGCCGCGCGCCGGGCGCTCCCGCTCGGCGTCGTGCTGGCCGCGGTGATCGCAGCCGCCACGGTCGCGTCGACCGGCCTCGCGTCGGCGGCCATCCGCGACCTGCCGAACGATCCCGGGCTCGCCTGCGCCCGCCCGCTGCCGTTCGGGCCGGCGACGACGGTGGCCGTCTCGAGCGGGCAGACGTTCTACACGTCCGACATCGGCTTCTGGCTCTTCAGCAACACGGGGACGCGCCTCATGTGGCTGCCGCCGCGACTGGCGCGCATCCCGTTCAAGCGCCTGCCCGCGGGCGTGCAGCCCCAGGCGGTACGGCGGCGCGAGCAACTGGTCATCGCCCACGGCGGCGAGCCGCCGGCGGACGTGCAATGGGTGGTGACGAACCGGCCGGCGTCGCGGCTGCCGCACAACCTGCGCCCGTACGCGTGGTGCGTGTGGCGGCGGCACATCCCGCTGCGCGTGTTCCAGGTGGAGCCGCCCACCTAGCGCACGACGACGGTGCCCGGCGCGCCCGCGCTCAGGCGGCCGATCACCGGCCACGGCAGGGCCGCGGCCCGCTCCGCCGGCAGGCTCACGAACAGGCCGCCAGACGTCTGCGCGTCACAGGCGAGCAGCCGATCGGCCTCGTCGAGGCCGGGCGCGAACTCGGTGTAGGCGGCGGCGAGCTCGAGGTTCGTGCGCGTGCCGCCCGGCACGTGGCCGGCGGCGATAAGCTCGCGCACACCGGGCAGGAACCGCACGGCCCGCAGGTCGATCTCGGCCACAAGGCCGGCGCCGGCGGCCAGCTCCCGGGCATGGCCGACCAGCCCGAAGCCGGTCACGTCGGTGACGGCGTGCGGCCGTGCCGCCCGCACGATCCCGGCGGCCGCGGCGTTCAGCGTCGTCATCGACTCCACGGCCGCCGCGGCGACGGCCGGGTCGGGCTCGCCGCGCTTGAGCGCCGTCGTCACGATGCCGGTGCCGATCGGCTTGGACAGCACCAGCACGTCGCCCGCGCGGCCGCCCGCATTCGTCCACACCTCGTCGGGATGGACGAAGCCGGTCACGGCCATGCCGTACTTCGGCTCGGGATCGTCGATCGAGTGGCCGCCGGCGACGACCGCGCCGGCCGCGGCGGCCACGTCGCCGCCGCCGCGCAGGATCTCGCCCAGGAGCTCCATCGGCAGCGTCTTCGGGAACGCGACGACGTTCAGCGCGAACGCCGGCCGCGCGCCCATCGCATAGATGTCCGAGAACGCGTTGGTCGCGGCGATGCGGCCGAAGGTGTAGGCGTCGTCCACGAGCGGGGTGAAGAAGTCGATGGTCTGCACGACCGCGAGGTCGTCCGAGATCCGCCACACGGCCGCGTCGTCGAGGCCCTCATGGCCGACGATCAGCTCGGCCGAGTCGACTCGCGGCAGGCCCGCCAGCACCTCGCGCAGCGACCCGGCCGGCAGCTTGCAGGCGCATCCGGCGCCGTGGGAGAGCTGGCTCAGGCGAACGGTCTGGACGGCCATCGTGCGCTCAGTGTATGCCGGGCGCGGCCTGCCGTCACACGAAGGGGATCGGGTGTGGCGTGCCCGCCCGCGGCCCATCCGGAGCCTCCACCGTAAGCCCGGCGGCCGGGTCGAGGCGGGCGTCGACCAGCCCCACGGCGATGTTGCGCTCGAGCGCGAACGAGTACACCGCCCACCGGGCGACGCCCGCCGGCAACCCGCCGGGCCCGAGCACCGGCCAGTGCTGCTGCATGATCGGAAACGGCGGGCCGTCGCAGACGAGGCCGACCGTCTGTCTCGCCGCGCCGGCGGCGCGCACCGCCCGCAGCGCGTCGCGGCCGACGAAGTCCGGCCGGTCGAGGTCGAGCATGCCGCCCAGCCCCGCCTCGATGGGGTTCATCCCCGAGTTGGTGGCGTACTGGGTGTCGGAGATGCCCTGCTCGACCGCGCGCACGATGTTCGGGCCGGTCACGAGCAGGCCGTGCGGCTCGCCCGCGGCCACGAGCGCGTCCCAGACTGCGACCGCCCGCTCGCTTCCCCGCGGGTAGATCTCGTAGCCCGCCTCGCGGCTCCAGCCGGTGTTCGAGACGACGCACTCGACGCCCGCGAGCGTGAAGGTGGCGCACCGGAACCGGCCCGGACCGGCCGCCTCGGCGCCGCCGAGCGCCCGCATCACCTCCGCCGCCCGCGGCCCCTGCAGCTGCATCGGCGCGACGTCGGCCTCGGCCACCGCAACGTCGTCGCCGCGCGCAAGCGCGAGGCCGGCCGCCCACAGCGTCAGGTCGACGTCGGAGTGCGAGAACCAGACGACGTCGGCCTGCGGCCGCAGCACGATGCACTCGCACATGATCGCGCCGGCCCGGTCGCACACCGGCGTGTAGCGGCACTCGCCCACGGCCAGGTCGGCCAGCCGCCGGGGTGCGAGGTAGTCGGCCAGCGCAAGCGCATCCGGGCCGCGCAGCTCGGCCTGGCGCTCGGCGCCGACGTCCCAGAGCGTCACCCGTTCGACCAGCGCCGCGTAGTCCTCGCGCGGGTCGCGGCCGTAGTCGAGCGGCATGTAGGTGTGGTTGTAGACCATGAAGTCGCACGCGCCCGCGCGCAGCGTGCGCTGGAAGTAGGGCGATCGGCGGATGGTGGGATGCAGCATGTTGGTAGCATCATTCCATGACTCCGACCGAGGCCCTGCGGGCAGTGTGCGACGCGTGGGAGCAGGGCGATCCCGACGCCGCCGCGGCCCTGTTCGCGCCCGACGGCGTGTACGAGGATCCGCTCTACCCCGCCCCGCTGCACGGCCGCGACGAGATCCGGGCGGGCCTGACCGAGGGCATGGCGGCGATCACCGACTGCCGGGTGACGCTCGACCCGGTGCTCGCGGGCGGCGACCGGGTGCTCGCGATCGGCCACTTCGGCTCGCGCCTGCGCGAGGGGGGCGAGCGGTTCGACTTCCCGTTCGCGATCCTGGTCGAGCTCTCCGGCGAGGGCATCAGCCGCCTCGCGGAGTACTTCGACACCAAGCCGCTCCCGGCCTGACGCCGGGCTGCCGGGCCGGGCGTAGACTGCGGGCATGCAGACGCGCGAGTTCGGCTCGACGGGGATCACGGCATCCGAGGTCGGATTCGGCCTCTGGACGGTTGCGACGGGCTGGTGGGGCGAGCACTCCGACGAGAGCGCGATCCGGCTCCTGCGCGAGGCCTACGACCTCGGCATCACGCTCTACGACACCGCCGACACCTACGGCGAGGGCCGGGGCGAGACGCTGATTGCAAAGGCGCTCGGCGACGTGCGCGACCGGATCACGATCGCGACCAAGTTCGGGTACGACATCTACTCGCCGTGGGAGCGCAAGGGCCACGTCGAGCGGCCGCACGACTGGTCGCCCGAGTTCGTGCGCTACGCGCTCGAGCAGAGCCTGGCGCGCCTGGGCACCGACCACATCGACATCTACCAGCTGCACAACCCGCGCATGGACGCGATCCGCTCCGACGAGGTGTTCGCCGTGCTCGAGGACGCCGTCTCGGCGGGCAAGATCGGCTGCTACGGGGTCGCGCTCGGGCCGGCGATCGGCTGGCGCGACGAGGGGCTCGAGGCGTTCCGCACCCGTGACCTGGCCGAGGCCCAGATCATCCACAACCTGCTCGAGCAGGATCCCGGCCGCGACCTGATCGAGGCGGCCCGCGAGCAGTCGATCGGCCTCATGATCCGTGTCCCGCACTCGTCGGGGATGCTCGAGGGCCGCTACACGAAGGACACGGAGTTCGGCCCCAACGACCACCGCCGCCACCGGCCGAAGGAGTGGCTGACCGAGGGGCTGCGCAAGGTCGAGCAGCTCGGCTTCCTCACCGAGGGCCGCACGCTCGGACAGGCCGCGATCCAGTGGCTTCTGGCCGAGCCGGCCGTGACCACGGTGCTGCCGAACATCTACGACTCCGAGCAGCTGCGCGAGTTCGCCGCGGCGCCGGATACGCCCGCCCTGACCGCGGGCGAGCTCGAGCGGGTGGCCGAGCTCTACGCGAGCGACTTCGCCGCCGAGGCGGCTGCGACCGGCTCCTGAAGCTCGGCGAAGAGCGCGACCAGCTCGGCGCGCTCCGGCGGGGCCGACCAGCGCCGCTGCACGACTCCGGCGGCATCGACGTAGAGCACCATCGGCGTCGCCCGCATCCCCAGCCGGTACGGGGGCGGCCCGCCACCGATCTCGATCACGGTCACCTGGCCCGGGTGATGGGCGGTCACCGCCGCGAGCCGGTTCAGGGAGACGCGCGACGAGGTCGAGTACGGCGTCGAGAACTGCACGAACGCGCCCTGCGGCGGGAACTGCTCCAGGCCGACCTGGCCCGGTGAGAGCCGATCGGGCGCAATCGGGATCGTGCGCCGCCGGCGGCGCACGAGGACGGCGCGCAGAGCACCGGCGACGCCGGCGCACCCCGCGACCAGCACCAGCCACTCGATCATCTCCGACACGATAGCGGGCCGCGGCCAAAACGCACTGCCCGATTGGCCCGGCCGCTTCCGTCTGCCCCGGGGGCTGTCCCCGCTTGGCGGGGACTGTCCCAGCTTTTCGCCTATCCGGGCGTACCACCGGCCGCGGCCCGCGCGAGCACCGCCTCGACCCGCTCGGCCTGGATCGGCAGCGCGTGCTCCGCCGCCACCCGCACCGCCTCGCGGCACGGCACCGGCAGCGCCGCGGCCGCCACCATGCCGGAGGCGATCGAGTCGACGTCGAGCGGGTCGACGAGCGCCCCGATGCGCGGCGTCAGCACCTCGGCCGGCCCGCCGACCCGGGTCGCCACCACCGGCCGCCCGCGCGCGAGCGCCTCGAGCATCGCCTGCCCCTGCGCCTCCTCGAGGCTCGGCAGGCAGACGACGTCCGCCTTCGCGATCTCGGCCGCGACCCCCTCCGACGAGAGCACGCCGGCGAAGCGCGTCCCCACCGGGGCGATCGCGCGCAGCCGCTCCTCGAGCGGCCCTCCGCCCACGATCGTCATCGTCCCGCCGCCGAGCTTGCCGAACGCGAGCAGCAGCCGCTCGACGTTCTTGCGGTGGGTGAGCGAGCCGACGAACAGGAAGCGCGGGCCGTTCGCGACGCCGTCCTTCGCCCGTGGAGCCGGCTTCAGCCGCTCGGTGTCGACCCCGCAGTCGATCACCTCGACCGTCACGTCGTCGGGCGCGGCCAGCAGCCGTGCCACATACGCCGAGACGCAGATCACCGCCGCCGCCCGCCGCAGCACCGGCTTGGTCAGCGCCGCCACCAGAGGGCTGCGGCGCATGTTGCGCACGTCGGAGCCGTGCGCCGTGATCACATACGGGATCCCTGTCGCGATCGCGACGAGCCCGGTCGGCACCAGGAAGTGCGCGTAGACAACGTCCGGGCGGTGGCGCGCGACCGCCGCGCGGGCCTGGCGGGTGAGCCGGCCGTACGCCCGCGGCGTCGCGATCGGGCCGCGGGCGCCGGCGTGCAGCACCACGTCCTCGACGTCATGCCCGCGGGCCCGCAGCGCATCGGCGAGCCGGGCGACGAACACGCCGTAGTCCGGGCGCTCCCGGCTGGGGTACATGTTCGTCACTAGCAGGATCCGCATGCGCCAAGTCTAAAGGGTTCAGAACGACGAGCCCTCAAGGGGCCGGCCCCGCTGGAAGATCACACCAGGTCGCGCGGGAACGTGAACGTCCAGGTCTTCGCAAACGCGCACGCCTCACCCTCGTACGCGTGCACCGCCACGGTGACGTGGAACCGCTCGGCATCGCACGTCATGAGACTGTCCGTCTCACAGCGCGTGCGCCACTCGCCGCGGCCGACCGACCCGGCCGTGCTGCAGCGGACGCTGGCAGACAGCGGATCGCCCTCGGCGATCGAGAACGTCGTCCGGTTCGAATCCTCGACCTCGAGCCCGTTCGGCAGGCGCGTGCGGCCGCCCACGTCCCAGTCGTAGACGAGCTCGACCCGGCCGGTGGCGAGATCGTGGTGAACGGTGCGGCCGGCCGGTGCGCCGTGCACGACCTCGACCGGGAGCGGGGCCGACTCCTCGGCCTCGGCGAACCCGGGCAGGGCGGCGTCGCCCGGCTGCGGCTCGCGCACGGGCAGGACGAGCGCGCTCGCGCCGCCGGCGACGAGCGTCAGCGTCACCGGCTCCGGCGAGGGCCACGCCCACGGCCAGTACGTCGGCGAGATGCCGACGCGGATGCGGCTGCCCGGGGCAAACGCATGCCCGATCGCGTCCAGCTTCACACTGGCCGGGAAGCGCTCGCCCGGCCGCAGCGCGCGCGGGTGCTCGTCGCTCTCGCGGTGGGTCAGGTTCTGGAGGGCGCGGGTGACGAGCGCCGAGGTGCCGTCGGCGAACACCTCGCAGAGGCGCACGCACACGAGCGCCCGGGGGCGGTCGCTCGCGAGCGTCAGCTCGACCTCGGGGAACCCGAGGATCTCGAGCCGCTCGGCCAGCGGCTCCGACGTGAAGGTGAGGCTCATCCCGTCCATCGCCCGCTGGTCGCCCGGCCAGTCGGCGGGCTCGCCGTACGGGCACCACGAGCCGGCGTCGAGCCCGGCCGTCTGCACGCCCGAGAAGCGCAGCTCGGCCTCCTCGGCGGGGCGCTCAGCCAGGCCGTCCGGGTTCAGGTGCAGGCGCAGTGACCCCACGCCGGGCGCGGGCCAGCCCGGCTCGGCCACCCACCAACCCGGCCGCTCGGCGTAGCAGCTCGCCGGCCGGAACGAGTCCTGGATGTAGGCCCGCAGCATCGGCTCGTCCATGATCCCGGTGTCGACGCCGCCCAGCCAGTGGTCGAACCAGCGCAGCATCTCCTGCAGGAAGCCGATCGCCGGCCCCGGCGGGCCCGCCTGCGGCCAGGCGTGCGACCATGGGCCGATCAGGCCCTTGCGCGGCCCGGGCAGGCCCTCGAGGAGCCGCGGGATGGCGTTCGTGTAGCCGTCCGACCAGCCGCCGACGGCGTAGACGGCCGCCTCGATGCCCGCATAGTCCTCGCACACCGAGCCCTGCTTCCAGTAGTCGTCGCGGCGCTGATGGCCGAGCCACGGCTCGATGAACGGCGGCGCCGTTGCGAGCCGCTCGAGCCACATCTCGCGCCAGCGCTCGCCGACGATGGCCGGGTCGGGCGGCCACCCGTTCCAGCCGAGCATCGACGCTGCCCACTGCAGCATGTCCGAGCCGACGCAGCCGCCGTCGTAGTGCACGTCGTCGGCGTAGCGATCGTCGGTCGAGCACAGCGTGACGATGGCCTTCAAGGCGGGCGGCCTGCGCGCGGCCACCTGCAGGGCGTTGAACCCGCTCCACGAGATGCCGATCATGCCGACCGCGCCGGTGCACCACGGCTGCTCCGCGATCCACGCGATCACCTCGCACGCGTCGGCCTGCTCCTGGGGCAGGTACTCGTCGCAGAGCAGGCCGTCCGACTCGCCGGTGCCGCGGATGTCGACCCGCACGCCGGCGTAGCCGTGGCCGGCCAGGTAGGGGAAGTGGTGCGAATCGCGCACCGCGGTGCCGTCGTTCAGGCGGTAGGGCAGGAACTCGAAGATGGCCGGCACCGGGGCGGCCTCGGCGTCCTCGGGCAGCCAGATCCGCGCGGCCAGCCGGCAGCCGTCCGAGAGCGTGATCCACTCCGTCGCGATCGTCCGCACCGCGCGGGGATAGTCGGTGACGATGCGCATCGCGGCATTTAACCGCACCGGCCGCTGCGGGCTCGCCGCACCCGTGCCGGGCCGCGCGCGCGTGGGGGGTAAAACACCACCCGCCGCCACCCCAACGCAGGGGTTGCCGGATGAGCTTCACACGGCGAGAGTGGAATACATCCTCACGCGCGCCGCGATGGGGGTGCCTCCCTGACATGCGCCCGCCTGGATGGACGTCCACCACCGGGCGGGCGCGGAGGAGGCGCCACCCGTGCGGATGTCAGGCGGCGCGGCGCGCGGCCGTGAGCAGCTCGCGGAAGCAGCCGAGCTCCTCGCACGAGGTCTCGTCGAGGCCGTTCAGCGCAATCTGCAGCTGCAGGCCGAAGGCCTCGAGCAGCGCCTCCGGGCCGTCCTCGAGCGCCAGGGTGAACGTCAGGTACTCGCGTCCCGAGCCCTCGCCCACCACGCGGAAGCGGCGCGAGGCGAGCGTGCCGCCGGCCGGTGAGCCGAATACGCACAGCCGCTCGCCGGCGCGCTCGGCGTCGGTGGCCGGGTCGGCGATCAGGGTGCGCACGACGCCCGAGAGGGTGCCGTCGACGTCTGCGGCCGCCCGTTCGATCAGGCGCGGGAGCATGAGCTCTGGCATGCCCCCACGGTACTCGCGCACCGTCGCCGCGGAACCCCCCGTATTGGGGACATGCGCGCCCTCAGGGCGACGACGAGCCGCCGCCGAGGCCGACCGTGACGTTGCCACCGACGTTCACGACCGTGGTCGACCTCGCGTCCGGCCCCGACCCGCCGCCGCCGAACGCGATCCCGAAGGCGATCCCGACCCCGAAGACGACGGCGCAGCCGGCCACGCCGCGGGCGTGGGCGCGCACCCACGAGGCGGTCGCTCGACCCCGCCCCGCTCCCTCGCGGCTTCTGTCGGATGGCACGCTGCCCGCAGCCTAGCCGCCGACGATGCGCCGGCAGCGAGCGATCACCGGGCGCCGGCAAGGGCCGGCTCACGGTCGAGCAGGCCCAGTCCGGCGGCGTGCGGATAGGGGTGCTGGAAGGCCCGCATCGCCTCCGCCGGCGCGACCGGGATGTGGAACGAGTGGTTCAACCTGGTGTCGACGACCGCGACGCAGAGCTCGTCGGCCGCCTGCCGCCAGAGCAACGTCACCTCGATGCCGTCGCCGGCACGGCTGCAGAGCTCTCGCATGGGGGCCTCCGATGTGGTCGCCGAGATCATCGCTGCATGCTGACGGCGCCGGGCCGCCGCCGCATCCGCGCCGGCACGGAACTGCGCATACGCGCCGACGCCGACGCCGCGTTCGGAAAAGCCGAGAAGGCGCTCGCGGCCGGATTCTGATATGCATGGGCCGCCGGCTCGCGCGATCGCGCCGGCGGCAGTGGCCATCCACGAGATCAGGGAGGCGGACGACGTGAGCAGCGGCCCGGGACGAGGACTGATGGGCGCAACCGTGCCCGCAAGCGGCATGCGCTCGCCGGCCGAGGCGGCCGCCTTCGGCCGCGAGTGGGCGGTCGTCCTGGCGGACGTCCCGCTCTTCGCGGGCCTGTCCAAGCGGCATCTGCGCCGCGTCGCCAAGATGGCGTCGAAGGTCAGGTTCCCGGCGCGCACGGTCATCGTCAGCCCCCGGCGGCGCGCCGACGCGTTCTACGTCATCCTCGACGGCAAGGCCGAGGTGGCGACCGCCACCGGCGATCTGATCGAGCTCGGCCCGGGCCGGTTCTTCGGCGAGATGGCGCTTCTGGACAGCGGCCCGCGATCGGCGACGGTGACCGCCAAGACCGAGATGCTCGCCATGAGCATCTCGCAGCGCCGCTTCCGCGAGCTGCTCGAATCCGAGCCGAAGATCGCCTTCCCGATCATGAGCGAGCTGGCCGCCCGGGTGCGCAGGCTCGAGTCCGAGGTCTAACCCGGGCCGGTCACGCCTCGGGCACGGGCCGGCCGGAGGGCCGCTGGTGCTCGCGCTCGAGCTGCGCGTGCTCGGCGATCAGCCGGCCGATGGGCCGCGAGGGCGACCTGCGGCAGACCGGGGCAGGCCGCCGCTCACAGCGTGCCGCCTTTCGGCAGATCGAAGATGATCTTGAGGATTTGCATCTAACAATCTTTGCAATTTCGTCCGATATGAGAAGACAGCCTTGCTGCACCCCCGACGTCTTTCGAGGTGCGCGTTGACCCACCGAGGCCGCCCGGCGGCGACCCGATCGACCAGTGCACTCGCACGATCCCTCGCGATCGCGGCGACGCGTGCGCGCTTGCCGCCGCTCCCGCCGCCGCCTACGTGCTGCGTCCGGCTGCAAGCGTCGCGGTGACGGTCAAGATCACGACCCACCCGGCCGCCGCCACCGCCGGCACGACCGCGAAGTTCGCGTGGAAGACCACGGGCACCGGCGTCAAGACCACCTGCAGGCTCGACTCGGGGGCCTACGCGAGCTGCTCGCGCACGCGCTCCTACACGAAGCTCAAGGACGGCGCACACACCTTCACGATCCGCGCGAAGAGCGGGGCGACCACCCGGTCGGCGACGTCCAGGTGGCGGGTCGACACGGTCGCGCCGACGGCGCCCACGGTCAGCGGCGGCACGGGCACCTGGACAGCCGCGGCCGTGGCGCTCGCCGCGACCGGATCGACCGACACCGGCGGCAGCGGCATCGCCTCCTACCAGCACCGCAGCTCGGCCAATGCGCGGCACCTCGTGGAGCACCGCGGCCGCGGGAGCGACCGCGAACGTCACCGCCGACGGCACGACCTGGGTGCAGTTCCGGGCGCTCGACAAGGCCGGCAACGCCTCGGCATGGGCGCCGGCGAGCGCCGATCCCGACCGCCGAGGCGATGGTCGACACGCTGCCGCCGTCGCTGCCGGTGCTCACCGGCGGGCTCGGGCACCTGGGCGAACGTCGGCCTCGGTGATCGTGCAGCCGACCGGCACGCCGGCCGACGCCGGGTCGGGCTTCGCCGGATACGAGTACCGCACGTCGACCGACGGCGGCAGCACCTGGTCGGCGCCGACCGCGGGCTCGTCCGCGACGATCCGCGCCGAGGGCACGACGCTGGTCGAGTTCCGCTCGCTCGACTGCGCTCGGCAACGCCTCCGCCTGGACGGGGACGAACGGGCAGGTGCAGATCGACCGCACGCCGCCGACCGCGCCGATCGTCACCGGCGGATCCGCGTCGTGGCAGGCCGGGCCGACGGTCACGTCACGGCCGGCGGCGCGACCGACGCAGGGCGCCGGCGTCACCGGCTACGAGTACGAGACCTCCACCAACGGCGGCAGCACGTGGTCTGCCGCCACGACCGGCCCGACCGCGGCGATCTCGACGCAGGGCACGACGCTCGTGCGGTTCGCGGCCGTCGACGGGGTCGCGCTGGCCTCGCCGTGGACGCAGGCGACCGTCAAGCTCGACCTCACCGCGCCGTCGGCGCCCGGCCGTGGCCGGCGGCTCCGTCGACCTGGTCGAACGCGGCCTCGGCGACCGTGACCGCGAGCGGCTCGACCGACACCGGCGGCTCCGGCCTCTCCGGCTACCAGTACCGCACCTCGACCGACGGCGGCACCACGTGGAGCGCGGCGACGAGCGGCCCGAGCGACACGGTCACGGCCGAGGCCAACACGTGGGTGCAGTTCCGCAGCGTCGACGTCGCGGGCAACACGTCGGCGTGGACGCCGGCGACGCAGACGGCCGGCGGCGACGGTGAAGCTCGACCGCACGGCGCCCGGGCACGCCGGTCGCGAGCGGCGGCGTCGGCCGGCTGGTCGAACGCGGCCTCGGTCACGATCACCGCCGACCGCGAGCCGACGCCGGCAGCGGCGTCGCGAGCTACCAGTACGAGACGTCGACGAACAACGGCTCTACCTGGACGGCGCCGGCAACCGTGAGCGGCTCGGTGCCGGTCGTGAACACCGGCATCGACGCTGGTGCAGTTCCAGGCGACCGACGGCGTCGGCCTCACGTCGCCGTGGTCGCCGATCACGGCCGGCGGCACCGTCCAGCTCGACCGCACCGGCGCCGACCGCGCCCACGTCGGTGACCGGCGGCTCGACCGACCTGGCAGCTGACCGCGCCCGTCACCATCACGGCAACCGGCGCGACCGACTCCGGCGGCTCCGGCCTGGCCGGCTACCAGTACCGCACCTCGACCGACGGCGGCACGACCTGGTCGGCCGCGCTGCCTGGCGCCGGCCGCAATCTCCGGCGACGGCGACGACGCTCGTGCAGATGCGGGCCGTGGACGGCGCGGGCAACACGTCGGCGGCCTGGGCGCCCGCCTCGCCCGGCACCGCCAACACGGTCAAGATCGACACGACGCCGCCCACCGCCCCCGATCGTCGCCGGCGGCACCGCGGCTGGTCGACCGCCGCGTCGGTGCTCGTGTCGGCCTCGGGCTCGACCGACACGCCCGGGTCGGGCGTGAGCGGCTACCAGCACGAGACGTCGACCGACGGCGGCGCCACCTGGTCGGCCGCGACCGCGGGAGCGTCTGTCTCGGTCAGCGCCGAGGGCACGACGCTGGTGCGGTTCCAGGCGCTGGACGTCGCCGGCCGCGCGTCGGCGTGGACGCAGACGAGCGTCCAGCTCGACCGCACCGCCCCGAGCGCCCCGACCGTCGCCGGCGGCTCGCTGACGTGGGCGAACGCCCCGTCGCGCACCGTCACGGCCTCGGCATCGACCGACGCCGGGTCGGGCCTGGCCGGCTATCAGCACCGCACGTCGACCGACGGCGGCGCCACCTGGTCGGCTCCCGTCGCGGGCAGCTCGCTGAACGTCCCCGCCGAGGGCGAGACGCTGGTCGAGTACCAGAGCATCGACAATGTCGGCAACGTCTCGGCGTGGACGCCCGTCCCGACCGTCATCGGCGGCACCGTGCGGCTCGACCGCACCGCGCCCACGACCCCGACGGCCAGCCGGCGGCTCGTCGGGGTGGCTGAACGCAACCTCGCTGCCGATCTCGGCCACCGGAGCGACCGACACCGGCGGCTCCGGGCGTCGCCTCCTACCAGTACCGCACCTCCACGAACGGCGGCACGAACTGGTCGGCCGCCACCGCCGGCGCGACCGTGAACGTGACCGCCCAGGGGACGACGCTGGTCGAGTTCCGGGCGATCGACGGGGTCGGCCTCATGTCGCCGTGGTCGCCGATCTCGACCGGCGGCACGGCCAAGCTCGACCAGACCGCCCCGACCGTGCCCACCATCACCGGCGGCTCGAACAGCTACCAGAACGTCGCCTCGGTGACGCTCACCGCGGCCGGGTCGACCGACACGGGCGGCTCCGGCCTCGAGGGCTACCAGTACCAGTCCGAGTTCGACGACTCTCGAACGTCTGGTCGGGGCCGACCGACGGCTTTCAGGCGACCGTCTCGGTCGAGGGCCTCACGATCGTCCAGTTCCGCTCGGTCGACAACGCCGGCAACATCTCGGCGTGGGAGCCGTTCGCGGCCTACCCCGGCAACATCGTCAAGCTCGACCGCACCGCCCCCGAGCCTGCCCACCGTCGCGCGGCGGATCGCTCGCGTGGAGTGCGGCGGCATCGGTGACCGTCACCGCGAGCGGCGGACGACGGCGCGAGCGCGTTCGCCTCCGGCGTCACCGGCTACCAGAACCGCACGTCGACGAACGGCGGCGCACTGGTCGGCCGCCGCTTCGGGCGCGTCGGTGCCCGTCACGGCCCAGGGCACGACGCTCGTCCAGTTCCGCTCGGTCGACGCCGCCGGCAACGTCTCGGCCTGGACGCCGGCGACGCCGGACGCGACCGACACCGTCATGCTCGACCGCACCGCGCCGACCCTGCCGACGCGTGAGCGGCGTCCCGGGAGCATGCACCGCCGGCCCGGTGACGCTGACCGCCTCGAGGTCGACCGACGGCTGGTCGGGCCTCGACCACTACGAGTCGATGGTGAACACCGGCAGCGTCGTCGCCGGACCGAGCGTCATGGTGTCGGCGCATGGGACGTGGACGGTCAAGTTCCGCTCCGTCGACGCGCGTCGGAAACGCCTCGGCCTGGGTCACGAACAGCGTCTGCATCAGCTGAACTACTTGACATTGCCAAGTACCTGGCATAGCCTACAGCTGTGTCCGGCAATTCGCACGACCCTCAGCTGCTCAAGGGCGTCCTGTCCTTGCTTCTCCTCGAACTCCTCGCCCAGCGCCAGTCATACGGCTACGAGGTTGTGCAGCGGCTGCATACCATCGGCCTGGAAGGGGTGCTGGAGGGCACCGTCTACCCCGCGCTGTCACGGTTGGAGCGCGAGGGCCGCCTGACCACGCGGCTCGTCGCCTCCACATCCGGCCCCGCGCGGAAGTACTACCGCCCGACGAAGGCCGGCTACGCGGCCCTGGCAGACGGCACGGCGGCCTGGATGACGCTGGCCGGGATCGTCACCGCGCAGCTCTCCCAGCCCATCCCGAACGAACCGATCGAAGGAGCTTGACGATGGCCCACAAACTGACCTGGAGCGATCGCCTGCGCATCGAGCGCGTCGTCTGGATGCTCGACCAGCGCCTCTACGACATTCCGCGCGAGTCACGCATCGCCCACCGGCGCGAGGTGCGCCTGAACCTGCAGAGCGCCGCACATGACATCGGCACGACGGCCGCGCTGCGGAACATCGGCACGAGCGCACAGCTCGCCGACGGCTACCTCGCCGCCGAGTTCGGGGACCGACCGCGCCACTCCTGGGTCGCGGCCGGGGTCTGGGCGGCGACGTCGCTGCTCGTCGTGACCGCGATCCTCACCGACGCCGCCAACGGCTTCGCGGCCGGGATCATCGCCGCCAACCCCCACGCGACCGGGACGTATCACTGGGGCGGACTGTCGCTGCTGCAGGGCGATGTCACCACCACCGCGGCGGGCGGGAAGACGACGGTCAACGGTGGCGGGCTCACCCTCGCCGGCTGGGTGCTGTGGGCCGTCATCGCGGTGCTGGTCGGCCGGCTGTGGCGGGCGCCTCGAACCTGGCGCGCCCGGTGGATCCCCCGAACCTAGAGCACAACGTCCGACTAGCTGTCCCGCCAGCTCGCATAGCGACCGGCCGTCGTCCCGGCCGTGTCGCCGATGACCGGGTGCAGCGAGAGGTCGGGCGAGTAGCGGCTCGCCGGCACCGTGCGGCCGAGCGCCTCGGCCATCGCGCGGACATGGTGGGGCGCGCCGCCGCAGCAGACGCCGATGAAGCCGACGCCGAGGTCGCGGGCGGCGACGGCGAACTCGGCCATGTCGAAGCGTGTGCAGGTGAACGGGTCGAGGGCGATCGGGAACGCCCGCCGGCCCTGGTCGTCGCGCAGCGACTGGAAGGTGGGCTGCGCCGCGGTCGTGCGGTAGGGCACGGGCTGGGCGGCGACGGGGCACGAGACGGCGGCGCGGACGCGCTCGAGCAGCGGCAGCATCGTCGCCGGCCCGCGCGAGCAGTTCAGGCCGACGACGTCGGCGCCCGCGGCCTCGACCCGCTTGCACGCCTCGGCGAAGTCGAGCCCGTCGATGGTGCGCTCCTCCGACGAGGCGAACGTGACGACCGCGGGCAGCCCGTGCTCCCGGATCACCTCGACCCCGATCAGCGCCTCCCCGACGTAGTCGTTCGTCTCGGAGAGGATGAAGTCCGCCCCTTCCTCGAGCGCCCAGGCGACCTGATCCGTGTACATGCGCCGGACGCGCTCCCCGCTCGCCGCGGGGTCGGCCGGGTCGTACGCCCACGTGTTGCAGATGTTCCCCGCCACGAGCGCGTCGCCCTCGCGGGCCGCCTCGCGCGCGAGCCGCAGCGCCTGGCGGTTGAGCGCCTCGACGTCGCCCTCACGCCCGATCGCGCGCAGCTTCTCCTCGTGGCCGTAGTAGGTGAATGCGACCATCACGTCGGCTCCGGCGCGCAGGAACTCGCGGTGCAGCTCGGCCACGGCCTCGGGCCGGTCGAGCACGACCTCGGGCACGTAGGGCCCGCTCTTCAGGTAGCCGCGCCGCTCGAGCTCGAACAGGTAGCCCTCGGCCCCGAGCACGACGCCATCCTCCAGCCGTTCCGTCAGTCCAGCCATCCCCCAAGCCTATACGGCGTCAGTACCGCGGCAGGGTCGGCCCTTGGTAGAGGTCGTACTCGCCCTCGCGGGCGAACCGGGCGACGCCGCGAGCAACCGCGCGCTCGTCGAGCTCGACGCCGAGCCCCGGCCCGGGTGGGACGGCAACGCACCCCTGCTCGGGCACGAACGGGCCGCGGGTGACAACGTCGTCGGTGTACCAGCGCAATAGCGCCTGGCTGGGCAGGTCGAGCGCGGGCGAGGCCGCCGCGATGTGCAGCGCACACGCCGTGGCGATGCCAAGATCGCCGCCGTAGAACCAGAAGCGGGCGCCGGCGCGCTCGCAGCTCGGCGATGAACCGGCGCGTGCCCGCGATGCCGCCGCAGGCGGCGACGTTCAGGACGAACGCGTCGGCCGCACCAAGCGCCGACGGCGCGGTCGAGGTCGATCTCGTGCGTCGAGAAGGGAATGGACGTCGTGCGCCGCAGCACCGCGCTCTCCTCCAGGCTCACGGTCGGCTCCTCCAGGTTGGAGATCCGGAGCTGCGCGAGCCCGGCGAGCGCCCGGCGGGCGGTCTCGGGCCGCCAGCCCATGTTTGCGTCGAGGCGCAGCAAGCGCTCCGGCCCGATCGCGCGGCGCACCTCGCGGACAAGCGCGAGCTCCTCGGCGAGCGGCCGCACGGCCACCTTGCCCTCGAAGGTCGGCGATCCGTGCGCCTCGACCATCGCGGCGCAGTAGCCGGCCACCTCGGCCGGCGTGGTCTCGCCGCGCGCCGCCGGACCGGGGATGCGATAGGCGAAGTACTCGGTGAAGGCGACCGTCTCCCGTACGGCGCCCCCGAGCAGATCGTGCAGCGGCACTCCCGCGGCCCGGGCCTCGATGTCCCACAGCGCCATCTCGACGCCGGCGAGGGCACGCCC
Organism: uncultured Actinomycetes bacterium; assembly: GCA_963813245.1. Taxonomy (GTDB): domain Bacteria; phylum Actinomycetota; class Thermoleophilia; order Gaiellales; family JAICJC01; genus JAICJC01. The sequence goes on from CAWEYE010000008.1 coordinate 92,375, forward strand.
CCTGTCGGTGGCGGCGCCCCGCTGGGCGGTGCGCATGCGGGCGGCCTGCAGGCCGAGCTCGTCGCGCAGCTGCGAGACGCCACGTCCGGCGATCGCGGCACCGAGCTCGCCGGCGAGCGGCGCCGCGTCGTGCGGCGAGGGCGTCTCGCCCAGGCCGCGGATGCCGCTCGTGGTCGTCACGCGCAGAACCGTGCGGCTCATCCCCCAGTAGGTGCCGGGAGCGAACAGGTACGGCGCGTCGAGCGGCACGTTCACCGGCCACGCCTCGACTCGGGCGATCCGTTCAGTCACGTCCGTAGTGTAACGAGTAACTACAGTTGTTACGTATGCAGGACGACGCTGTAGTTGACGCCGCCGCCGAGCCCGAACGCCCCCGTGATGCCGGGCACCTTCGTCGGGACGCTGCGGTTCGTCTTCGTGCCGTCACCGAGCTGGCCGTCGGTGTTCAGGCCCCACGCCCACGCCGAGCCGTCGCTCTCGATGGCGAGGCTGTGCAGGCGGCCGTTGCCGATGTCGACGACGTTCGCGAGGCCGGACACCTTGACCGGCTTCGAGCGGTTCGTCTTGGTGCCGTCACCGAGCTGGCCGTCGTTGTTCTGACCCCATGCCCAGACGGTGCCGTCGCTCTTGAGCGCCATGCTGTGATCGGCGCCGGCGCTCACCATCGTGACGCCGGTGAGGCCGCTGACCTGCACCGGCAGAAGCTTGTTGGCGCCCTTCGTGCCATCGCCGACCTGGCCGTATTGATTCCAGCCCCACGACCAGACGGTGCCGTTCGACTCGACGGCCAGGCTGTGGTCGCGCCCGCCGGCGATCGCGACGACGTTCGCCACGTTGTGCACCTGCACGGGCACGAGCGAGTTGGTCGTGTTGCCGGTGCCGAGGTTGCCGAACTCGTTGTCGCCCCAGGCCCACACGGTGCCGTTCGACTCGAGCGCCAGCGTGTGGTCGCGGGCGCCGGCGAGCTCCCGCCGCACCCGCGAGGGAGAGCGCGAACATCGCAGCCACCGAGACGAGCAACATGCCTGCCAGACGAAGTCGCCCCACTGCGAAAAGCGTACGAGAGCGGCAAGCCCCTGTCGAGATCCGAGGTGTCGCGCGGGGCCCCAGTCGGCCGTGGGGCCCTCGCGACGAGCGGGTACGCCCGCGACGAAGCCTGCGCCGCGCGTTGGGCCAGTTGGCGCTGACGCGCCACCCGCTGGTGACCAGATTCCCCGCGGAGCCGCACGCGAACCGCGGAGCCGGCTAGAGCGCCTGGAGCAGCGCGCTGTGGGCGATCACAACGCCGGGGTGGCGCTGGAGAATGCCCAGGTAGCGGCGGCCGAAGGCCGACTCGGCGTCGGGCGGGGCGACGAGCGCGCGAGCCCGGTCGATCAGCGCAGCGGCCGCATCGGCGCGGCTCCGGCTCGCGGCACTTGCCCTCGAGCGTCTCGTCGATCTCGACGATGAGCTCCGAGATCGGCTGGAGCCATGCCAGGCGCAGGCTGTCGGTGGCGATCTGCAGGAACTCGGCGCCGCTCAGCCGACCCTGGAACCGCTCCATGTCGGCTCGCTCGGCATCGAGCAGTTGCCGGTGCAGCTCGAGCAGCGGTGGACGCACCGCCACGAGGCGACCGTCGGGCTCAGGCGGGATGTCGCCGGGCTCGGCCATGCCCCATTGTTGCGCATGCCCGGCGGCGCGTCGCGCGTGGGCGCCCCCGCTCGCGGGTATGTCCACCACGATGCCCCCGGAGACACGCGGATTCGCGTTCAAGCTCACCGCGGAGCCGGACAACGTCCCCGTCGTCCGGCGCGCCCTCCGTATGCTGCTGCAAAGCGCCGCCGTCGCGCCCGAGCGCGCGCTCGACATCGTCCTCGCCACCACCGAGGTATGCGCGAACGCCGTCCTCCACGCCTATCCCGACGGCGACGGCGTGTTCAATGTCGACGCGCGGCTCCTGCCCAACCGGCTCGAGGTCGTCATCCGCGACAATGGGCAGGGGATCAACGGTTCGCTCCGGAGCGACGGCGCGAAAATCGGGCTGGCGCTCACGATCGCGCTCGCAGGCGACCTCGGGATCGAGTCGCATCCCGGACTGGGCACGGAGGTGCGCCTGACGTTTCCGACGGCCGCACCGGCGGGAGCTCAGCGGCCGGGGCGGCGCAGGTCATCCTTGGACACGACCAGGTAGGCGTCGTGCTCCTCGACGACCTCCTCGACAGCCGGGTCCTCGTGGCCTGGCGCGACCACGAACTGGCTCGGGGGCGCCACCGCGTGCTCGTAGTCCGAGATCGAGAGCTCGATCCCGCGCGTGCAGGCGGCATCGTCGCACTCACAGGCGAACGGCACGGGCTCGTCGGGCCACACCCCACCGGCCTCCTCGAACGCGACCCGCCGCTGATTGTGCGCCTGGAAGGCCTGCTCGTTGCGATCGGCCCGGGAAAGACGGGTGCGGGAGTTGGCCGTCACCTGCGTGGATCCTACTTGGGCGGACAGTACACCCGGCCCCGGCCTCAGGCAGACCCGTTTAGCTCCTCAGGATCGCGGGTAGCCGACGATGCGTCACATCGACTCTCGGAGGGATTCCGCAAATGGCAAAGCTGGATGGGAAGAGGATCGCGTTTCTGGCCACCGACGGCGTTGAGCAGGTCGAGCTGACCGAGCCCCTCGGCGCGGTGCGCGCGGCGGGGGCGCAGGCCGACGTGCTCTCGCTCGAGATGGGTCGGATTCAGGGCATGAACCACCACGACAAGGCCGACACTATTGCGGTCGACGGCACGGTCGCCGAGGCGGACGCATCGGAGTACGACGCGCTCGTGCTGCCCGGAGGCGTCGCCAACCCCGACGCGCTGCGCACCGACGCAGACGCCGTCGGGTTCGTGCGCGCGTTCTTCGAGCAGGGCAAGCCGGTCGGCGCGATCTGTCACGCCCCGTGGATGCTGGCCGAGGCCGGCGTCGTCGACGGGACGCGCATGACGTCGTGGCCGAGCCTGCGCACCGATCTGCGAAACGCCGGGGCGGACTGGGTCGACGAGGAGGTCGTCACCGACGGCGGCCTTGTCACGAGCCGCAAGCCCGACGACCTGCCCGCGTTCTGCCGCAAGATCGTCGAGGAGTTCGCCGAGGGCGCCCACGACCGCCAGCGCGAGCGGGCGGGCGCGAACGCGTCGTAGGATGGCCGGGAGTGACGACGAGCCGCTCGCGGAGCTGCGCCTGCAGCGCCACCGGGATCTGGTCGGCCGGCGACTCGGCCCTCTTGTCGTGCGCGGCATCGTCGTCATCCTCACCCTGTTCGTCGTCCTGGCGGTGTTCAACGTCTTCGGGCAGCGGCCGGCGACGTCGCAGGCCGCTGGACGGGGTGTCCACCTCGAGGTGTCGACGCCGGCGCGGGTGCGCGGCGGCCTGATCTTCCAGACCCGGGTCGACGTGCGCACCTCGCGCCGGATCGCGAAGCCGACTCTCGTTCTCGGCGGCGGCTGGTTCGACGGGATGACGCTGAACTCGTATCAGCCGCCGGCGACCGCGCAGGTGCCGCGAGGATCGGCGGTCACGTTCACCTACCCACCGCTTCGCGACGGGGGACACATGACCGTCTGGCTCGAGTGGTCGGTCAACCCCACGAACCTGGCATGGTCGCGTCCGGAGTCGATCGCATTGGACGACGGCGCGACCCGGCTCGTCGACCTGACTCCCAGCATCACGGTGTTTCCGTAGCATGGATCTCGTCGGGCGCTGCCTCATACTGTTCCCGCTGATCGTGCTCCTGGTGCGCGTCGTGAACCGGCGCGAGCTCGCCAAGATGGAGCCGTATGACCTCGTCCTTCTGATCGTGCTCGGCGATCTCGTCCAGCAGGGCGTGACGCAGAACGACTTCTCGGTCACGGGAGCGGCGATCGTCATCGTGACGATGACGCTGCTCTCGATGCTGACCGCGTACCTCTCCTACCGGCTGCCGCGGTTCGGCCGCGTACTCGACGGCGAGCCGGTGATCCTGCTCGAGAACGGCAACCCGCTCGAGTCGAACCTCCGGCGGGAGCGAATCAGCCTGGGCGAGCTGGCGGCCCAGGCCCGCCAGAACAACATCGCCGACCTCGCGTCGGTCCGCTACGCAGTCCTCGAGACGAGCGGCACGATCAGCTTCCTGACCGACCATTCGGCGTAGGCGTACGGCACCGCACGACTCGCGGTGCGAAATCGACATCGGAGCCGGTTGCTATCGGAACTTCCAGAGCTGCTTGGCAGCGCGAGTCAAGCCGGCGGAGCGTGTGACGACGGCGAGCGCGACCACCGCGGCGATCGCGACGGGGATGGCCGTTCGAACGTCTCTCCGTAGCTCGGCCACATCATCGACCAATCGCTGTCGCTCGGCGGCGATCTCGAGCCGGATCTCAGCCTCGCTGCGGTCAGCCATGGTTCTTGACCATCTTCACGGTGCGCTTGCTCTCTTCGATCGTCTCGGCGGGCGCCAGCGGAGCCGCCTGTCCCCCGACCCGTCGCGCCAGCAGGCCGAGCACAACGGCGACCAGCAGCAGAGCCACGGCCACGATCAGAAGCGAGAGCCAGAGCGCGAGCGTCTCGTTCAGCACCGCTGCTGCCGCCGCGAGCAGGAAGCCGATTGCATAGAACACGAACACGCCCGCCACGGCCCCCATTGCCGCGGCCTTCCCGAGCTTGGCAGCCTTGCGCTTTGCCTCGAGCTGGGCGAGTTCCGCGGTGAGGCCGACAAGCGATCGCACGCGGGCGTTCACCTGCTTGGCCCGTCTCACAATCCGACGCATTGCGGGCAACCTCCTGTGTTAGGCCACGGCGACGTCACTGTGGCGCCTCGGTGGGCGTGTGGAGCCACTCCGAGTATGAGATCGAGTCAGCGATGCTCAGGTCGAGTCCGGCAGGGACGGGATGGCTGAGAAGCAGCGCCGCTGTGGCATCGAGCGTCCCCCTGAGCGCGTCATGTTCGCCGGCCGCCTCGAAGCCGATCGTCCACCACCGCTCGTCACTCTTCAGTACCTCTGTCACCTCGACGGCACAGGTATCGTCGCCGGCGGGATCGTCCGCGTGAGGTGTGGCGACGCCATTCCTGACCGAGAACCGACCGATGCGCCGGTGCTTGCCGAGCCCGCACCCAATTCGGGCCCGCGACATCTGCCTCTGACACAACCGGCGTCCGGAACGACCATTTCTGCCAGTACTGCGTGCGACCTCGCGCCCGTCGGGCCACGTCGAGGACACCGCCGTCTCCGCCGGCGACCTTGATCTCCAACCGTTCACCGCCGCGGATCTTGACGGAGATGCCCGTGACATGTTCGGCGACCAGGTAGGTGTCTTCCCGCGTTTCGACTTCATCAACGAACGGCGTGAACCATTCGATCAGCGCCGGCGCCAGCCCGCCGGGGCGCAACCACCGCACCTCCAACGTCTTTCCCCCGCCTTGCTCACAAGTTGCCGGCTCGGAACGCGGCGGGCCGTCAGTTTCGGGTTGTCTCTCGATCGAGGCAACAGATCACAGCCGGCTTCGGCCCGGCATCGCCCAAACCGGATGAAGCCGGCTCAGGCGTACTCTGGGAGCAGTTGCGAGTCGACGTACGGCAGGCCGAAGACGTCCTCCGCCGAGGTGGCGACAATCATCAGGACGTACAGATCGGCGAGCAGGCGAACCGGTCGCAACATCAGCAGCAGCTCCTCCCGGATCTCGCCGAGCTCGTCGGTCGGCTCCCGGCCGGACTCCGGACCGTCCTGCAGCTGTTCGAGCGCTCCAGCCACCCGGGTAAGCGTGATCCCGTGGTGCAGACCATGTTCTGGCAGTGCCGCGAGCAGTTCGCGGTGTGGGGGCAACATCGCTTTTCGGCTCAGGTGGTGGTCGCGGATGTCGCCGAGCTGCTGCTCGATCGCCTTGTACGCCGTCAGAGCCTCCGTGTAGGCGCGCACGCAATCCCGGCGCATCGCCCTCATGACCTTGACCGTCGAGGCGTCCGGCTCCGAGCTCATCCCGGTCACGGTAGCAGCCCGGAGAAGAGCCGAGGGCGGGACTCGAACCCGCAGCCTCTCGATTACAAGTCGAGTGCTCTACCAGTTGAGCTACCCCGGCAAGGACGGCGTCTGTGCGACGCGGATCCTACCCGGGCGCCGCTTCCGGCTACCCGAGCGCGCGTCGCGCCTGCAGGTGCGCGAGCACCTTGCGCTTGACGCGCTGCAGGGCGTTGTCGACCGTCTTGGGGTCGCAGTCGAGCGCCTCGCCGATGGCCTCGTAGCTGCGCCCCTCGAGGTAGCCGGTCAGCACCTGCGACTCGAGCGACGAGAGCGACGAGCCGAGGCAGTCGAGCAGGCTCTGCAGCTCCTCGCTCGAGATCACGCACGTCGCCGGGTCGTCGACCGCGGGCCCCGGCAGCGCGTCGCCGAGCGTGCAGTCGGCGTCGGCCTCCTGGCCGGCCGGCGTGTGGCTGAACGAGACGTACGTGTTGAGCGGCGCGTGCTTGTAGCGGGTCGCCGTCTTGATGGCCGTGATGATCTGGCGGGTGATGCAGAGCTCGGCGAACGACCGGAACGACGTCTCCTTGTCGGGGCGGAAGTCGCGCACCGCCTTGAAGAGGCCGATCTGCCCCTCCTGCACCAGGTCGTGCGAATCGCCGCCGGCCAGGAAGTACGAGCTCGCCTTGAGCCGCACGAATCCCTGGTAGCGGCGGATGATGTCGTCCATCGCGTGCTCGTCGCCATTGCGGGCGGCCGCGATCAGGGTCAGCTCAGTCGGCTCGCGAAATACGCGACGCTGAAGCTGCAGCGCAGCACTTGACCTGGGCACCGCCTACCTCCGGGGGAAACGGGAAAGCCGAAGTCTCGATCAGCATCAGGCTGACCTTCAACTTCAGCTTGAGGGACGGGGGAACCATAGCCCAAGTTCCGTCCGTGTCAAATCGGCGCCCTATTCGCCGCGGCGCATGCGCTCGAGCGCGGCCCGCACGGCCGGATCGAGCGCGTCCCCGAGCAGCCGCCCGCGCGTCGCGGGCGGTGGCTGGAAGCGCTCCCGCGGGGCGGCCGCCAAGCGATCCGAGAACTCCCGCGCGCTCATCGCGTGCACCCCGCCTCGCTGGGCGACGTGCCGCAGGACGGCGTCGGACGAGACGACCGTCACCTCGCGGTCGGCATGGTGCTTGTAGGCCAGTCGCTCGATCACCGCGTCGGCGGTCTCGCGGCCGGAATGTGTCACCCGGGTGCGGCCGATCTCGCGCGTGCGGCCATGCCCGTCGAAGACGACGACCGCGTCGATCCCGGTCTGGGCCATGTAGCCGGAGATCTCCGTGACGAGCAGCTCGCGCGCCCGCTCGTAGTCCGAGCCCGCTCCGCGCAGGTGGCAGACGTTGTCGCCGTCGATGATGTAGAGCTCAGCCGCCACCGCGCTGCCGCACCGCCTCGTAGAGCAGCACGGCGGCCGCGGTGGACACGTTCAGCGACTCGACCCTGCCGCGCAGCGGGATCGCGACCGCCTGGTCGCAGACGGAGCGCACCCGCCGCCGCAGGCCGCTGCCCTCGGCGCCGAGCACAAACACCGCGCCGTCGCGGTAGTCGGCCCGGTCGTGGGCGAGCGCCGAGTCGGCCGCCGCGGCGTAGCTCCAGAGTCCCGGACGCTTGGCCGATAGCAGCAGGTCGGCCAGGTTCTCGACCCGCGCCACCCGCAGGTGCTCGACCGCCCCGGCCGACACCCGGCACACGGCCGGCGTCACGCTCGCCGAACGGCGGGCGGTGATCACGAGGCCGTCGGCCCCGGCGCACTCGGCCACCCGCGCGACGGCGCCCAGGTTGTGGGGATCGGTGACCTCGTCGAGCGCGACCAGGAGCGGGTGCTCGGCCGCGAGCAGCTCGGCGGCGTCGGCGTAGGGGTAGTCGGACACCTCGGCCACGACGCCCTGGTGATCGGGGCTGCCCGCCCGCTGGGCGAGCTGGTTGGCATCGGCCGTGCGGGCGTCGCCGGGTAGCCAGTCGAGCGTCTCGCCCAGGCCGGCCGCGCACCACACCTGCCCCACCTCGCGGCGGCCCCGCAGCGCCTCACGCACCGCCCGCCTGCCGTAGACGACCTCAGCCATCGCGCGGGTAGAGCTCGAAGCCGCCGCCGCCGTCGCGCACCTCGAAGCCGCGCTCGCCGATCTCGTCCCGCAGGCGGTCGGACTCGGCGAAGTCGCGCCGCTCGCGGGCGGCCTGGCGCTCGTGGGCCAGGGCGACGACGTCGTCCGGCGCCGGCGCGTCGTGGGCGAGCGATCCGAGGCCGAGCACGTCGAGCACCTCGGCGACGGTGTCACGCGCCGTCGGCGGCGCCCGGAAGAGCAGCGCGAGCGCCTGGGGCGTCGAGAAGTCGTCGTCCAGTGCGTCGCACACCGCCGCCCGCAGGCCGGCGTCGGCGCCCGACCCCGACCGCAGCCGGTTGCGCAGCGTGGCGCATGCCGCCCGCGCCCGCTCGAGCGCCTCGTCGTCGTAGTCGACCGGGCTCGCGTAGTGCGCCTGGAGCAGAAACATGATGAACGTCTCGGCCCCCCAGCGGTCGAGCGCCTCGGCGAGGCCGTCGATGTTGCCGAGCGACTTGGACATCTTCTCGCCGGAGAGCCGCAGCATGCCGTTGTGCGCCCACACGCGAGCGAAGCGCCGGCCGGCAGCGCCCGACTGGGCGACCTCGTTCTCGTGGTGGGGGAAGATCAGGTCGCGCCCGCCGCCGTGCACCTCGAACTCGCGCCCGAGCAGCTTCTCGGCCATCGCCGAGCACTCGATGTGCCACCCCGGGCGGCCGTCGCCCCACGGCGAGGGCCAGCGCGTGTCCTCCCCGGGCTTGTGCGCCTTCCAGAGCGCGAAGTCGAGCGGGTCGCGCTTGTGCTCGCCCGGCTCGACCCGCGCGCCGGCGCGCAGATCGTCGGGCCGCTGGCCGGACAGCTCGCCGTACGCGGCGAAGCTGCGCACGGCGAAGTAGACGTCGCCATCGGCCTCGTAGGCATGCCCTGCCGCGACGAGCTCTGAGATCAGGCCGATGATCTCGTCCAGTGTCCCGGACGCGAGCGGCTCACGGTCGGGGCGGCCGATGCCGAGCCGGTCGGTGTCGGCGATGTATGCGGCTGCCATCTCGCGGGCCAGATCGGCGGACGCGACGCCCTGGGCCTGCGCCGCCGTGTAGATCTTGTCGTTCACGTCGGTGATGTTCTCGACCAGCGTCACCGGCTGTTCGCGCCACTCGAGGTAGCGCTTCATGAGCCCGAAGATGACGAACGGGCGGGCGTTGCCGACGTGGATGCGCCCGTAGACGGTCGGCCCGCAGACGTACATGCCGATCGTGCCGTCGGGGCCGGGATGCAGCTCGTGCAGCTCGCCGGTACGGGAGTCGCGCAGCCTCATGCCGCCCTCCGGATCGCCTCGTCGCGGGGCAGGGCCGCAAAGACGGCCCAGAGCTCGGGGCCGCGGTCGCGGCCGGTGAGCGACCGCCGCGCCTGCCGCAGCGGCACCTGCGCTCGGCGCAGCTCGTCGACGAGCGCCCGCGCCTGGTGCTCGTCGAGCATCTCCGGGAAGCTGGCCCGGATCCGGGCCAGCTCCGGCAAAGGCACGGGCTCCGGCGTGACCAGCACGCACTCGACCAGCTCGACCGCCTCGGCCAGGTTGTGGACGCCGCGCAGCGCCGGCTCGAGCGCCCGCACGGCCTCGGCCGGGGTGCCCGGCGGGCAGCGGTCGAGCACGCGTGCCACGAGGTCGTCGGCCGGAAGCGCGGCCAGGTGCCGGGTCGACAAAGCGCGCAACCGGCCCATGTCGAGCTGCAGCGTCCCCCGCGCGATGCGGGCCTCGTCGAAGCGGGCGATCAGGTCGTCCATCGAGAGCACGTCGCCCGGGCCGGATGTCCCGATCAGGCCCAGGTAGTTCACGACCGCCTCGGGCGGGTAGCCGGCCATGCGCAGGTCGGCGACCGACGCCGCGCCCTCGCGCTTGGAGAGCTTGCCCGCCTCGCCGGTGATCACGGCGTGGTGGATGTACTGCGGCGGGTCGGCGCCGACCGCCCGGATCGCCGCCTGCTGCAGCGGGGTGTTCGAGAGATGGTCGTTCCCGCGGATGACGTGCGTGATCCCGTCTTGCAGATCGTCCATGGCGCTCGCCCAGTTGTAGGTGGCCCGCCCGTCGCCGCGCAGGATGACGAACGGCGGCAGGCCGGGCGGCCGCAGCCAGCAGGCGCCGTCGCGGATCTCGACGCCCGCCGCACCGGAGGCGGCCTCGCGGTAGCGCTCGAAGCGGTCGCTCTGGCGCACCGGGCCCTCGTCCCAGCCGATCCCGAGCCAGCGCAGATCGCGCAGGATGCCCGCCTCGAGGTCGGGCCGCGAGCGCTCAGTGTCGGTGTCGTCGATGCGCAGGAGCAACGTGCCGCCGTGCCTGCCCGCGAAGAGGCGGTTCAGGAGCGCGGTCAGCGCGCCGCCCAGGTGCAGCGACCCGGTCGGGCTGGGGGCGAAGCGGACGTGGACGGACACGGCGTCCGTCAGAGGGCGGCCGTGGGCTGCAGATCGCGCACGCGGCTTGCGAGCACGCGCAGGATCTTCGTCTCGACTCCCGGGTTCTGGCTGAGCATGGAGGCGAACGCGGACGAGGTCAGCACCATCACCCGGGCCGGCCCGTCGGCAGTCGCGGTGGCCGTGCGCGGGCCCTGGTCGATCAGCGCGATCTCGCCCAGGAAGTCGCCCCGGCCGAGGCGGTTGATCTCGTTCCCGCCGCGCTCGATCCTGATCGTGCCCTCGAGGACGATGAAGAACTCGCCCCCGCGCGCCCCCTCGCGCGTCAGCACCTTGCCGTCGGCGATGTCGACCTCGTCCATCAGCCTGCCGAGGAACGCGATCTCGCGCTTGTCGAGCCCCGCGAACAGGGGCACCGACGCGATCAGGTCGAGCTTGGGGTCGGTCGACGGCACGGCCGGGATGATACCGGTACCGGGGTGGGCGCGGGGGCTGCGCGGGTGAGGCCGAGCTCGACCTCGATCTGTCGCAGCCAGGACGAGAACCGCTCGTCGTCGGCCGGCCGCCGCACCAGTGGGCTGCCGGGATCCCACAGGAACCGGTTGACCCTGGCGAGCACCGAGTCCGCGACCGGCTCGCCGCCGCGCACGACGCGCGCGATCTCGAGCAGCCGCGACCGGTGCCGGCGGACGAGGCCCGCCTGGAAGCACTCGCGATTGGGGGCGCGGTCGGCCCGGGCGACGAGGGCGGCGAGCCGCCGCGCCACGAGGCGGCGATGGCGGTGCGAGGAGATGCGCTCCGCGCGGCGTCCCAGCGCCCCACCGCGTGGCTGCCCGGCGGCCGCGATCAGCATCGAGTCGAGCCCGCGCTCGGCCTCATTGCCGGCGCCGGCGGCTGCGACCAGAGTCGCGGCGGCCGCCGCGGCCGCGATCGCGGCCGCGCGTTCCCAGAACGGCGCCAGCGCGGGCTCGAGCAGTGCCGCGACCGCGCTCGCGCCCGCCAGCGCGACCAGCGACGCCACCCGCTCGCGGCGCTGCGCGATCGCACCCTCGAGCTGCGCCCGGCGCTGTGCGGTGCTCTGGCGTGTGTCGGCGTGTGCAGCCATGCTGCCACCGTACCCACCCTCCGGCCGGCCGTCGTTGACGCAAAGTCATCAGGGTCCGTGACAACCGTCACACATTCGGGTAGAGTCGCGGCGTGGGTCCAGACGTGTTTGGGGCCGTCCCCGAGCATGACCTGCGCCGGGCCGGGCGGCGCAGGCGGTTCGACCGGGGCGAGGTCGTGTTTCATCGCGACGATCCGGGCGACAGCCTGCACCGGGTCGAGTCCGGTCGCTTCGCCGCGCGGATCATCACGCCGCTCGGCGACTCCGCCACGGTGTCGCTGCACGGCCCGGGCGACGTGTTCGGCCTGCTGGCCGTGATCGGCCCGACCCAGCGACGCACCGCCACCGTCGTCGCGCTCGAGGCGGCCGAGACGCTGGCCATCCCGCGATCCGCGTTCCTGCAGCTGCGAGCCGCCCATCCCGCCATGCGCGACGCCCTCGAAGAGATCCTCGCGGTGCAGCTGGCCGCGACCACCGACCGCCTCGTCGAGGCGCTGTACACGCCGGTGGCCTCGCGCGTGCGCGCGCATCTGATCGAGTTGGCGGCCCTGTACGGCGACCTCGAGGCGGCCGAGGTGACGATCCCGCTCAGTCAGGAGCACCTCGCCGGCCTGTCCGGGACGACCCGCGAGACGGTGAACCGGGTGCTCAAGCAGGAGCAGGAGCGGGGCACCGTCCGGCTCTCGCGGGGGCGGATCGTGGCGCTGCCCGCCCTGCTGCGCGGGCGGTCGCGGCTCGGCGACGACATCGTGTCGGCGGCCCGGGCGGGAGAGGCGCCGGGGGACTGACAGACGAGGGGCCGGCCGTCACCGACCCCTCGTCGTCTGGGGTCCAGCGCGCAGGCCCGACCGCGAACGCCTGTAAGCGAGTCCAACCGACGCAGACCTGAGCCTACGGGGCGGATGCGGCGGGGTCGTTGCGGACGATCACGTCCAGTGTGTGATCGCCGTCAACCGCCGGAGCGGCCGGCGGACGCGGGCGCTGCGCTCCGCTCCTGGCCGGTCCCATGCACGGCCATCGCATGCTCCTCTCCCTCGGCATAAATATCGTATTACGATGAATCGTAGTACGATGCGTCACGCCCGGCAAGCCGGCCATAGGATTGAGGCATGTCCACGCCTCCGCCCGACCCGGCCGGAACGCCGGCAGCCGCCGCGCCCGTTGCGGTGACGCTGGACGAGGTGCTGCGGGCCGCCGAGTTCCGCCGCCTGCTGCGCCGGTTCCAGGCACACGGCGACGCCCACGTGCGGCAGGCGGGCCTCACCCCCCAGCGCTACCTGCTGCTCCTGGCGATCAAGGGCGCCCCCGACGAGACCGAGACGCGGTCGATCGGCCAGCTGACGGATGACCTCCAGCTCGCCCAGAGCTCCGTCACCGAGCTCGTCGACCGGGCCGAGGCCGCCGGGCTCGTGGTGCGTGCCGCCGGCAGCGCGGACGCGCGGACGGTGCTCGTCAGGCTGAGCCCGGCGGGTGAAGACCGGCTGGCGCTCGCACTCACCGCCGTGCGAGCCGAGCGCGAGCAGCTCCTCGAGCAGCTCGACCGCGCCCGCCTTCACCTCTAGAGCACCCCGGGGGCGGCGCGACGCGCCGGAGCACGGCGGAGCCGGGCAACCCCCGGGGACGTCACCGTGGCCTTACGGCCCCCAGCCCTTTCCGGCCGAGAGCCACACCGACGCTGCCGCGAGCAGCAGCATTGCCAGCGACGACCGCGCGATCCGGCGCACGACGCACCTCCTGGTAGCTATTGCCAATTGGCAACACCTACAGGTTTAGAGGCGACGGATCAATGGGTCTCGTTGCTGCAAGACAAAGAGAGCGTTATGCTCTGACCACATGGGCCGAGCCCGACCTACTCACGTGCCAGATCCGAAAGCGCTGGGAGCGCGTCTGCGGGCCCTCCGTGAGCGGCGCGGCCTGTCGCTGCGTCAGATCGCGTTTCCCGGGTGCTCCCCCTCGTACCTGTCTAGGGTCGAGTCGGGAGACCGGGTGGCCTCGCTGACGATTCTGGCGGAATTAGCGCGAAGACTCGACACCTCGATCGAGGAACTGCTCGGGCGGTCGCTCGACGGCCGGGTGAGCGAGGCCGATCTGGCCGCCGCCGAGGTCTCGGCCCGCCTGGGCGATCCGCGTGCGGGCGCCGACCTGGAGTCGCTGCTGGCGGGGGCGCGCTCGCTCGGCGACCAGCGCGCCGAAAGCCGCGCGCTCGAGTACCTCGGCCTGCTCGCACTCGACCAGCGCGGCGATGCCCGCGCGGTTGACCTGCTGGAGCAGGCCCGCGCATGCGGTCCCGCGCCGAGCGCCCGCGAGCGGCCGGCGCTCTACCGCGCCCTCGGCCGCGCCCACGCGGGCACGGGCGACCTGATCCAAGCCGCCGCGGTGCTCCAAGCCGCCTTCGACGAGGTCAGCGAAGACCCGGTCGACGCCTCGCTGATGGTGCAGTTCGGGTCGTATCTGGCCAACGCCTACACCGACCGCGGCCGCTTCTCGGACGCGGAGCAGGTGCTCTCGCGGGTGCTGCGGCACGAGCGCGACATCGACGGGGCGAACCTCCTGCGGCTCGACTGGGCGCTCGCCCGCACGTACGCCGAGCAGGGCCAGTCCCGGGTGGCCGAGATGTATGCGCACCGCGTCCTGGCCCGCATGGAACGGGGCGAGGAGCTGCGCGCGCAGGGCCACGCCCACCTTCTGATCGCCGGCGTGCTGCTCGACCAGGACCAGGCCGAGGGCGCCGGCCCGCACCTCGACCGGGCCGAGCGGCTGCTCACCGACGAGGTGCCGGTCGAACGGGCGCTCCTGAGCTACGAGCGCAGCCGCGAGGCGCTTGCCCGGGGCGACTTCAGCGCCGCGAAGGAGCACGCCGAGGCGGCGCTGCGGCAGACCGAGGGCACGGAGCCCGGATACGCCGGCATGGCGTATGCGCTCCTCGCCGAGGTCGCGCTCGCCGACGAGCGGCTGGACGATGCCCGCTTCCTGAGCCAGGAGGGCATCCGCCAGATGAGCGACAGGGCGGCGCCGCCGTACATCGCCCGCGCGTACGACACGCTCTCGCGCGTCGAGGAGGCGGCCGGGAACCTCGAGGCGGCGCTGGAAGCGCTGCGCAGCCGCCCGGCGATCCCCACCGCCGGCCAGTAGCTCTGGGAGCTAGATCATCTAGGCGGCGGCCTCGACCCGGCTGATGCCGAGGTCGGCCACGAGCCCGACGGGGTCGATCAGGATGATCAGCCGATCGTCGACCTTCGCGATCCCGGGGAACACGTTGTTCTCGCCCGTGACCGCGGACTCGATCTGGGACTCCTCGACGGTCATGACCTCGTTCACGCCGTCGACCATGAGCCCGGCGCCGACGCCGTCGGCGTCGATGATCACGATCTTGGCCTCTTCCGGCGCAACCGCCGCCGTGACGCCAAACTGCAGCGCCAGGTCGCAGACGGGGACGATGCGGCCGCGCAGGTTGATCACGCCACGGACCGAGTGGCCGTTCGACACCCGCCGCGGCTCGCGGTGGCGGATGATCTCCTGGACCTGATGGATCGGGAGCGCGTACTCCTCGGAGCCGAGCGCAAAGACGACGAGCTGCATGGTTCTCACGCCTTTCGTGAGGTGAAGGGGTGGGGTTTTCGAGCGGTCCGAGGACCTCGTTTCACCCGGTAATCGCCTGACATGCGTGCGGCGGGCTCACCACTCTGTGGTATTGGGCGGGCCTCGTTTGACGTATTCCGGCCCGGGAGCGGCTCGGCACCGGTGCTATCATCGCGCCGTCACCCACGCACACATGAGGTATCACGATTCGACCTCGCGACAAGGGCGGCGGTCGGCTCGGTAGCGTCTCGCTCTGGGGTCGTCTGGGTGCAGGGGTCGTGGCGGCGTGCGCTTCGCTGCTGCTCATCTTTGTGCTGCCGGGCGGGTCGCAGGCCGACTTCGCCGTACGTACTCGAGATGGGCTGCAGCTCGAAGTCTCGAGCACCGGATCCGATCGCCGCCCGGCCCGAGCGACCGAGCGAACGACACGTGGCGTCCCACCCACCCCGACGATGCTCCAACCTTTCCGGTGCGTCCCGGTGTGAGCTACACGGTGGCCGCGTGGTTCCGGGCGCGAGATGTCCTGCCACCGGCGCCGCCGGCGTTCAGCCCTCGCAGGGAGTCACCGGTGCGGCTGAAGGTGCGCCAGCTCGCCGCCGGCGGCCGCGTCCTGCAGACGCAGGACGTGTACGGCTACACCAACTCCGCCCCGTGGAACCGCCCGTTCGGCGGGTTCCGGGCGCTTCCGGCGACGCGCAGCGTCACGCTCCTCGTTGCGGTGGTGAGGGGCTCCGGGACGATGTGGGCGGACGGCGTCTACGTCGGCAGGCTGCTCGATCCCCGCCGGACGCCGATCGCGGGCGCGATGACCCGGGCTGTCGGCGGCGACGTGTGCCAGACCGCGCACTTGGCGCAGTCGGGCGTCGCGTTTGCGGCGACGTATCACGCCGATCGCGACCACCTCGATGTGCACGGCGCCGTCACCGTCACCGGGCATCGCGATCTTCCGTTCCAGCTCACCTACACGCTGCCGATCGACGCCCGGGGTTGGTGGTGGGACGACTATGCACGCAGGTCGCGGCTGATCCGATCGGGACGCTACGCCTACCTCACGCGGTGGGATGCGTACGGCGCGTCACGCTATCCCTACGACGACATGCACGATAGCCACAGCGAGGTGGTCATAGCGCTACCGCTTGACCAGCCCCGGATCGCACAAATCCAATACGTCACGGGACATGGGCTTTCGATCACGTTCGACCTCGGCGTCTCACCGGCCGCTCGCCCTCGCACGGCGACGTTCCGGTTCTCGATCTACGATGCCGACCCGGCATGGGGGTTCCGTTCTGCAACCGCGAAGTACTACCGCATCTACCCGCATGCGTTCGTACGCCGAACGGTTGCATCACGTGAGGGGATCTGGTTCGGCCGGCCCGATAGGCGCGTCGGAAACGCGCATGCGACAACGCTCGCCCAGTCGAGGCTCTACGGCCCCGGCCTGGACGTGCTCGACCTCGGGTGGGCCGTCCCCAGGCTCGGCCCCCTACGCGCGCCCTACCTGCACTGGGACAATCGTCGCGGCATCTACGCGGTTGCGTACAACCACCACGCCGCCGAGGACTACAGCCACGCCCACTGGCGCCAGGCGCGCATGCCGCTCACCCACAGCCCCGAGAGCGGCCAGGTGATCGAGCTCGAGGGCCTGGTTTGGCGCGGACGTGATCGACTATTTCGGCGTCGAGGGCGGGCTCGACGCGAAGGCCGGCGCCGCCGATCCGTACGTGACCGTCGACAGCGTCGCCATGTTCAAGCGGTCGCTGGCGTACGACCGCCCCGTGAGTGTGCTCGACGAGCAGATCGGCACCCCGGCGATCTCGCTGCGCCAGGTAGCCGAACGGCTCAGACAGGCGGTCTTCTACGACATCTTCGCCGGCGTGTCGCATCCCATCTCCGCCGGACGGCTGGCGACGCGCGCCGGCCGGGCGTTCTACGCCCGCTACACCCCGCTCTTCCGGCAGCTCGCGGCCGCCGGATGGCGGCCCATCACGCTCGCGCGCTCCTCGAACCCGGCCGTCTGGGTCGAGCGCTACGGCGCCATGCAGACCGGGAACCTCGCGTTCACCCTGCGCGACAACACCCACTCGCCGCAGCGCTACTCGCTGCGCATCGAGGTTCCCGCCGCCTGCCGCGGCACCGCGCTCACCGCCAGGGAGGCGATCACCGGCACGCCGCTCGCCGTCCGCGGCAGCCCGGCATCCGGCAGCGTCACGATCTCCGCGCCGATCGGCGCCGCCGAGACCCAGGTCGTCGCGGTGCGCGCCCGCCCCGTTTGCCGCTGAGCGCTTCGTTAGAGGTACCGGCGGGCACCCGCGTACTCGCTCGCGAGCGTGGCCAGGGGCACCACCTTGACCGCCTCGCCGGTCCGGGGGGCTTCGACGACGTCGCCCGAGCCGGCGTAGATCGCGACATGGTGGATCGTCCCGCTGCCTCCGGGGCCGGCCAGGAAGACGAGGTCGCCCGGACGCAGTGAAGCGCGTGCCACCGGCGTGCCGTGCAGCGCCTGGCGGTCGGCGTCGCGGGGCAGCGGGATCCCGAAGCGGCGGAAGATCGTGTACGTGAAGCCGGAGCAGTCAAACCCATAGGCGGATGTCCCGCCCCACAGGTAGGCGAGCCCGACGAACCGCCGCGCCGTCGCCACGATCCTGGCGCCCGTCGGCCGTGAGATCGCAGACACCGCGCGGTAGCGGGCGACCGCGCTCGCCCGGATGGCGAGCGTCCCGCCGGTGGGCGTCGCCACCAGGTCATACCCGCCCGCCACGCCCGTGATCCAGAGCCGGGTTGCGAAGGACACCTGGATCGCGGGTGCCAGGCTGACCGGGTCGCGCAGCCACGCGGTGGTGGCGGTCACGACAGCGACGGGGCTTCGGCGCTCGACCGCGAGCAGCGAGAGGTCTGCGGTGAGCTGCCGCGTGGGCAGCCAGCCCGGGTACCCGATCGCGTTCAGTTGCGACGTCTGCCCATGGACGGCGACATGGCTCCAACGGCCGCGCTGACCCAGCACGGAGACGGTCATCCCGTACAGAGCCTGGGTCTGCACGCGGCCGACGAGCCATTCCCGGTCGGCCGTCGTCATCCCCCGCAGCCAGGCCGGGATGTCGACCGGATTCCCCGCCGACGGGGCGTCCAGCGGCCGCAGGTGGCCGGGCTGCGCCCACAGGGTCGCCACCGAGACCTTGACGATCGCCGGCCACGGCCGGGGCGCGGCCGCCGCGGCGCTTGCGTGGCGAACGCCCGCCCCGGATCCACACGCCGCGAACGCGACGGCGGCGAGGCCGACCGCCACGACGGCGCTCCTCAGGGGCCGACAGGCAGTCATAGGCGCACCAGGGAGACGCCGCGAACACCCCACGTGCTCCACCCGGGATAGTCGCCCGCGGCGACGAACTGGATGCAGTTCGGCGTGCCGGTATGGAGGATGCCGGCGGGGATGAGCGCGGTCCGCCACGGGCTCCAGTGCAGCGCGATCGCCGGCCGCAGCGTGCGCACGTACTGCCAGTTGACCCACAGCTGCACCTCGTCCTGGCCCAGATCGAAGCCGCGGTAGTGCACCGCCCACGCCCCGGTCAGGCGGGAAGCGGCGTAGAAGACCTCTTTGGGATGCGCCCCGTCGGCACCGGGGATGTGCCCGTAGGCGGCCGGGGCCGGCAGCCGCAGCGGCAGCGGGTCCGGCTGGCGCGGGTTCATCGGCACCTGCGCGAGCTGCGTCCACTCGGCCGGGCTCGTCGTGGCGTAGTCGTACAGGCTCGCACCGAGGACGCCGCGCTCGCGGGCGGCGTGGACGAATGCGCCCACCTGCGCGTCGTCCGCCACGTCCGCGATGCCGCCGATCAGATGGATCGGGACGCCCGGGTCGCCCGTGGCCTGCCGCAGCAGGGCGACGTTCTGGGCCGTGTAGTCATGAGCGCCCGCCGCCGTCGTCTCGTGATAGGTGAAGTAGTCCATCGGCAGGAAGGCCGTGAACACCCCCCGCAGCGGGCGGAACGGGAAGCCGGGCCAGTAGCCTGGGTTCAGGTGCATCCCCTCCGGCGCCGGCACGATCGCTCCGAGCGGGTAGCCCGCGCCGGCTCCGCTGCGCAGCGCCGTAGCGAGATCGAGCAGCCGACTCGTCCGCAGCCCGGCGGCGCGCACGCGCGTCGACTCGATGTCGAGCGCGACGGCGTCGAACGCCTGCCCGCCGGGCGTGCGGAACCTGACCGCGGCGAGCGCCCGGTCGCGGTCGAGACCGGGACGCGCGAACGACGGCAGATACCAGCCGACGACGCGGAGCCCGTCGGCATGGGCGGCGACGATGAAGCGCGAGACGATGTCCGGCGCCACGATGCCCGCCGTGGCCGTGTAGTTGGACGTCTCGAGGTAGAGCGTCCGCACGCCGTCGGCCCGCATCTGGGCTACCGCCGTCTCGGGATCGGCGCGCACCGCCCCGTCGTACAGGTCGACCCACGTCCCGAGCCCGCGAAACGCCATGACCGGCGCCGGCCCCGCCGCGGCCGCGGCGGCAGGCCACACGGCGGCCAGGCAGATACCGGCCAGCATTCCCCACGCCAGCCGTGACCACGGCCGGCGACGGCTCACATCCGCATTTACGCCGTGGTCGTGTCCCACGGCGTCAGCCCTGGGCGGGCGTGACCAGGCCGTAATGGCCGTCGTAGCGGCGGTAGAGGATCGCGCCGCGCCCGGTCGCCCGGTCGATGAAGAAGACGAAGCGCTCGCCGCTCAGGTCGAGCATCCCGGCCGCGTCCTTGACCGCCATTGCCGGGCCCAGCGGGCCCAACCGGCCGGCGCTGCCGTCCGAGCGGCGATAGACGCACGCGTCGTCACCGTTGTCGGCGTCGGCGAACAGGAGGAAGTCGTGGTCGAGAAGGGCCATCTCGAGGATCGCCACCTCCTCGGCCATCGCGCCCTGCGCCGGCGTCGTGCGCGGGATGATCTCGCGCTCCTCGGCCGGCCGCGGGAAGAACTCCGGCCGCCGGGTCGCGAGGTCGCCGTGGCGCCACTCGCCGGGCGCTGCCGTGCCGGGCTCGTGGTAGCGGCCCTCGTCGCGGCCGGCCAGCGTTTCCAGTCCCCGCCGGATCCGGCCGTCGAGCAGGTCGACCGCCTCGCGCATCTCGCGCGCGGCCACATGCCCGCAGACCAGCCGCCCGCTCACGTCGACCTGCGCGTTTGCGATCGCCGGCCGGTCGAGCGCCGGATTCGGATCGAGGCGCAGGTGCACGTGCGCCCGCAGCACCGGCCGGCGGGCGTGCGCTGCCGTGCGGATCAGCTTTGCCCGGGCGTATTCGCGGACGTCGTGGGACACGGCGCCCTTGCTCGAGACCTGGACTTCGAGAGTGTCGTTCTTGGTGGCCATACCGCCAGCATCGCACCCGGCCTCGGCGGGCGCATCGGGGCCTCCACGAACCGGGGTTCGGGCTTCTACGGAACCGGCCCGCAGACGCGGGTGGCCAGGCGCACCGCCTCGCCAGCACGCCGGTCGTCCACCCGATCACTCGCACCCCGGCGTCACCGCTGCACGAGTGCGTACAGGCCGGCGCTCGCGAGCAGAGCGAGCACCAGGGCGCCGACCGCGACGACCGCCGTACCGCGCACGAGGGCGCCGTTCTGGCGCCGCTCGAGGCCGGCGGCGACGAGAGCCGCCGCTGACGGGGCGGCGACCGCAGCGGCGAGCGCGACCAGCAGGATCCGGGCGAGATCGGCGATCGGCACGTAGCTGCTGAGGGCGAGGACGCTCATGCGGCCGCCAGCGTTCGCGGGGGCGCCGGCTCCTCGATCGCCACCGCCTCGATCACGTTGTGGGCGTTGACGCCGTCGCGGCGCGGCGGTCAGCCGCGTTGCGAGCGGATCACATGCCGCGGGTCTTCGGCCGACTGAAACCCGGCGCGGAAGATCGCGAAGCGCTCTGCGATCGCTCCGCCGAGGATGAGACCCGCCGCGATCCGGCCGGGCGCCCGGCGGCGCCGGGCCGCAATCGCGAGCGCCGCGCCGGCGGCGGTCGTCGTCTTCGCCAGCCTGGCGTAGCGTCCCGCCCGACCCTGGCGATACGGCTCTGCCAGCAGGCCGAGCCGGCGTTCCATGAGCCACGCGTTCGCGAGCTCGCCGGCGGCTCCGGCCACCATCATCCGCCGGGCCGGGCCGGCCGCGCCCGCCGGGGTGCAGAGCACCGCCGCCGCGCCGGCGCTCGCGGCCGCGCCCGAGGCGAACAGGAGCGGGAGCTCCCGGCGCGCCTCATGCCAGACGGGCACCGCCGTGTCGGCGATGAGGACGCCGGTGTAGGTCGCCACCGGCGGCCCGAGCACTCCGGCCGCGACCTGCGCCGCCGTGCGCACCCGCGGCGCCCGCCCGGTCAGCTCGCAGACGGCGGCGAGGCCGGCGGCGGTCCCGGCGAACGACAGGAGCCAGCTGCCGACATTCATCGGCGAGGAGCGCTTGAAGACCCGGAACATGTTCAGGAACCGCTCGGGCCGCCCCAGATCCTTGACGAGCAGCGCGGGGCTCACGGTCAGTCCACCCGCTGCGATGACGGTCGCAGACCGGGCGAGCCGGTCGTTCCCCGAGAGCCGCGCGGCGAGCGCGAGCACGGACGAGCCCCCTGCCAGTCCGCCCGTGAACAGGTACCACGCGATCTCGCGCTCCCACACCGGCGGCTTGATGATCGGCTTGCCGTAGTACCCCGCCTCGCTCATCGCCGGCCGCCGATCACGGATGCCAGAGCCGTGAGAGCGAGCGCACCGGCGGCGAGCGCTGCGGATCGCCACATCTCGGGCAGGTCGCGGCTCGTGTCGACGGGGTTGGGCGGAAGGCCGTACACCTCGGGCTCGTCGAGGAGCAGGAAGAACGCGCCAAAGCCGCCCACGCCGTCGCCGGGGTCATGTCCGTACAGGCGGGCGCCGGCGAGCCCGTCCTGGACGACCGTGTCGAGCCGCTCGGATGCGCGTGCGCGCAGCTCGTCCAGCGGGCCGTACTGGATCGACTCGGTGGGGCACGCCTGGGCGCAGGCGGGCGTGATCCCCTCGCGCGTGCGGTCGTAGCAGAGCGTGCACTTCCACACCCGGCCGTCGTTCTCGATCTCGCGCCTGTCCAGCACGCCGAACGGGCACGCCGGAACGCAGTAGCCACAGCCATTGCACACATCCTCCTGCACGACCACAGTGCCGAGCTCTGTCCTGACGATCGCCCCGGTCGGGCACACGTCGAGACACGCCGAGTGGGTGCAGTGCTTGCACACGTCCGAGCTCATCAGCCAGCGGAACCCGTCGCCGTCGTCCGCGCCGCCCTCACCGACGCGCAGCGGCCGGTCCTGCTCGATGAACGCGACATGGCGCCACGTGTTCGCACCGAGCCCGCCGGTGTTGTCGTAGGAGTCACCGGTGAACAGCAGCCCGTCCTCGGGCACCTGGTTCCACTCCTTGCACGCCACCTCGCACGCCTTGCAGCCGATGCAGACGCTCGTGTCGGTGAAGAACCCCATCCGCGGCTGCGCCTCGCTCCCGTAGGTGTCCGGCCAGGCCTCGGTGCGGATCCCGGGATCGGTCATCCGAGCGCTCCCCGCGGCGCGCGGCCGGGGCGGATGTCGCACGTCGCCGCCTTGACCTCCTGGATGTGTACGTTCGGGTCGAGCACGATCGGGAAGAGATCGTTGGCGGAATCCCCGCGCGCGAGGCCGCGCGAGCCCCAGTGATACGGCAGGCCGACCTGATGCACCTGCCGCCCCTGCACGCGCAGCGGCTGCATCCGATTGGTGACGAGCACCCGCGCCTCGATCGCCGCCCGCTCGGTGGCGATGGTCGCCCAGCCGCCGTGCTCCAAACCACGCTCGGCGGCAAGCGCGGTGCTGACCTCGCAGAACATCTCGGGCTGGAGCTCGGACAGGTACGGCACGAACCGGCTCATGCCGCCCGCGGTGTGGTGCTCGGTGAGCCGGTACGTCGTCACGACGTAGGGGTACCGGTCGGCGCCGGGGGCGCCGTCGCTCGGCTGCGACCGGTTGCCCCGGCGCTCGAACACCTGTCGCGCCGGATTCGCCTGCTGACCGTAGAGCGCGTTTCGGTAGGGCGACTCGTGCGGCTCGTAGTGCGTCGGCAACGGCCCGTCGACCAGTCCCGAGGGGACGAACAGCCAGCCGCGCCCGTCGGCCTGCATGATGAACGGGTGGTCGCCGCGGATGGCGTCCTGCGCCTTTGCGCCCTCCGGCGGGACGTAGTCGGGCCGCTTGTCGGGCTGGAAGTCGGGCACGTCCTCGCCGGTCCACTTCCCCGCCTCGTCGTCCCACCACACGTAGCGCTTGCGCTCTGACCAGGGCCGGCCCTCCGGATCGGCCGAGGCGCGGTTGTAGAGGATGCGCCGGTTCGCGGGCCAGGCCCAGCCCCACTCGGGCGCCACCCAGCTCTGCTCGCGGCCGGGCTTGCGGCGGGCCGGCTGGTTGGTCTCGCCGGCGAAGCAGCCGCAGTAGATCCAGCAGCCGCACGTCGTCGAGCCGTCGGCCGCGAGCTCGGTGTAGGCCGACGAGCGCCCGGCCGTCCGGGCCGGTGCCGTTGATCTCGCGCAGGACGGCCTCGGCGCTCGGCTCGGCGATCTCGCCGGCCGTCGGGTAGTGCCACTGCAGCTCCAGCACCGGCCGGTCGCGCTCGTCCCCGGAGCCGGCCAGCTTCTCGCGGATGATCCGGCCGAGGTGGTAGTAGAACCACAGCTCCGAGCGGCAATCCCCCTCCGGCTCGACCGCCTTGTGGTGCCACTGCAGCAGCCGCTGGGTGTTCGTGAACGACCCGTCCTTCTCGGTGTGCGCCGCGGCCGGCAGGAAGAAGACCTCGGTGCCGATGTCCCGGGTGCGCAGCTCGCCGCGCTTCACCTCGGGCGAGTCGTACCAGAAGCGTCGCGGTCTCGATCTCGACCAGGTCGCGCACGACGAGCCACTCGAGCTCGGCGAGCGCCTTGCGGTGCAGGCCCGAGTTCGCCGAGCCGACCGCCGGGTTCTCGCCGACGACGATGAAGCCCTTCACGGCGTGGTCGAGCATCCCCATCACCGTCTGGTAGATCGAGTGGTCGCCGGTGATCCGCGGCAGGTAGTCGAAGCAGAAGTCGTTCCCGGCGGTCGCGTGCGCGCCCCACCAGGCCTTGAGCAGGCTCACGGTGTAGGCGCTCATGTTGCCCCAGAAGCCGCTCGGGGAGCTGTTCAGCTCGACGAACTCCTGCAGGTTCTGATGCGCGTGCGCGTGCGGCATCGGGATGTACCCCGGGCAGGATGTTGTACAGCGTCGGCAGATCGGTCGAGCCCTGGATCGAGGCGTGCCCGCGCAGGGCGAGGATGCCGCCGCCAGGGCGGCCGATGTTGCCGAGCAGGAGCTGGACGATCGCGGCGGCGCGGATGTACTGCACGCCCACCGTGTGCTGCGTCCAGCCGACCGCGTAGCAGATCGCCGACGTCCGCTCGCGGCCGGAGTTCTCGCACAGCGCCTCTGCGACCGCGAGGAACTGCTCCCGCGGAACACCGCACACCTCTTCGACGAGCTCCGGCGTGTAGCGGGCGTAGTGCCGCCGCAGGAGCTGGAACACGCAGCGCGGATGCTCGAGGGTCGGGATCCTCGCTGGGGCGGCTCGCCGTGCTTGAGGGATGCGCCATGGCGCACCGTGCCCCGAGGCCTCGCCCTGGGTTGCGCCCATCTCCCGCGCCCCGGTCGCGTCGTGCACCTCCATCCCGTCGTACTGCCAGGTGGTCATGTCGTAGGTGCCCTTGTCCGCCTGCCATCCGGAGAAGAACCCCTCCAGATCCTCGGTGTCCTCGAAGCCCTCGTCGACGATCACCGGCGCGTTCGTGTAGTTCACGACGTACTCGCGGAACTCACGCCCGTTCGCGAGGATGTGGTTCACGATCGCCCCGAGGAACGCGATGTCCGATCCGGGACGCAGGCGGACGAAGTCGGTTGCGACGGCGCTCGTGCGGGTGAAGCGCGGATCGACGTGGATGACGCGCGCGCCCCGCTCGCGCGCCTCCATCACCCACTGGAAGCCGACTGGGTGGCACTCGGCCATGTTCGACCCCATGATCACGATGCAGTCGGAGTGCTGGAGATCCTGCTGGAACGTCGTGGCCCCGCCGCGTCCGAACGAGGTGCCCAGACCGGGCACCGTGGAGGAGTGTCATATGCGGGCCTGGTTCTCGACCTGGACGAAGCCGAGCGCCGACATCAGCTTCTTGATCGTGTAGTTCTCCTCGTTGTCGAGGGTCGCGCCGCCCAGGTTGGCGACGCCGAGCGAGCGGCGCAGCGTCCGCCCCTCCCCGTCCTGGTCCTGCCATGTCTCGCGGCGGGTGCTGATGACGCGGTCGGCGATCATGTCCATCGCCTCGTCGAGGCCGAGCTCCTCCCACTCGCGTCCCGCCCGGACGGCGGTACTTGACCGCGTACTCGCGCAGCGGGCCGTTCACGTACCCCTTGCTCGCGGCCCCCTTCGGGCACAGCCGTCCCCGCGAGATCGGGCTGTCCGGGTCGCCCTCGATCTGGATGACCTGCCCGTCCTTGACGAACACCCGCTGCCCACACCCGACCGCGCAGTAGGGGCAGATCGACCGCACCACACGATCGGCGTCGGCAATGCGGGGGCGCAGCGCACGTGTGTGCCGCGATCGCGCGGCGCTGCCCCGGCCGCCATGGTCATCCGCAAGCTGGCGTAGCACCGGCCACTCGCTGACCACGTCACGGAGTCCCATCGGTGTGCGATCTACCCGGAGCCGGTAACGTCAACACCGCCGCCCGCGGTGGGACGGCAGAGGTGTTTGCGAGCCGGCTCGGCCGGGCACGTGGGGCTCGTGGAGATCGGCTACCACCTGTCGAGCGAAGAGCTGGCGCCGGTGCAGATGATTGCCCATGCCCGCCGGGCGGAGCAGGCGGGCTTCAGCTTCCTGACGATCTCCGATCACTACCACCCGTGGACGCACCGCCAGGGCCAGAGCCCGTTTGTGTGGGGCGTCCTGGGCGGGATCGCAGCGGTGACCGAGCGGATCGAGGTCGGGACGGCCGTCACGTGCCCGACGACGCGCATGCACCCGGCGATCGTCGCCCAGGCGGCCGCAACGGCGGCGGTGATGATGCCGGGCCGCTTCTTTCTGGGCGTCGGCACCGGGGAGGCGCTGAACGAGCACATCCTCGGCGACCGCTGGCCGTCGAGCGGCGTGCGCCGGGAGATGCTCGCGGAGGCGGTCGAGGTGATCCGGCTCCTGTGGCAGGGCGGGTCGCAGTCGCACTTCGGCAGGTACTACACCGTCGAGCAGGCCACGATCTTCACCCGCCCGGACGGAGCCGCCGCCGATCGTCGTCTCCGGCTTCGGGGAGCACTCCATCGACCTGGCGGCCCGGATCGGCGACGGCTACTTCAGCCTGTCGCCGGATCCCGCCGCGGTGGAGCGCTATCGCGACGGCGGCGGCGCGGGCCTGTGCTACGGCAAGCTCGACGTGGCGCTCGCCGACTCGGTGCAGGCGGCCCGCCGGCTGGCTTACGAGACCTGGCCGAACAGCGCCCTCGAGGGCGAGCTCGCGCAGATCCTGCCGCTGCCGGCGCACTTCGAGCAGGCGACCGCACACGTCACGGAGGACCAGGTTGCCGAGGCGATCCTGTGCGACCAGGATCCCCGCGCGCGCACATCGAGCGCCTGCGCGAGTTCGACCGCGCCGGCTTCGACCGGGTCGTCGTGCAGCAGGTCGGCGTCGACCAGGAGCGGCTGCTGCACCTCTACGAGGACGCCGTCCTCCCCGAGCTCAGCGTGGTGCGAAGCGCATGAGCACCGACCCGCAGCGCGGCGACCGCTCCCACGGCGAGGACTATCCGGGATCGACCGAGGGCGAGAGCCCCGAGGAGCAGTACGAGGCGCCGCCCGCCGGGCCGGACAAGGACCAGGCACCCGACCCCGCGGCGAAGCCCAGGCCGGGTCACCAGCGCCAGGAGTAACCGCGCTCAGTGGGCCGGATCCTGATCGGCTGCAGCGGCTGGAGCTATCCCCACTGGCGCAAGCCCGTCTACGCCGGCCGCCCCGCGGGCGAGTGGCTCTCGCTCTACTCCGAGCGCTTCCCGACCGTCGAGGTGAACGCCACGTTCTACCGGCTCCCGTCACCGCGGATGGTCGCGGGCTGGGCCGCGCGCTCGCCGGCGGACGAGGTGTTCGCGGTCAAGATGAGCCGGTACCTCACCCACATCAAGCAGCTGCGGGGTGTGCGAGCCGGCGGCGAGCGGCTGGTCGACCGCGTCCGGCCGCTGGCCGATGCCGGCAAGCTCGGCCCGCTTCTGTGGCAGCTGCCCGAGACGTTCCATCGCGACGACGACCGACTCGATGAGGCGCTGCGCGACCTGCCGGCCGGCCGCAACTGCTTCGAGTTCCGGCACCCGTCCTGGTTCTGTGACGCCGTGTACGACCGCCTCGCGGACGCCGGCGCGGCGCTCGTCTTCGGCGACCACCCCACGCGACGGTTCCAGACCCTCGTCAGGACGGCCGACTGGGCCTACATCCGCTTCCACCACGGCAGGCGCGGCGTTCGCGGCGGGTATGCGCCGGGCGAGCTGCGCATGTGGGCCGAGCGGATCGCGGAGTGGGCGGAGGCGGGGGACGTGTACGCCTACTTCAACAACGACTGGCTCGGCACGCGGTCGGGGGAGCCGTTCGCCATTGCGAACGCCCGCACGCTCATGGGGATGCTGGGAACCGACGCCCTCAGCCACCCGGTGGCAGACGTTTCGGCCGCGCGTCGTTTCGGGTAGGCCGCTCTGCGATGACGCAGGCACGCATCGATCCGGATCCGCTGCCGCCCCGCGAGCCCGACCCGGCGCCGCCGCCGGATCCCGGCCCGCCCGATCCCGTGCCGCCGCCCCCGCCCATGCCGCTGCCACCGGACCCGGCGCCGGAGCCCGGCGAGCCCGCCCCGGCGTACTGAAGCGGCCGGGATGGCAACCGGCGCCCCGGCGATCGCCGACCACGCATTCCTGAGCGATCGGCACACGGCCTGCCTGGTGGCGCGCACCGGCGCGGTCGACTGGTGGTGTGTGCCGCGCATCGACTCGGGCAGCTGCTTCGCGGCCCTGCTCGACGCCGAGCGGGGCGGTCACATGCTGGTCGCTCCCACGGCGGCGTACGAGACCCGCTGGGAGTACCTGCCGGGCACCCTCGTCCTGCGCACGACCATGCACACGCGAGCCGGCGAGGTCGAGCTGACCGATCTGCTCGCGCTCACCCGCGCCGGGGCCGCCGACGGCGGCGGGCACATGGTGCGGCTGGTCGAGGGCCGCCGGGGCAGCGTCCGAATGCGCGCCGAGATCGCGCCGCGCTTCGACTACGGCGAGGTGCGGCCGTGGATCCGGCGCGAGGCGAGGGACCGGCATGTGGCGATCGGCGGCAACGACGCGCTCGCGATCTGGTCGGACGCGCCCCTGGAGCCGACCGGCGACCACACACTGGGGGCCACCTTCACCCTCACCGCCGGCCAGCGCGCCGGGTTCTCGCTCCGCTACGCGGCCCCGCACGCGCTCGATGCCGACGGCGTGCTGATCGATCTCGAGCACCTCGACGCGCTCGTCGACGGGACGGCGAGGTGGTGGCGGCGCTGGGCCAGGTCTGCGCGACTGCCGGTGGACGGGCCGCCGGGTGACGCGCTCCTGCGGTCGGTGCTCGTGCTCGAAGGGCTGGCCTCGAGCGCGACCGGCGCCATCGTCGCAGCGGCGACGACGTCGCTGCCCGAGGTCGAGGGCGGCAGCCGCAACTGGGACTACCGCTATTCGTGGATCCGCGACTCGACCCTGGCGGTGCGCGCGCTCGCCGAGGTCGGCTTCGACGACCGGGCCGACGCGTTCCGGCGCTTCATCCAGCGCAGCTCGGCGGGACACGTCGACGACCTCCAGATCGCCTACGGCGTCGAGGGCGAGCGGCGGCTGATCGAGTTCGAAGTGCCGCTCGCCGGCTACCGCGGCTCGACACCGGTCCGGGTCGGAAACGCGGCCGCGGTCCAGCGCCAGAACGACGTGCTCGGCGAGCTCGTGCTGCTCGCCTGGCGGTGGCACCGGCGCGGCCACTCGCCCGACGACGACATGTGGCGTTTCATCTGCGACCTCGCCGACGCCGCCGCCGACCGCTGGGACGAGGTCGACGCCGGCATCTGGGAGCAGCGCGACATGCCCGACCACTTTGTGCACTCGAAGGTCATGTGCTGGGCCGCGCTCGACCGCGCGCTCGCGCTCGCCGACGAGTGCATGCGGCGGGCGCCCGTGCGGCGCTGGAAGCGCGATCGCGATCGCATCGCCAGCGCCGTCGACCGGCACGGCTACGACCGCCGGCGGCGCACGTTCCGGCGTGCGTTCGGGTCGCAGGAGGTCGATGCCGCGCTCCTGCTCGTCCCCCACACCGGGTTCGCAGACGTGGCCGACGAGCGCATGGCCGGGACCGTGGAGGCGGTCATGGCCGACCTGAGCGAGGACGGCCTGCTGCGCCGCTACGCCGCGGCCGACGACATGCCCGGGCGCGAGGCCCCGTTCATCGCGTGCACCTTCTGGCTCGCCGAATGCCTCGCCGGCCAGGGCCGGCTCGACGACGCGGTGCGCGCGTTCGAGCGGGCCACCGCGACGGCCAACGACCTGGGCCTCTACTCCGAGGAGTACGACCCGGGCACACAACGGATGCTGGGCAACTTCCCGCAGGCGCTCACGCACCTGGCGCACATCGCCGCGGCGACGTCCATCGCCCGGCACGCGCGCACCGACGCTCGCGAGTAGACGGCCGCGCTCAGGCTGCGCGGCCGCGCAGCATGCGGGCGATGCGCAGAGGTAGCAGGCCGACCAGCGGCGCCCGTCGGCCGATGTCCTCACGGTCCTCGCGATCGAACGCACTCGCGTAGCGGAGCGCCTCGGCCGACGTCGGATAGCGCTTCTCGCCGCCGGCGTGACCGCAGCGCTCGCAGGCCCAGCTCATCACGACTCCCGAGGCCGTGAACCGGTATCGATGCCCGAGCAGACTGCAGCGCGCCATCGCACCCATGTACCCGTCGCCGGCCATGATTATGCACGCCTGCCCCCGGGGTATTCGCGACCGCGATGAGCGCGCACTCAGACACCATCGAGACCCGCATCCCGGCGCGGCTCGACCGCCTGCCGTGGTCGACGTTCCACTGGATGGTCGTGATCGGCCTTGGCACGGTCTGGATCCTCGACGGGCTCGAGGTGACGATGGTGGGGTCGGTCGCGACCCAGCTCACGACGAAGGGCAGCGGGATCGCGATCACGGTCAGCCAGATCGGCGTCGCAGCCGCCGCGTACGTCGCCGGCGCCTGTGTCGGGGCGCTCGTGTTCGGCCAGCTGACCGACCGGTTCGGGCGCAAGAAGCTCTTCCTGATCACGCTCGCGGTCTACATCCTCGCCACGGTCGCCACGGCCTTCGCGACCAACGCCTGGTACTTCTATGCAGCCCGCTTCGTGACGGGCGCCGGCATCGGCGGCGAGTACGCCGCGATCAACTCGGCCATCGACGAGCTGATCCCCGCCCGCGTGCGCGGCCGCGTCGACCTGATGATCAACGGGTCGTACTGGGTCGGGGCGATGGCCGGGTCGGCCGCGGCGATCGTGTTCCTGTCGTCGTTCGCCGTCGACGTCGGCTGGCGGCTGTGCTTCGGCGTCGGGGCGGTGCTCGGGCTCGCGATCATGCTCGTGCGCCGCAGCGTCCCCGAGAGCCCGCGCTGGCTCTTCATCCACGGCCGCGAGGAGGAGGCCGAGCGGATCGTCGCCGCCATCGAGCGCGACGTCGCCGAGAAGACGGGGCAGGAGCTCGAGGAGCCGCAGGACTCGATCGAGGTGCGCCAGCGCGAGGTGATCCCGTTCCGCGAGATCGCCTCGACCGGGTTCGGCAAGTACCCGCGGCGGGCGGTGCTCGGCCTTGCGCTGTTCGTCGGGCAGGCGTTCATCTACAACGGCATCACCTTCAACCTGGGGACGCTCTTCTCGACCTTCTTCGGCGTCTCCGCCTCGTTCGTGCCCGTGTTCCTGATCGTGTACGCGGCGGGCAACTTCCTCGGCCCGCTGCTGCTCGGGCGCCTGTTCGACACCGTCGGGCGCAAGCCGATGATCACCATCACCTACCTCGGCTCGGCCGTCGTCGGGGCGGTCATGGCCGCGCTCTTCGCGAACGGGTCGATCACCTCGGAGTGGACGTTCGAGGCCTTCATCGTGGTGACGTTCTTCCTGGCGTCGGCCGGCGCCAGCGCGGCGTACCTGACGGTGAGCGAGATCTTCCCGATGGAGACGCGCGCGCTTGCGATCGCCTTCTTCTACGCCGTCGGCACCGCCGTCGGAGGGATCACCGGCCCCCTGCTCTTCGGCCATCTGATCGCCACCACGAGCCGCAGCCAGGTCGCGATCGCCTTCTACATCGGCTCGGCGGTCATGGCCCTCGGCGGAATCGCCGAGATCTTCCTCGGGGTGCGCGCCGAGCAGCAGCCGCTCGAGGCCGTCGCCACGCCGCTCACGGCCGAGGACGCCGAGGGCGGCGAGGGCGCGGCGCAGGACGGTGAGGACGACGCCGGCGAAGAGGCGCGGGCGCGGCGCGCGGCCGCCGAGCGCGAGCGCCGCATGCGCGAGCGATCCCGCAGCCGGATCGCGTGGGAGCGCACCGGCGCGCGCCGGTTCCGGCCGGGTCCGGGCGGCACGTTCTACGCGCCGCGCATGGCGGGGACCGGCCCCGTACCCGACACCTCCGCCGCTCTCGAGCTGCAGATCGAGCTGATCGAGCAGACCCTCGACGAGCAGGGCCCGATGGAGCGCCGGCGCCTGGCCCGGCTCGTCGGCGCCCGCTTCTGGGGGCCCGGCCGGTTCGCGGACGCGCTCCGGGAGGCCATGCGCGAGGGCCGGGCGCAGCGGACGGGGCGCAACGTGATCGCGCCGGCGCGGTGGGAATCGGCCCCATCCGACCGTAATCGGGTGGCAACCGGAAATCGCGGCGCCAACCGCGGCTGACGCCCGGCCGGCGACGGTTGCCGCGCGCGCGATCGGGGTACCGGCACGCCGGGAGTTTCCTGCGCCGTGCTCGCCATTGCCGCCCATGACACCGCCGGGCAGTTCGCCTGGCTCTGGCACATCTACCTGGTGCTGACCGTCGTGGTCGGGGTGCTGGTGACCGCGGCGATCGTGGTCGCCGCCGTGCGCTTCCGCCGGCGCGCTGGGAGGCCGGCGCGCGACCTGCGCTCGGCGCCGCGGCTCGAGGCGGTGTACCTGGGGGTGATCGTCCTGATCGTCATCGGCCTGCTCGCCGCGACGTATCGGACCGAGAACCACGAGGACGCGCTCACGACCCGTCCGTTCCTGCGCGTGGAGGTCACCGCGTCGCAGTGGCAATGGCAGTTCACCTACCCGGCGTCCGGCGTCCGGGTCTCGGCGCACAACATCGGCTCGCAGCACCCGCGGTTCGCCGATCTCGTCGTGCCTGTGGGCCGTCCGGTGCTCTTCGCGCTGCGCTCGGCCGACGTCCTGCACAGCTTCTTCATCCCGGCGATGCGGTTCAAGCGCTACGCCTATCCCGACGCCACGAACCGGTTCGTGCTGATGTTCCCGCAGGCGGGCCGCATGCTCGGCGAGTGCGCCCAGCTGTGCGGCTGGGATCACGCCGAGATGCGGTTCGTGGTCACCGCTCTGCCGGTGGCGCGGTTCCGGGCGTGGCTCGCCCGGCAGCCGCAGGCGGTGCCCGGGTGACCGTGGCGGGCACGACCGAGGCGGCCGCTGCGCCCGAGCCGCGGGTGGACGGGTGGATCCGGCTCGTCGCGTCCACCGACCACAAGTCGCTCGGCCTGCGCCTGTTCGGGCTCGCGGGCATCTACTTCCTGGCCGGGGGCATCCTCGCGCTCTTCGTGCGCTCCGAGCTCGCGGTGCCCGGCATGCAGGTGCTCTCCCACCAGGAGTACAACGAGGTCTTCACCATGCACGGCTCGACCATGGTGTACCTGGTCGTGCAGCCGATCGCCCTCGCGCTCGGCGTCTATCTGGTGCCGCTCCAGATCGGCGCGCCCGACCTCGCGGCGCCCCGGCTCGCGCTCTGGTGCGTGTGGATGCAGCTGGCCGGCGGCGTGATCATGTACCTCGGCTTCCTGACCACGCACGGTGCCGGACCGGACGGGTGGACCGCGTTCCTGCCGCTCGCCAACGCGACGTTCACGCCGGGGACGGGGATGGACATGTGGGTGCTGGGCGTGATCGTCGCAAACGGCGGGCAGCTCGTCCTCGCCGGAATCATCCTGGCGACGATCCTGCTGCGCCGGGCACCGGGCGTCAGCATGCTGCGGCTGCCGGTCTTCGTGTGGACCGAGGTCGTGACCACGCTGATGGTGCTCGTGTCGTTCCCGGCGCTGATCGCGGCGATGACCCTGATCTATCTCGAGCGCCAGTTCGGCTGGAACGTCGACCCGAACGTGTACCTGAACCTGTTCTGGTTCTACGGGCACCCCAATGTCTACGTCATGTTCTTCCCGTTCCTGGGCTGCGTCGCCGAGGTGGTCGCGGTCTTCTCCGGCAAGCGCTTCTTCGGGTACACGGCGATGGTGTTCTCGCTGCTCGCCTTCGCGATGCTCTCGATGAGCGTGTGGGGCCACCACATGTTCACCACCGGCCGGTCGGCGAACGAGTACTTCGCCCTGACCTCGACCAGCCTGGCGGTGGCCGCGGGCGTCGAGTACTTCGACATGGTGGGGACGATGTGGGGTGGCTCGGTGCGCCTGGGCACGCCGATGCTGTTTGCCCTCGCGTTCCTGATCCAGTTCCTCGTGGGCGGGCTCACCGGCATCATCGTCGCCTCGCCGCCGCTCGACTACAGCCTGAACGACACGTACTTCGTCGTCGCCCACTTCCACTACACGCTCTTTGCAGGCAGCGTCTTCGGGCTCTTCGCCGGGATCTACTACTGGTTCCCGAAGGCGACCGGCGCGATGCTGCGAGAGGGCCTGGGCAAGGTGCATTTCGCCCTGATGGTGATCGGCACCAACCTGACCTTCTTCCCGATGTTCATTCTCGGCTACGACGGGATGGTGCGCCGCGTGGCCGACTATCCGCACCGCGCGCGGTGGGAGCTTCTGAACAGCCTCTCGACGGCGGGCTCGGCGATCATCGCCGTCGCGACGCTGGTCTTCATCGCCAACGTGTGGGTGTCGCTGCGCCGGCGCGTCCCGGCCGGGAACGATCCGTGGGAGGGGCACACGCTCGAGTGGTGGACGACGTCGCCGCCGCCGCGGCACAACTTCACCGACCTGCCCCCGATCCGGTCGTTCAGCCCGCTGCTCGAGCTGCGGCTGGACCAGGAGCCCGGATGAGGCGGCCGGGGTTCTACCCGCTCGCCTGGGGGATCCTGCTCGGGATCTCGGCGGGCGTACTGTGGGCGTTCGCGTACGGCCTCCCGCACACCGGCAGCGGGTGCTCGAGCGCGACGTGCGTGGCCCAGCCCGCCCTCGCGCCTGCGCTCCTCACGGCCGCGGCGGTCGGCTCGGCGCTGATTGGGGCGGTGCTGATCGCGCGTCGCGCCACCGGCATCGACCGCGCCAGGCGCCCGATCGCAGACCAGAGCATGGCGACGGCGGTGGTCGCCGCCGGCGTCGGGATGACGGCGCTCGGCGGGGCGGTGGGACGCTGGCTCGTCTTCATCGGCCTGGGAGTTACGGTGGCCGGCATCGGCGGGGTGGTGCGAGAAGGGCTCGCGCTACGCGAGCTGCGGCGACGGGACCCGGGGCCGTGATCGGCCGCCGTGCACGCACCGCCGCGCTCGGGGCCGGCATCGCCGTCGCCGCGGTCGCCGTCTCGCCGCCGATCGACGCCGTGGCCGACAGCACGCTCGCCGGCCACATGCTCCAGCACATGCTGCTGACCATGGCGGCCGCGCCGCTGATCGTGATCGGCTCCCCGATCGCGCTCGCGCTGCGCTGCGCGCCCCCGCCGGCGCGGCGATCCCTGGCCGGGCTCGGCCGCAGCCGCGCCGCCCATCTGATCGCCGCGCCGGCCCTCGGCTGGGCGCTGCTCGCCGCCGTCCAGGTCGTCGTCTACACCACCCCGCTCCTGCGGCTCTCGGCGCAGAGCGACGCGGTGCACGCGGCCGTGCACGCCGCCCTGCTCGGCGCGGCGCTGCTCTTCTGGCGGCCGGTGCTCGGGGCCGACCCGATCCGGCGGCTCGCGCCGCTCGCGCAGGTGGGCTACCTGCTTGCGGCGATGCCGGCAAGCGATGTCGTCGGCGTGTGGCTCGTCGCCTCGGCCGGCGTCCACTATCCGGGCACGGTGACGACCGGCCTCGGCGACCAGCGCCGGGCCGGCGCGATCATGCTCGCCGGCTCGTTCGTGCTGGGCGCGGCGGCGCTGCGATGCGCATGGCGCTGGGTGCGGCGCGACGAGCTGCGCGCGGCCGTCCTGGAGCAGGCCCGGTGAGCGGCGGCCGGCGCGCGTTGGCGACCGCCGCGGGGGCCTGCCTGATAACCGGCGTCCTCGTGCTCCTCGTCGTGCCCGGCGCGGGCCTCGGGCGGGCGACCAGCAGGGCACCGCTGCACCCGCCGGCCTGGCCGCGCGCGGGCGAGCGCTGTATGTCTCCGGCTGCAGCTCCTGCCACGGATACGGGGCGAACGGCATCCACGGCGTGGCGCCGTCGCTGCGCGGCGTCGGGGCGCTCGCGGCGGACTTCTACCTGAGCACAGGGCGGATGCCGCTGCAGTCGCCGGCCGACGAGCCGGTGCGGACGAAGCCGGCCTACACGCCCGCTCAGATCGCCGCGCTCGACGCCTACGTCGGGTCGTTCGGCGGCCCGCCGATCCCTCGGGTGTCGCTCGCCGGATCGTCGCTCGCGCACGGGGAGTCACTCTTCATGGACAACTGCTCCGGGTGCCACCAGGCGGCGGCGCGTGGAGGCATCGTCCCGGGCGCGTTCGCGCCGGCCCTGACGAACGCGACCCCGGCGCAGATCCTCGAGGCGGCTCGGATCGGGCCGTATCTGATGCCGCGGTTCCCGCCGACCCTTCTGACCGACGCCCAGCTTGCGTCGATCGCCAGGTACGTCGGCTACGTGCGCACGGCGCCCGACCACGGCGGCTGGGGCATCGGCCACATCGGCCCCGTGCCCGAGGGCATGATCGTGTGGTTCGCGGCCGTCCCGTTCGTCCTGCTGGTGGCCCGGCTGATCGGGGAGCGCACGGAGCGATGACCGACCTGCCTCCGCCGCGGCGCCCGTACGTCTCCGACGAGCCGATCCCGCCGGACGCACGCCCCTACTCCGAGGCCGACGACCCCACCGGCGTCGAGATCCCGGCGAGCCCGCGCGCCGAGGCCCTCGTCGCGGGGCTGCTCACCTTCTCCGGGCTGCTCGGCGCCGGCTTCGCCGTGGCGTACGTCCTCGTGGACTCGACGCCGATCTACGGAGCGACGCTGGGCGGGGCGCTGCTCGCGCTCGCCGCGGCGCTGATCGTTGCGGGCAAACGCGTGGTGCCGCAGGAGGTCGTCATCGAGCCGCGTGCCCCGCTCGAGCATCAGGACGAGGAGGAGGCCGCGACCGAGCTCGTCGCCTCGGCCGGCGCCGGCGTCAGCCGCGGCCGGCTGCTGAAGCTGACGGCTGCGCTCGCCGGCGCCGGGCTGAGCGCGGGAGCGCTGGCGGCGCTCGCGTCGTTCGGCCCGTGGATCGGGCGAAAGTCGGTCACCTCGCCGTGGCGGCGAGGCATGACGCTCGTCGACGAGTCCGGCACGCCGATCAGGGCCGGCGACCTCGAGGTGGGCTCGTTCACGACAGCGTTCCCGCAGGGAGTGAACACCGACCTGCTCGGGTCGCCCGTGATCGTCGTTCGCATCGCCCCGGCGCTGGTCGACCTGCCGGCCGGCCGCCGCGGCTGGGCGGTCGACGGCATCATGGCCTACTCCAAGATCTGCACGCACGCCGGATGCGCGGTCGCGATGATGCGGTACCCGCTCTACGCCGCCCACGCGGCCGAGCCGGCACTGGTCTGCCCGTGCCACTACAGCACGTTCGACGTCGCGACCGGCGGGACGGTCGTCTTCGGCCCCGCCGGGCGGCCGCTGCCGCAGCTCCCGATCGCGGTCGCCGCCGACGGAACGCTGCAGGCGGCGGGACGGCTGTCCGGCGACGTCGGCCCGGCCTGGTTCGGGGTGAGGCGGGGATGAGCGTCGCACCGGGCCACGACCGGCGCCGGATCGGCGCGATCGTCCGGGCGGCGGACGGGCGCACCGGCCGCGTCCCGCTGGCCCGGCGGCTGCTGCGGTACGTGTTCCCGGAGCACTGGTCGTTCCTGTGGGGCGAGATCGCCCTCTACTGCTTCGTCGTGCTCGTCGTCACCGGCATCTACCTGGCGGTGTTCTTCGATCCCTCCTACCAGCAGGTCGTCTACCACGGCCCGTACGCGCCGATGCGCGGCCAGCGGATGAGCGCGGCGTACGCCTCGGCGCTCGACCTCTCCTGGAAGGTCAAGGCGGGCCTGCTGATGCGCCAGACGCACCACTGGGCCGCCAACCTGTTCATCGCGGCCATCACGATCCACATGATGCGGGTGTTCTTCACCGGCGCGTTCCGCAAGCCGCGCGAGCTCACCTACTGGACCGGGCTCACCCTCCTGATCGTGGCCGTGCTCGAGGGCTACATGGGCTATTCGCTCGTCGACGACCTGCTGTCGGGCATGGGACTCGCCATCGGATGGGGCGTCGCGATGTCCCTGCCGTTGATCGGCGGCCCGCTCGCGACCTGGCTCTGGAACGGCCCGTTTCCCGGCACGACGGCCTTCGAGTCGCGCCTCTACATCTCGCATGTCCTGATCGTGCCGATGGTGATCGCGGGCCTGATCGGCCTGCACCTGCTGCTCGTCGGCCTGCTCCACCACACCCAGTTCGCCGGCCGCGGACGGCGCGAGCAAAACGTGGTCGGCGCGCCGCTTTGGCCGGCGCAGACGTTCCGCTCGCTCGGACTCTTCGCCGCCGTCGCCGGCGGCCTTTTCCTGCTCGGCGGCCTCGTCCAGATCAACCCGGTGTGGCTGTGGGGGCCGTACCACCCCTACCTGGGCGAGAACGGCGCCCAGCCGGACTGGTATCTCGGCTGGCTGATCGGGGCGATGCGGATGATGCCCAACTGGGAGCCGACGATCGCGGGCAAGACGATCGTGCCCAACCCGTTCTGGGGCGGGGTGCTCTTCCCGCTCATCGTGTTCGGCCTCCTGTACGCGTGGCCGCTGCTGGAACGGCGCTTGAGCGGCGACCGCGCGGTGCACCACCTGCTCGAGCGCCCCCGTGACAACGCCCGCCGCACCGGCTTCGGCGTCGCGCTCTTCACGTTCACGGCCGTGCCGTTCTTCGCCGGCTCGATGGACCGTGTGTACCTCCAGTTCGGCGTTCCCTACGAAGGGGCGGTACGGGTGATGCGCGTGCTCTGGGTGCTGCTGCCGATCGCCACAGGGATCGCCGCACACCGGATGTGCAGGCGGCTCGCGAGCACCGAGCTGCGCCCCCTGCGCGGGGTGACGGCGCGCATGGTGGGGCGCGACAGCAGCGGCGCGCTCGTTGCCGGCCCGGCGCTGCTTGCAAACCCCTCGTGGCGTCCGGAGGCGATCCCGCCCGCCGCGGCTCCCGGACTGCCCGCCGCGGCGGTCCGGCTGACGCGGCTCGAGCTGCGCGCGGGACTCGCCGAGCTCGGCCGCAAGGCGCGGCATTCGGCCCTCGCAGCGGCGCTCCTCGCGGCCTGCGTTCTGCTCGTCCTCGCCGCCCTGGCCGCAGCGGTGGCCGCGGTCGTGCTGGCGATCGAGGCGCTGGGCACGCCGCTGTGGCTGGCGGCGCTGATCACCGCCGTGGCGCTCTGCATACTGGGCGCCGGCCTCGCGCTTGCCGCCCGCCGCACGATCTGACCTACCGGTGGCGAGGCGCGACCTCGTCGCCGTGGCGCGACTCGAGCAGGATGCCGCCGACGATCACCCAGA
The DNA here is from genome assembly GCA_963813245.1 of uncultured Actinomycetes bacterium. Taxonomy (GTDB): domain Bacteria; phylum Actinomycetota; class Thermoleophilia; order Gaiellales; family JAICJC01; genus JAICJC01. The sequence goes on from CAWEYE010000008.1 coordinate 131,432, forward strand.
CAGCCATCACGACCGGCGCAGCCACCGCCGCCACCGCCCACCAGGGGTGGTGGCTGACGAGTGCGCCGATCCCGCTCACGCGCTCGTCACCAGCGCCGAGCCGAGCGGACGGCGAAGGCAAGCACGACGGCGACGCAGCCGCCCGCGACTGCGATCATCCCCGGCCGCGAGCGTACAACGGCCTGGCCGCGGTCGGCCAGCCGCCGCGGTGCGGAGACCTTGTATGCGAGGGCATCGACGGTGTCGCCGAGCTGCGCCCGCGCATCCTCTACGTCGCGCCGGAGCGTGCTCGGGTTTTCACCCATGCGACGTCCTCCTTGATCGATTCGAGCGTCTCGGCCGGCACCGGCGGCAGTGCGCGGCGCCCGACCCGGATCCCGACGGCAAGCGCCGCTGCGGAGACCACGGCGAGCACCAGCGCGACGATCAGTGCGGCCAGCCACGCCGGGATCGCCGTCGCGAGGCCCAGGATCGCCGCCGCCACGAGCACGGCGAAGACGGCGATTGCGCAGACGACGGCCGCCGTCACCAGGCCGGCGGCGACCGAGAGCCGCCGCGCCGAGTCGACGAGCTCGGCCCGCGCGAGCGCAACCTCGGCCCGCACCAGCTCGCGCACGTCCTGCGACAGCCGTTCGACAAGCTCGGCGAGCGAGCGGTCGCGGACGTTTTCCGAGGCTGCACCCATCACCGCTCCTCTTGCCCGCAACCGGGATACGGCCAAACGTCGGCGCGGCCCATCACGAGCGCAGCCCGCGCAGCCTGACCCCGAGCGGGAGGGCGTACCACAGCACGACCAGCCCGGCCAGGATCACGGCGCCTGCGAGGGCCGCGGGCGACGAGCCGTAGAGGAAGCTCGTGATGAAGAGGATGACGCTCGTGATGGCCACCGCGAGGAACACCGTCCCGGCGATCGCAAGTGCGCTCGACACGCGCAGGAGCACGCCCTTCTCGCCGTGCTGCCAGACGATCCGGTGAAAGGCGGTCGGGGCGATGAAGCAGATCGACGCCCCGGCGGAGGTCAGAAACGCGGTGTAGTAGAGGCCGCGCTGGTTCGTGGACACCTGCGCGAAGCGCTGGCTGAACGGCACCGCCAGCAGGAACCCGAACAGCATCTGGACGCCCGGGAGCGCGACCCGCAGCTCGTTCAGGAGCTCGACGAGCTGGCGGTTGCGGCGCGCGTCCCCGCTCTCGGGCGGTGCCGTGTTCGCGTCCTCGGTGCGGGTCGCGGCCGACATGTCGCAGGCGCTCGGTTCCGTCGCCGGGCTACGCGCCCGCCGCGGGCCCGCCCGCCGCGGCACCGGCGGCGAGCCAGATCGCGATCAGCGCGGGGATGAGGATGGCGAGGCCGAGCGGGCCGAGGAAGACCACGCCGAGCACCACCGCAAGAGCGGCGACGGCGAGCACGACCCACAGCAGCAGCCGGCCGCCGGCCTTCGCGGCCTGCTTGACCGGCTCGTCGCCGCCGCGGGTCGCATGCGTCTGGGGGATGTTCTCCTGCGTCATGCCCCGGCGGTACCCGGGCCGGGGCCCGGCAAAACGCCGCATGGAACGCCGGCGTTCGCAGGCGAGCGTTCGCGGGTAGGAACCTTGCGGCCGCGCGAGAGGAGACCGCACTGTGCATGAGAGCCGCAAGACGATCCTGGTCGCCCTCGCCGCCAACGTCGTCCTTGCGGTCGCGAAGCTCGTCGCCGGGGCGGTGACCGGATCGGCGGCGATGCTGGCCGAGGCGGCGCACTCGATCGCGGACTCGGTCGACCAGCTCGTCCTGCTCGGGTCGCTGCGGCTCGGCCGCCGTCCGCCGGATGATGAGCATCCGTTCGGACACGGCAAGGAGCGGTTCTTCTGGGCGTTCGTCTCCGCCGTGTGGATCTTCCTCGCGGGCGCGGCATTCTCGATCGGCGAAGGGGTATTCGCCCTCCGCGGCGGCGGCGCGGCGACGGGCACGGGCGTGGCCTACGCGGTGCTCGGCGTGGCGCTCGTCGCCGAGGGCACGTCGCTGATCCGGGCGAGCCGCCAGGTCCGCAGCGGCGCCCGCCGGTCGCGAGACTCGATCGCGCGGTACGTGCACGAGCTGCGCGACCCCGCCCCGCGCGTCGTGCTGCTCGAGGACGGTGCCGCGGTGATCGGGATCGCGCTCGCCGCCGCCGGTCTGGCCGGGCGGCAGATCACCGGGGACGAGCGCTACGACGCAGCGGCGTCGATCGCGATCGGCATCCTCCTCGCGGCCGTCGCGATCGCGGTCGGCTCGCACGCGAAGGCGCTCCTCCTGGGCGAAGCGGCGCGGCCGGCGGTGCGCGACGCCATCGGCCGGGCGATCAGCTCGCATCCGGCGGTCGAGTCGGTGCCCGTGCTGATGACGATGCACGTCGGCCCGGACGATCTGCTCGTGGCCGCCGACATCGAGCTGCGGGACGACCTGTCGGTGACCGACGCCGAGCGGGTGACGGCCCAGATCGCGACCGGCCTGCGCGAGGTCGAGCCGGGCGTTCGCCACGTCTTCCTGCAGCCGGCACCAACGGCGGCCGGTTCACCTGTTTATGGGCACGGGCGCGCGGGTACGACCGGCGAATCCGGACGCGTCCGCCTACGACCCGATGAGAGGTGATCCCAAATGTCCGAGAACGTCGCCGATTTTCTGTTGCAGCGCCTCCGCGACTGGGGCGTCGGGCGGGTGTACGGGTATCCCGGCGACGGGATCAACGCGATCATCGGGGCGTTCCGACGGGCCGGGAACGACCCGGAGCTCATCCAGGTGCGGCATGAGGAGATGGCGGCGTTCATGGCCTGCGGCCATGCGAAGTTCACGGGTGAGGTCGGTGTCTGCCTGGCCACCTCCGGCCCGGGCGCGATCCATCTCCTGAACGGCCTCTACGACGCCAAGCTCGACCATCAGCCGGTCGTCGCGATCGTCGGTCAGCAGGCGCGCAGCGCCCTCGGCGGCAGCTACCAGCAGGAGGTCGACCTCGTCTCGCTGTACAAGGACGTCGCGCACGAGTTCGTCGAGATGGCGACCGAGCCGGCGCAGATCCGCCACCTGGTCGACCGGGCCGTGCGCATCGCGCTCGACCAGCGCACCGTCACCTGCATCATCGTCCCCAACGACCTGGCGTCGATGGACGCCGTCGAGGCCCCGGCTCACGCCCACGGGACGATCCACTCGTCGATCGGCTACTCGCGCCCCGTCGTCGTGCCGTCGGGCACCGACTTGCAGCGGGCGGCCGACATCCTCAACGAGGGCGAGAAGGTGGCGATGCTCGTCGGCGCCGGCGCGCTGGGCGCCGCGGACGAGGTGGTCGCGGTCGCCGAGACGCTCGGCGCAGGCGTCGCGAAGGCGCTGCTCGGCAAGGCCGCCGTCCCCGACGACCTGCCGTTCGTGACCGGCTCGATCGGCCTGCTCGGGACGCGCCCGAGCTGGGATCTGATGATGGGCTGCGACACGCTGCTGATGGTCGGCTCGAGCTTCCCGTACTCGGAGTTCCTGCCCGAGGAGGGCAAGGCGCGCGGCGTGCAGATCGACCTCGACGGCGCGCATGATCGGCATGCGCTACCCGATGGACGTCCAGCTCGTCGGCGATTCGGCGGCGACGCTGCGCGCGCTCGTCCCGCTGCTCGAGCGCAAGACCGACCGGTCGTGGCGCGAGGAGATCGAGGAGGGCGTGGCCGCCTGGCAGCGGCTCATGGAGGAGCGGGCGCTGGACGATGCCGACCCGATCAACCCGCAGCGCGTCTTCTTCGAGCTCTCCCAGCGCCTGCCCGACCGGGCGATCGTCACGTCGGACTCGGGCTCGGCGGCGAACTGGTACGCCCGCGACGTGCGCATCCGCGCCGGCATGCACGCCTCGCTCTCGGGCAACCTCGCCACGATGGGCGCGGGCGTCCCGTATGCGATCGCGGCCAAGTTCGCGCACCCGGACCGCCCGGTCGATCGCCCTGGTCGGCGACGGCGCCATGCAGATGAACGGCATGAACGAGATGCTCACGATCGCGAAGTACCGCCACCTGTGGCCCGACCAGCGCCTGATCGTGCTCGTGCTCCACAACAACGACCTGAACCAGGTGACGTGGGAGCAGCGGGTGATGGAGGGCGATCCCAAGTTCGAGGCGTCGCAGGATCTGCCCGACTTCGACTACGCCGCGTACGCCGAGCTCGGTCGGCCTGCACGGCATCCGCGTCGAGCGGCCCGAGCAGGTCGGGGCCGCCTGGGACGAGGCGCTGCGCGCCGATCGCCCCGTCGTGATCGACGCGATCACCGATCCCGAGGTGCCGCCGCTTCCGCCGCACATCACCTTCGACCAGGCGGTCAACTTCGCCGAGTCGGTCGTCCACGGCGACTCCGGCCGGCGGGCGATGATCACGCAGTCGCTGCGGCAGGCCGCCCACGGGCTCGTGCCGGGACGATGACGCTCGCAACAGAAGGCGGGCCGCGCACGGCGGGCACCTCGGTGCCGGTCGACGACGTCGAGGTGTCCGCGTACACGGTGCCGACCGACGCGCCGGAGTCCGACGGCACCGCCGAGTGGGACTCGACGACGATCGTCGTCGTGCACGCCCGCGGTGGCGGCGAGACGGGGCTCGGCTACACGTACGGGGACACCGCGAGCGGCACGGTCGTCGCGTCGGTGCTCGCGCGACGTCGTCGCCGGCCGCGATGCGATGGCGGTCGGCGCGTCCTGGGAGGCGATGGGGCGCGCGTGCCGCAACCTCGGCCGTCCCGGCGTCGCGTCGATGGCGATCGCCGCCGTCGACACGGCGCTCTGGGATCTCAAGGCGCGCATCCTCGGGCTGCCGCTGGCGATGCTGCTCGACGCGGTCCGCGCCGAGGTGCCCGTCTACGGCAGCGGCGGCTTCACGTCGTACAGCGACCGGCGTCTGGCCGAGCAGCTCGGCGGCTGGGCCGCGCAGGGCATCCCGCGCGTGAAGATGAAGGTCGGCCGCGAGCCCGGGCGCGACCCCGAGCGGATGCGCGTCGCCCGCGACGCGATCGGCCCTGAAGCGGAGCTCTTCGTCGACGCCAACGGCGCCCTCCAGCGCAAGGCGGCGCTGCGCTTCGCAGAGCGAGTGCGCCGGAGTTCGGCGTCACCTGGTTCGAGGAGCCGGTGTCGTCCGACGACCTGGAGGGCCTGCGGCTCGTCCGCGACCGGGCGCCCGCCGGGATCGACGTCGACGGCGGGCGAGTACGGCTACCTGCTCTCGTACTTCGAGGCAATGCTCGCCGCGGGCGCGGTCGACTGCCTCCAGGCCGACGTCACCCGCTGCGAGGGCATCACCGGCTTCCTGCGCGTCGCCGCTCTCTGCCAGGCGCGATCGCTCGAGCTCTCGGCGCACTGCGGCCCGGCGATCCATCTGCACCCCTGTTGCGCCGCGCCGGCGCTGCGCCACCTCGAGTACTTCCACGACCACGTCCGGGTCGAACGGCTGCTCTTCGACGGGGTGCTCGATCCCGTCGACGGGGCGCTGCGCCCCGATCTCTCGCGGCCGGGCAACGGGCTCGAGCTGCGGCGCGCAGATGCCGAACGCTACGCCCACTGAGGAGGAGACCATGTCGCTCGCAACCCGCACCGCCGGCCGACTGCTCGGGAACCTCCGCGCCGGCCGCATGCAGAAGACGCTCGCCGCCACCGCCGCGCTGAGCGCCCCGCCGATGGCGTTCGAGATCTACCTCGAGCACTACAAGGCGTCGTTCGGCGACCAGTGGATGTGGACGCCGATCGTGCTCACTCCCCCGCTCACGGCGGCCGGCGTCGCCGCCGTCTTCTCGGAACGGGCCGCGCGGACGGTGCTGCCCGCGGTCTCCGCGCTCTACGCCGCAGACGGCCTCGTCGGCGTGATCACGCACCTGCGCGGCGTCCACCGCAAGCCCGGCGGTCTGCGCAACGCGACCTACAACCTCGTGATGGGGCCGCCGCTGCTCGCCCCCGGCGCGCTGCTCCTGATCGGCGGCTTCGGACTGCTCGCGCCGCTGATGGCGAGGGAGCGCTGAGATGACGCACGACTTCCGGCAGGCGCTGCACCTGCCGAAGGTGCGCGGCGACGCGGGGACGGCCGACCCGTACGAGCTGCCCCGGCAACGCCGCGGGACGACGCCGCAGATGCACGGCCGCTACCCCGACTACGACGTGCTCGAGCAGGTGGACGCGTGGGACGAGCCGACGCGGAAGGTCGTCCTCGCCCGCGTCGACGACGTGCCCCCGCGCCGCTTCTTCACGGTCGCCGAAGCGGCCACGCTGACGGCGTTCTGCGACGACGTGCTGGCGCAGGACTCCGAGCCCCGGATCCCCGTGCTGGCCTTCGTCGACCAAAAGCACGCGGCGGGGAAGACCGAGGGCTACCGGTACGCCGGCATGCCGCCCGACGGCGACACGTGGCGGCTCGTCGCCCGCGGGCTCGACGAAGCCGCGGGGGGCGGCGAGGGGGCGTACGCCCGCGCCGCCGCCGGGCGGCGCGAGCAGATCGTCGCCGCGCTTCGCCTCGGGCGATGTCTCCGGCGGCGCGTGGGAGCAGCTCGATGCGAGCAGCGCCTGGAGCGTCGTCATGCGCGACGCGCTGGCCGCGTTCTACGCCCACCCGTGGGCCTGGAACGAGATCGGCTTCGGCGGGCCGGCCTACCCGCGCGGCTACGCCCGGCTGGGCGTCGGCCTGAGCGAGGCCTGGGAAGGCGCAGAGGCGATCGACCTCGATCCCGTCCCCGACGTGAAGCGGCAGGGCTTCGAGTGAGCATCGCCGACCTCCTCAAGGGGTCGGTCATGCCGGCGGACAACGACTCCGCCCGGTTGCTCCACCCGACGCGGCGCGACGTCCCGGGACGCGACCGGATGCGCCGCTACGCGGACGACGACGAGGTCGACATGCTGATCATCGGCTGCGGCGCCGGCGGCGGCGTGCTCGCCCAGCGGCTCGCGCGAGCGGGCTGGCGCGTGTGCGTGCTCGAGCGCGGGCCGTTCTGGGACCCCGAGCGCGACTGGGTCTCCGACGAGGCCGGCTCCGAGCACATCTACTGGAACGATGTGCGCATCATCGGCGGCGAGCGACCCGGTCGAGATGGGCAAGAACAACTCCGGCCACGGCGTCGGCGGATCGATGGTGCACTACGCCGGCTACACGCCCCGCTTCCACCCGTCCGACTTCGAGACGCGCACCCGCGACGGCGTGGGCGCCGACTGGCCGATCGGCTACCGCGACCTGCGCGAGCACTACCAGCGTGTCGAGCGCGAGCTCCCCGTCGCCGGACAGGACTGGCCGTGGGGAGACCCGCACAGCTACCCGCATTCGCCGCACCCGATCTGCGGGGCGGCGGAACGGGCGTGGGCGGGCGCGCGCGAGCACGGCATCGAGATGCGCGTCGGCCCGGTCGCGATCGCAAACGGCGTCTTCGGCAACCGCCCGCACTGCATCTACCGCGGCTTCTGCCTCCAGGGCTGCAAGGTGAACGCCAAGGCGAGCCCGCTCGTCACGCACGTCCCCGACGCGCTCGAGCACGGCGCCGAGATCCGGGCCGACTGCATGGCCGTGCGCATCGAGGCCGATGCGTCCGGCCGGGCGAGCGGCGTCACCTACATCCACAAGGGCCGGGAGCGGTTCCAGCGGGCGGCCGCGGTGGCCGTGTGCGGCTACTCGATCGAGTCGCCGCGCCTGCTGCTGCACTCGAGCGGGCCCGGATTCCCGCACGGGCTCGGGAACGGCGACGACCAGGTCGGGCGCTACCTGATGGTGCAGGGCGCGCCGCAGGTGGCCGGGCGCTTCCCCGAGCTCCTGCGCATGTACAAGGGCCCGCCGCCGGAGGTGTCCTCCGAGCAGTTCTACGAGACCGACGCGTCCCGCGGCTTCGCGCGCGGCTTCTCAATCCAGACGGTCAGCCCGCTGCCGATCGGCTGGGCCGAGCACGTGCTCGCCGACGGCCACCGCGGCGCGGCGCTGCGCGAGTACATGCGCGACTACAACCACTGGGCCGTGCTCGGCGCGCTCTCCGAGCTCCTCCCGCTGCCGGACAACCGGGTCACGCTCGCCGACGAGACGGATGCGTTCGGGATGCCGCTGGCGCGCTTCGACTACACCCAGTGCGACAACGACCGCAGCGAACATCGCGTTCGCCAAGCGGACCCTGCACGATGTCTGGGAGTCGGCGGGCGCACAGGACGTGCTCACGATCGACCGCTACGCGCACCTGGTCGGCGGCTGCCGCATGGGCGCTCGCCCGGAGACGAGCGTCGTCGACGCCGACCACCGCGTGTGGGGAACTGCGAACGTCTTCGTCTGCGACGGCAGCGTGATGCCGACGCAGGGGAGCGCGAACCCCGCGCTCACGATCATGGCGCTGGCGTCGCGGCTGGGTGAGCGGCTGGCCGGCGGCCATGTCGCGGCCGCCGTCTGCGGGCACCGCGGGCAGGTGCACGCGTGAAGTCGCGCCGGCGAGAGCCCGAGGTCGTCGTCGTCACCGGCGCATCCGCCGGCGTCGGCCGGGCAATCGCGCACGAGTTCGCCCGCCGGGGCGCATCCGTCGCCCTGCTCGCACGCGGCCTGCACGGCCTCAGCGACGCCGCCCGCGAGGTCGAGGAGCTCGGGGGCACGGCGCTCGTCCTCCCGGTCGACGTCGCCGAGCCCGACCAGGTCGAGGCCGCCGCGGCGGCGGTCGAGGAGCGGTTCGGGCACATCGACGTGTGGGTCAACAACGCGATGGCCACGATCTTCGCCCCGATCGCCGAGATCACCGCCGACGAGTTCGCCCGCGCCACGCAGGTGACCTACCTCGGCACCGTCTACGGCACCATGGCGGCATTGCGGCGGATGACGCCACGCGACCGCGGCGCCATCGTCCAGGTCGGCTCGGCCCTGGCATACCGCGCGATCCCGCTGCAGTCGGCCTACTGCGGGGGCAAGTTCGCGATCCGCGGGTTCACAGACTCGGTGCGCACCGAGCTCCTGCACAACCGCAGCGGCGTGTGGATCTCGATGGTGCAGCTACCGGCGGTGAACACGCCGCAGTTCAGCTGGTGCCGCACGAAGCTCCCGAACCACCCCCAGCCGGTGCCGCCGATCTTCCAGCCGGAGGTGCCCGCCCGGGCAGTCGTCTGGGCCGCACACCACCGCCGTCGCGAGATCACGGTCGGCGGCAGCGCCGTCAAGGCAATCTTCGGCCAGAAGCTCGCCCCACGCTTCGCCGACTGGTACCTCGGACGCACCGGGTTTGACTCCCAGCAGATCCCGGACATGCCGGTTGCAGGCCGCCCCGACAACCTCTTCGAGCCGGTGCCCGACCGAGCGGCGACACACGGCATGTTCGACGAGCGCGCCGCCGCACGCAGCGGACAGGCGTGGGCCACGACCCATCGCGGGCTGATCGGCTGCGCCGCAGGTGCCGCCCTCCTCGGCGCTGCGCTCACGCGGCGGACGCGGTGAGCGCGCGGCTGCTCCCCTCGGGCGAGCAGATCGAGATCGCCGCCGGCGAGCAACGGGCGTGGATCGTCGAGGTGGGGGGCGCGCTGCGCGCGTATCGGTGCAGCGGCCACGAGGTGCTGGACGGATACGCGGCCGACGAGCGATGCACGGACGCGCGCGGGCAGTCGTTCGTGCCTTGGCCGAACCGCGTGCGCAACGGCAGCTACCGATTCGCGGGCCATGAGCACCAGCTCCCGCTGAGCGAACCCGCGCGCCGAAACGCCATTCACGGCCTCGTGCGCTGGTCGCGCTTCGCGGCCGCCGACCGTGAGGCCGACCGCGTGACCATGCGCAGCGTGCTCTACCCGCGCGACGGCTACCCGTTCACACTCCTGGTCGCGATCGAGTACTCGCTCTGCGCCGCCGGCCTCACGGTCACGACCACCGCGATGAACGTGGGCGCGGAGCGATGCCCGTTCGGGACGGGCGCCCATCCGTACGTGACGGTGGGCACGCCGCTCATCGATGCAGCATCGCTGCGTGCGCCCGGACGAGTGCGGCTGCTGACCGACGAGCGCGGCATCCCCACCGGCTCCGCGGCCATCGAGGGCAGCGAGCACGACTTCAGGCGGGCCCGCCCACTCGGCGCGACCGTGCTCGACACCGCGTACACCGACCTCGAACGCGGGGCCGACGGCCGCGCCGTGGTCGAACTCGGAGCAGCGGACGACGGCATCGCCGTTTCGACCTGGCTCGACGAGGCATATCCGTACCTCATGCTCTTCACCGGCGACTCGCTGCCAGACGCAGACCGGCGGCGACGCAGCCTCGGAGTCGAGCCGATGACGTGCGCGCCCGATGCGCTGCGCTCCGGGGAGGGCCTGATCGTGCTCGAGCCGGGCGAGTCGTTCACCGGCGCGTGGGGCATCACCTGCCGGCAGTCGTAGGCGACGGCGGCGGCGCTGCACGTCGCGGCGCTGGGCGAGCTGATCTCCGCGACGCAGGCAAACCGCCCGGAGCGATGGACGGCGATCGCGGGCACCGCCGACACGCTCGCCGCATCGCTGCGTCAGCTCGAGGCGTCCTCGCCTGGCGACGAGGCAAGAGGCGTTGCGCCGCCGCAGGCTAGACGCGGGGCTGAAACGGCCTGAAGTCGATCGCGCCGGGCGTGGCCCGGACAGCGGTCGAGACCGGCACCTCGCTCCATGCCCCCGGCAGCGTCCCCAGCGGCTCGCTCATGATCGCGTGGGCATCGCCGGGGAGCATCTGGAGATCCTCGAAGTCAGGGTAGACGCGCTTCAGCGTGTCCAGGTCGTTGCTGTGGTAGAGCGTGCGTGGGAGCGATCCGGTGGCATAGCGAACCGCCACCAGTGCCTCCGAGGTGAGCACCCCGACCGTCATCTGCACGGGATCGGCGATCCCCGCGGCGCTCGCGGCGTCCTCGATGAACCCAACGGCTCGCTCGAGCGCCCCCACCGGGTCGTCGACCAGGCCGAAGGTGAGCGCGAGGAAGAACATGTGCTCGGAGTCGGTGCTGCCCACGATCTGCGGGTACAGCTCGGGGTCGATGGCCAGCACGATGTCGCGCTTGAGCTGATTGAAGCCGCGGATCAGGCCGTTGTGGACAAACAGCGTGTCGGCGTGCCGAAATGGATGGCAGTTGGACTGCTGCACCGGCGAGCCGATCGCCGCGCGCACGTGCGCGATCCAGGCGGGCGACTCGAGCGTGCGAGTGATCTCGCGGAGATTCTCATCGTTCCACGCAGGCTCGGTCGAGCGGTAGCGGGCCGGCCCGCGCTCGTGCTGCACGAACCAGCCGACGCCGAATCCGTCGCCGTTGACCGGCTCGGCACCCTGACTCGAGTCGAGGCTCTGGTGAACGAGCGTGTTGCTCTGCTCGCGGAACAGGAACGAGCCGACGTTGATCGGGTCGCCGATATACGCCATCCACCTGCACATTGTCGAACCTTTCGGAGCGTGGCTGCGCGCGTCAGCCCCGATGGTGACCTGACCGTTTCGCCGCGTCTTCGTCCATCCGGGATGATGCCGCGCCGCCGGTGTCGCGACATGGTCAGTCGATGTTCACAAGCGAGGACGCCGCGCGCATCGGCGAAGCGATCGGCATCGACTGGGAATCGGCCGCTTTCGGCGTCGAGGAGTTCCGCACGGGGCTCGACGTGGAGCTCGAGCACGGCGCGCGCGACCCGCAGACGGACGTGACCGGAAGCGACGAGATCCTCACCGGGAAGATCGCGTGGGCGCATCTGAAGGAGTTCGCCGACTACTACACCCGGCTGACCGCAATGGAGTCCGCGGCGGAGCGGGCATGGGCGGACGGCGAACGGGCGACCGAGCCTGCCGAGCAGCCCACCGGGCCGTGGTGGAGCCGCGTCCGCGGTGACCTCGGCCGGGTCGACACCGCCGTCTACGACACGGTCAGCGCGGTTCCCACGCCCACGCTCGACGCGACGCTGCGACGGCTGTCGGCATCCGCCGACCGCTCCGTCATCTGGATCGGCATCGCCGCCGGGATGGCGGCGTTCGGCGGCGAGCGCGGCCGCCGGGCGGCCAGGGACGGCCTCGTGTCGATCGCGATCACGTCGGGGATCGTGAATCTCGGTCTCAAGCCGCTCGGGGGGCGGGCGCGACCGGACGACGCGGCGGTGCGGGCCGTCCCGGGGCGGGGCGTGCGCATGCCGCGATCGGCGTCGTTCCCGTCGGGGCACTCGGCGTCGGCATTCGCGTTTGCGACGGCCGCCGGCGCGGAATATCCCCCGCTGGCGCTGCCGCTGCGGCTGCTGGCAACGGCCGTCGCATATTCGCGGGTGCACGGGGGCGCGCACTACCCCGGCGACACGATCGCCGGCGCGCTGATCGGCGGCACGACGGCGGCCGTCGTCGTCCGCGCGGGACGGCCGGCCGTTTGAAGACCGGCGAGGACGCGACAACGATCAAGGCAGTCGTGCCGGGGCTGCGGACGCTCACGTCCTACAGGCTCGGCTGGCTCCCGAGCGACGTCGTCGCCGGCCTCGTCCTGACGACGCTGCTCGTCCCCCAGGGCATGGCCTACGCCGAGCTCGCCGGGCTGCCGGCGATCACGGGCCTCTACACCTCGATCCTGTGCCTGATCGGCTACGCGATCTTCGGGCCTTCGCGGATCCTCGTGCTCGGCCCGGACTCGTCGCTCGGGCCGATGATCGCCGCCGTGATCGTTCCGATCGTCGGCGCAAACGGCGATCCGGCCAAGGCGGTCGCCTACGCGTCGATGCTCGCCCTGATGGTCGGCGCCATCACGGCGCTCGGCGCGATCGCCAAGCTCGGATTCGTCGCCGACCTGCTGTCGAAGCCGACCATGATCGGCTACATGAACGGGCTCGCGATCACGATCCTGATCGGGCAGCTGCCGAAGCTGTTCGGCTTCTCGACCGACGCGAGCGGCACGATCGCCGAGGCCAGGGCGTTCATCCACGGCGTCGCCGATGGGGAGACCGTCGGCGCGGCGCTTGTGATCGGCGTTGGAGGACTGCTTGTGATGGGCCTGCTGCAGCGCGTCCTGCCGAAGGTGCCGGGCGTCCTCGTGGCCGTCGTCCTCTCGATCGCCGCGGTGAACCTGTTCCAGCTCCAGGACCACGGCGTGTCGGTGGTGGGCGGCCTGCCGCAGGGATTCCCGCCCCTCACCGTGCCCTCCGTGAAGGTGTCCGACCTCTACCTGCTCGTGGGAGGGGCGTTCGGGATCGCGCTCGTCTCGCTCGCCGACACGATCGCGACCGCATCGGCGTTCGCCGCCCGCGGCGGCGACGAGATCGACGGGAACCAGGAGATGCTCGCGATCGGCGCCGCGAACATCGCGGCCGGGCTCTTCCAAGGGTTCCCGGTCAGCACGAGCGGCTCTCGGACGGCGGTCGCCGAGCAGGCCGGCGCCAAGACACAGGTCACCGGCATCGTCGGAGCGCTCACGATCGCGGTGATGCTCCTGTTCTTTCCCGGGCTCCTGCGCGACCTGCCCCAGCCGATGCTCGCCGCGGTCGTCATCTCGGCGTCGCTCAGCCTCGCCGACATCCCGGGGGTGACCCGCCTATGGCATCAGCGCCGGGCCGAGTTCATCCTCTCGATCACGGCGTTCCTGGGCGTCGCGCTGCTCGGCGTCCTCCCCGGGATCGTCGTGGCGGTGGGCCTGTCGGTGGCAAACGTGTTCCGGCGCTCGTGGTGGCCGTACCAGGCGATCCTCGGTCGTGTCGAGGGCCTGCCGGGGTACCACGACGTGCGCAACCACCCCGACGCCGAGGTCCTGCCCGGCCTCGTCGTGTTCCGGTTCGACGCACCGCTCTTCTTCGCCAACGCGCGCACCTTCCGCGACCAGATCGTACGGCTCGCATCCGCCGAGCCGGCACCAGCATGGATCCTCGTCGCGGCGGAGCCGATCACGGACGTCGACACGACGGCGGCCGACATGCTGGAGGATCTGGACGAGACGCTGAACGCGAGGGGCATCTCGCTGGTGTTCGCCGAGATGAAGGACCCCGTGCGCGAAAAGGTCGAGCGCTACGAGCTCACGCGGACCATCGACCCGGCGCACTTCTTCCCGACGCTCCACGCGGCCATCAAGGCCTACCGCGACGAGACCGGTGCGACCTGGGAGCACCCCGAAAGGATGCCGAGTTAGGCCCCAAACCGCTCGGCGAGGAGGCCGTGCCGCAGGCCGCGGTCGCTCACCTGCAGCGCTTCGCGGCCGAGCTTCGCAAGCACGGTGCGGACGATGCACGCGCCTGCCAGGATGACCTCGGCGCGCTTGGGCTGCAGGCCGACGATCTGCCGGCGCTCGTCCGCGGTGCGCGTGCGATAGAGCTCGATCTGGCGGTCGATCTCGGCGCAGTCAAGGACGCTTCCCTGGACGACGTCCGGGTCATACCGCGCGAGGTTGTGCTTCACGGCGGCGAGGTTCGTCACGGTGCCGCCCATCGCGACGACGGCGTCCGGCGCCGGCCGGCCGTCCAGACGCACGAGCGCGGCGGCGATGGCGTCCTTCGCCGCGCCGAGCTCCTGCTCCGACACGGCTCCGTCGAGTCCGTGGCGCTCGGTGAAGCGCACCGCGCCCACCTCGACGCTGAAGCGCTCGTCGATGTGGTCATCCTGCCCGAACGTGAACTGCGAGCTGCCGCCGCCCGAATCGAACACCACGACCGCGCCGCCGGACCGGGCGAGCCCGGACGTCGCGGCCCGATAGGCGAGCCGGGCCTCCTCCTCGCCCGAGATGACCTCGATCGGGATGCCACAACGCGCCTGCACGCTGCCGACGAACTCGGCACTGTTCTGCGCGGCCCGCAGCCCGGCCGTGCCCACCGCGGCGATCGCGAGCACATCTGTCCGCGTCGCCTCGGCGGCCATGCCGGCGATCGCGGCGATCGTCCGCTCCATCGGATCCTCGCCGAGCCGTCCGCTCGCATCCAGGCCCTCGCCGAGCCGCGTCACCTCGGACCGGTCGACCACCCTGCGCCAGACGCCGGCCGCATCCCGCTCGCCGATGTGGAACTTGACCGAGTTCGTGCCGACGTCGATGACCGCGTAGCGGCGCGCGCCGGTCGCGACGAGTGCCCGCAGCCCCCTCGGGAAGCTGACGTTCTGACGCCCGCCGAGGCCGGCGTCGCGCACGGCGGCGATCACGCGGCCCGGATCCGGCGACTCGATCGCGATGGTGCGTGTGGACGCGCCGTCGGTGCGCACGTCGGTGAGCTCGGCCATGCAGCCGCCGAGGGTGAAGTGCCGGCGCAGCTTGTGCACCCGCACCGCCTCGATGTCGTCGCTCGGACGCACCACGTCGTCGATCAGCTCGTCCATCGTGTACGAGGCCCGCGCAAGCTGCGGCACAGAGGCGCCGAGCGCCTGCAGCGCCGCGGCGACGTCGTCGGCGGCCAGCGGGAATGCCGCCTTCATGGTCGGTGTCCACTGCTCGAGCCCGTCCTCGTTCGTGTGCGCCAGGTGCTTGATGTCCATCAGCCCGGCGCGGATCTTGACGGTGTCCCCGTCCGTGCCCGAGAGCAGGTAGACCTCGTCGCTCTCCTCGGAATGCTCGGGAGGGAGCGCGCCGAGACGGTCGCCGGCGGCCCCGAGCCGCTCGCCGAACGTCCGCCACTCCCAGCGGGGGACGATGATGCTCATGAGCGGCCGGGTGCGTCCTCGCGCAGAGCCCCGGCGAAGTATTCGAGAGCCTTGCGGGTCTTGGTCTGCTGTTCGCCTGAGAGATCCACGCCCTCGTCGAGGAGGAAGCCGCGCAGCTCGGCGGCGATCTCGAACGCCTGGGACGGGGCGCACCTGGTCGAGAGCTCGAGCAGGCGCGACCCATCCGGGTAGAGCCACATCTCGGCGACGAGCTTGTGGGCCAGCTGCTCGGGCGTGAACCGCAGCTTGAGGACGAAGATCGGGCCCAGGATCGAGAGATCGTCCAGCCCGATGCCCTCCGGCGCGTGGGCGGCGAAGAGCTTGCGCTGATCGCGGGTGAAGAGCTTGCGCACCGGCCCGCCGGCGGCGACGATGCCGCGCACGCCGGCTGCGCCGACCGCCTCCTTCAGCCTGCCCGAGCAGACGTACCCGCCCGGCATCGCATCGACCTCGACCCCGAAGCCGGGCAGCTCGCGCAGCGTCTTGGGGAGATCCGCCGGCACGACCGGCCGCAGCTTCACGACCGAATCGTCACCCTTGCCCTGGATCCGGCGGGCGCGCACGACGACGCCGTGCTCGCTCAACGCCAGCTCGGGTGTATCGAAGAAGAACACCTGGCGGATCTGGGCGTTGAGCGGGTCCATCCCCAGGGCAGTCACGGTCGAGCGCTGATCGGACTCCGGGACGGTCAGCTTCAGCTCGACCGTGTCGGAGCCCTTGATGAGCCCGAGCAGCTCGATGAACTCCTGGTCCGAGAAGCCTTTTCGGGTGGTCGTCTCCGCTGCCATCTTGCGTCCTTTGTCGTCTCCGCCGCCACGCTAGCGCGTCGATGTGGCCGTGTGTTCATCCCGTTCGGGTGAGGTCGCAGCAGGTCCGGCGGCGGACACTTCCGCAAATGCGCCCGCGTCCCACGGGAGGTCGTTCATGAGCACGAGCCAGGAGAAGCGGTTCGACGAATACGCCCGGCTCTTCCGCGTGAAGCCGGGATCGAAGGTGACGCTGGCCGACGACTTCGACCCGCGCTTCAAGGCCGACTTCCTGAAGAAGAAGGACGGCGCTCCGCTGCTGCGCCGGGGCGTGGCGATGCTCGCCGACTACCAGGCGCGGCTCGCCGCTCAGGACACCTACGGCGTGCTCGTCTGCCTGCAGTCTCTGGACGCCGGCGGGAAGGACGGGACGATCCGGCACGTCATGAGCGGCGTCAATCCCCAGGGGGTCGACGTGCACGGCTTCAAGGTGCCGTCCGCAGAGGAGCTGAATCACGACTTCCTGTGGCGGTATGCGCAGCGGCTGCCGGCGCGGGGCGAGATCGGGATCTTCAACCGGTCGCACTACGAGGAGGTGCTGGTCGTCCGCGTCCACCCGGAGAACCTCGACCGCCAGAAGCTGCCGGCCGAGTCGAAAGGGCCGGGGGTGTGGCGGCGCCGCTACCGCGAGATCAACGACTGGGAGCGCTACCTCACCGACAACGGGTTCCGGATCGTGAAGCTGTTCCTCAACCTCTCGAAGGAGGAGCAGCGCACCCGGTTCCTGAAGCGGCTCGACCTCCCCGAGAAGAACTGGAAGTTCTCGTCGCATGACGTGCATGAGCGCGAGCGGTGGGACGACTACCAGGCGGCGTTCTCCGAGATGCTGTCGCATACGAGCACGAAGTGGGCCCCGTGGTACGTCATCCCCGCAGACCGCAAGTGGTTTGCGCGGCTCGCTGTCGCGGTCGTGATCGCCCACACGCTGATGGATGTCGATCCTCACTACCCGGTTGTGAGCGATGAGGCGCGTGCAGATCTCATGCAGGTGAGGACGGAGCTCGAGGCCGAGGCGCCCAAGGGCGCGGAGGCCGATCCCTTCGAGGCTCGCCTCGCCAAGGAGCGGAAGAAGGCGAAGCGCAAGGAGGATGCGCGCGCGACCGAGCTCGTCGTCGAAAGCCTCGACGAGGGCGGGGGCGAGGCGTCGTGAGCGCGGCCGCGGCGAGCGAGGCGCCGGCGCGCACGGACGAGGACGAGCGGTGGTATGCACGCGAGCCCGCGGCCGTGGCGGAGACGCTCGGCGTCGACCCGGACGCGGGGCTCACGGCCGCGGATGCGGACGAGCGGCTGCGCCGGGACGGCCCCAACGCGCTCCCCACCGAGGCGGCCGTGCCCGGCTGGCGCCGGTTCCTGGACGAGTACACGAGCTACATGCAGATGATCCTGGTCGGCGCGGCGGTCGTGTCGCTCGCGATCAAGGAATGGAGCACCGCGGTCGTCCTGGTCGCGATCACGCTCCTGAACGCGGTCGTCGGCCTGCGCCAGCAGGGCAAGGCCGAGAGCGCGATGAACGCGCTCAAGTCGCTGATGAAGGAGACCGCACGCGTGCGCCGCGACGGCACGGAGGCCCAGATCTCCGCCGAGGAGCTGGTCATCGGCGACGTTGTCCTGCTGGCCGCGGGCGACCAGGTGCCGGCCGACGGGCGCGTGATCGCGGCCAGCTCGCTTTCGATCGACGAGTCCGCCCTGACCGGCGAGAGCACCCCAGCCGGCAAGGTTGCCGAAACGCTGCCCGACGAGAAGCGCGGCCCCGGCGACCAGTCGAACATGGCGTTCATGCACACCCCGGTGACCCACGGCAGCGGAGTGATGATCGTGACGGGCATCGGCAGCCATACCCAGGTCGGCCGGATCGCCCACATGCTCGAGGGCACCGTGAAGGAGGAGACGCCGCTCACGAAGCAGATGAACACGCTCACGTTGTGGATCGCCGGCGCGGCGGGGCTGACGATGGTCGTGATGTTCGCGCTCGGGCTCCACCGCGGCGACCCCTGGCGAGAGCTCTTCATCAGCGCCGTCGCGCTTGCGATCTCGGCCATCCCCGAGGCCCTCCCGACGGTCGTCCAGGTCGTGCTCTCGCTGGGCAGCGTCGAGCTCGCGGGCCGAAACGCGATCGTGAAGGAGCTGCCGTCGGTCGAGACCCTGGGCTTCACGTCGGCGATCAACTCCGACAAGACCGGCACGCTCACGATGAACCAGATGACCGCCGTCGAGGTCGTCGACACCACAGACCGCTACACGATCTCCGGCACCGGCTACGGCCTCGAGGGCAAGGTGCACCACGCGGCCGGACATTCCGAGTCGATCGAGGACGCGATCCTCCCGTACGTGCTCGCGAGCGACGCCCGCCTGGAGGCGGGGAAGGTGGTCGGCGACCCCACCGAGGGCGCACTGCTCGTGCTGGCGCACAAGGCCGGTCTCGACATCGAGGGCACGCGCGACGAGCGGCCGCGCGCCGCGACGCTGCCGTTCGACCCGACGTACAAGCTGATGGCGACCTTCAACCACGAGCACGACCGCGACGGCCGCGAGGTCGTGCGCGTGTACGTGAAGGGCGCGGCGCCGGCCGTGCTCGAGCGCGCGGCGACGGCCCTCTCGGGGACCGCGAGCGTGCCGTGGGGCGACGACCTGAAGCAGCGCGCCGACGAGCATGTGACCCGGATGGAGGGCCTCGGCCTGCGGGTGATGGCCGCGGCGTATCGCGACCTGGATCCGGCCGCGTTCGACCCGGCCGGCGACCTGCTCGCGCACGTGACCGAGCTCGAGGTGACCAGCCTGGTGGGCATGCTCGACCCGCCGCGCGAGGAGTCCAAGCAGGCGGTCGCAGACGCGCAGGCGGCGCACATCCGCGTGCGCATGGTCACGGGGGACGACGTCTTCACCGGAGCCGCGATCGCCGAGCAGCTGGGGATCCCCGGGGACGCGATCCTCGGCGCCGACTTCGCCGCACTCTCCGAGGAGGAGCGGATGGAGCGGATCGAGACGATCGGCGTCGTCGGCCGGGTCGCGCCGGAGCACAAGGTGCTGCTCGCCGAGACGCTGAAGAAGAAGGGCGACGTCGTCGCGATGACCGGCGACGGCGTGAACGACGCGCCGGCGATCAAGGCGGCGGACATCGGCATCGCGATGGGCAGCGGCACCGAGGTGGCGAAGAACGCCGGCCGGATGATCCTCTCCGACGACAACTTCGCCACGATCGTCTACGCCGTCGAGCAGGGGCGCAAGCTCTACGACAACCTGAACAAGTACATCCGCTTCGTGCTCCTGATGCTGGTGGCGTTCGTCCTGACGTTCCTGGGGGCCAGCCTGTTCAACATCGCCGAGGGGCAGCCGTTCACCCCCGGCCAGGTGCTGTGGATCCACTTCCTGATCAGCGCGCCGTTCGGCGTCGCCCTCGGCTTCGACGAGGAGACGGCCGGCCTGATGCGGCTCCAGCCGCGCGATCGGGGCGAGTCGGTCCTGACCCGGCCGATGATGCTCACGTCCGGGCTCGTGGGCCTCTTCATCGCCACGACCGCGCTGATCATCATCGAGGTCGGGATCCACCATTACGGCAGCGTGGAGCTCGGCATCTCGATCGCGTTCACGGCCTTCGCGCTCATGCTCGTCGTCGCCGCCTACGAGTGCCGCAGCGAGACGGCGAGCGTCCTCACAACGGACACGTTCAACAGCCGCAGGATGAACTGGATCGCCGCCGCCGAGACGGTGGGCGCCGTGCTCGTCACCCAGTGGGACTTCCTGCGCAGGCTGCTCGGAACGACGGAGCTGACGGCGCAGGAGTTCGGCGTCGCGTTGCTTTCCGCCGTGGCGCTCCTCGCTGCATGGGAGGCCGCGAAGTGGGTCGCCCGGCGCCGCATGCCCGCAGCGACTGAGTGAACGCACCGCCGGCCCGGGCCGGTAGCGTGCCGTCATGCCCGCGCCCCGCGCCGACGCCATGCAGGAGGCCGTCCTGGCCTGGTACGGCCGGAGCCCGCGCGATCTCCCCTGGCGACACACGCACGATCCGTACGCGATCCTCGTTTCGGAGGTGATGCTGCAGCAGACGCAGGTCACGCGCGTCGTGCCCCGGTACCTGGCCTGGCTCGAGCGGTGGCCGTCCGTGGAAGCGCTGGCAGCGGCGTCGCCGGCCGAGGTGATCACGGCCTGGAGCGGCCTGGGCTACAACCGCCGGGCCGTGAACCTGCACCGCTGTGCGGTGGCGGTGGCCGCGCTGGGCGAGTTCCCGCGCGACCCGCGCGAGCTCGAGCGGCTGCCCGGGATCGGTCCCTACACGGCGTCCGCGATCGCGTGCTTTGCCTTCGGCGCCCAGATCGCGGCGCCCGACACCAACGCCAGGCGCGTGCTCGGGCGCGCGTTCGGCGCCGCCGAGGTCGCACCGCCGCCCGGCCGGGCCTACGAGTGGAACCAGGCCCTCTTCGACCTCGGCCGTGAGGTGTGCATCGCCCGCACGCCGCGCTGCGGCATCTGCCCGCTTCTGGCCGGCTGCTCATCGCGGGGGATGACATACGCGCCGCTGCGACGCCAGTCGCGCTTCGAGGGCTCGTTCCGGCAGCGGCGGGCCCGGCTCCTGCGCGCGATCGCGGCCGCCGGCTCGCTGCCCGACGCCGAGGCCGACGCCGAGGCGCTCGTCTCGCTCGTGCGCGACGGCCTGGCCGAGGTCTCCGACGGCCACGCCCGCCTGCCTGAATAATGGTGCCTGGCACCGGTATTCACCGGTGCCAGGCACCTCAATCGAGCAGGCGGCCGACCAGCTCCGTCAGCCCCGTGAGCGACGGCAGCTCCGCGTCGGGGGCGTAGCCCTCGGGCAGCGGGATGCCGGCGCGGTTGATCCAGACGGCCTTCATGCCGCACGCCTGCGCGCCGGCGACGTCGGTGTCCAGGCCGTCGCCGACGTGCACCCAGCGGGCCGGGTCACCGTCGCAGAGCTCGATCGCGTGCCGGAACGCGGCCGGCGCGGGCTTCATCTCGCCGAGCTGCTCGGCGTGGACGATGAACGCGAACCGCCGCGCCACCTCGAGCTGGGCGAACGGGAAGTTGCCGTTCGTGATCGCGCCCAGAACGCGGCCGGCGGCGGCCAGGGCATCGAGCTCCGGCTCGACGTCGGCGTGCAGCTGCACGGCCGTCGGCCGCTCGGCCATCCACACGTCCACCATCCACGCCGGCAGATCGGGATCGTGGATGTCGTGCGCCGCGAGCACGCGCCGGAACGACTCCAGCCGCAGCTCGAGGTAGGAGCCCTCCCGCTCCTCGGCCACCAGCCGCCGCTCCTCGTGCAGCAGCTCGACGGTGATGTGCCCGCGCAATTCGGGCAGGCGCCGCTCGAGGGCGGCGATGGTGCCGGCGAGCGAGCCGTTCATCATCGGCATGAAGGCCCACAGGGTCTCGTCGAGGTCAAACGACACCACGACGGGCGTCATGGCGCCTTCCGCAGCAGCGCGACGGCCTGGCAGGCGGCGCCCTCGCCCCGCCCGGTGAAGCCCAGGTGATCCGTGGTCGACGCCCGCACCGTCACCCGCTCCGTGTCGACGGCGAGCGCGGTTGCAAGCGCCGTGCGCATCGCCTCACGGTGCGGGGCGATCCGCGGCGCCTGCATGATCACGATCGCGTCCACGTTCACGAGCTCCCACCCGCGGGCGCGGATCTGGCCCCAGGCCTCGCGCAGCAGATCGATGCTCACCGCGCCGCGCAGTGCCGGGTCGTCTGACGGGAAGAGGTGGCCGATGTCCTCCATGCCGGCGGCGCCGAGCAGCGCGTCGGTGACCGCGTGGCTCACGAGGTCGGCGTCGGAGTGCCCCTCGAGGCCGCGCTCGGCCGGGATCTCGACGCCGGCGAGCACCAGCCGGCGGCCGGCCGCGAACGCGTGCGCGTCAAACCCGATCCCGACCCGTATGGCGTCGGCCGCGGTCACGAGAACCGCGCCTCGGCCAGGGCGAGGTCGGCGCCGGTCGTGATCTTCACGTTCGCCGGGTCACCGGCGACGGCCGCGACGGCGAGCCCCGCCGCCTCGACGAGCGACGCGCAGTCGGTCGCGTCGCGCACCTGATCCGCCGGCAGGGCGAAGGCCCGCCGCAGCGCCCCGGCGCGGAAGGCCTGCGGCGTCTGCACCGAGCGCAGCTCGCCCCGCACCAGCGTCTCGACGACGCGGCCGTCGCCCACCCGCTTGATCGTGTCGGTGACCGGGAGCGCCGGCACGGCGCCGTCGTGGTCTGCGAGGGCCGCGAGCAGGCGGTCGATCAGCTCCGGCGACGCGAACGGGCGGGCGGCGTCGTGCACCAGGATCAGGGCCGCGTCAGCGGGCACCTCTTCCAGGCCGGCGGCGACCGAGAGCGCGCGCGTCGGGCCGCCGCACACGGCTGCCGTCACCTTGCCCGCCGCCAGCTCGTCGGCGAGCAGCGTCGCCGGCTCCTCCCACTCGGCCGGCACGACGAGCACGATCCGGTCGACCGCCGGATGGTCATCGAGGAGGTCGATCGAGTGCGCGAGCAGCGGCCGGCCCCCCAGCTTGACGAACGCCTTCGGCCGGTCGGCTCCCAGACGGGCGCCGTCGCCGCCGGCGACCACGATCGCCCAGGTCGTGCTCATTTCTCGGCCGCGTCGGCGCTCACCCTGGTGAAGATCATCTTCCCCGAGGGCGACTGCAGCACGGACGTCACCTGCACCGCCGCCGTCTCGCCCATGAGCCTGCGCCCGCCCTCGACGACGACCATCGTGCCGTCGTCCAGATAGCCCACGCCCTGGTCGTGCTCCTTGCCCTCCCGGATCACGCGCACGTCGAACGACTCGCCCGGCAGCACCGCCGGCTTGAGCGCGTTTGCGAGCTCGTTCACGTTCAGCACGACCACATCCTGGATCCGGGCGAGCCGGTTCAGGTTGAAATCGGTCGTGAGGATGCGTAGGCCGCGCTCCTTGGCCAGCTTGAGCAGCTTGGCGTCGACGTCGTCCAGGTCGGGGAAGTCGACGTCGGGCGTCGTCACCACGATCTCTGACCGCAGGCCCTGCACGACCTCGAGGCCGCGGCGGCCGCGGGCGCGCTTGAGCGAGTCGCCCGAGTCGGCCACGTGCTGGAGCTCGCGCAGCACGAACTCCGGCACCACCAGCTCGTCTTTCAGGAACCCGGTGCGGACGATGTCGGCGATGCGGCCGTCGATGATCGCGCTCGTGTCGACGAGCATCGCGAACCCGGGCGGGGCGGCCTCGGCGCCCGACTCGGCGACCTGGTGCACGCCCACGAGCCGCAGGATGCCGCGGTGCTTCTTGGCGGCGGTGAACGCGAACAGGTATCCGACCACGAGGAACAGCGGCAGGATCACCCACTTGCCGATGTACGGCAGCGTGTGCACCGGGAACCACAGGAGCGCCGATACGAGCAGGCCGACCAGCAGGCCGACCGCTGCGACTGTCAGCTCGCCCGCGCTCCGGGTCTGGACGGCTCGCTCGATCCTCTTGAAGCCACGTACCAGCCCCTTGCCGACCAGTCCTCCCACCATCCAGCCGACGGCGAAGACCAGGAAGACGACGACGGCGAAGACGGGGTACGCGTAAGAAGCCGAATAATGGTCCTCAAGATTGAGGGACAACCCCGCCTGGATGGCACCCAGGACGCCCAAGAGGGACAAGACGATCCGGGTTGAGACCACCATCGTCCGCTCCTCTCTGAAACGTGTCGCAGCCCGCGCCGGATCAACCTTGCAGCGGCCCCCGGCGGGGACGTATGCGTTCGCTGGCTAGGCTCGCGCCTTGCGGGCCTCGCCGATCTCCTCGAGCACCTCCTCCAGGAACTCGCGCGCCTCGTCCTCGTCCATGTTCTTCGCGTACATCAGCTCGCTCGCGAGGATGCGCTTGGCCTTCGAGAACATCTGCTTCTCACCTGTCGAGAGGCCCTTCTCCTGATCACGCTGGGCGAGGTTGCGAACGACCTCGGCCATCTCGAAGATGTCACCCGTCTTCATCTTGTCGCGATTGTGCTTGAAGCGGCGATTCCAGTTCTTCGGCATCTTGGTGCCGTCGCCCTGGAGCACGGTGAGAACCTCCTCAACCGTCTCCTCGCCGATCACCTTGCGCAGCCCGACCCGTTCCGCACTATCAAGAGGGATGGTGACGGTCATATCGTTATGAAGGATCTTGATCGTGAGGTACTCGCGATCCTTATCGCCCACGACGCGCATATCTCTGCTCGTGATCGTTCCCGCGCCATGGTGCGGATACACGACCTTGTCACCAACGTCATACAAAAGTCGCTCGACCTCCTCGACAGGATGCACCTGCATGCCCGCGAAACCCCTCGCAGCTAGGCCAGAGATTCTATCAGATCTGGCACCTTCGGGCGAACGGATCACAGCATTCTGTAGACATCGCAAACGAATTTCGGCAGACTCCGCGACCGGCCGATCGGCGCCGCTCACAGGTTGAGATAGCGGTCGACGAGGTTCTGCTCCTGCAGCCGGCGCAGACCGTCTCTGATCTCCCGCGCGCGCACCGCGCCGACGCCCTCGACCTCCTCGAGCTCGGCCTGCGACGCACGCACGAACGCCTCGAGGCCGTTGAAGTGGTCGACCACATGTGCGATCACGCCCTCGGGCAGGCGCGGGATCTTCGAGAGCACCCGGTGCCCCCGCGGAGTGACGGCGTAGTCAACCGGGGACACCGTGCGCGTGTACCCCAGCACCTCGGCGAGCTGCTCGAGCTCGAGCAGCTGGGTGTCGGGCATCGTCCGCAGCTGCTCGAGCGCGCGCCGATAGCCGCCGGTCACCTCGGGCAGCTCGTAGTCGCGCACCATCGCCACCTCGTCGCCGGGCACCCACTCCGACATCTCGTCGAGCTGGATCTTGATCAGCCGCCCCTCGACGCCGAGCTCGGCGACATTGCGCTCGATCTCGTCGCGCATGCGCGACGTCATCTCGGCCCGCTGCAGAGCCACGAGTACGTCGTCGAGCATGACCGCCCCCTGGAACTCGAGCGCGGTCAGGCGGGTCGACACCTGCTCGAAACGGGTGCGGTAGGTCTCGAGCGTCGTCACGGCCTGGTTCGTCTTGGCCAGGATGTCGGAGATGTCCTCGAGCTGGTAGCGCACGTCGCCCACATAGGTGGTGACGACGTCGCGCTGCTGGCTGATCGAGATCACGAGCGCCCCGGTCTGCTTGGCGACGCGCTCGGCCGTGCGATGGCGCGTGCCCGTCTCGGCCGACGGGATCGTCGGGTCGGGCATCAGCTGCACGTTGGCATAGACGATGCGCGTGGCAACGGCGTTCAGGATGATCGCGCCGTCCATCTTCGCGAGCTCGTAGAGCAGATAGGGCGAGAACGCCTGGTCGAGCCGGATCCCGCCCGAGAACATGAACGAGAGCTCCGCCGGCTCGCCGATGACGATCAGGGCGCCGAGCCGCGCGCGCAGGATGTCGTTCAGGCCCTGGCGCATGGTGGTGCCCGGCGCGATCCGGCGCAGGGCGTCCAGCATCTTCGGGTCTTTGCGAACATCGGGAAGAAGCTCGGTCATCCCCACCCTTCGGTAGCCGCCTGCGGACTGAACGCCAGTCCGATCGCTACCTCCAGAGTACCAGCGCAACGAAGCGGTGGACCGCCCGCCGCGGCGGTCGTGCTGGGCGGGCAGACCAACCCGGCCACCCGCAGCTTGGCGGCCTCGGCCAGCCGCGGGCCGGTGTGCGACACCGGCCGCACCCGGCCCGTCAGCCCGAGCTCGCCGAAGCACGCGAGCCGATGCGGCGTCGCCACGCCGCGCGCCGAGGAGACGATGGCGAGCGCGACCGCCAGGTCGGCCGCCGGCTCGTCGACGCGCACACCGCCGGCGACGTTCACAAACACGTCGGAGGCGCCCAGGCCGACGCCGGCATGGCGGCCCAGCACCGCCACGATCATCGACAGCCGGTTGCGGTCGAAGCCGGTCGCCTGCCGCCGCGGCATGGCCAGATCGCTGCCCGCCACGAGCGCCTGCACCTCGAGCACGATCGGGCGCGTGCCCTCGATCGCCGGCAGCAGCACCGACCCCGGCCCGGCCGGCTCGGGCTCGGCCAGCGCCGCGGACGGGTCGGCGACCGGGAGCAGGCCGGCGTCGCTCATCTCGAAGATGCCGATCTCGTCGGTCGACCCGAACCGGTTCTTGACCGCCCGCAGCACGCGCAGGTGGCGGTAGCGGTCGCCCTCGAACTGGAGCACGGCGTCGACCAGGTGCTCGAGCACGCGCGGCCCGGCGACCGTGCCGTCCTTCGTCACGTGGCCGACGAGCACGATCGCCGTCGCCCCCCGCTTGGCCACCCGCAGCAGGCGCTCGGCCGCCTCGCGCACCTGGGCGACGCTCCCCGGGGCCGATTGCAGGTCGGCGCTTCGCATCGTCTGCACCGAGTCCACGACGCACACCGCCGGCGCCTCGGCCGCGATCGTCTCGCACACCGTGTCGAGGTCGGTATCGGCCAGCACCCGGATCGCGTCTCCCCCACCCAGGCGCTGCGCCCGCAGCCGCACCTGCGCGGGCGACTCCTCGCCGCAGACGAGCAGCGTCCGCCCGCCCGCGGCCGCGACCGCCGCCAGCGCCTGCAGGAGCAGCGAGCTCTTGCCGACGCCCGGCTCGCCGCCGATCAGGACGAGCGATCCCGGGACGAGGCCGCCGCCCAGCACGCGGTCGAGCTCGTCGATGCCGGTCGGCAGGCGGGCTGCGGCGAGCACGTCGACGTCGCCCAGAAGCGCCACCGCGGCCCCGCCGCGCGGCCGGCGGCCGCCCGCGCCGGAGGTCGCGCGGACGGCCTCCTCGTGTACGGAGTTCCACTTGCCGCAGTCGGGGCAGCGGCCGAGCCACTTGGGGCTCTGATGCCCGCACTCGGAACAGACGAAGGTTGTGGATGCGCGTGCCACGGACAGACGATTGTCGCAGCCGGGTCGGCCGTCGCCCGTGCTAGCGTGGCCCGCATGCGCACCCCACTTCTCACATCGGCTGCGACTGTCGCCGTCGCGGCGGTGCTCGCGGCCGGCTGCGGCGGGTCGTCGGGCGGCGGATCCTCTTCCGCCGCGTCCGCGCCGGCCAATGCCCAGGTGGTCGAGATCGACATCGCATCGAGCGGCTTTGCGTTCACGACGTCGACCGCGACCGCGAAGGCCGGGCCGGTCGAGCTCAAATCCAAGAACCCGCAGGCCGTCTCGCACGACATCTCGCTGAAGGGCAACGGCGTGTCGGTGCAGGGCAACATGGTGGCGAACGGCGGCATCTCGACCGTCACCGTCGCCGACCTGAAGCCGGGCACGTACACGTTCTACTGCTCGGTGCCCGGACACGAGCAGGCCGGGATGAAGGGCACCCTCACCGTCAGCTGAGCGCAGGAACGACCGGGGGCGCCGCAATGGGCGCCCCCGGTTTCTCACTCGTCTGCGGTGCGGCCTACTTGTCCGATCCCTCGGCCGCGTCCGACTCGTCATCTTCGCCCTCTGCCTTCGGGTGCTCCGACGGGCCCTCGGCGGGGACGAGGTCGGCCGGAGGCGCATCGGGCACCTCGACCGGCTCGATCATCTGCAGCGAGATCTCCTCGTCGCCCTCGATCCAGTCGACCAGCACGGTCGAGCCGGGCTCGATGTTGCGGGCGAGGACGAAGTCGGCCAGCGGATCCTCGATGTAGCGCTGGATCGCCCGCCGCAGCGGCCGCGCGCCCATCGTCGGGTCGTAGCCCTTGTCGACCATGAAGTCCTTGGCCTTCTCGGTCAGCTCGATCGAGACCTCGTGCACCTTCATCTGCTCGCGGAGCCGCTTCATCAGGAGGTCGACGATCTGCGTGATCTCCGCCTTCGTCAGCTTCTGGAAGACGATGATCTCGTCGATGCGGTTCAGGAGCTCGGGCCGGAACATCTTCTTCACGTCGCCCATGATGCGGTTCTTCATGTCCTCGTAGGAGACACCCGTCTCCGCCTCGTCCACGCTGAACCCGAGCGAGGTGTTCTTGGCGATCGACGCCGCCCCGATGTTCGAGGTCATGATGACGATCGTGTTCCGGAAGTCGACATGGCGGCCCTGGGCGTCGGTCAGACGACCCTCCTCGAGCATCTGCAGGAGGATGTTGAACACGTCCGGGTGGGCCTTCTCGATCTCGTCCAGGAGCACCACCGAGTACGGCTTGCGGCGCACGGCCTCGGTCAGCTGGCCGCCCTCGTCGTAGCCGATGTAGCCCGGAGGCGATCCCACCAGCCGCGACACCGCGTGCTTCTCCATGTACTCGGACATGTCGACCTGGATCATGGCGTCCTCGTCGCCGAACAGGAACTCGGCCAGCGTGCGTGCCAGCTCCGTCTTGCCGACGCCGGAGGGGCCCAGGAAGATGAACGAGCCCGTCGGCCGCTTGGGATCCTTGATGCCCGCGCGGGCCCGCCGGATCGCCTTCGACACCGCCTGGATGGCGACGTCCTGGCCGATCATGCGCTTGTGCAGCTCCTCCTCCATGCGGATGAGCTTCTGCGACTCGGCCTCGGTCAGCTTGAAGACCGGGATGCCCGTCCACATCGAGACGATGTCGGCGATCTCCTCCTCGCCGATCTCGGCCTGGTCAGCCTCACCTGAGGACTTCCAGTTCTCCTCCATCTCGCGCTTCTTGAGCGACAGCTTGCGCTCCTTGTCGCGCAGGTTGGCGGCCTTCTCGAACTCCTGCGCCTCGATCGCCGACTCCTTCTCCTTGCGCACGGTCTCGATCTCGTCGTCGAGCTCCTTGTGCACCGGAGGGGCGGTCATCAGCTTGATGCGCATGCGCGAGGCGGCCTCGTCGATGAGGTCGATCGCCTTGTCGGGCAGGTGCCGTTCCTGGATGTAGCGGCTCGACAGCTCCGCAGCGGCCTGGAGGGCCTCGTCGGTGATCGCGACCCGGTGATGGGCCTCGTAGCGGTCGCGCAGCCCACGCAGGATCTGGACGGTGTCCTCGATCGAGGGCTCGTCCACCTTGATCTGCTGGAAGCGGCGCTCGAGGGCGGAGTCGCGCTCGAGGTACTTGCGGTACTCGTCCAGGGTGGTGGCGCCGATGGTCTGCAGCTCGCCGCGGGCGAGCGCAGGCTTGAGGATCGACGCCGCGTCGATCGCGCCCTCGGCGGCGCCCGCGCCGACGAGATTGTGCAGCTCGTCGATGAACAGGATGATGTCGCCGCGCTGGCCGATCTCCTTCATGACCTTCTTCAGCCGCTCCTCGAACTCGCCGCGGTACTTCGAGCCGGCCACCAGGGCGGCCAGGTCGAGGGTGTAGATCTGCTTGCCCTTGAGCAGCTCGGGCACCTGGTTCGATGAGATGCGCTGGGCGAGGCCCTCGACAACGGCGGTCTTGCCGACGCCGGGCTCGCCGATCAGCACCGGGTTGTTCTTGGTGCGGCGGGACAGGATCTGCATGACGCGCTCGATCTCGTTCATGCGGCCGACGACCGGGTCGAGCTTGCCCTCGGTGGCGAGCTTGGTCAGGTTGCGGCCGAACTGGTCGAGCAGCTTGGAGCTCTTCTGCCCCTTCTCGGCCGTGCCGGCACCCGCGGCCGTGCGCCGGCCGGGGCCGGACAGCATGCGGATGATCTCGTTGCGGATCTTCTCGGCGTCGGCGTCGAAGTCGAGCAGGATGCGGGCCGCGACGCCCTCGTTCTCGCGAACGAGGCCGAGCAGGATGTGCTCGGTGCCGATGTAGTTGTGGCCGAGCGAGAGCGCCTCGCGCAGCGCCAGCTCGAGCACCTTCTTGGCCCGGGGCGTGAACGGGATCTGGCCCGTGGTGACCTCGTCACCCTGGCCGACGATCCGGGCGACCTGCGCGCGCACCTCCTCCACCGTGATGTCGAGGGTGTCGAGGACGCGGGCAGCCAGCCCCTCCTCCTCGCGCAGCAGGCCGAGCAGGATGTGCTCGGTGCCGATGTAGTTGTGCTTCAGGGTGCGGGCCTCATCCTGCGCCAGCACCACGACCTGGCGGGCACGTTCGGTAAACCTCTCAAACATGCTCGTGCCCCCTTTCTGCCGTAAATGAATGAGTCTGGATCAATGCCTGTAGCCGGACCGTCAAATAGGAGCACCTACGTGACGACCCGGTGTGGAGTGGACGGTCGGGACTATAGCACCGGCACCCCAGCGTTCCTGTGTCGCCTACCGCACGGCGTTGGCCACTCATCGGCCCTCGGGCGCGGGGGCTTTAGAGTCGGTTTCATGATGGGCTTCGTCGTGAGGCGCAGGGCGCGGTGGCTGCGGGAAGGATCGAGCGGCGAGCGGAGCGCAGACGTGCCCGGAGGGCACGATGAGCACCGCACGCCGCGTGGGACGCACCCGCAGCCGACGCGAACCAGCCGCAACAGGAGCCCGTCGTGGAACAGGCTCACTAGCCCGAGTTCCGTCCGACTTGTGGCGGGTGGACACGGGACCGGAAATGCGCGAGCATGCGCCCCGTGCGCTACACCGTCGAGCACTTCCGCGCGATCGACGCCGAGGACTCTCCGCTCGGCGTGGCCTACGTCCCCACCGGCCAGGTCGACGAGGTCGACGCCCACGACGAGAGCACGGCGGCGGCCATCGCGCTCTCGGGCGACGCCGAGGTGCTCGAGAGCGACGTGCTCTCGTACAACCCGGCCGCTGGGCTGTACGGCGTCGCGGGCGAGGACGAGGCCGTGAAGGTGTCGACGGCCGCGTGAAGAGCACCGAGGGCATGATCGATGTCCCGGGCGGGCGCGTCTGGTACCGCAGCGTGGGCGAGGGCGGCGTGCCGCTCGTGTGCCTGCACGGCGGCCCGGGCATGACGCACGACTACCTCACGCCGCTCGAGGCGCTCGCCGACCGCCGCCAGGTCGTGTTCTACGACCAGCTCGGCAGCGGCGGGTCCGACCGCCCTGACGACCTGTCGCTGTGGACGATCGAGCGGTTCATGGCCGAGCTCGACGCCGTGCGCGACGCGCTCGGCCTCGACCGGATCCACCTGTTCGGCAGCTCCTGGGGCGGGATGCTCGCGATGCAGTACGTGCTCGACAACCCCCGCCGGCCGGTGAGCCTGGTCATGGCCGGAAGCCCGGCGAGCGCGCCCGCATGGAACGTGTTCTGCCAGGAGCTCCTCGACGAGATGCCGGCGGACGAGCGCGAGCTGATCGAGCGGCTGGAGGCCGAGGACAAGATGCTCGAGCCCGAGTACGAAGAGGCGATGATGCCCTTCTACCACCGCCACGTGTGCCGCATCGACCCGTTCCCCGACTTCGTGATGCGCTCGTTCGAGCGGATGAGCACGACGATCTACCACTACATGGCCGGGCCGAGCGAGTTCCGCATCATCGGCACGCTCAAGGACTGGGACATCATGGACCGGCTGGGCGAGATCACCGTGCCGACGCTCGTGACCGGCGGCGAGTACGACGAGTGCCGTCCGTCGCACCTGCGCGAGGTGCACGCGCGCATCCCCGGCAGCACGCTCGAGATCATCCCCAACGCGTCGCATCTGAGCTTCGCCGAGCGGCCCGAGGTGTTCATCCCGATCGTCAACGACTTCCTGGCGGACGTCGAGGCCTGAAAACCGGGGACAGTCCCCCACGCGGGCGCCTACGGCGCGGCGAGGTGGGCGATGCCGACGATGTGCGGCGCGGCGGTGATCGTCACGAGCGACGAGGAGTGGAAACCG
The DNA here is from genome assembly GCA_963813245.1 of uncultured Actinomycetes bacterium. Lineage (GTDB taxonomy): Bacteria > Actinomycetota > Thermoleophilia > Gaiellales > JAICJC01 > JAICJC01. The sequence continues at coordinate 163,366 of CAWEYE010000008.1, forward strand.
CGGTCGAGGGCGGCGAACTCGAACCCCGCCGACCGGATCGCCGCCTCGGTGTCGCGCGTCGTGCGGCAGCCTCCCAGCGCGCGCGTCCAGTACGCCGCGTCGAACCCGCGCTGGGCCAGCCGAAGCGCCCGGCTCTCCGCGCGCACGTGCTCGTAGACGCGCAGCTCGCCGCCCGGAGCGAGCACGCGGGTGATCTCGGCGAGCGCTGCCGCCGGCTCCGGCACGCTGCAGAGCACCCACACCACGACGGCGGCATCGAAGGCCCCATCGGCGGCGGGTAGCGCCTCGGCGAGGCCCGCGACGACCTCCACCGGCACCGGCGCCGCGCGGGCGCGCTCGGCCGCGGCCGCCCGGGCGACGGGGTCGGGCTCGACCGCGAGCACCGACTCGACGCGCGCCGGGTAGAGCTCGAACGCGCGCCCCTCTCCGCAGCCGATCTCGATCACCCGACCGCGCAGGCCGGCGAACAGGCGCCGCCGCAGCTCCTGCGCGACGACATCGGGCCGCCGCTCCTCCCGCCACTCCAGGAAGCGGGCCAGCCGCGACCGCCTGGGCCCGTAGAGGGCCGTGTCAGCCTCGCGAGCGCAGCGTCGGGAAGAGGATCACCTCGCGGATGGAGCGCACGCCCGTCAGCATCATGGTCAGGCGGTCGACGCCGATGCCGACACCTGCGGTCGGCGGCATCCCGTACTCGAGAGCGAGCAGGAAGTCCTCGTCCATCGGATGCGCCTCCTCGTCGCCCGCGGCGGCGGCCACCCGCGCCTCCTCGAAGCGGGCCCGCTGCTCGGCGGGGTCGTTCAGCTCCGAGTAGCCGTTGGCGATCTCCATCCCCAGGCAGAAGGCCTCGAACCGCTCGACGATGCCCTCCTGGCTCGGCGAGCGTTTCGCAAACGGCGAGAGCTCGACCGGGTAGTCCACCAGGAACGTCGGCGTCTCCAGGTTCGGCTCGACGAAGTGCGAGAGCAGGTGGTCGACAGCCTGCGCCCACGTGGTGTCGCCGGAGGTGTCGATGTCGTGGCCGCGCATGAAGTCGACCAGCCGGGCGCGGTCGCGGTCGGCCATCGGGTCGATGCCGGTCGCGTCGTGGATCGCCTGCCGCAGCGGCACCCGCGGCCACGGCGGGGTGAGGTCGATCGGGGCGCCCGCCGCCGCGCCCGCGGCCGCCACCACCCGCTCGGTGCGCTGCATGCCGCCCTCGTAGTCGGTGTAGGCCTCGTACCACTCGAGCATGCTGAACTCCGGGTTGCGCTTGAATGACACGCTCTCGTTGCGGAAATCCTTGCCGATCTCGTACACCCGCTCGAGGCCGCCGACGATCAGGCGCTTCAGGTAGAGCTCGTCCGCGATGCGCAGGTAGAAGTCGCGCTCGAACTCGTTGTAGTAGGTGGTGAACGGCTTGGCGGCGCCGCCGCCGTAGATCGGCTGCAGCACGGGTGTCTCGACCTCGTAGAACCCGTCCTCGTCGAGCACGCGCCGCATCGCGGTCACGATCGCCGTGCGCGCGAGCGCGATCCTGCGGGCGTCGTCGTTTGTGAGCAGGTCGAGGTAGCGCTGGCGGTGGCGCTGCTCGACGTCTGAGAGGCCGTGGTGCTTCTCCGGCATCGGCCGCAGGCACTTGGCCAGCGGCTTCCACTCCCGCACGCGCAGCGAGAGCTCGCCGCGGCGGCTGCAGAAGACGTCGCCCTGCACGGCGACGACGTCGCCGAGGTCGCAGTCCGCCACGGCGGCGAGGCCGTCCTCCCCGAGCGCGTCGAGCGTCGCGTGCAGCTGCAGCTGGCCGGTGCGGTCGCTCAGGTCGAGGAAGATCGCCTTGCCGTGGCCGCGGCGGCCGCTGATCCGGCCGGCGACCCACACCGACTGGCCCGACTCGCCGCCCGGATCGAGCTCTCCGAACTCGGCCCGCACCGCCGCCACCTCGGTCCGCTGCGGCGTGCGGGCCGGGTAGGGGTCGACGCCCGACCGGCGCATGGCCTCGACCTTCGCGATCCGGTCGGCCCGGATCCCCTGCTCGACGTCGCTCGACACGCCGGCCGGCGCTAGGACGCCTTGATGTCCATGATCTTGAGCCGGATCGCGCCGGCGGGCACCGCCACCTCGACGGTCTCGCCCTTCTTGTGGCCGAGCAGGGCACGCCCGACCGGCGACTCGTTCGAGAGCCGGCTGCGGGCCGGGTCGGCCTCGGCCGATCCGACGATCTCGTAGGTGTCGACGTCGCCGTGGTCGACGTCCTTCACCTTCACTTTCGTGCCGACCGACACGACATCGGTGCCCACGTCCTTGGGGTCGATCACGCGTGCCGAGCGCAGCTGCTCCTTCAGGCGCGCGATCCGGTGCTCGAGCAAAGCCTGCTCGTTCTTGGCGTCGTCGTATTCCGAGTTCTCCGTGATGTCGCCGAACTCGCGCGCTTCGCGGATGCGGTCGGCGACCTCGCGGCGCTTGTTGGTCTCGAGGTCCTCGATCTGCTGCTTCAGCTTCTCATATCCATCGGTGGTGAGGATGACGTCTTTTTCCACTGCTCCAATCGCCCTTCAGGTGCGAATAAACGGAAAATCGGTGTCGGCCGGGATTGCGCAATTTGCAGCGCAAATTCCGGGCTGACACCGAGCGACGGCGGATTATAGGTCAAGTGCTCCGCAACCGTCAACATCGCCGCCCACCGATACGATTCCCACATGGCGGACATGACCGAACCCTGGGCGATCGGCGGCGTGGAGATCCCGTCGCGGATCGTGCTCGCCCCGATGGCGGGGGTGTCGGTGCAGGCCTTCCGCCGCCAGGGGCGGCGCTTCGGAGCCGGGCTCGTCTGCTCCGAGATGGTGTCCTCGTGTGGCCTCTCATACGGCAACGAGCGTACGCTCGGCTACCTGCGCATCGCCCCCGACGAGCACCCGCTCGCGGTGCAGATCTTCGGGTCCGATCCCGGCCCGATGGCCGAGGCAGCGGGGATGGTCGTCGCCGCCGGCGCCGACATCGTCGACATCAACTTCGGCTGCCCGGTGCGCAAGGTCACGAAGACCGGCGCCGGCGCGAGCGCGCTCGAGGATCACGACCTGGCCTGCGCGCTGGTCACGGCCGTCGTCGCCGCCGTCGACGTGCCGGTCACGGTGAAGATGCGGCGCGGCGTTCGCAACGGCTCGCGCTCGGCGCTCACCCTCGGCCCGAAGCTCGAGGCGGCCGGTGTGGCGTCGCTCACGCTGCATCCGCGCTCGGCCCAGCAGATGTACACGGGCACCGCCGACCACGCGCTCACGGCGGAGCTCGTCTCGCTGGTCGGCATCCCGGTGGTCGCCTCGGGCGACATCACCGATCGCGACACCGCCGAGCGGGTGATCGACGCCACCGGCGCGGCGGCGGTGATGGTCGGGCGCGGCGCGCAGGGACGGCCGTGGGCGCTGCGGGAGATGGCCGGTGAGGGCGCAGCCGACGCCGATGCGGCCGAGGTGGTGGCCGAGCTCGTGCGGTTCATGCGCGAGGTCGAGCGCGAGATGGGCGACCGCGCGGTCGGGTTCCTGCGCAAGTTCTACGGCTGGTATCTGCGCGGCCTGCCCGGCGCCAAGACGATCCGCGGCGCGCTGATGGGCTGCGCGACCGTGGCCGCCGCCGAACGCGAGCTGCTCGGCTTCTGCCCGGAGGCGCGCGCCCTGCTCGCCGCCCACGAGGCCGAGCTCGACCTGCTCCCCGACATCGGCTCCGACCGGCTGCTCGAGCTGCCGATCTCGATCTACGGCGGCGGCTGAGCCGCCCGCCACATCGTCGTCACGCGCTGGCCGCCGGCGAGCGCGACGCTCCCATAGGGCTCAAACCCGCGACTTGCGTCGCGGGCGTCGTTGGCCGGGTTGGTCGACTCCAGGTACGCCGGCGACCCGGCCGCGTCGACGAGCTCGAGGCACGCGGTCAGGAGGCCCATGCCGACACCCTTGCCGCGGTGGTCGGTATGGGTGCCGAGCAGGCTCAGATAGTGGTGCGGCTCGTCGCCCGGATGGGCGGCGTCGAGCCGGGTGAAGACGTCGAGGACGACCTCGGCCTGAGCGTCGCCGAGCAGCTCGCGCAGGGCCGCCTCGAGCTCGTGCTCCTGGTCGGGCTCGAGCTCCGGCTCTCCGGGCGGCACCCAGACCGCGGCCGCCTCGCATCCGGGCGTGACCAGCGTCCACGGGAACCGCAGCATGGCCGCCAGGTACGGGCGCCAGAACGCCGCCGGCTGGTCGAGGCCGCGGACGGTGTCCGGGAACGAATAGGCGCCCCAGACGGGGTCACCGGCGAACGCGGTCGTCATCACCGCGGTCACAGCATCGAGGTCGGCGTGCGTCGCGACGCGGAGAGACGGCGCCATCGTCCGATCCTGTCACAGGGAGCCCGGTTCGGCCACGGCGTCATCGGCCGCGCCGGCGACGGCCATGAACACCCCGCACCCACCTGCGACGACGCCCATTGCGACGATCAGGATGCGGTAGTCGACGACCGTGATCAGCGCCGCGCCGAGGGCGATCGAGAGCGTCTGCGGCGTGCCCAGGATCATGTCGGCGGCGGAGTAGACGCGGCCCTGCAGGTCGGCCGGGGTGCGCAGCTGGATCGCCGTGCCGAAGGCCACGACCGCCCACGAGAGGCCGACCCCGGCGACCGCGAACCCCACGATCACCGGCACGAGCGAGGGGATCAGAAACAACGCGTCGCCGGCGGCGAAGAGCAGGACGCCGACGCCCAGGGTGCGGCCGTCGCCGAACCGGCGCAGCGCGGCCGAGGCGGTCACGCCGCCCGCGATGGCGCCGATCCCCTGGGCGACGCTGAGCACGCCGAGGAAGCTCGGCGGCCGGTGCAGGCCGTGCTGCAGCACGGCGAAGATCGCGGTCTCGATGAACCCGACGACGAGCAGCGCGAGGCCCGTGACCAGCACGATCCGGCGCAGGCCGGCGGTGCGCGCGATGTGGCGGACGCCCGCCGCGACCTGCACGAGGATGTGATGCTCGGGCGCGACCGGCCGCTCCTCCCGCAGCCGCACGCCGAGCAGGCACAGCGCCGATGCCGCGAACGTGGCCGCGTCGAGGATCGCGACCGCCGCCCCGCCGACCGCCGCAAACAGGCCGGCGCCGATGAGCGGGGCGATCAGCCGCGAGCCCTCGCTGACCGTCTGCAGGGCGGCGTTGGCGTCGCCCAGGCGCTCCGGGGGGAGCATGCGGGTCAGGAGGGCCGACTGCGCCGACGAGAACAGATAACCGGAGGCGCCGTAGACCAGGGTGACCGCGTAGATGATCCAGACGTCGCCGCGCCCGTGGACGAAGAGCAGCGTGAGCAGCACGAGCCCGATCACGATGTCGGTCGCGATCATCAGCGGCCGCTTGCGCATCCGATCGACGGCAAGGCCGAACGCGGGCGCGAGCAGGCCGGGCGCCGCCAGCACGAAGAAGACGAGCCCGGCCTGGGCGTTCGACCCCGTGAGCGTCTTCACCCAGATCCCGAGCACCAGGTACATCGAGCGGTCGCCGAACAGCGACAGCGACTGGCCGACCAGGAGCAGCCGGGCGTCGTGGTTCTGCAGCAGCGCGCGCACCTGATCAGTTCCCGGTCGTCGGCGGCAGCGGGAACCCGACCAGGAGCGCCTGCACGGGTGCCGCTCCCTCGGGCCGCAGGCTCGGATCGATGCGCTCGCTGTACTCCAGCACCCGCTCGGTGATCGAGCGGCCGAGCTCGGCGAGCTCCTCCCGGGTCAGGTAGAGCAGCGACTCGGTCAGGAACGCCGCCCGCCGCCAGTCCGGATCGACCGAGGCCTCGCGGACGAGCCAATCGCGCAGCCGGGCGAGGTCGCGTTCGAGGACGACCGAGGTGAGCGCCGACGCGGCGGCGTTCGTCTCGTCGTCCGCACCCACGCCCTCCCAGCTGTGGCGCACCGACCCCACCCGCCACGGACGCGCCCGGCCCGGGCGCGGCGGCCCCTCCTCGAGGAACCCGTACTTGGCGAGCTGGCGCAGGTGGAACGAGCAGTTGCCCGGCGTGAGCCCGAGCCGTTGGGCGGCCTGCGTCGCCGTGAGCTCGCCCTCCCGGGCCACCAGTTCGAGCAGGTCGATGCGGGTCGGGTGCGCGAGGGCCCGCATCACGCGCGCATCCGTCAGCCGGCGAGTATCGAAAGACATGTTTCGAAACATATCTTTCGATAGGTTGGGCGTCAACGCCGGGCCGCCCCCCACCGCGCTCAGGCCATCCGCGCCCGCGCCGCCGCGACGGCCTGGGCGATGCGGCGAGCACGCGTCTCGGGCCGTTTCGCCTCTTCAACGGCCTACACCCACTCCTTGCGGTGGGTGTAGGACATGGCCGCGAAGGCGGCCTCGACGGCCGCGTCGGCGCCAAGCGCCGCGGCCAGGTCGGCCGGCACGGCGACGGTGCGGGGGGCGTCGTCGCGGGCGATCTCGATCGTCACCGCATCGCCGTCCTGCACCGCGCCCGCCTGCGCGCGCAGCTCCTTGCGGAAGCCGACGCAGTGGCGGCCGTCGCCCATCGCCATCGTCGAGCCGCGGAACGGGACGCCGTTGATCGTGCCGGCGACGGGGATGCGCGCCCGGCCGCCCATCGCAGCCGCCACATCGGCCGGCAGGACGACTCCCGGCAGGTCGCCGGCCTCGCCGCCGAGCACCGCCTCGAACCGGTGCACGCTCACACGGGCATGATTACACGCGGCGGTCGCCGGCCTCGGCGTCGTCGCCGAATGCGATCGCGGATGCGAGCGAGGCGAGCGCGAGCACGACCGCTCCGGCCGTGAGCGCAACGCTGTAGTCGTACTGCTGCTCGATGACGGCGAACGGGGCCAGGAAGGCGATCACGGGGACGAGCACGGCGAAGCCCGCCACCGCCAGGTGCGGGCTCAGGCGGGCGGCCGCGAACCACCCGACGACGAGCACGGCGAGCGGCGCGACGGTGATCGTCGAGACGTAGTAGCCGTTGAGCTCGAGCACCGCGAGCAGCGGCGGCACGAGCAGCCATGCCGGGGAGTAGCGCGGCGCGGTCCTGCCGGGCCGGCGCTGCGCCACCCAGAGCAGTCCGATCGGCGCGGCCAGCAGGATCGCCTCGGCGAGCGCGATCGCCTGGACGAACGCGACGCCGGAGCCGAGAGCCGGCATGGAGCGTGTGAAGAAGAGGGCGAAACTCGCGACCGCGCCCGCGATCGCGAGCCGCGTGCGCCCACGGCAGAGCGCCACGGCGGCGAGCCACGGGAACATGACGGCGGCCGTCGTACGCGCGAGGCCGGTCATGCTCATGGCGAAGGCTGGAGTGAACCCGTGCGCCATGCCGAACTGCGAGAACCAGATGTCCGCCGCGACGACGTACATGCTCCGCAACGCGGCCAGCAGGAGCAGCACGAACGCGGCCAGGCGCGATCCCTCAGCCCACATGCCGGCGGTTGTGCCGCCGGTGGTCGCCGCCTCGCGGGCGCGCACCCCGCCTGCGATCAACGCGACCACCTGACGCGCCTCCGGGCTGCGGCGATCGCCCTGCATCTCGGCCAGCGTCGCCAGGATCTCGGGGCCGCGCTCGGCGCGATAGGCGGCCGGGTACGCACGAAGCGCGAGCCGGTAGGTGCGCTCGGCGGCGGTCATCACACAGGCTCCGGCGCCGCGATCGCCATCCGCGAAACGACCACCGAGGCGGCGGAGTGCAGCCGTGCTGCCTCGGCCTCAAGCGCCTTCCCGCCGGCCGGCGTCAGGCGGTAGTAGCGGCGGGCGCGGCCGCTCACGACCTCCTCGCCGTCCACCGCCACGAGCCCTGCCTCGAGCAGGCGCTCGAGGGCTGCGTAGAGCGTCCCGGCGGCCAGCCGCACACGCCCGTCCGAGATCTCCTCGGCGCGCTTGGTGATCGCATAGCCGTGCAGCGGGCCGTCGAGCAGCGCGGCGAGGGTGAAGTACGTCGGCTCCCGCATCGGCTGCATCGTGTTTCTCATGTTGCGATATATACCGTCTATCGATGTATATGTCAAGGAGCTCGCAGGCGCTAAAGTTTGGATCCAAAGTGTCGGCCCGACTCGCACACCCCTATCGCGACCTGGACGTGATCGACGCCCGGGCGCCACGGTTCAACCAGGCCGTGATCGGCACGCTTGCGCTCGTCGCGGTCCTGACCGGCTGGTGGCCGCTGCTGGGCCTGCTCGCGCTCCAGTTCGCGCTCGGGCTGACCTTCGGGCGGCGCTTCTGCCTGCCCTGCGTGGCCTACTTCGAGCTGGTCCAGCCGCGGCTCGGCGAGGGCGAGCTCGAAGACGCCCGCGCACCTCGGTTTGCGAACATGATCGGCCTGGTCGTGCTGACGGCCGCGACCGTCGCCAGCGCCGCCGGCCTGCAGACGCTCGGCTGGGCGCTCGCCCTGCTCGTCTCGGCGCTCGCACTGCTCGCCGCCGTCACCGGCTTCTGCACCGGCTGCGAGATCTACCGGCTCGGGGCGCGGTTGCGCGGCATCGGCCACGGCGAGCTGCGCCGCGTCGACCCGGCGGACGTCGGCATTGCGGCGGGCGCGGGCGACACGGTGGTGCAGTTCACCCACCCGCTCTGCTCCGAGTGCCACACGCTCGAGCGGCGCCTGCGCGACGCCGGCCGGGCGGTGGTGACGGTCGACGTGAAGCTGCGGCCGGACCTCGCCCGCAAGTACGGGATCGGCATCGTCCCGACCGCGGTCGCCGTGGACGCGGCGGGCACGGTGACTGCCAGACTCGCATAGTCAAGGTGCCTGGCACCGCGCTGCGGTGCCAGGCACCTAACGACCTACGCGTTGCGCTCCCAGATCAGGCGCAGGCCCTGCAGCGTCAGCCAGGGCTCGACGTGCTGGACGGTCTCGCAATGCGGCGCCACGAGCGCCGCCAGGCCGCCGGTCGCGACCGTCGTCGCCTCGGCGTGAAGCTCAGCGCGGAACCGGCGCACAAGCCCGTCGACCAGGCCGGCCCAGCCGAACACGGCCCCCGACTGGACGTTCGTGTTCGTGTTCGTACCGATCGCATGTGCCGGCGCGACGAGCTCGACCTTCTGCAGCCGCGCGGCCCGGTCGCCGAGCGCATCGAGCGCGACCTGCAGGCCCGGTGCGATCGCGCCGCCGATGAACTCGCCGGCGGCCGACACGACGTCGAAGTTGATGGCCGTGCCGAAGTCGACCACGATGCACGGCCCGCCGTAGAGTGCGTGGGCGGCGACGCTGTTCGCGACCCGGTCGGGACCGACCTCGAGCGGGTTGTCGACCCGCAGCGCCACACCCGTGCGCACGCCCGGGCCGACGACGAGCGCCTCTCCGCCCAGGTGCTCGCGGCTCATCGCGGCGTACTCGACCGCGAGCTGGGGCACGCTCGATGCGACGACCATCGCGTCGATCGCGGCGAGCGTCTGCCGCCGCAGCTCGAGCAGGCCGACCAGCATCAGCGCCAGCTCGTCGCCGGTGTGCGTCCGCACGGTCGTCGTGCGCCAGTGCTCACGCAAGCGCTCGCCGTCGTAGAGCCCGACGACGGTCTGCGTGTTACCGACGTCGAGCGCGAGCAGCATCACTCATCGCTGAGCTCGAAGCCGGGCGGGAAGGTCGTGTCGATCTCGGTCTCGGGCTTGAGCTCCTCGACGGTGACGTCCTGCGTGGTGTGCACCTCGGCGCGGGGGATGATCCGGCTGGGCCGGTTCTTGTCCCAGACCCAGACGTCCTCCATGGTCAGGTGCACCAGCGGGTAGGCGGGGGAGTTGGCCGTCTCCATCTCCATCCGGTTGCACAGATAGGTGGCCTCGGCCGTCAGCACGCAGTATCGAAACAGCCCGAACACGGTCGCGTACTCGCGCTTCAGCCGGAGCTCGAGCTCGGCGTCGAACTCCTCGAGGTCTTCGATGTAGGACATGCCCGCAGTCTAATGGGAGCGGCTGGGCGTCAGATGACGCCGGGTATGAGCCGCTTGGTGCGAGCGGCGTATTCGGCGTACTGAGGGAACTCGGCGCTCATGTTGCGCTCCTCGTAGCCGGTGCGGGCGAGCTGCAGCGCGACGCAGGCAACCCACGTCAGCCCGGCCCAGAGCGGCGCGCGCGAGCCGAGGACGATGCCGAGGACGGCCGTCAGCTCGCCCAGGTACAGCGGATGGCGCACCCAGCGGTAGGGGCCGTGCGTGACGAGCCCGCGGACGTCCGGGAGGATGCCGAAGCAGCGGCCGAGCACCGCGACCGAGCAGATCGCAAACGCGAGCCCGGCGATCAGGAGCACGTCCGAGGCGAGCACCAGGACGCCGCCGTCGGTGCGCGCACCGAACAGGCCGACGGCGATCACGGCCAGCTGCGACAGCAGCGCGACCATGACGCCCACCGGCGAGCGGTTGCGCCGAAGCGGCGCCGGGCGGATGTTGATCAGCACGATGAAGAGGCCCCAGAGGGTGGCCGAGAGGGCGTGGAAGGCGGCGGCGCTCGAGCTCGGCGCGTGGCCGACACCCAGCACCGAGACGGTCGCCATCGTCGTGAAGAGCAGCGTCGGGATCAGGCGCGAGCCGACCAGGGTGAAGACGTCGGAGATGCGCGCGATCGGAGTGGCCGCCACGTCGGTCATACATGGGTCATCGGCGCGCGCGGGCGTCTACATGAGCGCCATCCCCGTCGGCTCGACGCCCTGGGGCTCGAGCCCGGCCAGCCAGGCGGACACGCTCTGGCCGCGCAGGTCGAGGCCGGGGTCGAGGTCGGCCAGCGGCCGCAGCACGAACTCGCGCTCGTGCGCGCGCGGATGCGGCAGCGTCAGGCGGACGTCCTCGCGCCGCTCGCCCTCGTACCAGATCAGGTCGAGATCGAGCGTGCGCGGCCCCCACCGCACGTCCCGGACGCGGCCGAACTCGGCCTCGACGGCGAGCAGCTCCTCCAGCAACCGCTCCGCGGCAAGCGTGGTCTCGAGCCGTGCGACCGCGTTCAGGAACTCGGGCTGGTCGGTGCGGCCGATCGGCCGGCTGCGGTAGATGCGCGAGCCGGCGGCGAGGGTGCCGGCGCGGCGGCCGAGCTCGGCCGCAGCCGCGCGCAGCGTGGCGGCAGGGTCGCCGAGGTTGGCACCGAACCCCACGTACGCGCGCTTCACCCCTCCGGGGGCACTTTTCACGGATCCCCTTTACGGATTGCTCACATTTGCCGATGTTCTGGGCGGGACGGCCTTGCGTTGGGCCGCCGACCGCTCCAAGCTCGTACCAAGGATGGTGCCATGTCGACCCTCATGGAACTGACCGTCGTGCTCGTGCTCTGCCCAGCCGCACTCGCGATCTGGGCCGACGCGCGCTACCCGAACCTGCGCCCGCGAGAGCTCCGGCGCACCACGATCCATCTCGGGATCGGCGGCGTGCTCGCCTTCGTCCTCATGCGCCCGCTGCTCGTCGGCATCGCCACGCTGGTCTCCGGCGCGGCCGGCCAGGCCGCCGCGATCGCGGCCGCGTGCGCGGTCATCACCTACTGCCTGACGGTGTCGGTGTGGATCGTGCGCTGGGCAACCGAGACGATGCGCGCGGGCAACTGACGCCCGCGGCGAAGAAGCCACGCAGGCCATCCTCGCCGCCGTAGCGGCGGCGGCGTCAGGCGCGGACGGCGCTCGCGGCCGACCTGCGCGCACCACCCAATTGGCATCCACCAAGGATGTCAATTTGGGAGCGGGAGCCATTGTGCCCCCGCGGCGCCAATTCGCATCCACCAAGGATGTCGATCGGGAGGCGCGGGAGGCCATTGTGCCCGGGGCGCCAATTGGCATCCACCGAGGATGTCACTTGGGAGGCGGGAGGCCATTGTGCCCGCGGCGCCAATTCGCATCCACCAAGGATGTCAAGTGGGAGGCTGCCGGCTCATCGTGAGCCGCGTCGCACCCTGCCGGCGCGGAGCTGCCGGTCGATCCTCTAGACCATTACCTCGCGGAGGCAGGCCGCGGCCTCGGCGCGCGTGCGGGCCTTGAGCTTGCGCAGGATCGCCTTCACGTGCCAGCGCACGGTCTCGGGCGAGAGGAACAAACGCCGGGCGATCTCGGTGGTGGTCTCGCCGGCGGCGATCAGCTGCAGGATCTCGAGCTGGCGCGGCGTCAGCCGCTCGCGGTGGGGCAGCTTCGTCGCGAGCACCATGCGCCGCTGGGTGTCGCGCACGTCGGCGATCAGGTGGGCGGCCATGCGCCGCGACAGCGCCGCCTCGCCCCGCAGGACGCCGCGCAGCGCCTCGGCCAGCCGCTCCGGGGCCTGATCCTTGGTCAGGTAGCCGACGGCGCCCGCGCGCACCGCGGCGATCATGTCGGCCGGGTCGCGCGACTCCGACAGCATCACCACGCGCACGCGATCGCCGTGGAGCTCGAACAGGCGGCGGGTGGCGTCGATGCCGCTGCCGTCTGCGAGCTGCAGGTCCATGAGCACGATGTCGGGCATGCGCGCTGCGACGACCTCGATCGCCTCGCGCACGGTGCCGGCGGATCCGTCCACCCGAAACCCCTCGGCATCGAGCAGGTCGATCAGGCCGCGCCGAAACAGTGGCTGGTCCTCGACCACCACGATCCGCATGCCGTCCATGATTCCGTTATACGGGCGGTTCGCCTGTGCGGATACCCCGCTCGACCGTGACGGCGACCTCGGCCACGTCGTGCTTGACCGGGGCGTGCGGCTTGGCGACCCGCACCCGCACCCATTCGACGGGGTAGCCGGCCAGGAGGGCATCGGCGATCACGGCCGCGAGCCGCTCGAGCAGGTCGTACGGCCCCCCGCGGGCGAGCTCGGCCACCCGGTCGCAGACCGCCGAGTAGTTGACGGCGTCGGCGAGGTCGTCGCTGGTCTCGGCCGATGACGGCGAGCACGCGATCGACACGTCGATCACGAAGACCTGGCCGCGCTCGCGCTCGAAGTCGCGCACGCCGTGGAAGGCGTACACGCGCAGGCCACGCACCTCCACCAGAGGGCCGCTCACGGCGCGCCCTCGATGGCGGCTGCGACGGCGAGCGCCTGCCGCGTCGGCTTGACGGCGTGCACCCGCAGCATCCAGGCGCCGCGGCGGACCGCGTCGAGGTTGACCGCGACGGTCGCAAACTCGCGCCCCTCCTCGGGCTCTCCGGTCAGCCGCCCCAGGAACGATTTGCGTGAGGCTCCGACCAGGAGCGGCGGGCCCACCGCGGCGATGCGGTCGAGATGGCGCAGGAGCGTCCAGTTGTGCTCGGCCGTCTTGCCGAACCCGATGCCGGGATCGACGCAGATCAGGTCGGGGGAGATCCCGCTCGACCGGGCGAAGCCGACCCGCTCGGTCAGGAACGCGGCCACGTCCTCGACGACGTCCGCGTAGCGCGGGTCGCGCTGCATGGTCTTCGGCTCGCCCAGCATGTGCATCAGGCACACGGGCACGCCCGCCTCGGCGACCACCTCGGCCATCGCCGGATCATGCCGCAGCGCCGAGACGTCGTTCACGAAGCCCGCCCCCGCGCGGATCGCCTGCTCGGCGACGGCGGCCTTGACCGTGTCGATCGAGATCGGCACGTCGGTCCGCTGCGCCAGCGCGTCGATGACGGGCAGCACGCGCTCGAGCTCGACCTCGAGCGGGACGGGGTCGGAGCCCGGCCTGGTCGACTCCCCGCCGACGTCGAGCAGGTCGGCGCCGTCGGCGACCAGCTGCAGGCCGTGGGCGACGGCGGCGGCGGAGTCGAGGAACGCACCCCCGTCCGAGAACGAGTCGGGGGTCACGTTCACCACCCCCATCACGGCCGGGGCGGGGAAGCGATCGCGGAGCGGCTGCACCCCGCGGACACTAGTTGGCCGTCAGGCGCTCAGTGGTACGTGAGGGCGGTGGCCTCGGTGATGTCGCGCTCCCAGCCGGGCGAGAACGTCCATGTCCCGTGGCCCGGCGCGAACATCTCGGTCGAGGAGTTGTTGTCGAAGCCCATCGCGTTCTGAGCGCCAAGCTGAACGAGCATCTTGCCCCAGTTCCAGCCGTACACGCCGTCGCCGTAGCGCACGCCGCCGGTGATGACCAGCCAGCCGTGGGTCTTCGTCTCTGCGACCGCCGGCCGCCAGTGCGGGTACTCCCACTGCCAGCCGTCGCCGGACATCATCGGGGGATCCTGCCGGGCGGTCGGATAGATGGTCTTGCCGTTCTTGACGAGCTGCGGCTTGCCGCCCATCACGTCCTGCACCGTGCTCCAGGCCGGGGCGTCGATCGACACCTTGACCATATGGGAGTTGTTGGCGAGGCGGTGGAGGGCGAGGTCGGCGGCATATCCGGGGAGCGCAAGCACAAGCGCCTGCCCGGTGCCGAGCGCGACCGAGCTCGACGGAGCGACGACGATCGGCAGCGACACGGTGGCGACAGCGCCGGCGGCGTCGCCGAAGCGGAACCCGGCCACCGTCTCGAGCTTGGCGCTCCCGGTCGGGTTCACGAGCCGCTCGCGGCCGCGCAGCATGTTGGGGAAGGGGTTCGGCCCGGAGGGGTTGCCCACCAGGTAGCCGTTCCAGCCCGCCGGGACATTGACGGGGCCGCTCGTCACGGTCTCCAGAACAACCTGGTCGCCATGGGTGCCGAGGTGGTTCAGGGTCGAGCCGGGGTCGAACCCGGCGATGGTGGCCGTCTGCCCCTCACCCAGAAAGAGCTTCGCGGGCTTCGCCGACGGCGTGCCCATGATCATCCGCCCGTCGGGCTCGTAGCCGACGCCGGGGCCGCCCGATCCGAACGCGACCACCCGGCGCGACCGGATGAGCATCCCGCTGGGATGGCCGGTGCTCCAGCTGACCGAGCTGAAGAAGTCGCCGTTGATCGCGCCCAGCAGTCCCGGCGTACCGCTGGCCGAAGCCCAGTGCGAGATCGTGCCGAGGGCGATATCGCCGCTCGCGTTCGGCCGGTTGAGCGCCGCCGCCATCAGGCTCACGTGCGGATCGCCGAGCTTCCACGAGATCTTGTAGATGGTCTGGGTCGTGCCGGAGCGCAGCTTCGCGCGCCACCGGGTGAGCGTGATGCCCGGCTTCAGCGCCTTCGTGCACCACATCGGCACCGGCGGGCACCCGTACGACGTGATCGGCCCGCCGATGTGCGGCTTGACGGCGAGCGCCGACTGGGCGGAGAGCAGGCCGGCAAGGCCGACGGCGGCAAGAGTGGCTGAGACCCGGACGAAGCGCAACGCGTGACCCCTCGTGTGGCGTGGAAGAACGGCTGAGAACGTGATCGGCAATCACGGGTCATGGCCGTCCCCCCCTTTCCGGGGATGTGCACCAAACTGCGCGGTATCAGGAAGGCTGCGGAGACTCCGGCGGCTGGCCGGAGGCGATGTTGCCGGGAAGCGGCAGCCCGAGCCCGCGCGGCCGCGAGGGCTCCTTGCGCGGCGCCTCGGCGGGCGTCTCCGTCTCCCTGGGCTCCTGATCCACGAACACGTCCTCGGGCGCCTCGCCCGCGAGCAGCCGCTGGAACTGGCTGGCGTCGAACGTCTCGTACTGGATCAGGATCTTCGACATCCTGTTCAGCTCGTCGATGCTCGTGCCCAGCACCTCGCGGGCGCGCTCGTGCGCCTGCTCGACGATGCGGCGGATCTCGTCGTCGATCTCGCGCGCGATCTCCTCGGAGTAGTCGGCCTCATGGCCGAAGTCACGGCCGAGGAACGGCTGGCTGGAGTCGCGGCCGAAGGTGCGCGGCCCGAGCTTCTCGGACATGCCCCAGCGCGTGACCATGCGCTTGGCGGTGTCGGTCGTCTTGTTCAGGTCGTCCTCGGCGCCGGTGGTGACCTCGCCGAAGACGAGCTCCTCGGCGGTGCGCCCGCCCAGGTTCTTGGCCAGGCCGTCCAGGAGCTCGGCGCGCGAGCGCATGAACTTGTCCTCGGACGGGAGCGTGACGACGTAGCCGAGGGCCATGCCGCGGCCGACGATCGAGATCTTGTGCACCGGGTCGTTGTGCTCGAGGAAGTGGCCGACGAGCGCGTGGCCCATCTCGTGCACCGCGGTAATCTCGCGCTCCTTGGGGGAGAGCAGCCGGGTCTTCTTCTCGGGCCCGGCGATCACGCGCATGATGCCCTCTTCGAGCTCGAGGTTCTCGATCTGCTTCTTGCCCTTGCGGGCGGCGAGCAGCGCGGCCTCGTTCACCAGGTTGGCCAGGTCGGCGCCGGTGAACCCGGGCGTCTGCCCGGCCAGCGCCTCGATGTCGACCTGCTGGGACATCGGCTTGCCGCGGCTGTGCACCTCGAGGATCTTCTTGCGGCCGACGCGGTCGGGCCGATCCACCACGACCTGGCGGTCGAACCGGCCGGGGCGCAGCAGCGCCGGGTCGAGGATGTCGGGCCGGTTGGTGGCCGCGATCAGGATGACGTTGTCCTTCATCTCGAACCCGTCCATCTCGACGAGGAGCTGGTTCAGCGTCTGCTCGCGCTCGTCATGGCCGCCGCCCATGCCGGCGCCGCGATGGCGGCCGACGGCGTCGATCTCGTCCATGAAGATGATGCACGGCGAGTTCTGCTTCGCCTGCTCGAAGAGGTCGCGCACGCGGCTCGCGCCGACGCCCACGAACATCTCGACGAAGTCCGAGCCGGAGATCGAGAAGAACGGCACCCCGGCCTCGCCGGCGACGGCCCGTGCGAGCAGCGTCTTGCCGGTGCCTGGAGGGCCGAACAGGAGCACGCCCTTCGGGATGCGCGCGCCCAGGGCCTGGAACTTCTTCGGGTTCTCGAGGAACTCCTTGATCTCCTGCAGCTCCTCGACGGCCTCGTCCACGCCGGCGACGTCCTTGAAGGTGATCTTGGGCGAGTCGACCGACATCCGCTTGGCGCGGCTCTTGCCGAAGCTCATCACCTTCGAGCCGCCACCCTGCATCTGGTTCATCAGGAAGATCCAGAACACGAAGAAGAGCAGGAACGGCAGGATGGTGATCAGCGCGCTCCACCACGGGGAGCCGCCGGTCTTGGCGCCGTCGATCGTCTGCACGCTCGACCCGGGCTTCTTCGCGAGCGCGAGCTCCTCGTTCAGGAGCTGGATCGACGGGATCCCCACGCTGTACGTGGTGGGGCCGCTCGGGCCGTTGACCTGATAGCTGACGCTGTTTCCGGCCAGGTCGGGCTTGATCGACGTGACCTTGTTCTGCTCGGTGGCGGTGACAAGGTCGCTCCACACCTTGCTCTTGCTGCTGCTCGACGAGTTCACGATCTTCAGCGCGAAGAACGCGAGCACCAGCACGACCAAAATTGGAAAAAGTGCGCTCTTGAAAAGTCTGTTCACGACGCCTCGCCTACTTCCCCCGGGGATAGAGTCGGACGGCCCTGCCCGCGGTCGCCGGGAGCCTCATACCGGACCGAACGATACCACGGTGTTTTCGCCCCGCCCGGTATCGGCACTCGCGGGGCCGTTCTGAAGCCCACCGGGCCGGTTCGGCTACTCGAACTCGTCGGGGAGCTTCGATTCGTCCAGGGCGGCCACGTAGGGCAGGCCGCGGTAGCGCTCGCCGAAGTCGAGCCCGTAGCCGATCGCAAACCGGTTGGGAATCTCGAAGCCCACGTAGCGGCACACGATGTCCGCCTTGCGCCGGGCCGGCTTGGTCAGAAGCGCGCACACCTCGAGCGACGCCGGCCGCCGCGCGCGCAGGTTGCGGAGCAGGTACGACAGGGTCAGGCCGGAGTCGACGATGTCCTCGATCACGATCACATGCCGGCCTTCGATGTTGGCCTCGAGGTCCTTCAGGATCCGAACGACGCCCGACGAGTCGGTGCTGTTGCCGTAGCTCGAGACCGCCATGAAGTCGATCTCGCACGGGACGGTGATGCGCCGCACCAGATCGGCCAGGAAGAAGACGGCGCCCTTGAGCACGCACACGAGCAGCGGATCGAGACCGGTGTAGTCGCGCGAGAGCTCCTCGCCGAGCTCGTCGACCCGCGCGCGCAGCGCGTCTGCCTCGACGAGCACCTCGGCGATCAGCGGATCTCGCTCGAGGCCGGTCTGCTCGACATTCATCGCGGCGGAGGATACCGGGTTCCCGGCGGGACGAACGCGAGTGTGGAGCGGTCGCGCACCGCCTCGAGGTCGCGGCCGAGCGAGAGCCGCTCGACGCCGCTTCTGCGCGCCGCCATCGCCTCGAGCTTCGCGGTCAGCGCCCGCGGCAGGCGCAGCGGCCGCCCAGCGGCCCGCTCGGCCGCCTCGCGCAGCACGAGCACCCGCAGCGCCCGGGGCATGTCGTCCAGGCCGGGCAGGTCGATACGCGGCTCGACGTGCTCGCCGGCCAGCTCGCGCAGCAGCTCGTCCAGCTCGCCCAGGAGCTCGGCCGATCGGGCCAGGTTCACCTCGGCGCCGGGGTGGACGCGCCGCAGCGCGGGCATCACCTCGCGCCGGATCAGGTTGCGGCGCAGGCGGGTGTCCGAGTTGGTGGAGTCCTCGAGCGGCTCGACCCCGTGCTCGGCGCACCACGCGCGCGTCTCGGCCGCAGTCGCGCACAGCAGCGGCCGGACGATCCCTCCGGCGCTCGGGCGCATCGCCCGGATCGCCCGTGCGCCCGACGACGACACGAGCCGGTAGAGCACTGTCTCGGCCTGGTCGGAGAGGGTGTGGCCCGTCACGATCGGCCGATCGCCGGCGTGCTCGCGGGCGGCGGCGTAGCGGGCCTCGCGGGCGCGGGACTCCAGGTTCGGCCCCGCCCCCACATCCACCGCCACGACGGCGGCGCCGAGCCCGGCGCAGTGGGCGGCGTCGGCGAGGCCGTCGGCGCCCCGCAGGCCGTGCTCGACGTGCAGGGCCTCGGCCGCGTAGCCGAGCTCTCGTAGCACGCCCCAGGCGCAGACCGAGTCGGCGCCGCCCGACACCAGCACGAGCACCGCCTCGCCGGGCTCGAGCAGGGCGTGCTCGGCGACGAAGGCGGCGACCCGACTAGCCAGGGGCTCCGGCGCGCCCATCCTCGACCAGCACGAACCGGCGCATGAACATCGTGCCGAGCTCGATGTAGCGGGCGTGGGCGGCCTGCGCCGCCTCCTCGTCACCGGCGCTGCGCGCACGCTCGATCTCGGCCTGCAGCCCCGCCAGGCGACCTTCCAGCCGCAACTCGAGCTGCTGCTCGCGGGTCAGCTCGGCGGCGCGGCCGAGCAGCACGAGCGCCCGCGATCGCCACAGCGCTGCCAGCCGCTGCAGGCGCGGGTCGGCGCTGCACTCGAGCACCGCCCACCCCCGCTCGGCCAGGGGGAGCAGCGCGTCGCCGTCGAAGGTGCCTGGCACCGCGTCCGTCAACCGGGGCCAGGCCCCGGGTGGGGCCTGGCCCCGGTTGAGGCGGCCGCCGCAGGCGCAGGGCGAAAGCAGCGGCTCGAGCTCGATCTCGATGCCCTCGCTGCCGAGCTGGAAACCCTCCTCGCCCCTGGTCGCAAGGCGCACCAGGCCGACCTCGAGCGAGCGCAGCGCGAGCTCGTGGGGCGCGCCGCAGCGGCGGCACGACCACACGTCGGATCGAGCCGCCGGGATCATGCGGGCACCGTAGCCGACAGGAACTCGGCGATCGCCACCGAGAACGCGTACGGCGCCTCGAGCATCGGCATATGGCCGACGCCGGGCAGGACGACCTCCGGCGCATGCAGCGCGGCCGCAAGCGGCGGGCCGCTCTCCCAGCCGCTGCGATCGAGATCTCCCCAGATCACGCTCGCCGGCACGTCGACGGCGGCGCACAGGGCCGCCAGGTCGATGGTCGCGAGCGCCGGCAGCACACCCGGCACCACAGGTGCGGCCCGGCCGGCGTCGCGCAGCATCTCGCGGCCCATCGCGGGGTCGACGCCCTCGAGGCTCGCCATGCCGACGAACCACCCGAACACGAGCCGGCGTGTGAACGGCAACGATGCCGCCGCCCCGCCCCAGAGCGGCTCCGACGCGGCCAGCGCCCGGTGGAACGGCAGCACCCAGCGCGCCCGGCGCAGCTGGAGCGCGATCATCCCCACCGGCGAGCACGCCACCACGCCGGCCACCGGCGCCTCCGCAGCCCACGCGACGGCCAGCGGGGCGCCGAAGGAGTGTCCGATCACGACCGGCCGCTCGACGCCGACCCGGGCGACGGCGGCGGCCATGAGGCGCGCGGCCCCGGTGAACGAGAAGGGCGCGAGCGTGTCCGAGCCGCCGTGGCCCGGCAGATCGACGGCCACCACGTGATGCGTCCGCGCGAGCCGCTCGGCGAAGGGACGCAGGTAGGCGCGCGAGCCGGTCAGCCCGTGCAGCAGCACCACCGGCGGGCCCTCGCCCCACTCCTCCAGGTTGACACGCAGACCGGCGACGGCGAATGTCCGCTCATGCACGATCAGGAAGCTACCAGCCGGCTCGCCGCCGACGAGTACCGCAAGCGCAGCGCGCTCAACTGGGAAGAGGCGGCCGCCGGCTGGGAGTCGGAGGCCGAGCGCGTGCGCATGTTGGGCGCGCCCATCACAGCGTGGCTGATCGAGCACCTCGAGCTCGATCCCGGGGCCACCGTGCTCGAGCTCGCCTCCGGCCCCGGCGACGTCGGCCTGGCCGTCGCCGCGGCGCTCGAGGGCACAGGTGCCGTGATCATGTCCGACCGCGCGCAGGCGATGGTCGAGGCCGCGCGCCGGGCGGCGGCCGCGGCGGGCCTCGAGAACGTCGAGATGCGCGTACTGGACGCCGAGTCGCTCGACCTGGCAGACGGCTCGGTCGACCGCGTCGTCTGCCGCTTCGCCTACATGCTGGTGGCCGACAGAGTGGCCGCGTTTCGCGAGACGCACCGCGTGCTGCGTCCCGGCGGGCGGCTCGCGTTCGCCGTCTGGAGCACGGCCGCCGACAACGAATGGGCGACGACGCTCTGGGACGTGCTCGAGGCGCGCACCGACCTGCCGATCACGCCGCCGGGCGGTCCCGGCATGTTCGCGCTCGCCGATCCCGATGTCATCCGCGGGCTCGTCACGGCGGCCGGTTTCGATCTGCGCGCGATCGAGCCGATCCCGGTCACCTGGTCATACCCCGACTTCGACTCCTACTGGCGCGCGCAATCGTCGCTGAACGGCGGCCTCACCCGGCTCCTGCCCACGCTGGCGGCGTCCGAGCGCGATGCGCTGATCGACGCGGTGCGCGCGGCGGTCGAGCCGTTCCGAAGCGACGGCGGCTACCGGCTCGCTGGGGTCGCGCTCGGCGTCGCGGCCGACGCACGGTAAGCTCTGCGGCCGTGCCGATCCACCTGCGCGCAGACAAGGGCGACTACGCACCGGCGGTGCTCCTGCCGGGCGACCCGCTGCGGGCGAAGCGGATCGCAGAGGAGTTCCTGGACGACGCCGAGCAGGTGAACGGCGAGCGGGGGATGCTCGGCTACACGGGCACGTTCGACGGCCGGCCGGTGTCGGTGCAGTCGACCGGCATGGGCTGCCCCAGCGCGGCCATCGTGATCCACGAGCTGATCGAGCTCGGATCGACGCGCCTGATCCGGGTCGGCACCTGCGGCGGCCTCCAGCCTGACCTCGCGCTCGGGGATCTGATCGTGGCGCTCTCGGCCGTCCCCGGCGATGCGACGGCGCTGCGCTTCACCGGCGGCGAGGCCCACGCCCCGACGGCCCACTTCGGCGTCACCCACGGCCTGATCCACGCGGCCAAGGGCCTCGACCTGCGCCCGCATGTCGGCCCGATCGCGAGCTCGGACACGTTCTACGACCCCGATCCCGACCGGCACAAGCGCTGGGCGGCGCGGGGCGTGCTCGCGGTCGAGATGGAGGCCGCCGTCCTGTTCACGATCGCCGCCCTGCGCGGCATCGAGGCCGCCTGCCTGCTGACGGTGTCCGACCTCATCCACGGCGAGGAGTTCGTCCGCATCTCCGACGCCGAGCTGGCCGCCGCGGTCGAGCGGATGACGCGGCTCGCGCTGCGTGCGGCCGTGGACGAGAAGTAGCGGCGGACGCCGTGCGCGCGGTGATGATCGTGAACCCGGCGTCCGCGAACGGCGCCACCGCGGGGCGCTGGCCCGAGATCGCCCGCCGGGCGGCGGCGCACGGCCTCGATGTCGAGACGCGCCTCACCGAGGCGCCCGGGCACGCCGCCGACCTCACTCGCCAGGCACTGCGCGACGGGGCGGAGCTGATCGTGGCCGTGGGCGGCGACGGCACGATCTCCGAGACCGTGAACGGCTTCTACGACGGCGCCGAGCCGGTCGGCCCTGCCGCCGAGCTGGCCGTGGTCTCACGCGGCAGCGGCGGCGACTTCGCCCGCAACTTCCGCATCCCCAAGGCCACCGACGCCGCCCTCGAGGTCGCCGCGCACGGGGCGGTGCGCACGGTCGACCTGGGCCGCGTCACCTACACGACCCGCGACGGCGGCCCGGAGTCGCGGCTCTATTGCAACGTCGCGAGCGCCGGCCTGACCGGCACGGTCGCCGATCGCATCAACCGGTCAGGCACGCCGCTGGGCGCGACGGTCGCCTTCGCCTGGGGCGCGGTGGTGACGTTCTTCGGCTACCGGAACAGCCGCTTTCGCGTGCGCATCGACGAGCGCGAGCTCGATCAGGTGTGCAACAACGTCATCGTCGGCAACTGCCGCTACTTCGCCAGCGGGATGAAGATCCTGCCGATGGCCGTGCCCGACGACGGGCTCCTGGACGTGCTCGTGTGGGGCGACGTGGGCAAGGTCGACCTGGCGCTCAACCTGCACCGGCTCTACCGCGGCACGCACGTGAACCACCCGAAGGCCGACTTCAGCCGGGCGACGCGCGTCGTCGTCGAGCCGGACACGCCGCTTCCGATCGAGGCCGACGGCGAGCAGCCCGGTGTGACCCCGGCCACGTTCGAGGTGGTCCCCGCCGCCGTGCGGCTGCGGGTGCCAGCGGACTCTTCGGCCTAGCTGTCCGGCGCGGCCTTTGCGCGCGGCGCGCGCGGCTTGGCGGCCCGGGCCTCGGGCACGCGCTTGGCCAGGTCGTTCACCGCCGCCTCGATGCGGTCGAGCGACGCCTGGATGCGGGCGACGTCCTCACGGGTAGCGAGGTTCAGCTGCGACAGAGCAGCCGACTGGGCACGGTGCCGCACGGCCTCGGCGCGCTCCTTCGTCGCGGACATCACCGGGCTCCCGGAGACGCCCTGCTGGACACGACTCTTGGTCGCGTCTGTGGCCTCCATAACCCGGTCGATGATGCTCTTGCGATCGTCCATCTGTGGACCTCCCTGACTCTTCCAGGCTGCAATGACTAAAGGTACCAGCAGGGTCGGCGGGCATACCACCCCCGGATGCGGCATCGGCGTCGGTATCGTTCCGGCTGTGACCTGGAACGACAGCTCGGCCGAGCTCGAGGCCATCCGCCAGTGGTTCGGCCAGCGGGGCCTCGAGCTGAGCCTGCAGCCGTGGGGAGAGGGCGGCTGGCGGGCCTGGGTGACCGCCGTCGACAGGTCGGCCGGCGCCGGTGAGTTCGTCGACGGCGCCAGCGAGCTCGACGCCGCCCAGCGCGCCCGCCGCCACCACACGACGCGCCGGTTCCGCACGGCGGTCTCCGCGCTCGGCGACATGGCCCAGACCGAGGTCGGCCAGCTCCTGATCGCCGAGGTCGCGCTGACGAAGCTGCCGCTCGGCAAGCGCCCGCTGGCCCGCCAGGCGATGCTCGCGACGGGGATCTGGATGCTCGACGGCCGCCGCCGGGGCGTGGCCCGGGAGCTGGGGGGCGCAGCCGGCGACTGGATCTCGATCCAGGCGACCGAGCGCGGTCTCGCTCGCCCGCGCCTGGGCGATCACCCGGCGCTTCCGGCCGCGCGCCAGGCTGCCGACGACGGCCTCAAGCTGCTGCGGCGGACGCTGCGCGGTCACTGAGTTGCCGGGCCACACAACCGCCGTGCCGTTGCGGGTGCGCTTCTCGGAGACCGACGCGATGGGCGTCGCCAACAACGCGGCCTACCTGGCCTGGTTCGAGGTGGGCCGGGTCGAGTACCTGCGCGAGATCGGCCACAGCTATGCCGACGTGCACTCGGGCGGCATGGACATGGTGGTGGTCGAGGCCCACGTCAGCTACCTGCGCCCGCTGCGCTTCGACGACACATTCACCGTCGAGTGCACCTGCACGTCGGTACGGGGCGCGACGTTCACCTTCGGCTACGAGCTGCGCGACGACGCCGGGGTGTGCACGCGCGGCGAGACCCGCCACGCCTGCGTCGACCGGGCGGCGATGCGGCCCGTGCGGGTGCCCGAGTGGCTCGTGCACGCCGTGACCGCGAGCGGCGCGGGCTAGGAGTCGTTCCAGGTGCGGCCGCCATCGTCTGACCGCAGCAGGGTGCCGTTCCCAAGCGCCGCGTAGGCGAGCCGCCAGTTGCGCAGGTCAAACGCGATCGCGCGCACGCCGGTCACCGCCGAGACGCGCGTGAAGCTGCGCCCGGAATCGCGCGAGAGCTCGATGCCGGCCGGCGAGGCCACGAGCAGGAGGCGTTGGTCGTCGGTGGTGGCGGTGACGGCGGTCGCCTGGGCGACCCCGCGGATGCGGTGGAAGGTCGCCCCGAAGTCACCCGACCGCCACAGGCCGGCACTGCCGCAGGCGACGTAGATCACGTCGGGCCGGTGCACGTCATCGCGGATCGCCGCCACGGCGACCGCGCCCGGCGGCAGGCCCGCGGCGCGCAGGCGCGCCCACCGGCTCGCGTTTCTGACCGAGACCCACAGGCGGCCCGAGCTCGAGACGGCGTACAGGCGGTTCGTGCGGTAGTACGGCGAGACGACCGCCCGGAACGGCACCGGGACGGGCCGCGGCCGTGGCAGCGACGCCGCGCCGAAGCCGCCGGTCTGGACGCCGCGGGGGCCGACCGTGACAACGTGTGTCTGCAGGAATGCGATCCCGGTCGCCCCGCCCCTCCCCGGCACGCGCCGCCACGTGTGGCCGCCGTCGCCCGACCGGTAGACGCGCCCGCCCGTCGCCGCCCAGATCGTCCCGGCGAAGTCGGGCGCGACCGCGAGCGCCGACGCGGTCACCGGCATGGTCACCGGCGACTCCCCCGCCCGGGGGGTGCACGCGGCGCACAGGAGGGCCAGTGTCAGGGCAAGTACACGAATTCGCTCAACCGATCCGGTCATTCACCCGAAGAACCTAGAGGACGGACCGCCAGTGCGCGCCGGGTCGAACCTTTCGAGCCGGCGGCAGCCGCCCCAACTCCGCCGTGGCCCCACCCGACCTCTCAGCCATCGCCCGCCTGCGCGCCCTCCTGGACGTGACCAGGCACGTGCGCGACGGGACCGACACCGCGACCATCCTGGACGCGATCGCCGGATCGATCGCGACCTCGCTGGGATTCCGCACCGTCGTCGTGAACACGTACCGGCCCGAGTGGAACGACTTCGAGGTGACCACCGTGCACGGCAGCGACGAGGCCCGACAGACGCTCCTGGGCGACACGCTGCAGTGGGAGGGATGGGAGCCGCTCCTGGACGACCGCTACGCGGTCAACGGCGCGTACATGATCCCGCACGGGGGGTTCGACTGGGAGCACGACACCGGGGCCCGCTACATCCCCGACTGGGAGCCGAGCGAGAGCCCCGACGCCTGGCATCCCGGCGACGAGCTGTTCGTGCCGATGCGCCACACCGACGGCCATCTGCTGGGGATCATCTCGGTCGGCGAGCCCGCGTCCGGGCTGCGCCCGTCGGCGGCCGAGCTGGCCGGCCTGGTCGCCGTCGCCGACCATGCCGCCCTCGCGCTCCAGAGCGCGCATGAGACCGCCGCCGCGGCCTTTCACCGGGCGGCGCTCCGGCAGCTCCTGCAGGTGTCGTCGCGCCTGACGGAGACGCTGTCTGCGGGAGCGATCCTGCAGTCCGTGTGCGAGGGCATCTCGGTCGCGCTCGGTTTCGACAAGGTATGCATCGACCTGCCCGACCCGGTCTCGGGCGTGTTCACGACCCGCGCCGCCACCGGCTGGACGCTCGAGGACATGCGCCAGAACTCGCCGATGAAGTTGTGGGAGCTCGCGCCCCTGCTCGATCCGCCGTTCGAGCGCCAGGGCTGCTACCTGCTCACCCTCGAGGAGGCACTGGCGCGGCTGCCCGAGGGGCTGTCGATGCGCCGCTCCGAGAAGAACGGACGCGGCCCTCTGGCCTGGAACCGGCACTGGCTGACCGT
Organism: uncultured Actinomycetes bacterium; assembly: GCA_963813245.1. Lineage (GTDB taxonomy): Bacteria > Actinomycetota > Thermoleophilia > Gaiellales > JAICJC01 > JAICJC01. Next base: position 189,333 of record CAWEYE010000008.1, read on the forward strand.
CCCCATGTACGACCGCGAGGGCAGCGTGATCGGGTTGATCTGGGCGGACGACCCGCGCAACCGGCTGCTGCCGTCGACGGAGCTCCTGCAGGCCCTGCGGGTGTTCGCCAACCAGGCCACCGCCGCGCTCGACTCGGCCGCCCGGTTCGAGGAGATGCGGTTCCTGGCCGAGCACGACCCGCTCACCCGCCTCTACAACCGGCGCGCGTTCAACCACCGGCTGCGGGTCGAGGCCGCGCGCTCGCGCCGCTACGGCAAGCCGTTCGCGCTCGTCGTGCTCGACGTGGACGGGTTCAAGAGCATCAACGACCGCCACGGCCACATGGCCGGTGACTCCGCCCTGGCCCGGGTCGCCGACCTCCTGAGCCACGAGCTGCGGGGGCCGGATGCGGCGTTCCGGATCGGCGGAGACGAGTTCGCGCTCATCCTGCCCGAGATCGAGGTCGAGTCGATCGACGCGGTGGTGGGCCGGATCGCCACGCACCTGGAGCGCGCCTGCGCCGCCGACGGCGACGCGGTCACCGCCAGCTTCGGGGTGGCGGTGTTCGGCGGGGCTGCCCACGATCCCGACGCGCTCCTGCGCGCGGCCGACGCGGCCATGTACGCCGCGAAGCGGTCGGGGCAGCGCGTCCACCTGGCCGCGTAAGACCCGCGCCGGTTCCCCCGAATTGGTCTAGACGGGCTCTGCCCAGGCGGCCACACTGAGACCTCGGGACGCCCCCTGTCCCTGCCTGCTTTCCCCCATGCCGACACCACATCTGCAGCAACTCTCCCGCCTGCGAGGGTTCCTCGAGGTCACACGCCTTGTGCGAGGCGAGGACGAGCTCGACGACCTGCTCGCGGCCATCGCCCGGGCCATCTCGGGCTCGCTCGGCTACGCCACCGTCGCGGTGCACCTGTACCGCCCCGCCTGGGACGACTTCGTCGTGACGACCGTCCACGGGTGCGCCGCGGCGCGCGACCGGCTGATGGGCGATGCCCGCGAGCGGTCGGTCTGGGAGCCGCTCCTGCAGGACCGCTTCCTCACCGCCGGCGCCTACCTGATCCCCCACGGCGAGATCGACTGGGAGAGCTATGCGCCGGGGTCGTACGTCCCCGAGTCCGCGCCGGCCGCCGAGCCCGAGAGCTGGCATCCCGAGGACGCGCTCTTCGTGCCCCTGCGCCACTCCGACGGCCACCTGATCGGGATCCTGTCGGTCGACGAGCCGGCCTCGGGCTGCCTCCCGCGAGCCGAGGAGCTCGAGATCCTGGTGGCGATGGCCGATCATGCGGCGATCGCGGTCCAGAGCGCGCAGGAGGCGGCCGCAGCGGCCCGCCACCGCGCGGCGCTCGAGCAGCTGCTCGCGGTGTCCTCGCGCCTGACCGAGACGTTCTCGATCGACGCGATCCTGCAGTCCGTGTGCGAGGCCATCCACACCGCGCTCGAGTTCGACAACGTGTGCATCGACCTCCCCGACCCGGAGACGGGCGAGTTCCGGTCACGGGCGACGCACGGCTGGAACATCGCCGACGCCGCGGTGGCGATGCCGATGACCCGGCACGAGCTCGACCAGTTCCTGCAGCCGGAGTTCGAGGTCGAGGGCTGCCACCTGGTCGAGCACGACGAGGCGATGCGCCGGGTCGCCTCCAGGCACGACACCTACCACTCGCGCATCAACGGCCGCGGGCCGGCGGCGTGGCGCAACCACTGGCTGCTCGTGCCGCTGTGGAGCCGCGGCGGGGCGCTCCAGGGCATCATCTGGGTCGACGACCCGATCGACCGCATGATCCCGGCCGACGCCAAGCTGCAGGCGCTGCGCGTCTTCGCCAACCAGGCCACCACCGCCCTGGACACGGCGGCCCAGTACGAGGAGATGCAGTTCCTCGCCGAGCACGACCCGCTCACCCGCCTCTACAACCGGCGGGCGTTCACCGAGCGGCTCGAGCACGAGTCGTCCCGGGCCGTGCGCTACAGCCACCCGCTCGCCCTCGTGCTGTGCGACCTGAACGGGTTCAAGGCTCTGAACGACGCTCACGGCCACGCCGCCGGCGATGCCGCGCTGGAGCAGATCGGAGCCGTCCTGGGCGGCGGCCTGCGGCGGGCGGATGCCGCCTACCGGATCGGTGGCGACGAGTTCGCGCTGCTCCTGCCCGAGACGTCGGCCGAGGACGCCGCCGCGGTCGCCGAACGCGTCTCGACCGCGATGAGCGCAGCCTTCACCGGCAACATGGCCGGTCTGGGCGCGAGCTTCGGCGTTGCGGTGTGCCCGAAGGACGGCGTCTCGCCCGAGGAGCTCTTCCGTTCCGCCGATGCGGCAATGTACGCCGCCAAGCGGCCCGGCGAGGGGTTCGCCCTGCCCCGGGCAAGCTAGCGCTCTTCCGGGCGCCGCCCGGAGGCGAAGAGGAAGTGCCCGTTCCGCGTCGCGCCGGCTGTGAGCTGCCAGCCGAGCGCCGCGAGCTCACGATCGAGCTCGGCCGGGCTCCAGAAGCGCTTCACGATCTCGAACTCGCGACCGTCGGCCAGATTCCGCCGTGCGACCTCGCCGCCCGTGCTGACGGTGTGACGCGCGTCGCCGGTGCGCGCGTTGTCGACGAGGAACACACGGCCCTCCGGTTTCAGCGCGCGCTCGACGAGCTGCCAGAAGGTCGCGAAGTGCCCGCTCGGGACGTGGGAGAGCCAGAATCCGAAGAAGCAGACGTCGAATGCCCGCGGCGGCTCCCAGGCGAAGATGTCCGCGAGCACGTGGTCGGCGGCTGCGCCCACCTTGGAGCGGTTGAGCTCGAGCACCTCCGGCACCGCGTCGACGGCGGTGACCCGGTCGGCGTAGTTCAGAAGGTGGCCCGTCCAGATGCCCGTGCCCGCGGCGAGCTCGAGCACGTCGCCGCACGGGGCGAAGCGCTCCAGCTCCCCCTCGAGCTCGGCGACGTCGCCGAACCACCCCTCTCGAGCGTCGGCGTCGAGGGTGTAGCGCGCCCGCCGGAACCACCAGTCGTCGTACTCCGGAGCGCGAGCGCTGTAGTAGCGGCGCTGCTCGGAGAGCAGGCGCTCGACCGCGGACTCGTCCACACGGGCGATGCTAACCAACCGCCCCCGTCGCCCGGGGCGCCCCGATAGGATCACTCGCCGAGGCAATAGGCGGCGAGGAGTGGTGTGGACCTACAGTTGACAGACGAGCAACGCGCGATCCAGGAGACGGTTCGCGAGTTCGTCGACCGGCGGGTGCTCCCGGTCGCGCAGGAGAACGACATCAACCACCACCTCGACATGGGGATCATCGAGGGGATGGCGGAGCTGGGGCTCCTGGGCGCGCCGATCCCGGTCGAATACGGCGGCGCCGGCCTCGACTACGTGTGCGAGGCGCTGATCTGTGAGGAGATCGAGCGGGGCGAGTCGGCCTTCCGCACGCTGATCTCGGTGCACGTCGGCCTGAACTCGTTGTCGCTCCTGCGCTATGGCAGCGAGGAGCAGAAGCGCAAGTACCTCGAGCCGATGGCGAAGGGCGAAAAGCTCGGCTGCTTCGGGCTCACCGAGCCTGCCGCCGGGTCGGACGTGTCGGCGATGCTGACCACCGCGATCCGCCAGCCCGACGGGACGTATCTCCTCAACGGGCAGAAGAACTGGATCTCGTACGCCACCGAGGCCGACTACCAGCTCATCTTCGCCAAGACCGACCCCGATGCCGCCCACGGCGGCATCTCGGCGTTCATCGTCGAGCGTGCGTGGGAGGGCGTCGAGGCCCGCCCGATCGAGCACAAGCTCGGTGTGTGGGCGGGGTCGACCGGCGAGCTCTTCTTCGCCAACGTGCAGGTACCGGCGGAGAACCTGGTCGGCGCCGAGGGCGAGGGCTTCAAGATCGCGATGCACTCGCTCGACCAGGGCCGGTTCACGGTCGCGGCCGGAGCGGTCGGCGTCATCCGGGCCTGCCTGGAGGCGTCCGTGAAGTACGCGAACGAGCGCAAGACCTTCGGCAAGCGCATCGGCGAGCACCAGTTCGTGCAGGACATGATCGCCGACATGGTGCTCGGTTACGAGACGTCGCGGCTGCTGGTGATGCAGGCCGCCGAGGCCAAGAACCGCGGGGTGCGCAACACCCGCGAGACCTCGCTCGCCAAGTGGCACGCCACCGAGAGCGCGTTCAAGGCCGCCAACCTGGCGATCCAGGTGCACGGCGCCTACGGCTACTCGGCCGAGTACCCCGTCGAGCGGTACTTCCGCAACGCCCGCGCCCCGATCATCTACGAGGGGACGACCCAGATCCACAAGATGATGCAGGCCGAGCACGCCCTCGGCTACCGGAAGATGAATGGCTGACGAGGGACGCCTCGTCCCGCTCGATGATGGTGGCGAGCTGTACGTCGTCGAGCACGGCTCCGGCTACCCGGTGATGCTGCTGCACGGCGGCCCCGGGCTCGATCACCACGAGTTCCGGCCGTGGCTCGACCCGCTCGGAGATATGGGCCTGCGCCTGATCTACGTCGACGAGCGCGGCCAGGGCTGCTCGCCCCGGGTCGACCCGGCGACGCTCTCGGTGCGCGGATTCGCACAGGACATCGACCGGCTCGCGCAGGCGATGGAGCTTGACGACTATGCCGTCCTCGGCCACTCGTTCGGCGCGATCATCGCGCTGGGGCATGCGCTCGAGCGCGGCACTGCGAGCCACTACATCATCTCGTCGGGCGTCGCCTCGAGCGAGGCGCTGATGGCCGACGTCGAGCGCGAGATCGACCGGTTCGAGCCGGCCGCGATGCGCGACCAGATCCGGCGCTCGTGGGACGAGGAGGCCCGCCTCGCCACCGTCGAGCAGGCCCGCCAGAACACCGCCGCCCAGATGCCGTTCCACTTCTGGGAGATGGGCGACGCCTACAGCCGCTTCATGCAGGCCGACGAGACGGTGTACGCCCCCGAGGTGATGGCCCACTTCGCCGCGCAGGGGTACGGCGACTTCGAGTGGCTCGACCATCTGCGCTGGATCCGGCGGCCGATGCTCATCGTCGTCGGCCGCTACGACCGCACCTGCACGCTCGGGCGATCGGAGGAGATCCACCGCGAGGTCGAGGGCTCCGAGCTGATCGTGATCGAGAAGGCCGCCCACATGACGCACGTCGAGCAGCCGAAGGCCTACATCGACGCGGTGCGGTGGTGGTTCATCCGCCAGGGTGTGCTGCCGGATCCCACCGCACCACCCAATTGACCGCACCACCCAATTGACATCCATGGTGGATGTCAATTGGCCGCGCCGGCCCTCCCCATGACCGCCGCGCCGCTCGCCGCCCTCCTGCAGGACGCGGCCCGCGGAAGGTTCCCGGCACCGGACGGAAGCGTGCAGGTGGTCGGCCCGCCGGCCGGGGCGGCGATGGCGGTCGTGGCCTTCACCGCCCACCACGTGGTGGCCGCGGATATCGCCCCGGACTGGGTGCGTGGCCGGCTCCCGGAGGGCGACCTGCTCGCACCCATGAGCGCGGGTTTCCTGGCCGCCCTCGGCGCCAAGATCGGGCGCCGGGACGATGGCATCGACGTCGTGCTGGCCGCCTCGGGGCTCGCGGGTGAGGCCGACCTGACCGAGGTCTCCCGCCGCGACCATCCGCGGGCCGCGAGGGCGCGCGGTCACCGCAGCGGCGTGCGCGTGTTCGAGGCTGGGGGCGGCGCCGCGGTCGTCGTCCTGGGCCAGGGTCTCGCGCTGCGCACCGAGGTCGCGGTTGAGGTCGACCCGGAGGGCCGAGGACAGGGCCTCGGCACGCGCACGCTCCTCGAGGCGAGGCGGCTCGTCGACCCGGACGAGGTGGTGTTCGCGCAGGTCGCGCCCGGGAACGCGGCCTCGCTGCGCGCCTTCCTACGAGCCGGCTTCGAGCCGATCGGCTGCGAGGTGCTGTTCTTCTAGGCCATACGCGTCGGTCCGCCGGTGGCGCAGCGCCGGCAGGTGGTCGCGGATGTCGGCCAGGGCGGCCATGTCCAGATCGGCCACGATGACGCCGTCGCCGTCGGGCGCCTGCGCCAGCACCGTCCCCCACGGATCGACGATCATGCTGTGCCCGTAGCTCGGCTTGCGCAGGCCGCCGGGGTAGCCGTGCTGGCCGGTCGCGAGCACGAACGCCTGGTTCTCGATCGCGCGCGCCCGCAGGAGCACCTCCCAGTGGGCCATGCCGGTGATCAGCGTGAAGTTCGAGGGCACGGTGAGCACGGTCGCGCCGCCGTCGAGCGCCAGCGTGCGGTAGAGCTCGGGGAAGCGCAGGTCGTAGCAGACCGTGAGGCCGACCCGAACGCCGGCGAGGTCGGCGACGACCGGCTGCGAGCCCGGCGCCGTCCCGTCCGACTCCCGGTAGCTGATCCCGCCGACGTCGACGTCGAAGAGGTGGATCTTGGTGTACGCGGCGACCCGCGTCCCGTCGCGGTCGTAGGCGATCGAGACGTTCTCGACCCTCTCGCCGTCGCCGACGATCGCGATGCTGCCGCCGATCAGATTGATCCGATGCGTGCGCGCCCAATCGGACATCGCCTCGACGGTCGGGCCCGAGTCGAGCTCCTCGGCCTGCGCGCGCAACTCGGGCCCGTCGAGCCATGCGTTCCACTTCTCCGGCAGCAGCACGACATCGGCGCCGCGCCCGGCGGCCTCGGCGACGAGCGGCGCCATCAGGGCGATGTTCTCGCTCTTTTCCGCCCGCGCCCGGAACTGGACGCACGCGGCTCGCAGAACCTGCTTCACGCCTCGAAGCCTACTCCGGCGTCGCCGGCCTCGTCCTCGGCCAGCATGCGCACGAAGAACACGGAGCAGGCGGCGAACAGGATCGCGGCCTGCTCGATCGCCATCGCGATCGCGCCCAGCTGCTGATCCTCGAGCGGCGAGAGCCCCCACAGCCGCGGCGCGTGCACGTAGAAGCTGTACTGAGGGTGGGTCAGGGCGAGCGCGAGCGAGACGGGCGCCGCGGCGATGAACGCCCCGAACAGGTAGACGACCTTCGCCGCCGAGCGCATGCGCGACCCCGCGAGCACCGCCCACCAGAACGCGATCCCAGAGGTGAGAAACACGATGTGCTCCAGGCCGAGCGCCCAGCGATGGGTGAGGGCGAAGCCGTAGACGACGGGGATGTGCAGCCCGTACCAGGCTGCGAGCCAGTAGCCGAGCGCGACGGGCGGCGTGGTCAGGGCCCACACGAACCGGCGGCGCTCGGCGGCGGCCACCATCGCCGGGGAGAGGCCGAGCACGAGCAGCGGCGGCGCCCAGTCGGCGAGGACGACGTTCTGGAGCAGGTGGACCGAGAGGAGCGACGTGAGCGCGATGTGCTCGACCGGCGAGAGCAGCGCTACGGCGATCAGCCCCAGCCCGGCCGTGAAGGCGGCGATCCGCCACCGCGACGTCGGCACGCCGCGGCGATCGAACGTGCGCACGACGAGGGCGTAGTCGAGGGCCGCGATCACGATCGCCACGGCCCACTCGGGATCGGCCTCGAACTGCCAGGGATGCACCATCGGTCAGCCCGCGGGCGTGAGCGGCGCCATCGTCAGGCCGAACCCGGCGAGCTGCTCCCAGTAGAGCTCGGCCGGCTCCTTGTCGCCCGTCCACACGACCGCCTGGCCGGCCGTGTGGATCGTGTCGGCGAGCGCCATGCCGCGCTCGAAGGTGACGCCCGGGATGGTGCGCGCGAGCGCGAAGGCGACGCCGTCGAAGGTGTTGTGATCGTCGTTTCGCACGATCACGAGCCAGGGGCGGCCACTGCCGGAGCCCGGGCCGGTGTGGCGCGGCCTCGTCTTGCGAACGGGCGGTGCGACCGTGGTCGGCATGAGCAGATGGTACCCCCCGCCAGGCGGTGCCTGGCACCGTGAATACCGGTGCCAGGCACCTGTATGCACGCCCCGGGCGGCTGAATACACGGGGTCTGACCCCGTTTATTCACGGCCCCAGCCGCCGCCGCCCGGGGTGCGGATCTCGAGCACGTCGCCCGCGCGCAGGTCGAGGCTGCACTTGGCCGGGAGCGGGTGGCCGTTCAGGAGGTTGCGCCCGGGCGTGCCGCCGGCTCCGCCCGCAGCACCCTTCGGGCGGTGGCGGCGGCGCTCGGTCATGAGCCCCAGGCGGCAGTCCTCGAGCACGTGGTAGACGCGGACGACGCCGTCGCCGCCCCGGTTTCGGCCCGCCCCGCCCGTGCCGCGGCGAAGCGCGTAGCGATCGATCCGGAGCGGATACTCGCGCTCGAGCGCCTCGATCGGCGTGTTGAGCGTGTTCGACATGGCGACGTGCACCCCGCTCGGGCCCGGCCCGGCCGGCGAGCCGCCCTGGCCGCCGCCGAGGGTCTCGTAGTAGGTGAATTCGGGCGTGCCGAACGTGACGTTGTTCATCGTCCCCTGCCCGTGCGCCGGCACGTCCACGGCCCCGCCCATCGCGGACATGACCACGTCCACGATCCGGCTCGACGTCTCGGTGTTCCCGGCGACGACGGCGTGCGGCGGCTGCGCGTTCACGAGGCAGCCGTCCGGCGCGCACACGGTCACCGGGGCGAAGGCGCCGCCGGACGCCGGGATGTCGGGATCGCACACCGCCCGCACCACGTAGTAGACGGCCGAGCGGGTGACCGCAAGCGGGCAGTTCACGTTGCCCTGCTGCTGGGGCGCGGTGCCGGCGAAGTCGGCGACCAGCTCGGATCCCGCGATCTGCACCGCGACCCGGATCGGGATGTCCCGGGTGTGGATGCCGTCGCCCTCGATCACGTCGGCCGCCTGATAGCAGCCGTCGGGGAGCCGCTCCACCGCCGCGCGCGTGCGCCGCTCGCTGTAGGCGTAGAGCTCGTCCATCCCCTCGGCCAGCCGACGCTTGCCGAACCGGCGCGCCAGCTCGCGCAGGCGGGCCGCCCCCACCAGCATGCACGCCTCCTGCGCCCGCAGATCGGCCAGCCGCTCGGCCGGCTTGCGCATGTTGGCGACGAGCACGGTGCGCACCTCCGCGGTCAGCTCGACCGGCGGGATCACGACGCCTTCCTGCAGGAGCTCCGTCGCCCCCGCGGGCATGCTGGCCGGCTGCATCCCGCCGACGTCGGCGTGGTGCGCGCGGGAGCACACGAGGCCGAGGTCGTCGACGACCGAGACGAGCGTGATGTCGGGCAGGTGCGTGCCACCCGTGTAGGGGTCGTTCAGGACATACACGGCTCCGGGCCGCGGCCGCAGGCCGCGCACCGCCGCGACCGCGTCGGGCATCGCCCCCAGGTGGACGGGCATGTGCTCGGCCTGCGCGATCATGCGCCCGTCCCGGTCGAAGAGCGCGGTCGAGCAGTCGCGCCGCTCCTTGATATTGGCCGAATGCGCGGAGCGGATGAGGGCCGCCCCCATCTCCTCGGCGACTCCGCGCAGGGCCGCGGCCATGACCTGGAGCGTGGCCGGATCGATCATCGCGCCACCCGCCATGAGCCGTCCGGCCGCCGCCGCGCGGTCCAGCCCGGCCGCCACCCAGAGCGTCGAGCCGCCGAGCGGCACCGACGCCGGCCCGTGCACCGGCGGGGTGGCGGCGACCCGGGCGAGCGTGAACTCCGCACCGGGGGCGACGATCGATGTGCGCACGCTCACCACCTCGATCCCGGCGGCCGGGTCGTCGAAGCCGTAGCGCTCGCGGTGGCGGGCGTGGAAGCGCCGCGCCAGGCTCACCCGCGGCCGCAGCGGCACGGTCAGCTCGTGCGCCTGGCCCAGGTAGCGCAGCTCGCACTCGACCTCGACCGAGCCACCCCGCGGCGGCCGCGGCACGGCGGCGGGCGCATCCAGGAACTCCTGCAGCGGCCGCATCACGCTTGCGACAGCGACCCGGCGCCGCTCGCCCGCGGCGATCCCGAGCGCGGAGAGCACGCCGCTCGCGGCCGGCACCACCACCGCGCGCATGCCCAGGCTGTCGGCCACCTCGCACGCATGCAGCGGCCCGGCGCCGCCGAACGCCACCAGCTCGAGCTCGCGGGGATCGTGGCCCTGCTCGACGCTGACCACCCCGATCGCGCGCACCATCTCGGCGTTTGCGACCGCCACAACGCCCTCGGCGGCGGCGCGGACGTCGGCGAACGGGCCCGCCACGGCGCGCAGCGCCCGGTGCGCCGCGCCTGCGTCGAGGCGCAACCCGTCTGCGAGCGGCACGTCGGGGTCGAGCCGGCCGAGCACGAGGTTCGCATCGGTGACGGTGGGCCGATCGCCGCCGCGCCCGTAGCAGGCCGGGCCGGGGTCGGCCCCCGCGCTCGCCGGGCCCACCCGCAGGGCGCCGCCCGGGTCGAGCCAGGCGATGCTGCCCCCGCCGGCGCCGACGGTGTGGATGTCGAGCTGTGGCAGACGCAGCGGCAGGCCGCCCACCCGCCGCTCGGCGCTGCGGCCGGCGACCCCGCCGCGGATCAGGCAGACGTCGGTCGAGGTGCCGCCCATGTCGAAGCTGATCGCGTCGGGGATACCCGCCGCCACAACGGCCGCGACGCCGCCGGCCGGCCCCGACAGGAGCAGCCGGGCGGGATGCGCCGCCGCCTCGTCGACGTCGCACACGCCGCCGTTTGACTGCATGACGGCCGGAGCCGGCAGGCCCTCGGCGCCGGCCGTCCCGGCCAGTCGGCGCAGATAGCGCCCGGCGACCGGGCCGAGGTACGCGTCCGCGATCGTGGTCGACGCCCGCTCGAACTCGCGGAACTCCGCCGCAACCTCGTGCGAGGCCACGACGTGCGCGTCCGGGAGCGCCGAGCGCAGCGCGGCGGCGACGGCCTGCTCGTGGCTCGGGTCGGCATACGCGTGCAGCAGGCAGACGGCGATCGCCTCGACCCGCTCCCGCCGCAGGCGCCGCGCCGCCGCCGCGACCGACGCCGGCCGCAGCGGTCGCAGCACGCCTGCAGGCCCCATCCGCTCGTCGACCTCGGCCGTGACCTCGGCCAGCGGCGCGGGCGGCGCCTGCTCGGGCCGGTACAGATGCGGGCGGGCCTGACGGCCGAGCGCCGGGACGTCGGCGAAGCCGCGGGTGGCCACGTAGGCCGTGCGAGCGCCGCGGCGCTCGAGCATGGCGTTCGTGGCGACCGTGGTGCCGTGGCCGAAGTGAGCCACGTCCGCCGTGGCGAGGCCGGCCTCGCCGAGCGCCAGGCGCACTCCCTCGATCACGCCGGCCGAGTGGTCGGCCACGGTGGTCGCGACCTTGGCCGTCACCAGCCTCCCCTCGGCGATCAGGGCGACGTCGGTGAAGGTGCCGCCCACGTCGACTCCCACGATCGCCCGCATGCCCGGGAGAGGATACGCGTTCGAGACGTCCCCTTTCGGACAGGTGCGCCCCGCGATTATGCTGCACACCACATGGATGTCGCTCGACACCACTCGGCGGAGCGCACTCCAGGAGCGCGCGGCGTCACGTTCGGACGTGCCCAGAAGGAGCGCATCGCCCTTGTGATGAACGTGTACCGGCGCCTGTTCACCGTGCGCGTGGGCCTGTCTGGCGACGAGCTGCGCCGGCTCGGCTCCCAGGCGCTTGACCGTATCGCGGCGTGGTCGCCGGCCCTGCTCGAGGAGATCGACGGCATCGCCCACGGCAGCGGGTTCGACGTCGAGCTGATCGGCGCGCTGAACGCGCGCACGGAGCTTCTGGCCGCCTCTGCCGGTGAGTGCTCGACCATCGCCTGCCTGGGCACCGCCACCGCGTCGGGAAGCCCGCTGGGCGTGCAGACGTGGGACTGGCACGAGGAGCTGCGCGACGGCTGGCTCGTGTGGACGATCGAGCACGCCGACGGCCGCCGCGTCGAGACGCTCACCGAGGCCGGCATCGTGGGCAAGATCGGCGTGAACGCCTCCGGCGTCGGGGTGCTCTTGAACATCCTCGGCCACCGCGGCGACCATTCGCCCGTCGGCGTGCCCGTGCACGCCCTGTGCCGGCGCGTGCTGGACGAGGCCGACGGCGCCGTGGCCGCGCTCACGATGGCGGCCGGAGCGACGATGTCGGCCTCCTCGGCCTTCACCGTCGTGGCCGACGACGCCGACGGCGGCGTGGCCTGCACCGTGGAGCTCTCGCCCGCCGGCCCGGGATTCGTCATGCCCGACGCGCGCGGGGTGCTGATCCACACCAACCACTTCCTCGCCGATCCGGGCCGGGCGGGCGACACGATGGTGCGCGAGTCGCCCGACACGCTGCTACGGCTCGATCACGCCGCCCGGCGGGTCGCGCAGATCGAGGCGCCGATCGAGGCCGAGGACCTGCTGACGGCGATGGACAGCCACCGCGGCGGCTCCGGCGCGATCTGCTGTCACCCCGCCGCGGGCGCGGTGTTCGGCGACCGCTGGACGACGCTCGCGACGGTGGTCATCGAGCCGGCCCGGGCCGAGATGAGCGTGCTGGCCGGCGGCCCGTGTCAGAGAGCGGCGGCTTCGACGACCGCCGCGGCCGCGAAGCAGTAGCGCTCCCGCCACGGCAGGGCGGCGATCTGGACGCCCGCCGGAAGACCGGCGTCGTCGCGCCCGCAGGGCACGCTGATCGCCGGCCAGCCGATCATGTTGAAGATCACCGTCAGGCCGCACATCGCGTAGGTGACGTCCTCGTCGGGCCGTCCGGCGTACGGGATTTGATCGAGGCCGATCTGCGGCGGCGACTGGGCCTGCGTCGGCGTGACGATCAGCTCGATGCCCTCGGAGTCCATCTTTTCGAGCATGTGTCCGGCGTACTCGAGCCGGATCTGGTTGGTCTCGGCGAAGTCGACCGCGCCCATGCCGTCGGAGAGGGCGCAGTCGCGGGCCACATCGGGGCCGATCTCCGAGCGCCGCTCGGGCCAGAAGGGCTTCAGCGTCGCCACGCCCTCCGGGATGAACGGGTCGCCCTCGCCGAGCGGCGTCGGCCACTCCAGGTCGACCTCGACGATCTCGGCCCCCGCGTGCGCGAGTGCGGCCACCGCCGCTCGCGCCCGGGCGGCGATGTCGGGCGCGGTGTGCTCGAAGAAGTAGCGCTCCGCAACGCCCACCCGGCGGCCGCGCACGCCGGCGGCGAGGCCCTGGCTCCAGCGCTCCCTGGGGACGTCGGCGACCCGCGGGTCGCGCGCCGGCCAGCCGGCCAGCGCCTCGAGCTGGAGCGCGGTGTCGCGCACGGTGCGGCCCATCGGCCCGCAGTGGTCGAGGGTGGTGCACAGCGGCCGCACGCCGGCCAGGCTGACGCGGCCGTAGGTCGGCTTCAGGCCGACGACGCCGCAGCACGACGCGGGGCAGCGGATCGAGCCGCCGGTGTCGGTGCCGGGCGCGGCCGCGACGGCGCGGGTCGCGAGCGCCACGCCCGAGCCGCCGCTCGAGCCTCCGGGCACGCGGGTGGGATCGTGCGGATTGCGGCACGAGCCGAAATGCGGATTCTGGGTGGTCGTCCCCCACGCCAGCTCGTGCGTGGCGAGCTTGGCCACGGTGATCGCGCCGGCGGCGCGCATCCGCTCGACGACCTCGGCGTCGCGAGCCGGGACGTGGTCGCGGTAGAGGGCGCTCCCGTACGTCGTCGTGATGCCGGCCGTGTCGATCAGGTCCTTCCAGCCGACCGGGACGCCGAGCAGCGGTAGGTGGGAGATGTCCCGGCCCGACGCGACCGCCGCGTCGACCTCCGCGGCCTCGCGCAGCGCCCGCTCCTCGGTCACCCGCCAGACGGCGCCGAACGTATCCGCCGACACGCGCTCGAGCGCGGCGCGTGCGACTTCGGCGGCGGATAGCTCCTTCGCGCGCACCGCGCGGGAGATCTCCCAGCCGTCGCGGTCGAGGAGGTCGTTCACGGACCGGCGTCCGCGAGCCTGCCCGCGCGGAACCGCTCGGTCTCGGGCGGCAGCGGGCGGCCGGCCGCCATGTCGGCGATCAGCCGTCCCAGGAGCGGCCCGAACTTGAAGGCATGGCCGCTGTCTCCGCCGCAGACGATCACTCCGTCGATCCTATCGAGTATGAAGTCGCCGTCGGGCGACATCGTGTACAGGCACGACTCCGAGTGCAGCGGCCGTGGGTCGAGCCCGGGGAACGCCCGGCGCACGTGCTCGGCCAGCCGCTCCTCGAGCCTCGCCTCGACCGGGCGGTCGGGCCGGTCCGGGTCCCACGGATCGGGCCGGGCGCCGTCCTCGCCCAGCTTGTAGCCGACGCCGGGGGAGACCAGGCCGTAGTGCAGGCGGCGGTCGGGCGCGCCGTGGTCGATCACCGACGGGCGTGTATCCGGCGCTCCGGCGAAGTACGTGACTTGCTCGATCCGCGGCTGCAGCGGCAGGCCGAACATCGGCCCGAGCCACGAGCCGGGGCAGGCCACGACCACGTCGGCCTGCAGGTCGCGCGGGTCGGCCACGGCGTGGCCCTCGCGCACGTCGATGCCCTCCGCCAGTCGCCGCAGGGCGTCGTCGGCCATGACCGCGCCGCCCAGCTCGTCGTAGAGCACCGGCTCGGGAAAGCGGGCCTCGGGGAAGAGCCTCTCGGCCTCGGCCGGCTCGAGCCAGCGGTACTCCTCGCCGCAGGCGTCCATCGCCGCGGCGTGCAGCTCCACGCCCGATCCGTACTCGAGCAGGCCGGTGTTTCGCAGGAGCCCCGCGTCGAGCCGGCGCCACTCGTCGATCGCCCGGCAGGCCAGACGCACATAGTCCTGCTCGCGGTAGCTGCGCCGGTAGATGCGCGACCGGCCCAGCGACGAGCCCAGCGGCGAGCCGACCCGGTCGCGCTCGTAGACCGTGACGGCGAAGCCGTCCTCGCGCAGGGCACGGGCGGCCGAGAGGCCAATCACCCCGGCCCCAACCACCGCTGCGGAATCAGGCAGCCGGTGCCACCATCTTGCCGAGCTCGCCCGTCTCGTAGAGCTCGCTGATGATGTCGCAGCCGCCGACCAGCTCGCCGTCGATGAAGAGCTGCGGGATCGTCGGCCAGCCCGAATGGGCCGAGAGCTGCTGGCGGATGCGGGGATCGGGCAGGATGTCCATCGCGGCGAACTCGGCGCCGGCGGCGTCGAGGCACTGGACGCTGCGCGCCGAGAACCCGCACCGGGGCGCGTCGGGCGTGCCCTTCATGAACAGCATGATCCGGTTGCGCTGGATCGTTTCGAGGATCTCCTCGCGAATCTGGTCGTCGGTGACGATCATGTGGCCTCCGTCTTGATCTGCAATGCGTGGATGCTGCCGTCGTCCAGGAGGTGCTGCACCGGCGCGTAGACAAGCCGGTGCTGCTCGATCAGCGAGAGCCCGCCGAAGCGGTCGGAGCGCACACGCGCGGACAGGTGGTCGCTGCCGGAGAAGCTCGACACCTCGATCTCGCCGCTCGGGAACGCCTGCTGGAGCAAGTCGCGCACCTGGTCGGTCAGCTGCATACCAAGAGATTAGCCTCCGCCGCACAATCGCTCACCCGGCTCTTAACCTGGGTGCCTATTGTGTGGAGCAGTACCGACAATCGCGCCTCGAGGTGGGCGCATCATGCTCTTCTATCTCTACTTCCTGGTACCGCCCCTCGTCGCCGGCCTGCTGGCCCAGGCCTGGGTGCGGCGCTCGTTCGCAGACGGCTCGAAGGTGGAGGCCGTATCGGGCCTCACCGGCGCGCAGGTCAGCCGGCGCATGCTCGATGCCGGCGGCCTCTCCGACGTCAACGTCGAGGGCATCGGCGGCAATCTGAGCGACCACTATGACCCTCGCAGCCGCACGATGCGGCTCTCACAGCCCGTGGGCGGATCGAGCTCGGTGGCCGCGGTCGCGGTCGCCGCGCACGAGACCGGCCACGCCTTCCAGGACGCCAAGCACGAGGCCGGCTTCCGCTTCCGCGGGTCGCTCGCCCCCGCCACCGGCTTCGCGTCGCAGGCCTGGTTCCCGATCTTCTTCATCGGGTTCCTGCTGCACGCGACCAACCTGGCGCTGATCGGCGTCGCCCTGTTCGCCGCCATCGTGCTCTTCCAGCTCGTAACCCTGCCGGTCGAGTTCGGCGCCAGCCGCAAGGCGATGCTGATGCTGACCAACCAGGGCGTCATCAGCCAGGCCCAGGCCCCGATCGCCCGCAAGGTGCTGACCGCGGCCGCGCTGACCTACGTCGTCGCCACCCTGGCGGCCGTGTGGCAGCTGGCCTTCCTGTTCATGCAGACGCGCCGGTAATACTCGACCGGGTCGTCCCCGTCCTCTCCAGGCGACGTGTGTTCCTACGGTCGTCTCGGTGAGGATGGGGGCGGCCCGGTACTCGCTCAAGTGGGTCTTCGAGGCATCTGACCGGCGTCCGATACGCTGCCGGCGATGCGATTCGGCCGCCGCCCAGCACCCGGAGACATGAGCATCCGAGAGTTCATCGGCCTCGTCGTTGTGTGGACGATCTTCTGGCCGCTAGGGCTGTTCTTCTTGATCCGATATCGGGTGATCCAAAACGTGATCGCCGGGTACCGCCAAGCGCACTAGCGCGGGCCGCGCCCGGCTGAGCCCCGGCTACGACAGCGTGTGCAGGTACGCGACCAGCTGGTTCAGCTGCTGGTCGGTCAGGATGCCGCCCCAGTGGGGCATGCTGACGATCGGTGCGCGGCCGATCACGCTGCCGCTGAGGATGACCGCTTTGATCTTGTCTGCGGTGTTGAACTGACCGCGGAAGTCGGCTCCGGAGAGCGGGGGGATGGTCTTGTCGGGCGACTGCGGGTTGGGCACGCCCCCGAGGCCGTTGGGCCCGTGGCAGTTGAGGCAGCCGTACCGCACATAGAGCGCCGCGCCGGCAACCACGTCGCCCTGGTCAGCCGGCACGGCAACCGGCGTCGCGCCGGGCACCTGGGGCAGGCCCGCCCGGATGTAGGCGACCAGGCTCGACGTCTGCCGCGGCGAGATCACCCCTTTCCACACCGGCATGTACGGCTGCTTGGGGTTGGCCGACTCGCCCAGGCCGTGCTCGATGATGGTGGTCAGCTGCGCCGTGGTGAGCGACTTGCCGACCGACGTCAGCGCCGGGACGAACGACGACACCCCGCCCTGGCCGCCGACGCCATGACACTGAGCGCACGCGAACTGCACGAAGTAGTGCGCTCCTTCGGCAACTGTGGCATCCACCGGCTGCGCCGCCGGGGTTGTCGTCGTGGGCGCAGACGTGCTGGTCGCCGCGGTCGATGAGCCGCCGCTGCCGCCGTTCAGGATCCAGCCGATGCCGCCGCCGATGAAGCCCGCGATCAGAAGCGCGATCACGCCGACCGTCAGGACCTCGGCCCACGGGAAATCCGTATCCCTTCGACGCCGCTTAGCCACTGCTTGACCCCGCTCGTCGCTCGCGCCAGGCTATCACGCTGCAGCGGCCCCGCTGGGAAAGCACCAATCGAACCGGTAAAGGAGTCCCGATGGAAGACGGAGCGAAGGGCAAGGCGGTCATCAATCTGACGACGGGCCACGAGGATGCCGACAAGGTGACCGTCGCGTTCCTGGTCGCAACCGCCGGCCTCGCGGCCGGCAAGCAGGTGGTGATGTTCCTGACCAAGGAGGCCGTGCGGCTGGCCACGACGGGATATGCGGAGCCGATCGAGTCCGCCGGCGCGCCGCCCGTGGCCAAGCTGTTTGCCCAGTTCGCGGAGGACGGCGGCGAGCTCTACGCCTGCCCGATCTGCTTCGACGCGCGCAGGATCGATCCGGCCACGCTCGTGCCGAACGCGCGCCTCGCCGGCGCGACGCCGCTGTGGGAGTTCATCGGCGAGGGAGCGACGGTCTTCAGCTACTGAGCAGCCGGCTGCACTCGCCGCGCTGTTAGCATCGCCTCCCGTGACCCTGCCGCTCGCACCGCCCCTCCTGCCCCAGCTGGCCCGCTCGGCGGCCGAGCTGCCCGAGGGCGACGGCTGGCGGTACGAGCCCAAGCTGGACGGCTTCCGGGCGGTCGCCTTCGTCGACGGTGATGAGATCTACGTGCAGTCGCGAAACGGCAAGCCGCTCGGCCGCTACTTCCCGGAGCTGCGCTTCCCCGCGGGCCGCTATGTGCTCGACGGCGAGCTCGTGATCCGCGCGCCCGACGGCGGTGAGGACTTCGAGGGCCTGCAGGAGCGGATCCACCCCGCCGCGTCGCGGGTGGCGCGGCTCGCGGGCGAGCGGCCGGCGACGTTCGTCGCCTTCGACCTGCTCGCGCTCGACGACGACTCCCTGCTCGAACAGCCGCTCACCGAGCGCCGCGCAGCGCTCGAGGGCGTCGTCGCCGACCCCGTCGAGCTGATCCCCTCGACGGCGAGCATCGCCGAGGCCCGGCCGTGGCTCGAGACGGCCGAGGGCGTGATCGCCAAGCGCGCCGACGCCCACTACCTCCCCGGCGAGCGGGTGGGCATGGTCAAGGTCAAGCGGGTGCGCACGATCGACTGCGCCGTGGTCGGCTGGCGGCCCGGCAAGGCTCAGGGCACGGTGGGCTCACTGATCCTCGGCCTGTATGACCCGGGCGGCGGCCTGCACGTGGTCGGCCACACGTCCGGCTTCACCGCCGCCCGCGCCCGCGAGCTGGTGGGCGTCGTGCAGCCGCACGAGACCGGCGAGCACGGCGCGTCGGAGCCGAACCGCTGGAGCGCCGACCGCGACCGCGAGTGGCGCGGCCTGCGCCCCGACCTCGTCGCCGAGGTCAGCTTCGACCACAGAAGCGGCCACCGCATCCGCCACGGCGCGCGGCTGCTGCGCTTCCGCGACGACAAGCCCGCCAGCGAATGCGCGCTCGCCCAGCTCGACAGCTGAACCCAGCCTGCGCTCAGACGGCTCTCATGCGGCCGTCCTAGCCTCGCGCCATGCTGGTGCGCCGGTTCACGCGCTCGGAGCTCGCGGTGCACTGGACGCTCGCGGTGAGCGTCCTTGCGATGATCCTCTCCGGGATCGCGCTCGGTGTGAACGTGTGGCATGCGGCGGTCTTCCCCGTGCACGTCGGCAGCATGTTCCTGCTCGCGGGCGGGGTGCTGCTCGCGGCGCTCGCCGGCGACCGCCCCGCGCTGCGCCGCGCCGGCCGGGAGCTGCGCACGCTCCGCCGCGAGGATCGCCGCTGGCTCGCGTGGGCGCCGCGGAACCTGCTCGGCCGAGGCGGAGACCCGCCCCCGGTGGGCCGGTTCAACGCCGGCCAGAAGCTGAATGCGATGCTGATCGCGGTGCTGCTCGCGGCATCGATCGGCTCCGGCATCTACTGGTGGGCGCGACTGCACGGCGTCTTTGCCAACTCGAACGTCGACGGCGCCATCCACAACGTGGCGGGCGTCGCCATTATCGTGCTCGTGTGCGGCCATCTGTACATGGCCGTGCTGAACCCGGCCACCCGCAAGGCCCTGCGCGGCATCACCACCGGCAGCGTGGACGCCGGCTGGGCGGCCGAGCACCATCCCGCCTGGCTGGCCGAGGCCGAGCCCGACGCCGGCCACGACGCGTAAGCTCGGCGGGTGCAGCCCGACCATGTGCTCGTCGCCGTCCCCGATCTCACGGCCGGCGTCCGCGCGATCGAGGCGCGGCTCGGCCTGACCTCGGTCGAGGGCGGCCGCCACCCCGGCTGGGGCACGGCCAACCGGATCGTGCCGCTCGGGCCGGCCTACCTCGAGCTCGTCGCGGTGGTCGATGCCGGCGAGGCCGCCGCCCACACCTTCGGCCGCTGGCTCACCGCCGCACAACCACGCGGCGGCCCCTTCGGCTGGGCGGTGCGCACGGAGGAGCTCGACAGTGTCGCGGACCGGCTGGGCCTGCCGGTGCGCGACGGGTCGCGGGCGACGCCGGACGGCCGGCTGCTGCGCTGGCGCACCGCCGGCCTGGAGCAGGCCGCGGCCGAGCCGTTCCTGCCGTTCTTCATCGAATGGGCCGAGGGGACGCCCTTGCCGGGACGCGCCGCCGTGACGCACCCGGGCGGCCCGCTCGAGATCACGGAGCTCGCGCTCAGAGGGGACGCCGACCGGCTGACGGCGTGGCTCGGCGGCCATGCGCTGCCCGTGGCGATCCGGGCCGGCGCGGCGTGCCTCGAGAGCGTCGCCCTCGCCGGCCCGGCCGGCCGACTGCTGCTTGCCTGATCACGCGGCGCGCAGCGCCACCTGGCCCCAGCCCTGCGATGCATGCCGCCCGCCGCCGACAAGGGTGACGAGCGCAGGGGCGGGAGCCGCGTCGACCTCGTCGGGGCGCAGCGCCAGGTACGTGGCTCGGACGTCGGCGGCGGCGGCGGTCTCGGCGACCACCGTGGCGTGCGCGGGAGCACCGGGGCGGCCGGTGGCCGGGTCGATCAGGTGATGAGCGGCGGCGCCGTCTCCGTTCACCCAGCGGTGCACGCTCCACCCGGATGTGGCCACGGCCTCGCCCTCGCGCAGCGTCACCGAGCCGCACAGGGCGCCGTTGTGCACCACGGCCATCGCGTGGCGGCCGCGCACGGCGACGAGCTCGCCCCCCGCGTCGAGGAGCACCGACGTGTCGTCGGTCGCCTCGGCCAGGGGCTCGCGGCAGAGATCGGCGATCCAGCCCTTGCCGATCCCGCCGAGATCGATCAACTCTCCCTCGGGGATGCGCGCCGTCCGCCTGGCGACATCGACCTCGATCGTCCCGCTGATGGATCGGCTCAGGGGGCTGTACTCGGTGCCGGACGGCGCCCGCCCCATGCCCACCTCGTAGCCCCACTCCCGCAGCGCGCGGCCGACCAGCGGCTGGAACACGCCGCCGGTGCGCCGGTACCACTCGTTGCACGCCGCGAGCAGCGCGATGGTCTCGGACGAGAGCGTCACCGGCTCGCCGGTGGCGGCATTCAGACGCGAGACCTCGCTGCCGGGGCGAAACCGCGACCACAGCGACTCGTGGCGGGCGACGAGGGCGGCGATGCGCTGCGCGGCGTCTCCGGACACCTGCCCGGAGTGGTGAATCCTCCAAATCGTTCCCGTCGCCCGCCACTCCCAGCAGGCGCTCGTGTCCAGTGCCGGTGTGTGCACCGTCGCGCTCCTCGTCGTCGTACCCCGAGTCATCGGCGGGACGGGGCGGCGAGATAAGGCCCGGAGTCACCCTTTCTAGGCAAGCAGCTCGAGCACGGCCTCGGGCTCCTTGAAGGGCGGCACGAGGTAGGCCCCCGCGGCCAGCGCGCGCACGGCCGCGAGCAGGTCACGGGCGATCGCGAGGCCCTCCCGGGCGGCATCCGGCCCGGCCCGCTCGAGCCGGTCGAGCACATCCGCGGGGACGCTGATCCCGGGCACCTCGTTGTGCAGCCGAAAGGCCAGGGCGTGGCTTCGCACCGGCCAGACGCCGACCAGGAGCGGCACCGGCGCCGGCCCGTCCAGGCGGTCGAGGAACCGCTCGAGCTGGGCCGCGTCGAACAGCACCTGGGTCATCGCGAACCGGGCGCCCGCCTCGATCTTCTGGTGGAACCGCTCGAGCTCCCAACCGGCGTCTTCGGCCACCGGGTTGACCGCCACCCCGATGTGGAAGCTGGTGGCGTCGTCGATCGCCTTGCCGGAGTAGTCCAGGCCCGAGTTCAGCGCCGCCATGAGCCGGGTGAGGCCGATCGCGTCGACCTCGTAGACGGCCTGCGAGCCGTGCGGGTCTCCCGACGGCGGTGGATCGCCGGTGACCGCGAGGACGTTGCGGATCCCCACCGCGTGGGCGCCGAGCAGCATCGACTCGATGCCGCGGACGCTCGCGTCTCGCGGCGTCACGTGCGGGATCGTCTCGACGCCGACCTGCTGCTCGATCAGCGCGGAGGCGATCAAGGCGTTCATGCGTGCCCGGGCCAGGGGGTTGTCGTTCACGTCGAACACGTCCACCCGGGCGGACGCGGCCAGGCTGTGCGCCGACGCGATCATGCGCTCGACGTTGCCGCCCTTGGGCGGATCGAGCTCGACCGACACCACGAACTCGCCCCGCCGCAGCTTGCCCTCGAGCAGCGTCTCGACCGCCTCGGACTCGGCCCGGGTGGGCAACTCGCGCTCGACGAGCTGCAGGGCGACCGCCGGCGGGCGCCCCTCGCTGACCGCGCGCCGGATCGCGGCCACATGGTCGGGGGTGGTGCCGCAGCAGCCGCCGATCACGGCGGCGCCCAGGGCGAGGGCGTGCGCGGCGTACTCGCCGAAATACTCCGGGCTGGCGTTGGGATACACGAGCCGGCCCGTGGAGACGTTCGGCAGGCCGGCGTTCGCCTGCGCCGTCAGCGGCAGGTCGGTGGCCGCGCGCATCTGCTCGATCCCGTGCAGCACCGCCTGCGGCCCCAGGCTGCAGTTCACGCCCACCGAGACCGGGTCGAACGCCGCGACGGCCGCGGGGACGTCGCGGGCGCGCAGGCCGGACACGGTCTCGGCGTCGTCGCCGACGGTGATCTGAACGATCAGCGGTAACCCGGCCACCGAGCGCACCGCCCGGGCCGCCGCCAGGAGCTCCTCGAGCGACGTGAACGTCTCGAGCACGAACAGGTCGACGCCGCGGCCTTCGAGCGCGGCGGCCTGGGCGGCGAACGCCGCCGTCATCGCCTCGGGCGCAAGCTCGCCCGGTGCGCCGCCGAGCGGCCCGATCGACCCGGCCACGAGCACGTCGCGCCCGGCCACCTCGCGGGCCTCGCGGGCCAGCTTCACGCCCGCCTGGTTCACCGCCTCGAAGCGGTCGTCGAGCTTGTGCGCCGCGAGCTTGACCGGGTTTGCCCCGTAGGTGTTCGTCAGGATGATGTCCGCCCCCGCCCGGATGAAGGCGACGTGCAGCGCCACCACCTGCTCGGGCGCGATCAGGTTCGCCTCCTCGGCGCAGCGGGCGCGCACGACCGCCGTCTGCAGCAGCGATCCCATCCCGCCGTCGGAGACCAGCGGCTCGCGGCCGAGCCGCTCGAGCGTGCGCGCCATGGGCGGGAGTGTATGGACGTAGACTCCGCAGCGGAACGTTTGCCGGGGAGTCCCCACCGGGGGCTGAGAGGGCGCGACGGCGCGCCGACCCGCGAACCTGATCTGGGTCATGCCAGCGAAGGGATGCAAGCCATGGTGACTGCGGTCGGGAGCCCGATCGAGCTTTCGGGGGTGACGAAGCGGTTCGGCGACCTCGTGGCGCTCGACGGCGTCTCACTCGCCGTCGCGGCCGGCACGGTCACGGGCGTTGTCGGCCCGAGCGGCTGCGGGAAGTCGACCCTGCTCGAGCTCATGGCCGGCCTCGAGGAGCCGAGCGCCGGGACGGTTGCCGTCGCGGGTCAGGCCGATCCGGCGGGCCGGCTCGACCGCTGCGCGCTGATGCCGCAGAGCGACCTGCTCATGCCGTGGCGCGACGCCCTCGGGAATGCGTCTGTCGCGATCGAGAACGCCGGGGGCGGCCGTCGCCGCGCCCGGGCCGAGGCCCGCCCCCTGTTCGCGCGCCTCGGCCTCGCGGGATTCGAGCACACCCGCACGTGGGAGCTCTCCGGCGGCATGCGCCAGCGGGTCGCGTTTGCCCGCACGCTGCTGGCCGGGAAGGACGTGCTCCTGCTCGACGAGCCGTTCGGCGCCCTCGACGCGATCACACGAGCGGAGCTGCAGGAGTGGCTGCGGGCGGCACTCGTGGCCGAGCCGCGCACGACGGTGCTCGTCACCCACGACATCGAGGAGGCGCTGCTCGTGTGCGACCGCGTGGCCGTGATGTCGGCCCGGCCCGGCCGGATCGTGCTCGAGCTCGACGCCGGCTACGGCGACGGCGAGCGGGCGGCGGCGATCGCCTCACCACCGTTCCTCGAGGCCCGGTCGCGGGCACTCGCGGCGCTGCGATGAGACGGGCCCTGCGACACCTGGGCTGGGTCGCCGTGCTGGCGGCGCTGATCGCGGCCTGGCAGGCCTACGTGCGCCTGCGCGACGTGCCGCAGTACGTGCTCCCGGCCCCCACGGACATCGCCCGGACGCTGTGGGACGAGCGCGGCCCGCTGGCCTCGGCGGCGGGAGTGACCGCACGCGAGATGGTGGCCGGATTCGCCGTCGCGCTCGCCTTCGGACTCGCGGCGGCGGTCGGCCTGCACGCCTCGGCGACGGTGCGGCGGGCGGTCTATCCGCTCCTGGTCGCCTCCCAGAGCGTGCCGGTGGTCGCGATCGCGCCCATCCTCGTGATCTACCTCGGCTTCGGCCTCGCGCCGAAGCTCGTGATCGTGGCGCTCGTCTGTTTCTTCCCGATCACCGTCGCCGCCCTCGACGGCTTCCGCTCCGTCAGCCCCGAGCACGTGCGCGTCATGCGGACGCTGCGGGCCTCGCGGATCGCCGTCTTCCGGCGCGTTGAGCTGCCCTGGGCGCTGCCGTCGATCTTCACCGGCATGCGGGTGGCGGCCTCCTACGCCGCCGTGGCGGCTCTGTTCGCCGAGTACGCCGGCGCGGACTCCGGGCTCGGCAACGCCATGCGCGAGGGCACCGGCCAGTACGACGCGCCCCTGGTGGGCGCCGCGGTGGTCGTGCTCGCGGCGCTCGCGCTTGCACTGTTCGGGGCGGTGACGCTGGCCGAGCGCCTGACGATCCCCTGGGCGCGGCGGGTAAGGTAGACGTGAACCGTTTGCCGGGGAGTCCCTGCCGGGGCTGAGAGGGCGCAAGAGACGCCGACCCGCGAACCTGATCTGGGTCATGCCAGCGAAGGGATGCAAGCCATGCGCCACCGACTCACCCTCCTCCTCGTCCTCGCGCTCGCCGCATGCGGCGGTAACTCCGGGGCCGCCAGCACGCCCCACGCGACGCCGGTCAGCCTGACGCTCGACTGGTACGCGAACGCCGACCATGTGGGCGTCTATGCAGGGATCGACCGCGGATTCTTCGCCCGCGCCGGCGTGGCCGTGACGGCGCGACCGCCGTCGGCCGCGTCCGACTCGATCACGCTCGTTGCGACGGGCCGCAGCGACCTCGGCATCAGCTACGAGCCCGAGGTCTTCTTCGCCCAGCAACGCCACATCCCGGTCGTGGCCGTGGCGTCGGTCGTGCCACGCGCGCTCGCCTCGATCATCGCCGGCGGCGGAGGCGGCATCTCGACGCCGGCCGACCTGCGCAAGAAGACGATCGGCATCGACGGCACCGCCTCGACGACCGCCTTCGTCGACACCGTGCTGCGCCATGCCGGCGTCGACCCGGCCGCCGTGAAGCTCGTGAATGTCGGCTTCAACCAGGTGCCGGCCCTGCTCCAGCACAAGGTGGATGCCGTGGCCGGGGTGTTCCGGAACATCGAGGGGATCCAGTTCGCGCAGGCGGGGCTGCACCCGGTCGTGTTCCCCTACGACCGCTACGGCGTGCCCGGCTACGACGAGCTGGTGCTGGTCGCAAACGCCGCCAGGCTGCGCTCCGACCCCGCGTACAAGCGCTCCGTGGCCCGGTTCGTGACGGCGCTCGCCGCCGCCACCCGGTGGGCACAGGCCCACCCGCAGGCCGCCGTGACGCTGATGGAGCACCACGCCTACCGCGACTACCAGGGCACCATCCGCGCCAGCGTGCCGGCCACGCTCGCGCTGCTTCGCACCGGCCCGCTCGACGCCGCCGCGTGGGCCCGGTTCGGCGACTGGATGTACCGGACCGGCCTCCTGAAGGCCCGTCCGGACGCAGCCGCGCTGGTGGCTCGACCGTAGACTGCGGTCCGTGGCCGACTCCCTGAAGGGCCAGCTCCTGATCGCGGCTCCGATCCTGCTCGACCCCAACTTCCGCCGCAGCGTCGTGCTCGTGATCGAGCATTCGGCCGAGGGAGCGCTCGGGGTTGTCCTCAACCGGCCCACCGACCTGCCGGTGGCCGAGGCCGTGCCCGAGCTGTCCGAGCTCGACGACGGCTGCGTGTTCGCGGGCGGCCCGGTCCAGCCGCAGGCCGTGATCGCGCTGGCGGAGTATTCGGGACCGCCGCCCGAGGGGTCGGTGTGCGGCCCGATCGCGCCGGTGGGCGTCGACTCCGACATGGACACCCTCGGCGACAGCGTCACCCGCGTGCGCGTGTACGCCGGCTACTCGGGATGGGGCGAGGGCCAGCTCGAGGGCGAGCTCGAAGAGGAGTCGTGGATCCTCGAGCCCGCGCTGCCGGGGGACGTTTTCTGCGCGGACGCCGACGCCCTCTGGGGCCATGTGCTCGAGCGCAAGGGCGGCCCCTACCGGCTGCTCGCCCGGATGCCCGAAGATCCGGGCATGAACTGAATACTGGCGCCGCGCCGGGCTAGTATTCGCGCGGACTTATGGCGACCGCCGCAACCGCAGTGCCGCTGCACCTGAGCTCGCCGCCCATGGAGGGCGGAGATGTCGCCCAGGCGCAGCGCATCCTGCTGCACAACTCCTTCGGCACGTTCGACCCGGGGCCGATCGACGGCGTCTACGGCGAGCGCACGGCCGCTGCAGTGCGGCGGGCGAAGTACTGGCTCGGCTATCCCGAGCGCAAGATCGACGAGATCGCGTCGCCCGACCTGGTGGCGATGCTCGCCGGCGGCGTGCCGCAGCCGCCCTCGTTCAAGGCCGCGCACACGCGCCGGCTGCGGAGGGCGCAGGACGTCGGCCTGTGGAACTCGGCCTACGACGTGGCCATCTCGAACGTCGGCGAGCGCGAGACGCCCGCCGGCTCGCGCCGGATCGAGTGCACCGACTGGTACGGCGTGCCGGCGCCGTGGGCGGCCATCTTCGTGTCGTGGTGCTACGCCCGGGCCGGCTCGACCGCGTTCCAGGCAGGCGCGCGCTACGCCTACGTCCCGCACATGCTGTGGGACGCCCAGCGCGGCGTGAACCAGCTCTCGGTCACGCGCCGGCCGCTGCCCGGCGACCTGCCCGTGTTCGACCTGGACGGCGACGGCATCGCCGATCACGTCGCGATGTTCGACGACTGGACCGGCCAGCCCGGCACCACGTTCTGCACCATCGAGGGCAACGTCTCGACCGCCGGCGAGCCGAACGGCGGCCGGATCGCGCAGCTCGAGCGCCGCGCCGACCATCGCGTGATGGCGTTCGTGCACGTGCGCGGCTGATCACCCCGGCCGGCGTGCATAACGGTGCCCGGCACCGGATATGCACGTCCGCCTGTGCACCTGCGTCTGAATACGGGTGCCAGGCACCTTTATGCAGGCCCGCCGCTTGGGGCGACCGATTACGCGACGTGGCGGAAGTAGCGCACCGCGGTATCCCCCAGGCGGCGCGTCGAGACCATGTTGTAGCCGGCGGCGAGGCCGATGCCGAGGAGCGGGATCTCCCGCCCCAGGATCACGTGCGCACGCCTGCGGGCGAGCCTGCCGGTCACTTGTAGCGCGAGGCGTCCCGAGATGCGGGCGGCGAGGGCGTCCTCGGGCGCTCCGCGCAGCTCGCCGGGCCGGTACGACGTGCCCATCGCCTGGACGACACCGCCGCGTTTGAGCTTGACCGCGCCAACGTCGATCCCGAGCACGAGGAACACATCGAGCAGGCGGGCATCATGGTCGGAGAGCGGGCGGCCGAAGAGGTGCGCCGCCAGGAGCACGAGCTCGACCTGGGCTGCCGTCAGCAGCGTCACGTCGCCGAGCGCCGCGCCGACCTCCGCCGCCGTGCCCGGCCCGGGGATCATTGCGGGCAGCGCGCTTGCGGCGCCGGTGCCCGCGAGGTGCCACGACCGCCGCTGCACCGCCTCGTGCACGAGCCGGCTCGCATCTGCGCCCGGACTGGCCGCGCGCAACGCATCGCCGGACGCCGCGATCGCCGGCCCACGGTGCTGGACGACGGTGCGGATCGCCCGATCGGTCGTCGAAGACAGCCGCTCGGCCAGCGCGGACACCGCGCGATCGGTCACCCGTCCCATCCCCGGAGTCTACGGACAGCCCTGGATACGCTGTCCGGATGACCGATCGGACTCCGCTCGAGCGCCGGCTGCGACGGGTGGTGGCCGGCCTGGCGATGGCCTGTGCCCTGCTCGTGATCGCGATCGCGGCCGTGCTGATCTACTGGAAGCTCTACCTGCTCGAGCCGAGCGCGGATCCGTTCAGCCGCGGGCCGTTCATGATCCGGCTCGGAGAGACGTCCGCCGAGCTCGCGTGGACGCTGCCGGGGCATGGGCGCGTGCAACTCGTCGCCACCGCTCCGGACGGGACCTCCGTCACGGGCCGCGACGGCCGCTTCAGCGGGCTCGAGCCGGGCGTCCGGTACCTGTGGACGGCGTCGGTCGGCGGCGTCGGCAGGGCGGCCGGATCGTTTCGCACCGCGCCGCGCGACCTGCACTCGCCGATCACCTTCGCGGTCATCGGCGACTACGGATCGGGCAGCGAGCACGAGTGGGCGGTCGGACGCACGCTCGCGGCCGAGCAGCCCGACTTCGTCGTCACCGCCGGGGACAACAGCTACCTGGTCGGGGCGCCCGTGCTGCTTGACCGCAACATCTTCCGGCCCCTCCACGACGTCATGCTCGAGGCACCGCTGTACGCCACGCTGGGCGAGCACGACCTGGTCTACAGCGGGGGCGCGGCGGTCACGCGGGCGCTGCACCTGCCGGGCAGCGCCGGCCGCTACACGGTCGACTACGGCCCGGTCCGGCTCGTCCTGCTCGGGCTCGACGACGGGCCGGCCCAGGTCGCCTACGCTCGCCGGCAGCTGGCTCGGCCGGGGCCGCTCGTGCGCTTCGTGGTGCTGCACCGGCCGGTGCAGCCGGGCGACCCGCTCCTGATCCTCCTGCGCAAGTACCACGTCTCCGCCATCCTCGCCGGTCACCTGCACCGGTACGAGCGCCGGATCGTCGGGGGCGTGCCCGAGTTCGTCGTGGGCACGAGCGGCGAGGGCCCCGGCGCGGCGGAGTTCACCCGGCGCAGCCCCGACGCGATCGTGTCGCTGCTCAACTTCGGGTCGCTGCGCGTGGACGTGTCCGCCACGGGCGTCCGGTATCAGTTCATCGACGAGCGCGGCCGTGTGCTCGACCGCTTCGCGACCGGATCGCCGTGACCGGACTGCGCGTCACGCTCGCCGCGCTCGGGGCGGCGGCGGCCGTGGCCGCGGCCGTGATCGGGCGCCCGCAGGTGTTTGCCCCGCTGGCGGTGCTCGGGATCGCGGCCTTCGTCGTCGCGGCGGGCTGCCTGGCCGCCGACCTGCTGCCGCTGCGGCGCGGACACGCGCTGTGCTCGGCGCTCTCGCTGGCCGTCGCCCTCCTGCTCGCCCTCGGCAGCCAGCTGTCGCGGCTGCCGGCGCTCGCACCGGCGATCGCGCTCGTCCTGCTCCAGGCCGCCCCAGGCGTCACGACCCTCGGGGCGCGCCGCCATGCCTCCTGAGAGCACGAGCGAGCCCCAGTGGAGGGGCGGACCTCCACCGGGGCTCGACTTTTGCCAGCCCTGACGGGCCGGCGTGCAAATGGAATGAGCCGCTGGGGCCAATATCGCTCAGGCCCGGGCCGGCGCACATCGGGGACTGCGCGGAACTCGCATTGCGGACACTCCGCATGCATCCGGGAAAACCCGCGACCGGCCGGGCGCGCTAGCGGCCGCGAACGAGCGTGCGCGCGGCCCGGGCCGCCACGACTTCCTCGCGCGCATGCACGACCGCGACCGCGACCGGGGCGCCCGCGGCCGTGACGTCGCAGTCGCCCGCGGCCCCCGCGTTTCGGGCGGCGTCGATCGCGACCCCGAGAAGTCCGAGCCGCCGGCAGACCCGCTCGCGCACGTGCGGCGAGTGCTCGCCGATGCCGGCGGTGAAGACCAGCACGTCGATGCCGCCGCATGCCACCGCCATGCTGGCAACCGCGCCGGCCACTCGGTGGACGAACACCTCGACGGCGAGCCGGGCCGGCTCATCCCCCCGCGCCGCGCGCCGCTCCAGCTCCAGCATGAGGCCGTCCCCACCCGCCAGGCCACGCATGCCCGACTCGTGGTTCAGCGCCTCGTCGAGGGCGTCGGCGTCCATGCCCGACCGGCGCAGCACCGACACGATCGCGCCGGGGTCGACCGAGCCCGAGCGCGTCGCCATCGGCACACCCTCGTTCGGGCTGAAGCCCATCGTGGTGTCGAGCGAGCGGCCGTCGGCCACGGCCGTCACCGAGCTCCCGCCGCCGAGGTGGCAGACGACCAGCCGCAGGCCCTGCGGCGGACGGCCTACGACCGCGGGCGCCCGCTCCGCCGACCACGCGACCGACAGGCCGTGGAAGCCGTACCGGCGCACCCCCCACTCCTCGCGCCAGCGGCGGGGGACGGCGTAGGTCGCCGCGGCGGGCGGGATCGTGGCGTGGAAGGCCGTGTCGAACACCGCGACGTGCGGGAGGCCGGGGAAGCGCCGCCGGGCGACCTCGAGCTCGCGCAGCGCCGGGATGTTGTGAAGCGGCGCCAGCGACCGCAGCTCCGCGATCTGCGCCAGCACGGCGTCGTCGACGAGCGCCGGCGCGCGAAACCGCTCGCCGCCGTGCACGACGCGATGAGCGACCGCGGCCACCGCCGCGGGATCGACGTCATCGAACGATTCCAGCCGTCGCGACGCCTCAAGCTCGTCCACCAGGTCGAGCTTGAGGCTCGTCGAGCCGGCGTTTACGACCAGGACATCAATACGGCCACGTCCAGTCGCGGATGTCGACCGGGTCGTCGCCGTGCTCACGCGTGTAGGCGCGGTGACGGATGCGGGTGTCGACCATCTCCTGGCGCAGGTGCGCCGCACGGGTGCCGAGGCCCGGCACGCGGTCGATCACGTCCATGACCAGGTGGAAGCGGTCGAGGTCGTTCAGCATCACCATGTCGAAGGGCGTGGTGGTCGTGCCCTCCTCCTTGTATCCGCGCACGTGCATGTTCGGGTGGTTGGTGCGCCGGTACGTGAGCCGGTGGATCAGCCAGGGATAGCCGTGGTAGGCGAAGACGACCGGCTTGTCGGTCGTGAACAGCGTGTCGAAGTCGCGGTCGGACATCCCGTGGGGGTGCTCCGACTCCGGCTGCAGGCGCATCAGGTCGACCACGTTCACGAACCGCACCCGCAGATCGGGCAGGCGCTCGCGAAGGAGCGCCGCCGCGGCCAGCGCTTCGAGCGTCGGCGTGTCCCCGGCGCAGGCCAGCACGACGTCGGGCTCTCCGCCGGCGTCGGTCGACGCCCACGGCCAGATGCCGATGCCGCGGGTGCAGTGGACGATGGCCTCGTCCATCGAGAGGAAGTTCAGCGCCGGCTGCTTGCCGGCGACGATCACGTTCACGTAGTGGCGGCTGCGCAGGCAGTGGTCGCCGACCGAGAGCAGGGTGTTGGCATCCGGCGGCAGGTAGACGCGGATGATCTCGGCCTTCTTGTTGACGACGTGATCGATGAACCCGGGATCCTGGTGCGAGAAGCCGTTGTGGTCCTGGCGCCAGACGTGGGAGCTGAGCAGGTAGTTGAGCGAGGCGATCGGCAGCCGCCACGGAATCTCACGGGTGACCTTGAGCCACTTGGCGTGCTGGTTGAACATCGAGTCGATGATGTGGATGAAGGCCTCGTAGCAGTTGAACAGGCCGTGGCGGCCGGTGAGCAGATAGCCCTCGAGCCAGCCCTGGCACTGGTGCTCGGACAGCACCTCCATCACCCGGCCGTCGACTCCGAGACCGTCGTCGCCGTCGACGAGCTCGGCATCCCACGCCCGCGCCGTGACCTCGAAGACCGCGCCCAGACGGTTGGACGCCGTCTCGTCGGGGCCGAACAGCCGAAACGACGCCGGGTTGCGGACGATCACGTCGCGCAGGAATTCGCCCAGCACCCGGGTGGCCTCGCTGGTGGTGGTCGCAGGCGCCGGCACGTCGACCGCGTAGTCGCGGAAGTCGGGCAGGTGCAGGTCGCGCAGCACGAGGCCGCCGTTCGTGTGCGGGCTGGCGCTGATGCGGCGATCGCCGCGCGGCGCCAGCCGATCGAGGTCAGCGATGACCGACCCGTGCTCGTCGAAGAGCTCCTCCGGCCGGTAGCTGCGCATCCACTCCTCGAGGGCGCGCAGATGGTCGGGGTTCTCACGCACGCCCGAGAGCGGCACCTGGTGCGAGCGCCAGGTGCCCTCGACCTGCTTGCCGTCGACCCGCTTGGGGCCGGTCCAGCCCTTGGGGCTGCGAAGCACGATCATCGGCCAGCGCGGCCGGCGCTCGTCGCCGTCCTCGCGCGCAGCGCGCTGGAACCCGTCGATCGCGTCCAGGGCCCGGTCGAGCACGGCCGCGAACCGCTGGTGGGCGGACTCGTGATCGTCCGTCGCGTCGACGTCCACCCAGTAGGGCTCCCAGCCGTGGCCGAGGAAGAACGAGTCGAGCTCGTCGGGCGGGATGCGGGCGAGCACGGTCGGGTTGGCGATCTTGTAGCCGTTCAGATGCAGGATCGGCAGCACCGCGCCGTCGGTGCGGGCGTTCAGGAACTTGTTGCCGTGCCAGCTGGTCGCAAGCGGGCCGGTCTCGGCCTCGCCGTCGCCGACCACGCAGGCGACCACGAGGCCGGGGTTGTCGAAGGCCGCGCCGAACGCGTGGGAGAGGGCGTAGCCGAGCTCGCCGCCCTCGTGGATCGAGCCGGGTGTCTCGGGGGCGACGTGGCTCGGGATGCCGCCGGGGAACGAGAACTGGCGGAAGAGCGCCTTGAGGCCGTCCTCGTCGCGCGCGATGTGCGGATAGACCTCGGTGTAGGTGCCTTCGAGGTAGGCGTTTGCGACCAGTCCCGGACCGCCGTGCCCCGGCCCCGTGACGTAGACGACGTCGATCTCGCGCTGGATGATCGCCCGGTTCAGGTGGGCATAGATGAGGTTCAATCCGGGGGTGGTGCCGAAGTGGCCGAGCAGGCGCGGCTTGACGTGCTCGGGCCGCAGCGGCTCCCGCAGGAGCGGATTTGCGAGCAGGTAGATCTGCCCGACGGACAGGTAGTTGGCGGCCCGCCAGTAGGCGTCCAGCAGCCGGACTTCCTCGTCGGACAGCGGTTCGTCGACCGTGCCCTCGCCGCTCCGTCTGCCCATGACCTGATGAGAGTGCGCGGACATCGTCGTCTCCTCTCGCGCGTCGACCCCCGACTCTAGCCATCCTCGCCGCGAACGGCTAATCCGAACCAAACCCGGTCCTCGTACCTTGCCGGACGATGTCCGCGCGCACCAATTCGGGGATCACGGCCGGCATGGCGCTCCTGCCGGTGCGCCTGTTCCTGGGTGTGACGTTCGTCTATGCCGGCTACCAGAAGCTGTCGGATCCCGGCTTTCTCACCCCGGGCGCCGCGACCTACATCGGCACGCAGCTGCATGCGTTTGCCTCGGGCACGCCGGGCGGCTTCCTCCTGCGGTGGTTCGCGCTGCCGTTCCCGCGCGCGGCCGGCGTCGGCGTCGCCCTGGCCGAGATCGCGATCGGCCTGCTCACCACCGTCGGGCTCCTGACCCGCCCGGCGGCCGCGGCGGGGCTCGGGCTGAACCTCGTCCTGTTCCTCACGGCGAGCTGGAGCACCACGCCCTATTTCCTGGGGTCGGACATCGTGTTCTGCTTCGCGTGGCTGCCCCTCGCTCTCGTCGGAGCGGCCGACCAGCCTGCGGTCGACACCCTGGTGCTCAATCGCCGCGTCCCGGCGCAGCGCGCGGGACGCACGACGCGCAGCGGGGCGCACGTGTACGGGGCGGCGGCGCCCGACCCGCACACGCGCAGGACGCTGCTGCGGCGCGCGCTCGTGCTGACGGGCGCGGGGACGCTCTCGATCGCCGCGCTCGCGACGGCCATGCGCGGAAGCGTCCGGCCGGCGCCCGCCCTGTCGGCCCTCGGCTCCGCCCACCGGCGGCCGAAGTCGCCCGCGAAGCATCACCGCAAGCCGCCCACGAGCACGGGCGGCACCGGCCACACGACGGCGCAGCCCAAGCCCGGCGCGCAGGTCCCCGCCGGAGCGGTCAGGCTCGGCCCGTCGTCCGGCCTGCAGACGGATGCGGCGGCGATCTACCACGACCCCGCGGACGGCTCTCCGGACATCGTCGTGCGCCGCGGCAACGGAGCACTCGCAGCGTTCAGCGCCGTCTGCACCCACGCCGGCTGCGAGGTCGGCTTCCAGTCGGGCGTGATCTTCTGCCCCTGCCACGGGTCCGAGTTCGACCCCGCCACCGGCGCGGTCCTGCGCGGGCCGGCGGTCACTCCGCTCGCACGCAAGCGCGTGATCGAGCGGCGCGGCTCGATCTACGCCGTCTGAGCGGCGGGCTACTCGTGGATCTTGCGGCCCTCGCTCAGCATGGCGACGTACTTGGCAATCCGCCGCGCCCGCGTCTCCGGCCGGCGGGCCTCCTGGATCCGGTACAGGATCGCGTAGCGGTTGGTGCTGTCGAGGCCGTCGAAGAACTCCCGGGCCGCGGCGTTTCCGGCCAGCTCCGCCTGGAGATCGTCCGGGACGGTCGCGGTCGAGTGGGAGTCGTACGCCGCATCCCAGCGGCCGTCGGCCCGAGCGCGCTCGATCTCGGCCATGCCGGCGGCCGCCATCTCGCCGCCGGCGATCAGCGCCTCGGCCCGCTCGCGGTTTCGCTTCGACCAGCGGCTGCGCGGCTTGCGCGGCGTGAACCGCTGCAGCCAGAAGCGCTCGTCGAGGCGATCCTTCTGACCGTCGATCCAGCCGTGGCACAGCGCGACCTCGAGGGCGTCCGAGTACGAGACCGACTCCGCGCCGCCGTCCTTGCGCGCGATCCGCAGCCACAAGCCGGCCGACGCGGCGTGCTCGGCCGCGAGCCACGCGGCCCACTCGGCGCGGGTGGCGAAGCCGACGACCGGCAGGTCAGCCGGCATCGACCTGCGTTTGCTCGAGCAGATCCCGGAGCTGATCGAGGCTGATGTTGCCGCCGCTTGCGATCAGCGCCACCCGCTTCCCGGCGAGCCGGTCGCGCAGGCGCATCGCGGCCGCAAGCGGTGCGCCTCCGGCCGCCTCGACGAGGGTGCTCGTCGCGGCGATCATGCGCGCGGTTGCCGCTCGCAGGTCGGCCTCGGAGACGAGCACGAACTCGTCCAGGTGCCGCCACAGGATGCGCTGGGGCAGCTCGAACGCGACCCGGGTCGCAAGACCCTCGGCGAACGTCTCCATCCCCGCGGAGACCAGCTGACGGGTGCTCCAGGAGCGCTGCGCCGCCGGCGCCGCCTCCGACTGGACGCCGATCACCCTGATCGCGGGGCGCAGCGCCTTCGCCGCGATGCAGGCGCCTGCCGCGCCGCTGCCGCCGCCGACCGGCACGATGATCGCGTCGAGGCCGGGATCGTCCTCGAGCATCTCGAGCGTGGCCGTGGCGACGCCCGCGATCAGGTGCGGCTCATTGCCGGAATGGACGTAGCGGCTGCCGTCGCGGGCGGCCAGCTGCTCGCAGTGCTCACGCGCCTCGTCGAAGTCGCGGCCGTGGACCACGATCTTCGCCCCCAGCGCACGGATCGCAGCGACCTTGAGCGGGTTGGCGCCCTCGGGGACGCAGATCGTGGCCGCAACACCGTGCAGGCGGGCGGCGTAGGCGATCGACTGCCCGTGGTTTCCGGTTGACGCGGTGATCAGGCCGCGCGCACGCTCGGCCGTCGGCAGCTGCGCGACGAGGTTCAGGCCGCCGCGCACCTTGAACGCCGCCGTTGGCTGGTGGTTCTCGTGCTTCACCCACACCTCCGCGCCGACGGCGTCCGCGAGCGCGGGATAGCGGCGAAACGGCGTCCGCGGCAGGTGGGGCTCGATCC
The DNA here is from genome assembly GCA_963813245.1 of uncultured Actinomycetes bacterium. Classification (GTDB taxonomy): domain Bacteria; phylum Actinomycetota; class Thermoleophilia; order Gaiellales; family JAICJC01; genus JAICJC01. The sequence continues at coordinate 224,680 of CAWEYE010000008.1, forward strand.
GGCGGCGGGCGGCCAGAACGTCGGCGATCGTCGGCTCGTCCATCCCGGAATCATTACCATCGACCGGTGCGCTGGCTCGCAAAGGCCGCATTGCAGAACACCATCTCGGTGCTTCCCCGCAGCGTCGAGCTGAACGGCGTGCTGCAGCGCTACGGCACCGGATCGATCGTCATGACGCCCGAGCGGGTGGTGTCCAAGCTCGCGCGCGTGGGCGGGCGCCACGTCGAGCATCACCGCCGGTTCGGCGCCGGCCCGCTGGCCTCCACGACGGTCGTCGAGATCGGCACGGGCTTTGCGCCCACGCTCCCGGTGGGCCTGTACCTGGCGGGCGCCGCGGCCGTGCACACGTTCGACATCGTCAGGCTGACGAACGCCGCCCGCACGGCCGATCTGCTGGCGCAGGTGGCGTCCGCCGCCGACTCGGGGGCGCTCGAGCGGGAATGCACGTGGGTGCAGCCGCAGCGGCTCGCGCACGTGCGCGAGCTCGCGGCGAACCCGCCGCTCGACCTCGACGCGCTGCTCGCCGCGATGGGCATCGCCTACCACGTCGGCGACGCCACCCGGTCGGGCCTCGCCCCGGGCTCGGCCGACCTGTTCGTGACCAACAACGTGTTCGAGCACGTCCCGGCGGACGCGATCCGGGCGCTGCTCGGCGAGGCCCATCGGACGGGATCGGCCGCCGCGCTGATCAGCCACCACATCGATCTGCGCGACCACTTCGCCAAGTTCGACCGCAGCCTCGGCGTGTACAACTCGCTGCGGTTCTCGTCCCGCCAGTGGCGCTACCTGAACAGCCGCATGGAGCCGCAGAACCGGCTGCGCCACTCCGACTACCTGGGGCTGATCGACGAGGCCGGCTTCGAGCTGCTCCTGGACGACTCCCGCACCGGGTCGGACGCGCACTTCGCCGCCGTCCGACCGGCCGCCGAGTTCGGCCGCTACGGCGAGGACGACCTGCGCGTGATCGACATGTGGGTCGCCGCCCGCCGTCGCGACTGACGGCTCACAGCGCCGGCCCGGGCGGATCGCCGAGCGGGACATCGAACGAGATCCGCGTCCCGCCCTCCGGGGCCGAGTCGATGTCGACGACCCCGCCCGCCATCCGCACGCGCTCGACCATCGTGTCGAGGCCGATATGCAGGACGCGGTCGGGCCGGTTGGTTGCCTCGGCGAGGTCGAACCCGTGCCCGTCGTCGGCGACGACGCCGGTGAGGGAGTCGCGCCGGTGGGCGACGGTGACGAGGATGTGCGCCGCACCCGAGTGCTTGCGGACGTTGGCGATCGCCTCCTGCACGGTGCGGTAGACGAGCTCCTCGACCGACCACTCGAACCGCGTCCGAGGGACGTTCACGGTCACCTCGGCGCCGATCTCGGCCCCGGCCTGCTCCACCATCGCGGTGATCGCGGGCGCCATCCCCTGCTCGTGCAGCACCGCCGGCCGCAGCTGGAACGTGAGCCGGCGCGTGCGCTCGGTGGCCTGCTCGAGCGTCTCGCGGGCGCGCTGGAGAGCAGCCCGCAGCCGCTCCTCGTCGCCGGTCGTGTTGAGCACCCGGTCGATCGCGATCATCGCTGCGGTCATCACCTGGATCGTGTCGTCGTGGAGCGACGTCGCGATCCGCCCGCGCTCGGCCTCCTCGGCCTGGAGCATCGCCGCGACGATCTCACGCCGATGCACCTCCTCGTTTGCGACCGACTGCGCGACCAGACGCTCGGTGATGTCGCGGATGGCGGCGATCGCGAGCGCGCCGGACTCGACCTCGATGCTCGAGAGGCTGATCTCGGCGGGGAACTCGGTGCCGTCCTTGCGCAGGCCGAACAGCTCGAGGTCGGCGCCCATCGAGCGTGTGCCCGGATCGGCGAAGTAGCGGCCGCGATGGACCACGTGGGCGCGGTGGAATCGCTCCGGCACGAGCCGCTCGACCCGCTCGCCGAGCAGCTCCTCGCGGCCGTACCCGAACACGCGCTCCACCTGCTGGTTCACGAGCATGATGCGGCCGGCCTCATCGACGCCCACGACGGCGTCGGGGGCGGCCTCGAGCAGCTGCTCGAATCGGCGCTCGGCCGATTGGCGGTCGGTGATGTCGCGGATGGCGGCGATCGCGAGCGCGCCGGACTCGACCTCGATGCTCGACAGGCTGATCTCGGCGGGGAACTCGCTCCCGTCCTTGCGCACCGCGAGCAGCGCGAGGTCGGCGCCCATCGGCCGCGTCCGCGGGTCGGCGAGGTAGCGGGCGCGGTGCGAGACGTGGAGCCGGTGGAAGCGCTCCGGCACCAGCCGCTCGACGGGCTCGCCGATCAGCTCGTCGCGGCCATAGCCGAACACGCGCTCCACCTGGCGGTTCACCAGCACGATCACGCCGAATTCGTCGACTCCGACGACGGCGTCCGGGGCGAACTCGAGCAGCTGCTCGAACTGGCGCTCGGCCGCCCGGGCGCGCTCATCCGTGGAGTCGTGCGGGTCACTCACGGATGGTGCTCCTTGCCTCTGGTCATCACCCAGCTGTCCGCCGCCCGCGCGGAATCAAAGCACCGCCCGGACCTCGTGTCAAACGAGGCGAACGGCCGATCCCGGCTGCGTGAGCCGCGTCAGCCGGCGGGCGGCAGCGGCGTGCCCCGGGCCTCGAGGCTCTCGCGCTCGGACTCGATCGCCGCCGCGTCGAAGCGGAAGTAGGAGCGCGGCGGCAGCGGCCCCCACGTGTTCGACGAGAAGCGGTCGTCGGGGAACGTGCGCGGCTCGTGCTCGGGCTCGAGCTGCTCCATGTCGCAATAGCACTCGACGTGGAGCGGCTCCTCGGTGATGCGCACGTAGCCGCACATGTTCTGGGCGATGCCGTGCCTGACCGGGCCCCATGACAGCCAGCGACCGTGCTGGCCGAGGTTGTCGAACAGCGAGCGCAGGGCGCCCAGGTCGACGTAGTCGAAGGCGATGTGATGAAAGTGCGGCCGCTCGGCCTTGACGAGCGCCATCTGATGGTGCTCGGGGTTCACGTGGAACCAGGTGCCGGCGTCGCCGAGGTAGTCGGAGATCTCCATCCCCAGGACATCCGTATGGAACCGCGTGACCGCTTCCATGTCGGCCGCCAGGCGGTTGATGTGGCCGAGCTTGCGCGGCCGCAGCCCGGGCAGCTCGGCGGTGCTGCGCACGACGGCCGGGCGCCGGTCGGCCTCGTGCCGATAGGGCAGGATGTGGTGCTCGAACCCCTCGGGGTCCGTCACCGCCAGGTGGTCGCCGCGGTCCTCCCACGCCTCCCAGGTCGACGCCAGCCATTCGCGCGCAACGGTCAGCGGGACGCTGCGGCGAAGCTGCCACGCACAGTGGTCGTAGCCCAGCTCGGCGCCGGGCTGGGCGGCCACGAGCTCGAGCGAGCACGGCTCGTAGTCGCACACGAGCGCCGCCCGCTCGGGGCCGAGCTCCCGCACCGTCAGGCCGAACTGGATGGCGTAGCGGGCGGCCGCCTCGCCGACGTCGCCCACCCGCAGGCAGACGTGATCGATCTTTCGTAGCCGGATCATGTGGGCCTCCCGGCGGGAAATATAGATCGGCGATGATGCGGGCATGACTGACTCATCGCTTGCGCTCGGCGACGCCCGCTCGGAGACGCTCGAGCACGGGCTCGCCCTGATCCTCGAGGCATGGCGGGGATTCGACCACGCCCGGCCCTACCAGCCGCCGATCACCGACGCCATGCGCGCGCTCCTGTCGGAGGACCTGCCGGAAGCGGGAGTCGGCCCGCACGCGGCGCTGGACGAGGTCGGCGAGATCCTGGACGAGAGCCTCGCCCACGCCCGGCCGCGGTTCTTCGGCTACGTCGGCTCGTCGGGCCTCGAGCTCGGCGTCCTGGCCGACGCGCTGGCCGCCTCGCACGACATCAACCTGGCCGCGAGCGCCGCCGCCGCCGATCTGGTCGAGCGCCAGACCCTGCGCTGGGTCGGCGACCTGGTCGGCTTCCCGGCCGCGACGGGCACGTTCACGAGCGGCGGGATGATCTCCAACCTGACCGCCCTGACCGCCGCCCGCGAGCGGGCGCAGCCGGGCAGCCGGCTCGACGGCTGCGACGGCCGCGGCGTGGTCTACGCGAGCGCCGAGGCGCATTCGAGCGTCGAGCGGGCCGTCGAGGTGCTCGGCCTGGGCCGGCGGTCGCTGCGGGTGATCGCGATCGACTCGTCGCGGCGCATGCAGCCGGCCGCGCTGGCTGCGGCCGTCGAGCGCGACGTTGCCGACGGGCGGGTGCCGGTCGCCGTGGTCGCGACCGCCGGCACCACGCTCACGGGGGCCGTCGACCCGATCCGCCCGATCGCCGAGGTGTGCGCCGCCCACGGCCTGTGGCTGCACGTCGACGGGGCGTACGGGCTGCCCGCCGCCGCGACGCGGTCGGCCGGCCCGTTGTTCGATGGGCTGGAGCTGGCCGACTCGGCCGCGCTCGACGGGCACAAGTGGCTCTTCGTGCCGAAGGCCTGCGGCGTCCTCCTGGTGCGCAGGCGCTCCGACCTCGAGGCGGCGTTCTCGCACGAGGCGCCCTATATCCCCGACGTCGAGCTGGCCGAGCATCCGGTCGACTGGACGCTCGAGTACTCACGCCCCTTCCGGGCGCTGAAGCTGTGGCTCGCGCTGCGGGCGCACGGCGCGTCCGCCTTCCGCGATGCGATCGAGCACGACCTCGCGCTCGCCCGGCTCGTGGCCGACCGCGTGCGGGCCGCCGACGACCTGGAGCTGCTGGTCGAGCCGGCGCTCTCGATCGTCCCGTTCCGGCGCATCCCCGCCCGGGGCGACGTCGACGAGCACAACCGCCGCCTGGTCGGCGAGCTGCAGCGCGACGGCCGGCTGTACGTGACCGGCGCCGTCGTCGACGGCCAGTGGTGCCTGCGGCCGTGCATCGTCAACTACCGCACCACCGAGTCCGACGCCCACGCGCTGGTCGACATCGTGCGCGAGGTGGGCCTCCGCATCGAGACGGAATGACCGTCGCGATCGTCTTCGAGACGCACGCGACGAGCACCGACAACGAGGCCGGGATCGCGACAGGGTGGCTCCCAGGCGACCTGTCCGAGACCGGCCTGCGGCAGGCGGCCGAGCTCGGCGAGCGGCGCCCTGCCGGCGGGTTCGCGGCCGTCTTCACGTCAGACCTGGCGCGAGCGGTGCGGACGGCCGAGATCGCGTTCGCGGGCACCGCTGTCCCCATCCATCACGACCCACGGCTCCGCGAATGCAACTACGGCCGGCTGAACGGGGCGCCGGTGGCGGTGCTCGAGCAGGAGCGGCCGCGCCGGGTGTCAGACGCCTTCCCGGATGGTGAGAGCTACCGCGACGTCGCCGCCCGGGTGGGCGCGTTCCTGGCCGATCTGCACCCCCGGTTCAAGGGCCGGCGGATCCTCGTCATCGGCCACGCGGCGACCTGCTGGTCGCTCGACCACCTGCTCGCCGGAGCGAGCCTCGCCGAGCTCGTCCCCGCGCCGTTTCACTGGCGCGAGGGCTGGGACTACATCGTGCCTGCAACCGGGGTCAGACCCGACGCAGGAAGCGTCACGGATCCGTCACGGCCGCCGTTCGGGGTCTGACCCCGGGTCCGGCGGGCACCACGGCTCGTGCCAGCCGCCGTGGCCGGAGATGAGCGCGTCGGCCTCGGCCGGGCCCCACGTGCCGCGCTCGTACGGCACGACCGCAGGCGGGGCGTCCAGCACCGGCTGCACGATCCGCCAGGTCTCCTCGACCGAATCCTGACGGGTGAAGTGCGCCCGGTCGCCGCGCAGCCCCGCGGCGATCAGCTCCTCGTACGGGGTGGGAGCCTGCTCGCCGTCATCGGCGAACTCGAGGTCGAGGTTGACCGTCTCGATGCCCGGCTCGCCGGATCGCAACGACTGCAGCTGGAGGGTGGTGCCGGGGGCCGGATCGATGCGCAGGATGTAGTGGTTCGGCTCGGGACGGTGGCCGCTCGACAGGAAGCCGAGCCGCGGCGGCCGCTTGAACACGACCCGCACCTCGGTTGCGCGGGCCTTGAGCGCCTTGCCGGCCCGGATGTAGAACGGCACGCCCGACCAGCGCCAGTTGTCGATCTCGGTGCGCAGCGCCACGTACGTCTCGGTGGTCGAGCCGGCCGCGACCCCCTTCACGTCCAGGTAGCCCGCGTACTGGCCGCGCACCACGTGGGCCGGGTCGAGGTCGGGCATGGCGCTGAAGACATCGTGCTTGCGGTCGTCGGTCGCCGCCACACCGGAGCGGGCCGGCGGCTCCATCGCGAACAACGCGAGCACCTGCATGAGATGGTTCTGGACGACGTCGCGCAGCGCGCCGACCGCGTCATAGAAGCGGCCCCGATCCTCGACGCCGAAGTCCTCGGCCATCGTGATCTGCACGCTCGCGACGTGGTTTCGGTTCCACACCGGCTCGAGCAGCGTGTTCGCGAAGCGCAGGTAGAGGATGTCCTCGACCGGCATCTTGCCGAGAAAGTGGTCGATCCGGAAGAGCTGCGACTCGTCGATCAGCGCGTGCAGGTCGGCCGCGAGCTTTCGCGCCGACGCGAGGTCGTGACCGAACGGCTTCTCGACGATCACGCGTGCGTGCGCCGTCAAGCCGGCGTCCGCGAGCCCCTTGACGACCGTGCTGAAGAGCGACGGCGGGATCTCGAGATAGAAGACCGGGCGCGACGCGCCCTTGATCGCCGCGGCGACGCGCCCATAGGTGTCCGCCTCGCCGAAGTCGCCGCGCACGTAGCGCAGACGCTCGGCAAAGGCCGCGAAGACATCCTCCTCGATCTCCGTCCCCAGGGCCGCGATGGCCTCGCGAGCGCGGTGGCGCAGGTCGTCGTCGGAGAGGTCGTCCATCGCGACGCCGACCACCGGGCACGAGAGCAGCCCGCGCTTCTCCAGCCGGTAGAGCGCCTGGAAGGTCATCTTGCGGGCCAGATCGCCCGTGATCCCGAAGATCACGAGCGCGTCGGCGTCCTGTGAGCGGGTCACTTGGTCGTGAGACTAGCCGCCCCGACCGGGACGGCGGAAAGCCTCCCGCGCAGGTTGGCGTGGTCAACGAGCCGCCAGGCCGCGTGGACGTGCCGGCGCGTGCCGTCGGCGAGCGTGCAGACGGCGTCGAATCCGAAGCTGCGCACCGCCTGCACCTTGCCCCGGCAGACGGCCCCGCTCGGCAGGAGCTCGAGCTGGAAGCTGGTCGCCTCGAGCCGCTGCGGCCCGACCAGGAGGTCTGCGCGCACGAGCGCGTTCTGGGCGCCGGTCGCGGTGCCCGTCATCGAGACGAGCGCCCGCGTGACGGCCGACTGCTGCAGGATCTTGCCGGTCAGGGCATCCGAGAAGCGGGCCGCGTTCCAGGGCCGGGCATGGGTGTGCAGGGGCCCGAGCGCCAACGCCACCACCGCGACCGCCGCAGCTGCGCCCGCACCGAGCACGGCGCCCGGTCGCAGGACTGCGCCGAGCCCGCGACGGACGCCCACCCGCCAGGTGACCGCCGCCGCCACCGCGGCCGCGCAGACGGCGAAGAGCGCGATCATCCACGGGGTGCTGCGGTCGGTGCCGCTGCCGATGCCGTGCAGCGTCGCCGCCGTCCAGACGACGAAGTTGGCGTAGTGGGCGGTGCGCCAGAGGCGGCGCGGGATCCGCCGGCGGTAGTGGTTGGTCACGGCCAGCGCGAGCAGAAGCTCGGCCGCGACGATCCCAAGCGCGGTCCAGATCGGGCGGTAGCCGGCCGTCAGCGGGATGGCCAGCTGGCCGAGCGAGAAGGGCAGGAACGAGTCGATCGCGATCGTGACCACGTGCAGGGCGATGAAGCTCCCAACGAGCAGGCCGCCGACCCGGTGAACATCTTCGACCGCGAACATCGGCCAGCGCTGCCAGCGGCGCCCGGGAGCCCGCCCCGCCATCGCGACCCCGAGCGTCACGACCGCCGTGAGCATGAGATACGCCACGATCCCGGCGGCACGGGCGGCATACCAGTCGACGGGGCTCGACGTCAGATGCATACCGGACCGCCCACCATCGCCGTCCAGGTGCGGTTCGCGGTCACGCGACCGTCCGCGCCGACGAAGCGGCCCGCCAGGCCGCGCTGGTCGAGCCAGCCGGGGCCCGCGGCGCCCGCGATGAGCGCCGCGCGCGCCGCCACGTCGGCGTCGAGGCACGACGCTCCGGACGCGCTCACCTCGCGCCACGGCGAGCGGGCCGGAAGCCCGGTCGCGGGGTCGATGAGGTGGTGATACCAGGCGCCGCCACGGCGCCAGCGGCGCCGCTCAGTGCCCGTCGTCGCGATGCCGCCGCGGACGACGCGGACCGCTCCGCCGGCGGGCAGCGCGACGTCGGCCCCGCCGCGCACGGCCAGGTCGCCGCCGGCCGAGACGAACCCGCTGCCGGAAAGGAGCGCGGCCGCCTCGTCCACCGTGGCGGACTTGACGACGCCGTTCAGGTCGAGCATGCAGCCGTGGGGGATCCGCAGCAGCCGTCCGGTGAGCTCGATCCGGCGCCAGCCGGGCGCGGGGCCGACCGGCGCCGGCGGGGCCGCGCTGTCGCCGAGATCCCCGAAGTCGCGGTCGTAGCCGAGCGCGACCAGCGACGCGCCGACGGTCGGATCGACCAGGCCGCCGGTCTGCTCGGCGACCGCGAGCGCACACCGAACGGTCTCGGCGAACCGCGGCGAGACGAGCGTCGAGGAGCCCGCGGCCGCGTTCACGGAATTGATCTCGCTGTCGGGCCGGAAGCGGCTGAAGACGCGATCGCGCTCGGCGAACAGCCTGCGGATGGCCGCAAGCTCGGCCTCTCCGGCGCCGGCGACCACGATCTCGCAGCCCATCGCCCGGAATTGGGTCTCGGTCGCGATCACGACTGTGACGTCGTGGCGCCCGGGTCGGCCTGGGCGGGCGCGAGCAGGCCGCCCGCGAGCGCGTCCTGGCGGACGATCGCCCGGAAGCGGGACGGAGCGTCGAGCGGCCGCAGCGGCCGCCGCGTGTGGCCGGCGACGTTGGCCTTCACAAGTGTCATGCCGAGGCCGAAGAACGCGAGCCCGGCGGCGGCGAGCCCGAGCTTGGCCGTGTGGGCACGGCGGCGGGCCGCAGCGATCCGCTGCGGCGCCGACTCCTGCGGCTCGATTGACATGTTCGAAGGATAGGAGTCGGTTGATGAGAGCAATCTAAGGGTTTCCGCAGAGATTCCCATGAGATACACAGGTGTTCCCCATCCTCGCCTCATCCGGGGGGCCTACGGTCAGTGCATGGTGCTGGATCGGCCAGGGGGCGAGCGCATGGCGGTGCCCGTCTCGGAGGGGTTCACGATCGAGCCCGGCCTTGCGGATCGCTGGGATGGCCGCGCCGATGGATGGGACGTGGTCGCACACAGTCCGGCCTTCGCCAGGTTCTGCGACGCCATCCTGACGGCCGCGGACATCGGCGCGGATGCCGTGGTGGTCGACGTGGGCTGCGGCACCGGGCTCGTGACCCTGCCCGCCGCGCGCATGTGCCGGTCGGTTATCGGCCTGGATGCCTCGGCGACGATGCTCGAGCGCCTGAGCGAGCACGCGCGCAGGTCGGGCGTCGAGAACGTGAGTCTGATCCACGGCGACATGCGCCGCCTGCCGCTTCCGGACGCGAGCGTCGACGTGGTCGTATCGTGCTACGCGTTCCACCACCTGACGGACGACGGCAAGGAGCTCGCCGCCGCCGAGGCCTTCCGTGTGCTGCGGCCGGGCGGCCGGATGGTCACCGTGGACATGATGTTCCGGATCAGCCTGGCCGCGCGCGACCGGCGCATCGTGACGTCGAAGGTGCGCCTGCTGCTCCGGGCCGGCCCGCGCGGCGTTGTGCGGCTCGCACGCAATGCGTTCCGGGTGGCCACGCGCCGGTGGGAGCATCCCGCGTCGCTCGAATGGTGGAACCAGACCCTCGAGCGACGGGGTTTCGAAGATGTGCGCGTCGAGGCCCTCGAGCACGAGGCGGGCCTGGCCCGCGCGGTCAAGCCGAGCGCCCTACTGCCCAGATGAGGCGAGCGCTCGGCCCGGCCACTGCGGTCGCACTTCTGGCCGCCGGGTGCGGCGGTGGCGGTGCAACCTCGCCGGCCGCCCGCTCGGCGGCGACCGCTGAGCCGGCGCCGCATGCGCTCATCGTGCACGCCGGCCCCGTCGTGCTCACGATGCCCGCAGCGAAGAGGACGGCCATCGGAACCGCTCCGCGCTCGCGCCGGGAGCTCCTCGAGCGCTGGGTGCAAGGCCATGCCACCGTCGTGCACGGACGCGGCTGGAGTACCCACCTGCGCTGGGACGGCGCAGACGTTGCGGCCGTGCTACGAGCCGTGCGCTCGCCGGTCACGGAGGTGCGCGCCCCGGTCTCCGTGCAGTCGACGCGGCTCACCCTCCCCGCGGTGCACCAGGTGTACCGCGACGGGTGCGAGGCGGCGGCGCTCTCGATGATGCTGCGCGTCCGCGTGGGCCAGCGGCGGCTGCAGGCGATGCTCCCGATCGCCCAGCCGTTGCGACAGGATGTCGAAAACGGCGCTGCCACATGGGGCGACCCCGAGCTCGGTTTCGTCGGCAACGTGGGCGGCGGCGGCTACGGCGTGTACGACCGGCCGCTGCTAGCGTTGGCCCGGCGGTTCGACTCTGGCACGACGAACCTCACCGGCGCCCCGCTCGAGAGCATCCTGGACGCGCTGCGGCATGGCCGGCCGATCGTCGCCTGGATCGCCCTCGGTGCGAGCGACCCCGTAACGTGGCGAGCCCCGTCGGGGCGGGTGGTGCGGGCGAACTGGGCCGAGCACGCGATCACCCTGACCGGCTACGGCGATGGCGTGATCGCCTACAACAACCCGTGGGACGGCGGCCGCGAGCGGTTCACGCTCGCCCAGTTCGCCGCCGTCTGGCGCGACCTCGGCGACCGCGCCATCGCCGGCTCGAGCCTGATCACTCCGATCCCGTAGGCGCGGGTCGGTCCCGCCACTCGGCCAGGAGCTCGGCCTCGCGGTCGCGGGTCATCGCCGCGCCGGGGTCGGGATCGGCGGCGGCAGCCCACCGCAGCGTCGCGGCCACGGTGTCTGCGATCGGCCGTACCACGAGGCCGGCCGCAAGGGCGCGGGAGACGTTGGAGCGCTGGAAGCCCGCCATGTCCTCGCCCGGCGTCCACAGCGGCAGCTCCGTCCACGGCTCGACGCCGCGATCGAGCAGGAAGCGCTCGTCGACCCACACGATGCTGGCATCGCTCCCCGACGCGGCGAGGCACGCGTCCAGCAGGCCGGCCAGGGTGAGCATGCCGTCGGGCGAGACGACGTCGAACGTGCCGTCGACCTCCCGCTCGAGCAGATCGAGCGCGAATGCGGCCAGATCGCACGCATCGATCACCTGGAGCGGCTGGTCGGGGGGCGCCGGGGCGAGCACGTCGCCGCCCGCGGCCACCCGCTGCGGCCAGTAGGTGAAGCGCCCGGTGGGGTCGTTCGGCCCCACGATCAGGCCGGGCCGCAGGATCACCGTGCGTCCCGGGAACGCGGCCTGGACGGCCCGCTCGCAGGCCACCTTGAGCGGTCCGTAGCTCTCGCCCGTGATCTCGTCGGTGGGGGCGCCGGCAGGCAGCTCCCCGAGCGGCGCGGTCTCGTCGGCGCCGGGCGCCGAGTGGTCGGCGTAGACGCTGCGGCTGGAGACGAACAGGTAGCGCCCGGCGGCCGGGGCGAGCAGCTGCGCCGAGCGCTCGACGTCGGCCGGGAAGTAGCCCGAGGTGTCGAGGACGGCGTCGAAGCGCCGGCCGCGCAGCGCCTCGAGGCCGCCCGCCCGCTCGCCGACGACGCGCTCGGCCGCGGGGAAGAGATCGGGGCCGGTGCGGCCGCGGTTGAACATCGTGATCTCATGCCCGCGGCCGAGCGCGAGCTCGACGAAATGCCGGCCGGCGAAGGCGGTTCCGCCCAGGACGAGTATCCGCATGCCGCCAGTATACGCAACCGGTCGGTTGCGTCTGATGGGAGCGCCGGCCTACACCAGCGGCTCGCCGGGCATGCGCACGCCGAAGCGCTCGATCAGCCCGGGGACGCTCGCGGGGTCCATCTCGAGCTCGTAGCGGCGGCACAGCTCGCCGACGGCTTCGGGGTCGGCCTGGGCGACGCCACCGAGGTCGACGAGCTCGGCGAAGAATCGCTCGAAGCCGGCCGGCGAGATGATCTCGAGGATCCGGCACGGCTCGTCGCCGGCGTTCCAGAACGTGTGCCACTCGCCGCGCGGCTTGAACACGAGGTCGCCGGGGCCGGCCTCGAGGACGTCGTCGCCGAGCAGCGCCCCCATTCGCCCCGTGAGGACGTAGCTGTACTCGTCCTCGAGGGTGTGCCGATGCAGCGGCGCCGCCAGCGCGCGCGGGTGACATCGGGTGCTCGACGAGCGAGAAGGCCTCCCCGGTGGTCTCGCCGTCGATCATGAAGCGCACGCCGATGCTGCCGAGGAAGCCCGCAAGCCCGTCGGAGGGCCCGAGCACCCGGGCGGTCTGGCTGATTGTCATGGATCGCTCCTTATTTCATCGTACATTAGTGTCGCGCTAATATAGGAGCGTCAGCCCCGTGTGTCAAGATGGAAGGACACCGATGACCGACGAAAATCCAAAGCGTCCATATCGCATGCGCCGCCGGGCCGAGGCTCAGGACGACACCCGGCGGCGGATCGCGGCGAGCGCCGTCGCGCTGCACGGCACCGTCGGCCCCGCGCGGACGTCGATCAGCGCCGTCGCCGAACATGCCGGCGTGCGCCGCTCGACGGTGTACCGCCACTTCCCGGACGAGGCGGCGCTGTTCGACGCCTGCACCGCTCACTGGGCGGCCGCGAACCCCGCCCCCGACCTGGCCGCGTGGGCGGCCATCGACCCTCCCGATGCCCGCCTGGACGTCGCGCTGCTCGAGCTCTACGCGTTCTACGGCCGCACGGAGCCGATGCTGACCAACCTCTCACGCGACGAGCAAGCCGTGCCGCTGGTCGCCGCACCACTTCGCCGGCTTCCGCACCTACCTGGCGACCGCGGGCGAGACCCTCATGGCCGGACGCGACCTGCCCGCCGCCGCCCGGCGGCGGACGCGCGCGGCGCTCGGGCACGCCGTCGCCTTCTCGACCTGGAAGTCGCTCGTCAGGGAGCAGAGGCTCTCGGAGCGAGACGCCGTCGCGCTGATGCGCGCGCTCGTCGCGGTCAGTTCCCGGACGACTGGCTCTGGTTCGCTTCGATCCGCTCCAGGCGCTCGATGATGTGCCGCAGCTGCTCTGCGGTGGCCGCGCGGTCGCCCGCGGCAGTCGGGTCCTTGCGCGTCCGGGCCACGAAGGCGCCGGTGATCGACGCGGTGATCACGGTCACGAACCCGATCCCGAGGAGCATCACCACGGCAGCCACGATCTGGCCAGGGCGGGTCTCTGGGACGTGATCGCCGTACCCGACGGTCGTCACGGTCTGGACGGCCCACCAGAGCCCCGAGCCGATCGAGGGGAAACCCTTGTGGTCGATGACGGTCATCAGCACGCCTGCGGCGATGGTGATCGTGGTCGTCACCGAGGCGATCACGACCGCCGCTCCCCGCGGTTTCTCGGCATGGGCTATCAGCCGGTCGAGCCGGCGCTCGATGCGCGTCTCGTCTGCCATCGCTGTCGAGTTCGCCACCGATCAGCGCCAGTCCTGCCCGGCCGGGGCCGATGCAGCGACGCCGGAGACACACGCGGCCGGGTGACGCTGCGGCTCGACCGAGCCGCTGCCGCCACCCGGCCGCGGTATCGGGGCGCCGAGATTCGAACTCGGGACCTCACCGACCCGAACGGTGCGCGCTACCAGGCTGCGCCACGCCCCGGGGACGCGGGATTATCGCACAGGCGGCGGGGCCGGCCGCCCGCTCTCGCGCATCGCGTCGCGGCGGGCGCAGTAGGCGTCGAAGGCCATCATCCGCCGCAGCCACCGCTGCTGCGCGTCGACCTCGATGTCGTACAGGAGCCGCTCGACCTCGAAGATCTCGACCGCGCGATCGATCTGGGCCTGGATGCGCGGGCGCAGGCCCCCCGGGGCGCGCACGAACGCCTCCCGGCGAAGCGGGCCGGAGGGCGGCGGCAGATGCCCCGCCAGACGGCGCTCAAGCGACACGCGCTCTTCCATCCGGGGAAGCATTGCGCACGCGGCCGCCGGCCCGCAACGGGTGGGGTGGTGGGACCACCCGTTTGGGCGGTACGGTACGCGGGTGGCCGGCAGAGACGAGATCGTCGCCTTCGCAGACGGGCTGCTGCAGGCCGATGCCTATCCGGACGCCCTCCCGGTCGGCCTGCAGGTGACCGGGGCCGCCGAGGTGACGCGGATCGCGACGGGCGTCAGCGCGTCGCTCGAGCTGTTCCGGCGCGCGGCCGACGCCGGTGCGCAGATGCTGATCGTCCACCACGGGATGTTCTGGAAGTCCGACCCGCGCCGGATCGGCGCCCGCGAGCGGGCGCGGCTCAAGTGCCTGTTCGACGCCGACCTCTCGCTCGTGGCCTACCACCTGGCCCTCGACGCCCACCCCGATGTCGGCAACAACGCCCTGCTGTGCCGCCTGCTCGGCCTCGACGACCTCGAGGAGTTCGGCGCGGTCGGCGCGCGCAGCATCGGGTTCATCGGCCGCGCCGAGCCTCCGATCACGCTCGAGCAGCTGCTCGAGCGGGTGCGCCGGGAGGTCTCGGCCGAGCCGCTCGTGTTCGCCGACGGGCCCGAGGCGGTCGCCCGCGTGGCGATCATCAGCGGCGCCGCCGCCGGTGAGCTCGAGGCCGCTGCGGACGCCGGCGCCGACTGCTTCATCACCGGCGAGCCGCGCGAGGCGGCGATGGCCGCTGCGCGCGAGGCCCGCATCCACTTCATCGCCGCGGGGCACTACGCGACGGAGGTGTTCGGGGTGCGCGTCCTCGGCGATCTGATCGCGGGCCGGTTCGGCGTCGAGCACGTGTTCATCGACCTCCCGAACCCCATCTAGGAGATGGCCCCCGGCCGATTGACGGCGTCCGGCGACGTCGCTACAGTGTGGTCATGGATGTCTGCGAGGAGCGCGCCTGAATTGCCCGGCGCAAACGAACACGATTAGCAGCATCTCTGAGCCCACCGAGGATTCCGATCGGTGGGTTTTTCAATTCCCGGAGACCAGAAGGGGGCAGGCATGGCGAATCACCTGACGCCGGATGAGCTATCCAAAGAGTATGGGATGAAGCGCGAAGACGTCATCAAGCTCTGCCACGAGCAAGCTGTCCCGATCTACCACGGCAAGATCGACAAGAGCCTGTTCCAGGCTGTGCGGGAGGAGCTCACGCTCACCCGGTAGGCGCCGCGGGCCCCGCCCCCCGGCACGCATCCCATCGTCCGTGAAGGCGCCCCGCCTCATCGTCCTCGCCTGCTCGCTGCTCCTGGCCGCCCCGCCGGCTGCCGGTGCGAGCGTGCTCAGCAGCCAGATCGAACGGCTCGTCGCCCGGTCGCAGTTCTCCGGCGACCGCACGGGCCTGGTCGTGTACGACCGCACCTCTGCCCGCCTCCTGACCGTGTATCACGGCCGCAGGGAGATGCGCCCGGCCTCGAACATGAAGCTCACGACCAGCGCCTCGGTGCTCGGCCGGATCGGCTTTGCGACGCGCCTGCAAACCCGCGTGCTCGCGACCGGCACCCTCACCGCCGGCACGCTGCACGGGAACCTGTGGCTGGTCGGCGACGGCGATCCGTCGTTCTCGACGCTGCCGTTCTCGCGGCTCGCCTTCGGCGGCTCCTCGAGCCTCGTGCACGACCTCGCGGCCGCGGTGCGCTCCGCCGGGGTGCTGCGGGTCACGGGCGCGGTGTACGGCGACGAGAGCGCGTTCGACACGGAGCGGCGCGGACCGGACTGGAAGAGCGACTCGTGGATGGACTGCCCGCCGCTCTCGGCGCTCACAGTCAACGAGGATCTGCTGCAGCTCGGGTCGTTCGCGACCGCTCCCTCGCCCGCTCTGCGCGCGGCCCAGCAGCTGACCCTGGCGCTGCAGCGGCAGGGCGTCGCCATCGGCCACCGGTCGCACACCGGCGTCCACCCGGCGGCGGCGCGGGCGGTCGCCGCGGAGGCCTCCCCGACGATGCACCGGCTGGTCTTCCAGATGGACCAGGTCTCGGACAACTTCTTCGCCGAGACCCTGGCGAAGGATCTCGCCGTCGCCGCCGGCCGGCTCGGCACCACCCGCGGCGGGGTTGCCCTCACCCGCCGGTATCTGCAGGCCCTCGGCGTCGACCTGGCCGGCGCGGCGCTCCTGGACGGATCCGGCCTGTCGAAGGGCGACCGGCTCTCGGCCCGCCAGATCGTCGGCATCCTCCGCCGCTCGGCGGCGCAGCCGTACGGGTGGTACTACGAGCACGCGCTGCCGCTGGCCGGTGTGAGCGGCACCCTGGAGAAGCGGATGCGGTCGGGGCCGGCGTACCGAAACGCCCTTGCCAAGACCGGGACGCTCGACGGGGCCTCGGCGCTCTCCGGCTACGTCACCGCCCGAAACGGCCACCACCTGGCGTTCTCGATCCTCATGAACCAGCGCCACATCAATGTCCCCGCCGCCCACGTCCTACAGGACCGGATCGTGCAGCTGCTCGCGGGCTCCGCGCCGGGCTGACGATCCTAGGAGTCGGCGGTGGGCGGATCGGCGACGAGCCGTTCCAGGTCATCCTCGGAGAGCACGGGCACGCCGAGCTGCTCGGCCTTCGCCCGCTTGGACCCGCCGCCGGCGCCGGCGAGCAGGTAGTCGGTGTTCGACGAGACCGTATTCGTCACCTTCGCCCCCAGCCCGGCCAGGTGCTCGGCGATCTCGTCGCGGGAGAAGCCGTCCAGCGTCCCCGTCACGACGAAGGTCTTTCCCGCCAGCGGCCCGGCCGGCGCCTGCGCCCGCCTCGGCCCCTCCATCTGCAGCCCGGCCGCGTGCAGCGCATCGACGATCGCCGCGTGCTCGGCGTCGAGGAACCACCCGGCCACCTGCTCGGCGATCACCGGCCCCACGCCCTCGACCTCGGCGATCGTCTCGGGAGCCGCCTCGCGCAGCTCCGCCATCGTCCCGAACCCGTCCGCGAGCGCCTGGGCGGTCACGGATCCCACGTGGGGGATGCCGAGCGCGAAGAGCACCCTGCCGAACGGCTGGCGCTTGGACGCCTCGATCGCAGCGATCGCATTTTCGGCCGAGCGCTCCTGGAACCCCTCGAGCGCGAGCAGGTCATCGGCGGTCAGCCGGTAGAAGTCCTGCGGCTGGGCGACGAGCCCCACCTCCATCAGCTTGCGCACGAGCTTCTCGCCGACGCCGTCGATGTCCATCGCCCCGCGCGACACGAAGTGGCGCAGGCCCTCGTAGCCACGCGACGGGCAGGCCCGGTTGGAGCAGTAGTGCTTGGCCTCGCCCTCGGCCCGCACCACCGGGTGGCCGCACACCGGGCAGCGGTCGGGCATCGACCAGACCGGCCCGCGTTCGCCCGGCTGCTCGGGCGCCGGCCCGACCACCTGCGGGATCACGTCCCCGGCGCGCTGCACGATCACGCGGTCGCCTTCGCGGATGTCCTTGCGGCGGATGTCGTCCTCGTTGTGCAGCGTCGCCATGCCCACGGTGACGCCGCTGATGTTGACCGGCTCGAGGACGGCGTACGGGTTCATCGCGCCCGTGCGGCCGACGTTCAGGCCGATGTGCAGCAGCGTCGTCAGGGCCGTGGTCGGCGGGAACTTGAAGGCGATCGCCCAGCGGGGATCGCGGCCGACCGCGCCCAGGCGCCGCTGCTGGTCGAACGACGACACCTTGACGACCGCCCCGTCGACGTCGAAGGCGAGCTCCGCGCGGCGCCGCTCCCACTCGTGGCACACGGCGAGCGCCGCTTCTGGATCGTCGTGCAGGCGCACGTCCGGGCTGACCGGGAAGCGGTGCTCCCGCAGCCACGTGAGCGCATCCCAGTGCGACTCGAGCTCGAGCCCCTCGCTGTGGCCGATGGCGTACGCCCACAGCGACAGCGGCCGGCGGGCCGTCACCGACGGATCCTTCTGGCGCAGCGACCCGGCGGCGGAGTTGCGCGGGTTCATGAAGGGCTTCGCCCCCGCCGCGACCTGCTCCTCGTTCACGCGTGCGAACCCCTGCAGCGGCAGGTACACCTCGCCCCGCACCTCGACGACCGCGGGCGGGGCGGCGCCGCCGGCCGGCAGGCCGAGCGGGATGGCGCGGATGGTGCGCAGGTTCGCGGTCACGTCCTCGCCGACGACGCCGTTGCCCCGCGTCGCGCCGCGCACGAACACGCCGTGCTCGTAGATCAGCGAGATGGCCAGACCGTCGATCTTCGGCTCGGTGACGAGCTGGAAGGGCTCGCCGTCGAGCAGCCGCCGCACGCGCTCGATCCACGCCCGGTACTCGTCGTCGGTGCGGGCGTTCGCGAGCGAGAGCATCGGCCGCGGGTGCTCGACCTCGGCGAACTGGCTCGACGCGACGTCGCCCACCCGCTGCGTCGGCGAGTCCGGCGTCACCAGCTCGGGGTGCTCGGCCTCGAGCGCCTGCAGCTCGCGCATCTTGTCGTCGTACTCGCCGTCCGAGATGGTCGGGCTGTCGAGCACGTGGTAGCGATGGTTGGCGTCCGCGATCAGCCGCCGCAGCTCGGCGGCCCTCTCCTCCACATTCACCAGCGCAGTGCCTCCTCGGGATGGGCGAGCTCACGGTCGGGCCGCTCGGCCCGCAGCACGGCGGGGGCAAAGGCCGTGCCCCACATCGCCGCCGCGGTCGCCACGCCCGCTCCGCGGCCGGCGCGCAGGTCGTAGGGCGCGTCGCCGACGTAGACGGCGCTCGCGGGCGGGGCGGCCAGCGCTGCCAGGGCGTGGAGCACCGGAGCGGGGTCGGGCTTGTGCCGGTCGGTGTCCTCGCAGGTGACGACGACGTCGAACCGCCCGAGCGGGACGTGCTGCATGCCGAGCTCGACCGCGTCGCGCATCTTGGACGTGACGATACCGAGCGCGTGCCCGCGCCGGCGCAGGCCGGCGAGCATCGCGTCCACGCCCGGGTACGGCCGCAGGAGGTCGCCGTGACGGCGCGCGTTGTGCTCGCGGTACACCGCGACGAGCTCGTCGACGCGGGCGGGGTGAAGCGCGCTCATCTGCTCCCGCAGCGGCGTCCCCACCCCCGCCATCAGGACGTCGTCGGGAGGCACCGCGCCGAGCACGGTGCGGGTAGCGTGCCGGAACGAGTCCAGGATAAGTGCGATGGAATCCACCAGCGTGCCGTCGAAATCGAACAGCCAGGTGTCGGGAGATCGGGCGCCGGCGCCCGTGACATCAGTCACACCCGCCAAACCGATCTCCGCCTGGGACCGTAGAACGCCACATGAGAAGCCTACGCCTCGCGGCCGCCGCCGCCGCCCTCACCCTCGCCCTGGCCGCATGCGGCAGCTCGTCCTCCTCGCCGGCCTCGTCCACAGCCACCGTCAACGCGGGAAACGGCGGTGGCAGCACTCAGGCGCCGGCCGCAACCGGGAAGACCATCGCGGTCACCGAGAAGGACTTCTCGATCACGATCGCCGGCGGCGACCACATCGCGAAGGCCGGCACGTACACGTTCGTCGTCACGAACAAGGGCCCGTCGTCGCACAACCTGACCGTGGAAGGGCCTGGGGTCTCCAACCAGTCGACCCCGATCGCCGGCCCCGGCACCCAGAACCTGACGGTCACCCTGCAGAACGGCAAGTACGACTTCTTCTGCTCGGTGCCTGGCCACAAGGCGCTCGGCATGAACGCCGATGTGACCGTGGGCTCCGGCGGCGGCTCGGCGAGCGGTGGAGCGACCTCGTCGTCGGGCGGCGGGAGCTCGAGCAGCGGAGGCAGCTGGAGCTGACCTCCTGCGCCCGGCGGCCCTCCTCTGCCGGGCGGCATGCCGGTGAATGAGCGCGGCGGCACCCTCCCGATCGTGCTCTTCGCCGGCTTCGCCGTGAGCTCGGTCGGCGGCCCGCTCGCACTGGCGACGCTGTATCTGCCCGACGCCGTCGGCAGCGCGGCGATCTCGTCGATGGGGCTCGTGGCCCTGGCCGGCGCGGCCCTCTTCGCCGCGCCGCTTCTGATCTGGTGGCGGTACTCGGGCCAGATCGCCTCGGACGGCGGCCTGTACGCCTTCGTCGAGCGTGCGGCGGGCCGGCGGATGGCGCTCGTCCAGGGCTGCATCTGGACGCTCAGCTACTTCCTGTACCTCCCGTTCACGGTCACCTATCTGGTCTACAACCAGCTCCCGGAGTCGTTCCCCGGCATCGTCCCCCACCAGAAGCTGCTCGAGCTCCTGCTGCCGATCGCGATCGCCGGGGCGATCCTGGCTGCCGAGCGGCTCGTGTTCGTCCTCGTGGCGGTGATCGCGGTCGTGCAGGTCGTTCTCACCCTGGTCTTTGCGTGGGTGCTCCTCGACCATGCCGGCGTCCACCCCGGGGCGTTTCGCCTGCATGCCAACGGGCCGTCGGTGGCCCGGGGCATCGGCAACGTGGCGCTGCTCTTCACCTGCGCGAGCCTGCCGCTCTTCCTCGGCGGCGAGGTCGCCGGCGGCGGACGGACGGTGCGGCGGACGATCCTCGCCGCCGTCGTCATCACCGCCGCACTGATCCTCGTCGTGGCCGTGCCGATGGCCGCGCTCGGCGACTCGCAGCTCGCGGCGCTCGAGGCGCCGGGCTACACGCTGGTGAAGGCGTATGAGGGCGACGGCCTTGCCACCGTGATCGCCTACGGCGCCGCCGCGAGCGTCGTCGCGGTGATCGTGGCCGAGTTCGTCGCGCTGACCAGGTTGATGCACGTGATGCTCGGCGTCTCGATCGCGCGGGCGGGCCGCGTGATCGCGGTGCTCTTCGTGGCGGTCGATGCGATCAGCCTGATCGATCCCGAGCGGTTCTACTCCTACGCGCTCACGCCGTCGCTCGTGGCGCTGTATCTGTCGCAGGCGATCGTGTTCCTGGTGTACCCGCGCTTCCGCGGCAAACCGTCGAAGCTCGAGTGGATCGCCGTCGCGGCGGCCACCGGTCTGGCAGGATTCGGGCTCGAGGTCGTGATCTCCCAGCAGCCGTACTCATGAGCTACCGCATCCCCGACGACACCCAGATCGGCCACGTCCACCTGAAGGTGGCCGACCTGGCCCGGGCCGAGGCCTTCTACGGCGAGGTGCTCGGGTTCGAGCTGCGCCAGCGCTACGGCGATCAGGCGGCGTTCATGGCCGCCGGCGGCTACCACCACCACATCGGCCTGAACATCTGGCAGAGCGCGGGCGGCGCGCCGCCGGCCCCGGGCACGACCGGCCTCTTCCACCTCGCCATCCTCTACCCAACCAGGGCCGACCTCGGGCGCGCGCTGCGGCACCTGCTCGAGAGCGGCGTCCGCCTGGACGGGGCCTCCGATCACGGCGTCTCCGAGGCGCTCTACCTGCACGACCCCGACGGCAACGGGATCGAGCTCTACTGGGACCGGCCCCAGGCCGAGTGGCCGACCGCCGCCGACGGGTCGCTCCTGATGGTGACGGACCCGCTCGACCTGCCCGGCCTGCTGGCAGCGGCCGACGCCCCGGCCTAGAAGGGCCAGCCGGCCAGTTCGTCGAGACCCTGGCCGCTGGTCAGGTCGAGGTGGATCGGCGTGACGGCGATCCGGCGCTCGGCGATGGCGTGGAAGTCGGTGCCGGGCTCGTCGTGGTAGGACGGATCGTCGCCGTAGATGTGGTACCGGCGCCGGCCCTTGTCGTCGGACTCGAGCTCGAGCCGGTCGCGGTAGATGCGCCGGCCCAGGCGCACGACCGACACGCCCTCGACGGGCGGCGGGGGCGCGTTTACGTTCAGGATGGTGCGCGGCGGCAGGCCGCGCGCCTCGATCAGCTCGACCAGCCCAGGCAGGAAGTCGGCCGCCGGGGCGAAGTCGTACCCCGACTGGCGGCGGAAGTGGACGCCGGCCTCCTTGCTCTGCTGCGACACGGCCACGGCGGGGATGCCGAGCACGATCCCCTCGAACGCGGCCGCGACCGTGCCCGAGTAGGTGACATCGTCGCCGAGGTTCACCCCGTAGTTGATCCCGGCCACGATCAGGTCGGGCGGCTCGCCGACCAGGCCGAGCGTCGAGAAGCGCACGCAGTCGACCGGCGTGCCGTCGGTGGCGTAGGCGGTGGAGCCGTCGCGCAGGGTCACCTCGGCGATCGTCAGCGGCCGGTTGATCGTGATGCCGCGCCCGACCGCGCTGCGATTGGAGTCCGGCGCAATGACCGAGACCGTGCCGACCCGCTCGAGCGCCCGCTTGGCGGCGAGCAGGCCGCGCGAGGTGACGCCGTCGTCGTTGGTGAGCAGGATGTGCATGCGCGGCCGCTAGCGTAACTGCATGTCCCGCGCATACCGCATCACCACGGACCGGCTCGTGATCCGCTGCTGGGATCCTGCCGACGCCGCGCTGCTCAAGGAGGCGGTCGACTCGAGCCTCGAGCACCTGCTCCCCTGGATGCCCTGGGCGGCGGCGGAGCCGACCACGCTGGAGCAGAAGGCCGACCTCCTGGGCACCTTCGCCGAACAGTTCGCGCGCGGCGAGGACGCCATCTACGGCATCTTCGACGCGGCCGAGGAGCGCGTGGTGGGCGGCACCGGCTTCCACCCGCGCGTGGACGGCAAGGCGCGGGAGATCGGCTACTGGATCCGCGCAGACGCGATCGGCCGCGGCCTTGCGAGCGAGTCGACCGCCGCCCTCACCCGGGTCGGATTCGAGGTCGAGGATCTGCTGCGGCTCGAGATCCACTGCGATGAGGCGAACGTCCGCAGCGCCGCCGTCCCGCGCAAGCTCGGCTACACCCTGACCGACGACCGCGACGGCCAGGGCCACCTGGTGTTCCGCATCGAGCGGTCGCAGTACCCGGGCTCACCCAGCGCGGCGGCCACCCTGACTGTCCACGACGCGTCAGGAACCCGCCTGGCGTGAATAACCGGTGCCTGGCACCGGTTATTCATAGGCGACCGAGGTGAGGGTGAGGCCGTGCGGCGGGGCGGTGCGGCCGGCGGCCGAGCGGGGAGCGCCGAGCAGGAGCCGGGCGAGATCGTCCGGGTCGGGCCGCTGCAGCATCGTGCCGACGAGCACGCGCACCATGTGCCGCAGGAGCGCATCCGCCGTCAGGTGGAACTCGAGCCGGGCGCCCGATCGGCGCCACTCGGCCGCGAGCACCGTGCGGCGGAAGAACACGTGCTTGGTCTCGCTGGGGGTGAAGGCGCGGAAGTCGTGCTGTCCGACGATGGCCGCGGCGCAGGCCGCAAGCGCCGCCTCGTCGAGGGCGCGGCGATGGTGCAGCTCGAACCGCGCGCGGAACGGGTCGGGGCGCTCGTCGGTGAGGATGCGGTAGACGTAGGAGCGGGCCTTCGCGTCGGCGCGCGCATCGAAGCTGTCGGCCACGCGCTCGACCTCGAGGAGGGCGATGTCGGCCGGCAGGCGGCGATTGACCGCCCGCAGCGACCGCATCCGCGGCGCGCGCAGCGAGACGACGTTCGCGGCCGCATGGACGCCCGCGTCCGTCCTCCCGGCGACGGTCAGCGTGCTCGGGTCGACCGCGAGCGCCGCGGCCACGTCGACCACGACCGTGCGCAGGCCGGGCTGCATCGCCCAGCCGCGGAAGTCGGTGCCGTCGTAGGCGAGGGTCAGCCGGTAGGTCGGCACGAGCGGCGGGGGCCGCTAGATGATTGATTCCACGCCGCCGTGATGTCCTGGGCGGCGAGAACCGAGCGGGGCAAGGACGCAGGGAGCGTTCATAGTGGTGGAACTATGGGCGCGACCGAGGACGCCGCCCCGCGACGGTTCGCAGCCGCAGCGCCACCACGCCACACCCAACGACCACCGACACACGTCCAGGCGCGCGGGGGCGTGGAATCAATCATCTACTAGCTACGGCTCGGCTCGTGGTCGACCAGCTCGATGTAGGCCATCGGCGCGGCGTCGCCCATGCGCGGGCCGAGCTTGACGATGCGCGTATAGCCGCCCGGGCGCTCGGTGAAGCGCGGGGCGACCGTGTGGAAGAGGCTGTGGACGAAGTCCTTGCTGCGCAGGAACGCGACCGCCTGACGCTGCGCCGCCACGTCCATTGGATCCTTGCGCGCGAGCGTGATCAGCTTCTCCGCGATCGGGCGCAGCTCCTTGGCCTTCGCCTCGGTCGTGCGGATGCGGCCGTGCTCGAAGAGCGCGCCGCACATGTTCGCGTAGAGCGCCTTGCGATGGGACGCGTCGCGGCCCAGCTTGCGGCCTTTGCGCCGGTGCCTCACTCCGCTCCCTTCAGATTGAGGCCGTGCGCGGCGAGCGTCTCCTTGACCTCCTCGATCGACTTCTTGCCGAAGTTCGGGATCGCGGCCAGCTCGGCCTCGCTCTTGGAGATCAGGTCGCCGATCGTCTCGATGCCGACCCGCTTCAGGCAGTTGTAGGAGCGCACGCCCAGCTCGAGCTCCTCGATGAGGATGTTCTCCATGCCGTGCGCGCTCGGCGCGGCGGCCTCGACGGCGCCGCCGTCGGGGCGCAGAGCCAGGTCGGCGGCATCGATGTCGGTGAAGATCGACAGATACCGGATCAGGATCTCGGCAGCGTCCTTGACCGCGTCCTTCGGCGTCATCGAGCCGTTGGTGGTCACCTCGAGCTTGAGCTTGTCGAAGTCGGTGCGCTGGCCGACGCGGGCGGCGTCGACGTCGTAGTTCACGCGGCGCACGGGCGAGAAGATGGAGTCGACGGGGATCACGCCGATCGTCGTCTCGGGGCCCTTGTTGCCCTCGGCCGCCACGTATCCGCGCCCACGCGCGATCGTGAGCGTCATCTCGAACCGGGCCTTCTCGGCCAGGTGGCAGACGACCAGATCCGGGTTCAGGATCTCGAGATCCGCCGGCGCCTCGATGTCGGCGGCGGTCACCGTGCCCGCGCCGTCCTTCTGCACCTGCACCTCGACCTCGCCCGACTCGCCGTGCAGGCGGCAGATGAGGCCCTTCAGGTTCAGGATGATGTCGGTCACGTCCTCGCGCACACCGGGCACCGAGGTGAACTCGTGCGCCACGCCCTCGATCTTCACGGACGTGACAGCGGCGCCTTCCAGTGAGGACAAGAGCACACGCCGGAGGCTGTTGCCGAACGTGTAGCCGAACCCGCGGTCGAGCGGCTCGACCACGAAGGTGCCCAGCGTCTCGCCAATGTCCTCGGACGTGATCTTCGGGATGATCTCAAGCAATTCGTCTCGCCTCTTCTCGCGTTCTCATATGGGGACAGTCCCCAGGAAGGCGGGGACAGTCCCCGCCTCGGATTTACTTGGAGTAGAACTCCACGATCAGCTGCTCCTGCACCGGCGTGTCGATGTCGACACGGTCGGGGAGGCGGAGCACCGTCCCCGTCAGGTTGTCGTGATCGGCCTGCAGCCAGGGCGACACGGACGCGGTCAGGTCGGTTGCGTCGGCGACCACGGCCTTTGCGGCCGAGCCCTCGCGCATCGAGATGACGTCACCCATGGACACCTGGTAGGAGGGGATGTTGACCTTCTTGCCGTTGACCGTGAAGTGGTTGTGCCGCACCAGCTGGCGGCCCTGCGAGCGCGATGCCGCAAACCCGAGCCGGTAGACGACGTTGTCCAGGCGCAGCTCCAGCATGCGCAGGAAGTTCTCGCCGGTGATGCCGCTGCGGCGGCTGGCCTTCGCGTAGTACGTGCGGAACTGCGACTCGAGCACGCCGTAGTAGCGGCGCATCTTCTGCTTCTCGCGCAGCTGCAGCAGATACTCGGACTGCTTGATGCGGCCGCGGCCATGCTCGCCCGGCGGGTAGGCCCGGCGCTCGATGGCGCACTTCTCGGTCAGGCAGCGCTCGCCCTTCAGGAAGAGCTTCATGTTCTCGCGCCGGCACTGCTTGCACTTGGGGCCCAGCATGCGCGCCATCTAGACCCGCCTCCGCTTGCGCGGCCGCACGCCGTTGTGCGCCTGCGGGCTCACGTCCTTCACGCCCAGGATCTCGAGGCCCGCCGCCTGCAGCGAGCGGATCGCGGTCTCCCGGCCGGAGCCCGGCCCTTTGACGAACACCTCGACCTTCTGCAGCCCGTGCTCCATGCCCTCGCGGGCGGCGGCGTCGGCGGTCACCTGAGCGGCGAACGGCGTCGACTTGCGCGAGCCCTTGAAGCCGACCGCACCCGCGCTCTTCCACACGATCACGCCGCCGTCCTTGTCGGTCAGCGCGACAAGGGTGTTGTTGAACGACGTCTTGATGTGCGCCTGGCCGATGGCGATGTTCTTGCGGGCCTTGCGGCGGACGCGGCCACGCGTACCGCCTCTACGAGGTGCGGGAGGCATTCAGTCCTTTCCTTGCGATCTCGATCGCTACTTCTTGCGCTGCTTGCCGACGGTCTTCTTGGGACCTTTGCGGGTGCGGGCGTTGGTGCGGGTGCGCTGGCCGTTCACGGGCAGTCCGCGCCGGTGGCGCAGGCCGCGGTAGCAGCCGATCTCCATGAGTCGCTTGATGTTCTGCGACCGCTCCCGGCGCAGATCGCCCTCGACGGTCAGGCCGTCGATGTGCGTGCGCAGCCGGGTGACTTCCTCGTCGGTGAGGTCGCGCACCTTCGTGTCGGAGTTGATCCCGAGCTCGGAGAGCACGGCATTCGACGTCGACCGGCCGATGCCGAAGATGTAGGTGAGGCCGATCTCGACCCGCTTCTCGCGGGGGAGGTTGACGCCTGCAATGCGTGCCATCAGTGGTGCCTCCGGTGACTCGTGGACCGGTCCGGTGAGCGAAAAGCGAGCGATGCAAGGACGCAGGACGGCGGCAGTGCTTCGCACGACGCCGGCCGAGGACGCAGCAGCGCGACGCTTTGCAGCCACCGGGCCGGGACATGTGTTGCCGGAGTCATCACAACCTCGTCCTTCCCTACCCCTGCCGCTGCTTGTGGCGGGGGTTGGAGCAGATCACGAGCACGTGGCCGTGGCGCCGGATCACACGGCACTTCTCGCACATGGGACGGACGCTCGGGCGCACCTTCAACGGGGGACCTCCAGGGGGGCAAAACGACGCTCGGCAGGCAGGGGAAAGCATGCTGCCCGAGCGGCCAAGAAGTGTATCACTCGGCCGCCGGCACCTGACGCGCCTGCCGGCGGGTGAGCACCCGCGGCCCGTTGTCCGTGATCGCCACCGTGTGCTCGCAGTGGGCGGCCAGGCTGCCGTCGCGCGTGTACACGGCCCAGCCGTCGTCGCCGCTCTCGACGTCGTAGGAGCCGGCGGTGATCATCGGCTCGATCGCGAACACCATCCCCGCCGCGAGCTTCGGGCCGCGGCCGGGCGGGCCGTAGTTGGGGATCTGGGGATCCTCGTGCATGTTGCGGCCGACACCGTGGCCGACCAGGCTGCGGACGACGCCGAAGCCGCGCGCCTCCACCGCCACCTGCACCGCGTGGGAGACGTCGCCGAGGCGGTTCCCGGCACGGCACTGGCCGATCGCGGCCTCCAGGCCCTCGTAGCAGGCGCCGATCAGGTCGCTCGCCTGCTCGGACGGGCGGCCGATGGTGAACGTGATGGCCGAGTCGGCCACGTAGCCGTCCAGGGTGACGCCGACGTCGATCGAGAGCAGGTCGCCCTCGACGAGCGCGTACGGGCCGGGGATGCCGTGCACCACCATCGCGTTCGGGGATGCGCAGATCGAGCCGGGGTAGCCGCGGTAGCCCTTGAAGGTCGGCACCCCGCCACGGGACGTGATGAAGTCCTCGGCGATGCGGTCGAGCTCGCTGAGCGTCACGCCCGCCGCCGCGCTCGCCTCGACCAGGTCGAGCGTCTCTGCGACCACGCGCCCCGCGCGCGCCATCGTCTCGACCTCGGCGTCCGACTTGCGGACGATCACGATCCGTCCCCCAGGCTGTCCAGGAGAGCGTCGAGCGCCGCCGAGACCTGCTCCTGCGGCGCAGACGCGTCGATGCTCGAGACCAGCCCGTGCCCGCGGTAGTAGTCGATCACCACCGTCGCCGCCTCGACCCACTGCTTGCGGAAGCGCGTCCGCACGACCTCGGGCAGGTCGTCGTCGCGCTGGTAGAGCTCCGAGCCGTCGATGTCGCACACGCCGGCGACCGCCGGCGGGTTGAAATCGACGTGGTAGACGTGATCGGCCGCCCGGCACATGCGCCGGCCCGACAGCCGCCGCACAACGGTCTCCTCGTCGATGTCGAACACGACCACGGCGGCGATGCGGCGATCCAGGCCGGTGAGCATCTCGTCGAGGGCCTCCGCCTGCGCGGCGGTGCGGGGGAAGCCGTCCAAGAGGACGCCGGCCGCCGTGTCGGGCGCGGCCAGGCGCTCGCGGAACATGGCGATGATGAGATCGTCGGAGACGAGGTCGCCGCGGGCCATGATCGCCTTCGCCTCGAGGCCGAGCGGCGTGCCGTCGCGCACCGCCGCCCGCAGCATGTCGCCCGTGGCGATGTGGGCCAGGCCCCGCTCGGCGGCCACGCGGCCCGCCTGGGTGCCCTTGCCGGCACCCGGAGGCCCCATCAGGATCAGATCGAGGGCCATGCGGTTACTTGAGGAAGCCCTTGTACGCGCGCTGCGCGAGCTGCGACTCGATCTGCCGCATCGTGTCGATGGCCACGCCCACGACGATCAGCACCGACGTGCCTCCGAGCGCGCGGGCGGTCGCCGTCGAGAAGCCGCCGTACTTGATGAACAGCGACGGCAGCACGGCGACCGCGGCCAGGAAGAGCCCGCCGGCGACCGTCAGGCGCACCAGCACCCGCTCGAGGTACTGGGCGGTCGGTCTGCCCGGGCGCACGCCCGGGACGAACCCGCCGTACTTCTTCAGGTTGTCGGCCTGCTCGATCGAGTTGAAGATCACGGCCACGTAGAAGAACGTGAAGCCGAAGATCAGCAGGGCTTCCCCGATCAGGAAGGGCCACCCCCCGGGCTGCAGCCAGCGGGCGATGTCGTGCGCGAACGTCCACGGCACGATCTGGCCGACCGTCGGCGGGAACGCCATGATCGCCGCGGCGAAGATGACCGGGATCACGCCGGCCATGTTCACCCGCAGCGGCAGGTAGGTTGAGCCGCCGCTCGTCATCCGTCGCCCCACCATCCGCTTGGCGTACTGGATCGGGATCTTGCGGATGCCCTCCTGCACGTACACGACCGCCACGATCACGCCGAACACGACGATCGGAAGCGACAGCTTCTCGAAGGTCGAGCCGTTCCACCAGGCCGAGATCCCGGCCGGCGCGGACGTCAGGATCGAGGCGAAGATCAGGAGCGACATGCCGTTGCCGACGCCGCGCTGCGTGATCAGCTCGCCGATCCACATGAGCAGCGTCGCGCCGGCGGTGAGCGTGATCACGATCAGGATCACGTTGCCGAGCGTGAAGTTGATCAGGCTGCCCGACGTGGTCACGCCGAGCGCGTTCGAGTGGAACGCGTACGTGTAGCCGAGCGCCTGCATGGCGGCCAGCGCCACGGTCAGGTAGCGGGTGTACTGCGTGATCCGCCGCTGGCCCAGCTCGCCCTCCTTCTGCAGGGCCTGCAGGTTGGGGAAGACGGGCGTCATCACCTGCAGGATGATCGAGGCGGTGATGTACGGCATGATCCCGAGCGCGAACACGCCCAGCCGGGCGAGGCCGCCGCCGGAGAACACCGACAGGAGGCCGAAGATCCCGCCCTGGCTCGAGAGCGCGCTCGCAAGCGCGTTCGAGTTCACGCCCGGCGCCGGGACGAACGAGCCGAACCGGTAGATCGCGAGCATCGCCGCCGTGAACAGGAGCTTCTTGCGAAGGTCCGGGATTCTCCACGCGTTGATCAGGCTCTGCAGCACACGGGCTCCCGTCTACTCCTCGGACTCCGCCGCCTCGTCAGGTGCATCCGCCGCGGGCGCCTCGGCGGCCTCCGCAGCCGGCGTCTCGGCGGGCTCGGCCGTGGCCTTGCGCTCGTCCGACCTGGTCTTGGCCCTCGACTTGGCGTTCGGAGCGGCCGTGCGCCGGCGTGTCGCCGCCGATCCGCACGACCTTCCCCCCCGCCGCCTCGATCAGCTCGACCGCCCGGCGCGAGAACGCGTGGGCGTGCACCGTGAGGCCGTGCGAGAGCTCGCCGTCGCCCAGGATCTTGACCGGGTGGCGCAGCGTCTTTACGACGCCCGCCGCCTTGAGCAGATCCGGGGTCACCTCGACGCCGGCGTCGAACCGCTCCAGGTCGCGCACGTTCACGGGCGTCGTGTGCGTGCGGAACGGGCCCATCGGCATCGACTTGCGGTGGTTGGGGCCGCGCAGCTTGCCCAGGCGCATGTAGAGCGGCATCTGGCCGCCCTCGAAGCCGGCGCGCATGCGGTGGCTGCCCGCCCGCGACTTCTGGCCCTTCTGGCCGCGGCCGGAGGTCTTGCCGCTGCCGGAGCCCTCGCCCCGGCCGATGCGCTTGCGGTCGCGGTGGCTGCCCGGAGCCGGTCGCAGCTCGTGCAGGCCGGGCGCAGTGGTCGTCTCTTCAGCCATCGATCTCCTCCACCTTCACCATCGACGCCACCTGGCGCAGCATGCCCTGCAGCACGGGCGAGTCCTCGCGCACCGTCTGCGCGTTGATCTTGCGCAGCCCGAGCGCCCGCATCGTGCCCTGGTGCTCGGGCCGCGTGCGGATCGTGCCTCGCACCTGGGTGATGCGCAGCTTGGCCATCAGCCGTCCTCGCCCTTCTCGGCCTCGGCCGCCGGCTCGGGCGCGGCCTCGGTCGCCTCGGCGGCCGCCTCCGGCGCGGGCTTGGGCTTCGCCGCCCGCTTGCGCGGGGCGGCGGCCTTGGGCTTGGCGGCCGCGGCGGGCTTGGCGGCCTTCGCCGCGGGCTTGGCGGCCGGCTTCGGCTCGGCGACCGCAGGCGCGGGCGCCTCGACGACCGCCGCGGCGGTCAGGCTCGCCTTCGCGGCAGCCGCGGCCTCGGCGTCGGCCACCACCTCGGAGTGCGGCTTGATCACCTCGCGGATCGTCAATCCGCGCAGCTTGGCCACCTCCTCGGGCCGCTTCAGCGACTTCAGTCCGTCCACGGTCGCCATCAGCAGGTTGATCGGGTTGGCCGTGCCCAGCGACTTGGCGAGGATGTCGCGCACGCCGCCCAGCTCGAGCACGGCGCGGACGCCGGCGCCGGCGATCACGCCGGTGCCCTCGGAGGCCGGCTTCAGGATCACGCGGCCGGCGCCGTAGCGCCCGATCACCTGGTGGGTGATCGTGTTGCGGTACTTGGGGATCTGGAACAGGTTCTTCTTGGCGTCCTCGACCGCCTTGGCGATCGCCGAGGGCACCTCGTTGGCCTTGCCGTAGCCGACGCCGACGTGATCGACCTCGTCGCCCACCACGACCAGCGCGGTGAACGAGAAGCGGCGGCCGCCCTTGACCACCTTGGCCACGCGGTTGATCTTGACGACGCGCTCCTGCAGGTCGCGGCCTGCGACCTCGGAGCCGCGGGCGGCGGGGTTACGCGATCCCGGTCTGGGGGCTACTGCCACTAAAACTCCAATCCGTCTTCACGGGCTGCGTCGGCCAGGGCCTTCACGCGTCCGTGGTACAGGTATCCGCCGCGGTCGAACACGACCGTCTCGATGCCGGCCTTTGCGGCGCGCTCGGCCACGAGCTTGCCGACCGCGGCCGGCGCGTCGGCGCGCTTGGTCGCCGCGAGCGACTTGTCGAGGCTCGACGCGGCCGCCAGCGTGTGCCCGGCGCTGTCGTCGATCACCTGGGCGTAGATGCGTGCGGTTCGACCGGTACACGGCCAGCCGCGGCCGGGTCGTCGTGCCGGTCACCTTCGCCCGCACGCGCCGGTGGCGGCGGATGCGCGCCTGTTGTTTGGTCTTCGTTGCATCGTGCTCTACGCTCTCTTCCCGACCTTGCGGATGACGTGCTCGTCCGCGTAGCGGATGCCCTTGCCCTTGTAGGGCTCCGGCGGCCGCCACTTGCGGATCTGGGCGGCGACCTCGCCGACCTGCTGCTTGGCGAGCCGCTGACGATGATCTGGGTCGGCTGCGGCACCTCGAAGGCGATCCCCTCGGGCGCCTTGACGTTGACCGGGTGGCTGAAGCCGAGCTGCATCTCGAGATCGCTGCCCGCGCAGGGCGGCACGATAGCCGACGCCCTGGATCTCGAGCCGCTTCGTCGAAGCCCTCGGTGACGCCGGTGACCATGTTCGCGACGAGCGTGCGCGTGAGCCCGTGCAGCGCCCGGTGCTGGCCGCGGTCGGTCGGCCGGGTCACGACCAGCGTCGTGCCCTCCTGCGTGACGCTCATGTCAGGGGTGATCCGCTCCGACAGGCGCCCGCGGGGACCCGTCACGGTGACCGTGCCGGCGGCGATCTCGACGTAGACGCCGGCGGGGACGGTGATGGGCATTCGTCCGATCCGGCTCATCGGCTCACCACACGTAGCACAGCACCTCGCCGCCGACGCCCTCGTCCTGGGCCTGGCGGCCGGTGACGACGCCCTTCGACGTTGACAGGATGGCGACGCCCATGCCGCCCAGCACCTGGTGCGGGCGGTCCTTCTTGGCGTAGATGCGCCGGCCGGGCTTGGAGACGCGCTTCAGGCCGGAGATCACGCGCTCGCGGTCGGCCCGTACTTGAGCGTCACGACCAGCGTGTCGTGCATGTCGCCCTTGTCCACGCTCGAAGCCCTCGATGTAGCCCTCGTCCTTGAGGATGCGCGCGATCTCGCGGTGCATGCCCGAGCTGGGCATCTCCACCTACTCGTGCAGCGCCAGGTTGGCGTTGCGAATGCGGGTGAGCATGTCTGCGATCGGATCAGTGATCATGACCGCTCCTCACCAGCTGCTCTTCGTCATGCCGGGGATGACGCCCTGGTGGGCGAGCTCGCGCAGGCAGATCCGGCAGACGCCGAACTTGCGGTAGTACGCGCGCGGCCGCCCGCAGCGCGAGCAGCGGTTGTAGGCGCGAGTCGTGAACTTCGCGGTCCTTGCCTGCTTGACCCTCAGTGATTCTTTTGCCATCTGATCTCGTCCTTTGTTTGGGCTCGGCCGCAAACGGCATGCCGAGGGCGCGCAGCAGCTCGCGCGCGCCGTGGTCGTCCGGTGCGAGGTGGTCGTGATCGTGATGTTGAGGCCACGCACCTCGTGACACGTCGTCGTAGTTGATCTCGGGGAAGATGATCTGCTCGCGCACGCCCATCGAGAAGTTGCCGCGGCCGTCGAACGCGCCCGGGTTGATCCCGCGGAAGTCGCGGATGCGGGGCAGCGCGATCGTCATCAGCCGGTCGAGGAACTCGTACATGCGGTCGCCGCGCAGCGTGACCTTGCAGCCGATGGGCATGCCCTCGCGCAGCTTGAAGCCGGCGATCGACTTCTTCGCCCGCGTGGTGACGGGCCGCTGGCCGGCGATGATCGCGAGCTGCTCGATCGCGTCGTCCAGCGCCTTGGCGTTGGTCTTGGCCTCGCCGACGCCCATGTTGAGCGTGATCTTCTGCGATGCGCGGCACGGCCATCGGCGAGGACAGCTCGAGCAACTCCTGCAGCTGCGGGCGCATCTCGGAGTCGTAGCGCTCCTTGAGCCGGGGCGTGGGGATCTCGGTCGCCGTGCTCATCCGTCGATGTCCTTGTCGCAGGAGCGGCACACGCGCACCTTGTTGCCGTCCTTCTCGTTGATCCGGTAGCCGACCCGGCTCGGCTTGCCGCACGCCGGGCAGACCAGCTGCACGTTGGAGATGTGCAGCGGCGCCTCGCGCTCGATCACGCCGCCGGGGATCATCTGCTGGCTGCCCGACTGGCGCGGCGCCGGCCGCGGCTTGGTGTGCCGCTTGATCATGTTGACCTTCTCGACCACGACGCGGCGCTCGGTCGGGAGCACGCGCATGACGGTGCCGCGCTTGCCGGCGTCCTTGCCGGCGACTGCACCGTCACCGTGCGGATCGTCCTTCTTGATCTTGAGCTTGGTCTTCGTTGCCATGTTGCTAGAGCACCTCGGGGGCGAGCGAGACGATCTTCATGAAGTTGCGCTCGCGCAGCTCGCGCGCGACGGGGCCGAAGATGCGCGTGCCGCGCGGGTTGCGCTGGTTGTCGATGATCACGGCCGCGTTCTCGTCGAACGCGATGTACGTGCCGTCCTCGCGGTGGTGCTGCTTCTTGGTGCGCACCACCACCGCCGTCACCACCTCGCCCTTCTTGACGCTGCCGTTGGGGGTGGCCTGCTTGACGGTGCCGACGATGATATCGCCGACGCCGGCGTAGCGGCGCCGGCTGCCGCCCTTGATGCGGATGCAGAGCAGCTCGCGGGCGCCGGTGTTGTCGGCCACCCGCAGCCGGGTCTCCACCTGGATCACTTCGCCACCTCGACGATCTCGGCCACGCGCCAGCGCTTGGTCGTCGACAGCGGGCGCGTCTCGACCAGCCGCACGATGTCGCCGACCTTGGCGCTGTTCTGCTCGTCGTGCGCATGCAGCCGGATCGAGCGGCGCATCATCTTCTTGTACTTCGGGTGCGGCTTGAGGATGTCGACGCGGACGACGACGGTCTTGTCCATCGCGTCGGACACGACGATGCCGCGGCGCTCCTTGCGCCGGCCGCGCGGCTGCGGCTCGCGGAGGCGTTCATGACGCCTGCTCTTCCGGTGCGCGCGCCGCTCGTGGGCGATCGTCAGCAGGCGGGCGATGTCGCGCTTGACGCGCGCGCAGCGCGGCGGTGTTGTCGAGCGCGCCGGTGGCGTGCTGGAAGCGCAGGTTGAACAGCTCCTGGCGCGACTCGGCGAGCTTGCGCTCGAGCTCGTCGTCGGTCAGCTCGCGGATCTCACTGGCCTTCAAAGGGATCACCCTCTCGCGTCACGAACTTGGCCTTGAACGGCAGCTTCATCGCGGCCAGGCGGATGGCCTCGCGCGCCAGCGGCTCGGGCACGCCGGCCAGCTCGAACATGACCCGGCCCGGCTTGACCACGGCCACCCAGTGCTCGGGCGAGCCCTTGCCGGAGCCCATGCGCGTCTCGGCCGGCTTCTGGGTCACCGACTTGTCGGGGAAGATCGTGATCCAGACCTTGCCGCCGCGCTTGATCTTGCGGGTCATCGCGATACGGGCGGCCTCGATCTGGCGGTTGGTGACCCAGCCCTCCTCGAGCGCCTTCAGCCCGTACTCGCCGAACTGCACGCGGGTGCCGCCCTTGGCGACGCCCGTGCGACGGCCGCGGTGGACGCTGCGGTACTTGGTGCGCTTCGGGAGCAGCACTACGGTCACCTCCCTGACCTCGGCCGAGCCTCGGCAGCGGCGAGCGCGGTAGGCGTCGGACGGCGGCAGTGCTCGGCACGGCGTGTCCGGGACGCGGCATCGCGACGCTTCTGGAGCCGCCGTGGCCGGTGGAGGTTCGGGCGGTCTCAGGAGCAGCCCTCGGCGGGCGGAGTCGTGGCGGGAGTCTCGGCCGCGGGGGCCGGGTCTCGGCCGGAGCGGGCGGTCATCCAGGGCGGCGTCCCGGCGTCCGCTCGGCGCTGCGCCTGCGGGAGGCGCCGCGTCGCCGCGCGGTCTGGAGCGCGGTCGTCGGCTGGCGCCCGGGCCGCCGCCGGCAGCCGCCGCCACCACCGCCGCCGCCGCCGCCACCTTCGCCGCCTCTACCGCCGCCACCGCCACCGGCCGCGGCCTGCGGCCGCGCCCGCCGGGGCCGTCGCCGCGGCGTCCCGGCCGCGTCGGGCCGAGCTGCTCCATCTCGCCGGGCAGGGCGCCGCGCCGCCGGCGGCGGCTGTCGACCTCGCCCAGGCGGGTCGACGCGCCTTCGCGCTCGAAGCCCTCGGGCATGATCTCGCCCTTGTTGATCCACACCTTGACGCCGATCCGGCCGAAGGTCGTCTTGGCCTCGGCGAAGCCGTAGTCGATGTCGGCCCGCAGCGTGTGCAGCGGGACACGGCCCTCGCTGTACTGCTCGGAGCGCGACATCTCCGACCCGCCCAGGCGGCCGCCGCAGCGGATCTTGACGCCCTGGGCGCCGGAGCGCATCGAGGATGAGAGCGAGCGCTTCATCGCGCGCCGGAACGAGACGCGGTTCTGCAGCTGCTCGGCGATCGACTGCGCGACCAGCTTGGCGTCGAGCTCGGGGCGCTTGATCTCGGTGATGTTGACCTGGACGTTCTTCGTCGTCATGTCGTGCAGCTCCTGGCGCAGCGCGTCCACCTCGGAGCCGGACTTGCCGATCACGATGCCGGGCCGGGCGGTGTAGATGTCGACCGTGATCCGCTGCTTGTCCTTGCGGATGTGGATGTCGGAGAGGCCGGCGTGCGAGAGCTTGCCGTAGATGTGGTCGCGGATGCGCACGTCCTCGATCAGCGCCGCCGGGAACTCCTTGCTCGGCATGAACCAGTTCGACTTCCAGGTGTGGATGACGCCGACGCGCAGGCCGCCGGGATGGACCTTATGGCCCATTAGACTCCTCTTCGGGTGCTTCGGCGGCGGGCTCGGCGCTCTGCTCGGCGACGGCCTCCGGCGTTCGGTCTTCCTGGCCCGCGGCTTGCGCTTGGGCTTCGGCTTGGGCTCGTCCTCGGCCGGCGTCTCGGCGACCTCCGCCGGCTCCGGCGTGGGCTGGGCCTGCGGCGCGGGTGCGGGCCGGCGGCGGACGGGGCGCTTGACCTCGCCCGGCTCGGCGCCGCGAGCTGGATCGTGATGTGGCAGGTGCGCTTGCGGATGCGGTTCACGCGCCCGCGCGCCCGGGGCCGCCAGCGCTTGAGCGTCGGGCCCTCGTCGGCGTAGGCGGCGACGACGACGAGCTCGTCGACGTCGTGGCCGTTGTTGTTCTCGGCGTTTGCGATCGCCGAGGTCAGCACCTTGCCGGCGTCCTTGGCCGCGGCCCGCGTCGCGAAGGCCAGGATCGCCTTCGCCTCGATCGCCGGCTTGCCGCGGATGTGCTCGAGCACGAGCCGGGCCTTGCGCGCCGAGGAGCGCACGTAGCGCGCCTGCGCCCGCACGATGTCACGCTCCTGAGTGGCGACGGCCAACGCTCAGCGACCCTTCATCCTCGAGGTGCGGTCGTTGCCGTGGCCGCGGTAGGTGCGGGTCGGCGCGAACTCGCCCAGCTTGTGGCCGACCATCGACTCGGAGA
The DNA here is from genome assembly GCA_963813245.1 of uncultured Actinomycetes bacterium. Lineage (GTDB taxonomy): Bacteria > Actinomycetota > Thermoleophilia > Gaiellales > JAICJC01 > JAICJC01. The sequence goes on from CAWEYE010000008.1 coordinate 261,623, forward strand.
CGAACACGGGCACGTGCTTGCGGCCGTCGTGCACCGCGATCGTGTGCCCGACGAACTCGGGGAAGATCGTGGACGTGCGCGACCACGTCTTGAGCATCCGCTTCTGCTTGGTCTCGTTCATCTCCTCGACGCGCTTCATCAGCTTGGGCTCGACGAATGGCCCCTTCTTGCTCGATCGGCTCATCGCCTACCCTTGCCTCTCTTGCGCGCTCGGACGATGTCCTTGCCGTCGCCTTCTTCTTGTTCCGCGTGCGGAAGCCCAGCGTCGGCTTGCCCCACGGCGTGACCGGGTGGCTGCCCTTGTTCTTGCCCTCGCCGCCGCCGTGCGGGTGGTCGACCGGGTTCATGACGGTGCCGCGCACGGTCGGGCGCTTGCCCTTCCAGCGCGAGCGCCCGGCCTTGCCGCCGGACTCGATCTCGTGCGTGACGTTGCCGAGCTGGCCGACGGTCGCGCGGCACTCCTCGTGGACACGCCGCATCTCGCCGGACGGCAGGCGCAGGAGCGCCTTGCCGCCCTCCTTCGCCACCAGCTGGGCGGAGGAGCCGGCCGAGCGCACCATCTTGCCGCCCTGCACCGGGCCGCAGCTCGATGTTGTGCACCGTCGTGCCGGTCGGGATCGCCGCGCAGCGGCATCGCGTTGCCGGGCCGGATGTCGACGGCGGGGCCCGACTCGACCGTCTGGCCGACCCGCAGCCGCACCGGCGCCAGGATGTAGCGCTTCTCGCCGTCGGCGTAGTGCAGCAGCGCGATCCGGGCCGAGCGGTTGGGGTCGTACTCGATCGAGTGGACCTTGGCCGGCACGCCGTCCTTCGCGCGCTTGAAGTCGATGATCCGGTAGCGGCGCTTGTGGCCGCCGCCCTGGTGGCGGGTGGTGATGCGGCCGTTGTTGTTGCGCCCGCCGGTCTTCGAGCATCGGCGCGAGCAGCGTCTTCTCCGGCTCGGTGGTGGTGATCTCCTCGAAGTCCGACACCGACATGAAGCGGCGGCCGGGCGAGGTGGGCTTGAATTTGCGGACTGCCATCAGCTATCCCCTCTAGACGCCTGGTCCGAACGCTTCGATCGTCTGGCCCTCGGCGACCGTCACGACCGCCTTCTTCCAGCCCGGCCGCGGGCCGGCGTGGATGCCGCGCCGCTTCGGCTTGGCCGGCACCTTGATGACGTTGACGTCGGTGACGCTGACGCCGAAGATCTCCTCGACCGCCTGGCGGATCTGGGTCTTGTGGGCGTCCTTGTGCACCTTGAAGGTGTACTTGCGGCGCTCGGCGATCAGGCCGTAGCTCTTCTCCGAGACGACCGGGGCGAGCGAGCACGGAGCGGGGATCGCCGTTCACTCCGCCTCACCGCCCTCGAGCGCCGCGAGCGCGGCCTTCGAGACGACCAGCGAGCGCGCCCAGACCAGGTCGGCCACCTCGAGCTCGGCGACGTCGACCACGTGGGTGCGTTCCAGGTTGCGGAACGACTGGCCCAGATTGGGCTCCGCGCCGGTGACGACGATGACGAGCGGCGTCGCGCTCGGCGCCAGCCGGATCTCGGCGCGCGCGGCCGTCTTGGGCTCGCTCGAACGTGCCGCCGTCGACGCATGCAGCGACGCCGGCCTGCGCATGGGCCGAGAGCGCGATGCGAAGCGCCTTCAGCCGCGCCTTGCGGTTGACCTTGCCGGTGTAGCTGCGCGGATGCGGGCCGAAGACCACGCCGCCGCCGGTCCAGTGCGGCGCGCGGGTGGTGCCCTGCGCGGGCGCGGCCGGTGCCCTTCTGGCGCCACGGCTTCGCGCGGCCGCCCGAGACCAGGCCGCGGGTCTTGGTCGACGACGTGCCCTGCCGGCGCGCGGCCAGCTCGGCCTTCACGACCTCGTGCACGAGCGCGTCGTTGCGCTCCAGTCCGAACACGGCCTCGTCGAGCTTCGCCTTCGCGCCGCCGGTGATCACGGGTGCGGTGGGGGCGGCCATCAGCCGTCGCTCCGGACCTCGACGATCCCGCCGGTCGCGCCCGGGGACGGCGCCGGCGACCAGCAGCAGGTTGCGCTCGGCGTCGATCTCGACCACGCGCAGGCCGCGCTGGGTGACGCGCTGCGCGCCCATCTGGCCCGCCATCTTCATGCCCTTGAACACGCGCGAGGGCGTCGCCGACGCGCCGATCGAGCCCGGCGCGCGGACGTTGTGCGAGCCGTGCTAGCCGGGCCGCGCGTGAAGTTGTGGCGCTTGATCGTGCCGGCGAAGCCCTTGCCCTTGGAGGCGCCGCTGACCTTGACCCGCTCGCCCGGCTCGAACGACTCGACGGTGACGGTGTCGCCGACGTCGCAGCCGTCGGCGTCGCGGAACTCGACGAGGTGCGGTGCGGCGCAACGCCGGCGTGCCTTGAGATGCCCGGCCTCGGGCCGCGTCAGCTTCTTCTCCTTGACCGCCCCGAAGGCGAGCTGGACGGCGTTGTAGCCGTCCGTCTCGGGCGTGCGCACCGGCACGACCGGGCAGGGGCCGGCCTCGATCACGGTCACGGGCGTGACCTGCCCGACTCCTGGTCGAAGAGCTGGGTCATGCCCAGCTTCGTGCCGATGATTCCCTTGCTCATCAGTGGGTCCGTGAGTCGATCGGGAGCTGGCGAGCGAAACGAGCGATGAAGGACGAGGCGACGGCAGGCTCGCGACGCGCGAGGACGACGCAGCGCGACGGTTTGCAGCGCCAGAACCGGTCAGATGCTGCGGGAGGCCACTACTACAGCTTGATCTCGATGTCGACCCCGGCCGGCAGGTCGAGCCGCATCAGCGAGTCGACCGTCTTCGGCGTGGGCTGATGGATGTCGATCAGCCGCTTGTGCGTGCGGATCTCGAAGTGCTCGCGCGAGTCCTTGTCCTTGAAGGGGCCGCGGATCACGCAGTACACGTTCTTCTCGGTCGGCAGCGGCACGGGACCGGAGACCGTGGCCCCGGTGCGCTGCGCCGTCTCGACGATCGAGCGCGCGGACAGGTCGACCTGCGTGTGGTCGTAGCCCTTCAGCCGGATGCGGATCTTCTGCTGCGCCACGGTGGTGCTCGGTGTCCACTTCGCTACTTGAGGATCTTGGTGACGACGCCGGCACCGACGGTGCGGCCACCCTCGCGGATGGCGAAGCGCAGGCCCTCGTCCATGGCGATCGGCTGGATCAGCTCGACGGTCATCTCGGCGTTGTCGCCCGGCATGACCATCTCGACGCCCTCTGCAGCTCGACGACACCGGTGACGTCGGTGGTGCGGAAGTAGAACTGCGGGCGGTAGCCCTTGAAGAACGGCGTGTGACGGCCGCCCTCGTCCTTCGAGAGCACGTACACCTGCGCCTCGAACTGGGTGTGCGGCGTGATCGAGCCGGGCTTCGCCAGCACCTGGCCGCGCTCGATGTCCTCGCGCTTGACGCCGCGCAGCAGGCAGCCGACGTTGTCGCCGGCCTGCCCTCGTCGAGCAGCTTGCGGAACATCTCGACGCCGGTCACGACCGTCTTCTCGGTCTGCTTGTGCGATGCCGACGATCTCGACCTCGTCGCCGGTCTTGACTGATGCCCTGCTCGATCCGGCCGGTGGCGACGGTGCCGCGGCCGGTGATCGTGAAGACGTCCTCGACCGGCATCAGGAACGGCTTGTCGATGTCGCGCTCGGGCTCCGGGACGTACTCGTCCACGGCCGCCATCAGCTCCAGGATCTTCGGCGTCCACTCGGCGTCGCCCTCCAGCGCCTTCAGCGCCGAGCCGCGGATCGACCGGGATGTCGTCGCCGGGGAAGTCGTACTTGGAGAGCAGCTCGCGCACCTCGAGCTCGACCAGCTCGAGCAGCTCCTCGTCGTCGACCGTGTCGGCCTTGTTCAGGAAGACGACGATGTAGGGCACGCCCACCTGGCGGGCGAGCAGGATGTGCTCGCGCGTCTGCGGCATCGGGCCGTCGGCGGCCGACACGACCAGGATCGCGCCGTCCATCTGGGCGGCGCCCGTGATCATGTTCTTCACGTAGTCGGCGTGGCCCGGGCAGTCGACGTGCGCGTAGTGGCGGTTGACGGTCTCGTACTCGACGTGCGCCGAGTTGATGGTGATGCCGCGCTCGCTTCTCCTCCGGCGCCTTGTCGATCTCGTCGAAGTTGGTGGCCGACGTACCGGTGCCGGACTCGGCCAGCACCTTGGTGATGGCGGCGGTGAGCGTCGTCTTGCCGTGGTCGATGTGACCGATGGTGCCGATGTTGAGGTGCGGCTTGTTCCGCTCGAACTTCTGCTTGGCCATGTGTTCTCCCGGTCTCCTTTTCGGGCGTCTACGCCCTGGCTCTCGGTGAGCTTCTCTGCGATGGAATGCGGTACTTCTGCGTAGTGCAGGAACTGCATCGTGTAGGTGGCGCGGCCCTGGCTCATGGTGCGGACGTCGGTGGCGTAGCCGAACATCTCGGCCAGCGGCACCCGGGCGCGGATCACCTGGGCGTTGCCGCGCGGCTCCATGCCCTCGATCTGGCCGCGGCGCGAGTTGATGTTGCCGATCACGTCACCCATGTAGTCCTCGGGCGTGACCACCTCGACCGCCATGACGGGCTCGAGCAGCACCGGCTTGGCGCGCTTCGAGGCCTCCTTGAAGGCCATCGAGCCGGCCACCTTGAAGGCCATCTCCGAGGAGTCCACGTCGTGGTAGGAGCCGTCGACCAGCGTGACCTTGATGTCGACCACCGGGAAGCCGGCCAGCACGCCCGCCTCCATCGCCTCCTTGATGCCGGCGTCGATCGACGAGATGTACTCGCGGGGGATCGCGCCGCCCACGATCTTGTTGCTCGAACTCGTAGCCGGCGCCCGGCTCGTTCGGCTCCATGTCGATGACGACGTCGCCGTACTGGCCGCGGCCGCCGGACTGGCGCACGAACCGGCCGTGCACGCCGTGGACGGCGTTGCGGATCGTCTCGCGGTAGGCCACCTGCGGCCGGCCGACGTTGGCGTCGACCTTGAACTCGCGCATCAGCCGGTCGACGATGATCTCCAGGTGCAGCTCGCCCATGCCGGCGATGATGGTCTGGCCGGTCTCCTCGTTGGTGCGCACGCGGAAGGTGGGATCCTCCTCGGCCAGGCGCTGCAGCGCGGTGGTCAGCTTGTCCTGGTCGGCCTTGGTCTTCGGCTCGACGGCGACGTCGATGACCGGATCGGGGAAGTCGATCGACTCGAGCAGCACGGGCGCGTCGGGATCGCACAGCGTGTCGCCGGTCGTCGTCTGCTTGAGGCCGACGGCGGCGGCGATCGCGCCGGCGCCGATCTGCTCGACGTCCTCGCGGTGGTTGGCGTGCATCTCGAGCAGGCGGCCGACGCGCTCCTTGCGGCCGGTCGACGCGTTGAGCACGTAGGAGCCCGAGTTGAGCTTGCCCGAGTAGACGCGGAAGTAGGTCAGCTTGCCGACGAACGGGTCGGACATGACCTTGAAGGCCAGCGCCGAGAAGGGCTGGTCGAGTCGCGCCGCGCGCTCGCTCCTCGCCGGTCTTGGGATCGATGCCGACCACCGCCGGCACGTCGATCGGCGACGGCAGGTAGTCGATGACGGCGTCCAGCAGCGGCTGCACGCCCTTGTTCTTGAACGCCGAGCCGAGCAGCACCGGGCGTGATCGGAGTGTCGAGCGTGGCGGCGCGGATCGCGGCGCGCAGCTTGTCCTGCGTCGACCGGCTCGTCCTCGAGGAAGGCCACCATGATCTCGTCGTCGTGGTCGGCGACCGCCTCGATCAGGTCGTGGCGGTACTGCTCGGCCTGCTCGCGCAGCTCGGCCGGGATCTCGCCCTCCTCCCAGCTTCTGGCCGAGCGGGTCGACGTAGCGGATCGCCTTCATGGTGACGCAGGTCGACGTGGCCGACGAAGTCGTCCTCGGCCCCGATCGGGATCTGCAGCGGCACCGGCTCGCGCGCCCAGGCGGTCGATCATCGTCTCGACGGCGTTGAAGAAGTCGGCGCCGGTGCGGTCCATCTTGTTGATGAACGCGATGCGCGGCACGCCGTACTTGTCGGCCTGGCGCCAGACCGTCTCGGACTGCGGCTGCACGCCGGCGACCGAGTCGAACAGGGCGACGGCGCCGTCGAGCACGCGCAGGCGAGCGCTCGACCTCGACGGTAAAGTCCACGTGCCCGGGCGTGTCGATAATGTTGATGCGAGAGTCACGCCAGAAGCAGGTGGTCGCGGCGGACGTGATCGTGATGCCGCGCTCCTGCTCCTGCACCATCCAGTCCATCGTCGCGGCACCCTCGTGCACCTCGCCCATCTTGTGGGTGCGGCCGGTGTAGTAGAGGATGCGCTCGGTGGTGGTGGTCTTGCCGGCATCGATGTGGGCCATGATGCCGATGTTGCGGACCTTGTCGAGCTCGTCCATCTTGGGCACGCCGCTGCCGGTCTGTGTCTGTGTGACAGCCATCGTCTGCGCCTCACCACCGGTAGTGGGCGAAGGCCTTGTTGGCCTGCGCCATCCGGTAGATGTCGTCCTTCTTCTTGTAGGCGCCGCCCTGCTGGTTGGTGGCGTCCAGGATCTCGCCGGCGAGCTTCTCGTGCATCTCCTTCTCGCGGCGCTGGCGCGAGAACGTCACGAGCCAGCGCACGGCCAGCGTGCGGGCACGGCGCTGCGGCACCTCGATGGGCACCTGGTAGTTGGCGCCGCCGACGCGGCGGGAGCGCACCTCGAGCACCGGCGTGACCGACTTGACGGCCCGCTCCAGCACCTCGACCGGGCTCTGGCCGGTCTTCTGGCCGACGGACTCGAGCGCGGCGTAGACGATCTGCTCGGCGCTCGACTTCTTGCCGTCCAGCATCACGCGGTTGATCACCTGGGTGACCAGCGTCGGAGTCGTAGACGGGGTCGCGCAGCAGCGTGCGCGGGGCGATCTCGGCACGGCGAGGCATCAGCCACAGCTCCTCTTCGCGCCGTACTTGGAGCGACCCTGCTTGCGGTCGTTGACGCCGGAGGTGTCCAGCGCGGCCCGGATGATCTTGTAGCGCACGCCCGGCAGGTCCTTGACGCGGCCGCCGCGGATCAGCACGACCGAGTGCTCCTGCAGGTTGTGGCCGACGCCCGGGATGTAGGCCGTCACCTCCATGCCGTTGGTCAGCCGCACGCGCGCGACCTTGCGCAGCGCCGAGTTCGGCTTCTTCGGGGTGACCGTGTACACGCGCGTGCAGACGCCACGCTTCTGCGGCGCGCCGCGCAGGGCGGGCGTCTTGGTCTTCGCGACCGCCTCTGACGCGCGGCTTGCGGACAAGCTGATTGATCGTGGGCATACGGGGGACAGGCTCTTCCGTCTAGGAGGCAAAAGAAGGCAGCCCGAAACGGGCCGCGACGGGAACTCTAGCACAGGACCAGAACGCTCGCGAGCTGCTGCGGAAAGGACCCCGCTGTAGGGTATCAGCCGCATGCGTTGCGGGGCGTGTTCGGCCGACAACCGGGACGACCGGCGGTTCTGCGCGCGAGTGCGGCGCCCGCTGGTCGCGGCGTGCCCGACCTGCGGTGCCGCGAACGACCCCGGTGACCGGTTCTGCGGCTCCTGCGGCGGCGCGCTGGAGGCGGTCGCGACAGCCGCGCCGGCGCCCGCGCAGCGGATCCGAGCGGCGGATGGCGTCGATCCTGTTCGCCGACCTCGTCGGGTTCACGCCGCTCTCGGAGCCGGCGCGATCCGGAGGAGGTGCGCGAGCTGCTGGGGCGGCTACTTCGACGACCGCCCGCCGGGATCGGTGCAGCGCCACGGCGGCACGGTCGAGAAGTTCATCGGCGACGCGGTGGTGGCCGTCTGGGGAGCCCCGGTCGCGCAGGAGGACGACGCCGAGCGGGCCGTGCGCACGGCGCTCGAGCTGGTCGTCGGCCGTGCCGGCGCTCGGCGACCGAAGCCGGCGTCGACCTGACGCTGCGGGCCGGCGTCTCCACCGGCGACGCGGCGGTCGACGCTGGGCGCGGACGGCCAGGGCATGGTGGCCGGCGACGTGGTCAACACCACGGCCCGGATCCAGGCAGCGGCGGCGCCGGGGACGGTGCTGGTCGACGAGGCCACGCGCCGCACCACCGAGGCGGCGATCGCGTGCGAGCCGGCCGGCAGCTTCGAGCTCAAGGGCAAGTCGCGAGCCGGTGGAGCTGTGGCGGGCGGTGCACGTGGTCGGCGGCGCGGCGCGGCGACGGCCGCACGCTCGGGCTGGACCCGCCGTTCGTGGGCCGCGAGCGCGAGCTGCGGCTGCTGAAGGCAGCTGCTGCACGCCACCGCCGAGGACGGCCGCGCGCACTGGCGTCGCGTCTCGGGCATCGCCGGCATCGGCAAGTCGCGGCTGACCTGGGAGTTCGAGAAGTACGCTGGACGGGCTCGCCGACGAGCTTCCTCTGGCACCGCGGCCGCTGCCTCTCCTACGGCGACGGGGTGGCGTTCTGGGCGCTGGCCGAGATGGTGCGGATGCGCGCCCGGATCGCCGAGGACGAGCCGGCGCCGACCGCCGCCGCCAAGCTCGAGGCGGTCGCTGCCACGAGTAGGTGACCGACGCCGAGGACCGCGACTGGGTGACGCCGCCGCTGCGCCAGCTGCTGGGGCTCGCCCAGCGATCCCGGACGGCGACCGCGAGCGGCTCTTCCCGGCCTGGCGGCTGTTCTTCGAGCGGATGGCGGAGACGGCGCCGGTGGTGCTCGTGTTCGAGGACATGCAGTGGGCCGACGAGGCGCTGCTCGACTTCGTCGAGTACCTGATCGAGTGGTCGCGCGACCACCGCCTGTTCGTGATCGCGCTGCCCGGCCGGAGCTGGATGAGCGGCCGCGCCGGCTGGGCGGCCGCGCGCGCTCGCTCACGTCGCTCGCGCTCGAGCCGCTGCCCCGCGAGGCGATGGTCGAGCTCGTCGTCGGGATGGCGCCGGGGCTGCCGCCCGACGCCGGTCGCCCGGATCGCCGCCGCAGCCGAAGGGGTGCCGCTGTACGCCGTCGAGACGGTGCGCATGCTGCTCGACCGTGGCGTCGTCGTGCGCGCGGATGACGGCAGCGGCTACCGGGTGACCGGCGCCATCTGACCGAGCTCGAGATCCCGGAGTCGCTGCACGCGCTCGTGGCGGCCCGCCTGGACGGCGCTGCCCGAGGAGGACCGCCGGCGCGTGCAGCGAGGCGGCGGTGCTGGGCAAGACGTTCACGCTCGACGGCCTGGCCGCGGTCAGCGGGCTGCCGCGGGAGCGGATCAGGAGCCGTGCTGGCGTCGCTGGTGCGGCGCGAGGAGCTGGTCGCCGTCCAGACCGATCCCCGCTCGCCCGAGCGCGGGCAGTACGGCTTCGTCCAGGCATGGTGCGCACGATCGCCTACGAGACGATCGGCCGGCGCGAGCGCAAGCGCCGGCACTAGGCCGCGGCCGAGCACCTGACCGTCGCTCGGCGGCGACGAGCTGACCGAGGTGATCGCCGCGCACCGGGTCGACGCCTACCGCCTGCTCCCCGACGACCCCGACGCCGCCGAGCTGCGCGACGACGCGCGCGCGGCCTGCTGCGCGCCGCCGACCGGGCCGGATCGCTCGCGGCGCCGGCCGAGGCGTTCCGGCTGGTGACGATGGCACTCGACCTCGTGCCGGACGGCCCCGAGCAGGCGGAGCTCCACGAGCGGGCCGGCACCCTCGCGCTGCAGAAGGGCGACGTCGACGAGGCCGAGCGGCAGTTCGCAAGGGCCGATCGAGCTCTACGAGGAGCGCGGGCGAGCGAACGCCGCCGCCCGCGTCCGCGCGGGTCGCAGGCGACGCGCTGTTCCTGCAGGGCCGCTCCGACGAGGCGGTGGCGGAGATGGAGGAGGCCTACGCGGTCCTGCGCCGACCGGCCGCACGATGCCGACCTGGCCCAGCTCGGAGCGCAGCTCGGCCGTCTGTGCGGCATGATCGGGCAGGAGGCGCGAGGCCACGAGCCGCTGGAGCGCGCCATCGATATCGCCGAAGCAGCTGGGCCTCGCCGGCGTGCTGTCGAACGCGCTCAACACGAAGGGGCTGTGGACGCTTGCGTACACGAACCGCCGCGAGGAGGGGCGCTCGCTGCTGCTCGGCGCGCTGCGAGTCGCGCTCGGCGGCGGACGAGCCGCAGGCGGCGATGCGCGCGTACTTCAACCTGTCGTTCGAGCGCGAGGGGGTCGACGACCACCCGCATAGCGGCGACACCGACGGCCTGGCGCTGGCCGAGCGCACCGGCGACCAGCAGTGGAAGCGCAGCTTCCTTCTGCACACAGTCGTTCGACGGCGGTCGAGCAGGGCGACTGGGACGAGGCCATGCGCATCACCCACGAGGCGGAGGAGCAGCCCTGGCGCAGAGACCGACCACTTCGCGCGCGGAGGCATCCTGCTCACCCGATCGATCGATCCTCGCCCGGCGCGGGGAGCTCGAGAAGGCGCGCGCGACCATCGCGGCCTCCGGGTTCGACGACCCGATGGCCGACGAGCAGAACCTGGCGCAGCTCTGGCTCGCGCGATGCCGAGGCGCTCGCCGCCGAGGGGCGCTTCGCCGAGGCGGCAGCGGCCGCCGAACACGGGACTGCGGGCGCCGCGGCGCTGGGCATCGGACATCCGGCCGTGAAGTCGTCCCTCATCGTCGGGAGCTGGTGCGCGTACCGGGCCGGCGACCGGGCCGCCACGGCCGCGGCGCTCGAGCAGCTCGAGGCGCTGCCGGCCGGGTCGCTCTCGCCGCGGCTGAGTGCGCATCGCCACCTCCTGCGCGCGCTTCTGGCCGCTCCCGCCGACGCCACCACGCGGTTCCGGGCGGCCGTCGAGGCGGCCCGCGCATCGGGCAGCCCGTGGCATCTGGCCCTGGCGCTCGCCGAGCAGGCGAACGCCGACATCGATGCCGACGCGGCACTCGCCGAGCTCGCGGAGATCCTGCAGCGCCTGGGCGCCGGCGCCGCGCTCGAGCGGCTCGTGCCGCCCGCGCGCGCGGCCCGGGCGGCCACCGGCAGCCAGTAGGCAGGGCGGCGAAGCGGGGCCAGGCCCCGTTCGGGGCCAGGCCCCAGCCAGGCTGAGAAACCGGGGACAGTCCCCATCCAGGGACAGTCCCCACGCATGGGGACTGTCCCCGGGTTGTGCCTTACTCCTCCTCGGGACCGGCGGGATGAACGGCTCCTCGGCGCCCGGCTTGGGCGTGAGGTCGATATCGCCGTTCGGACCGACGTGGCCGTCGCCTCCGACGAGCGCGTCCGTGTACACGGCGGCCGGCGAAGTCCTCGACGCAGCAGCGGGGATCGTCCTCGGCCGGCTGATCGAGACGATCGGTACTCGCGCAGCCCGGTCGACGCCGGGATCAGCTTGCCGATGATCACGTTCTCCTTGAGGCCGACGCAGTGAGTCGATCTTGCCCTCGAGGGCGGCGTCGGTCAGCACCTTCGTGGTCTCCTGGAACGAGGCCGCCGACAGGAAGCTCTCCGTCGCCAGCGAGGCCTTCGTGATGCCGAGGATGATCGGCGTCCACTCCAGCCGCTCCTTCTTCGCCTTCTTCAGCTTCGCGACCTCGCGTCTCGAGCTTCGGCTGGTCGACCAGCTCGCCCGGCAGCATCGAATCGCTGTCGCCGGCCGAGTCGAGCCGCACCTTCTTCAGCATCTGGCGCACGATCAGCTCGATGTGCTTGTCGTGGATCTCCACGCCCTGGCTCTTGTAGACCTCCTGCACCTCGTCCACGAGGTAGCGGGCGGTCTCGGTGTCGCCGCGCAGGTCGAGCAGCTCCGACGGAGCCATCGGCCCCTCGTTCAGCGGCGTGCCCGCTCGATCACCTCGCCCTCGCTGACACGCAGACGCGTGCGCCGCGGGAACGAGTACTCCTTGACCGCGGTCGCGGTCCCCGTCCTTCGCCACCTGCTCGGTGACCGTGACGACGTAGCCGCGATCCGCCTCTTCGATCGCCAGCCCGTCCGCCGATCTCCGCCAGCGTCGCCGCCGCCTTCGGCTTGCGGGCCTCGAACAGCTCCACCACTCGCGGCAGGCCGTGGGTGATGTCAGCGCCGGCGACGCCGCCGGTGTGGAACGTGCGCATCGTCAGCTGCGTGCCCGGCTCGCCGATCGACTGGGCGGCCACCGTACCGACCGCGTCGCCGATCTCGCGACATCTCGCCGGTCGCCATCGACCAGCCGTAGCACTGCCGGCAGACGCCGATCTCGGCCGCGCACTTGAGCACGGTCCGCAGACCGGGACGGTCACCGTCTTGTCGTCGCCGACCGCCTCGGCGATGTCCTTCAGGCGGGCGCCGGTGATCTCGTCGCCCTTCTTCAGGCCAGCTTGCCGATCTTGCGTCGGCTGCGAGCACCCGGCCGATCAGCGCTCGACCGGTTGGGCTGCGGCCGTCCGAGCGTGCGAGCGGGACGACCATGATGAGCCCTTCGACGCCGCAGTCATCCTCGCGGATGATCACGTCCTGCGACGACGTCGACCAGACGCCGGGTCAGGTACCCCGAGTCGGCCGTGCGCAGCGCGGTGTCGGCCAGGCCCTTGCGGGCACCGTGCGTCGAGATGAAGTACTCGAGCACCGACAGGCCCTCCATGAAGTTGGACTTGATCGGGCGCTCGATGATCTCGCCCTTCGGATTTGCCATCAGGCCGCGCATGCCGGCCAGCTGGCGGATCTGCTTGAACGATCCGCGGGCGCCCGAGTTGGCCATCATGAACACGGGGTTCAGCTCGACGAGGTTGCGGTTCATGGCCTCGCCGACATCGTCGGTGGCCTTGTTCCACAGCGACACCACCTGCTCGTGGCGCTCGTCCTCGGTGATCAGGCCGCGGTCGTACGAGCGCTGCGACTTGCCGACCTCGTCCTCGACCTTGCCGAGGATCTCCTCCTTGTCGGGCGGCGTCACGATGTCGTTCTTGGAGATCGTCACACCGGCCCGGGTGGCGTAGGTGAAGCCGAGCTCCTTGATCGTGTCCAGCACCTCGGCGATCGCCGTCGCGCCGTAGCGGTCGACCAGGTCGGAGATGAAGTCCGTCATGTCGCGCTTCGTGAACGTGCGGTTCTGGTACGACGTACTCGGTGAGGTCGAACGTCTCGCCGACCGCCTGCGCCAGCGCCCGGCTCACCTCGTCGTTGAAGATCGCGCGGCCGACCGTGGTCACGATCCAGTCGCCGCGCTCGCGCAGCGCGATCGGGTCCGCGAGCCCGAGCTGCTTCTGGTCGTAGGCCATCTCGACCTCGTCCATCGATCCGAAGTACGGCAGCTTGCGCTCGCTGCAGGCGGCCACCGTCGACCTTGGTCAGATCCTCCGCCGCGTAGGTCAGGTAGTAGGTGCCGAGCACCATGTCCTGCGTCGGCGTCGCCAGCGGCTTGCCGTGCGCGGGCGAGAGGATGTTGTTCGACGACAGCATCAGGATGCGGGCCTCGGCCTGGGCCTCGGCCGACAGCGGCAGGTGCACCGCCATCTGGTCGCCGTCGAAGTCGGCGTTGAAGGCGTGGCAGACCAGCGGGTGCACCTGGATCGCCTTGCCCTCGACCAGCACCGGCTCGAACGCCTGGATGCCGAGACGGTGCAGCGTCGGCGCGCGGTTCAGCAGCACCGGATGCTCGGCGATGACCTCTTCGAGCACGTCCCAGACCTCGGGCACCATCGTGTCCACCATCTTCTTGGCGGCCTTGATGTTCTGCACGAGCTTGCGCTCGACGAGCCGGCTCATGATGAACGGCTTGAAGAGCTCGAGCGCCATCAGCTTGGGCAGCCCGCACTGGTGCAGGTGCAGCGACGGGCCGGCCACGATCACCGAGCGGCCGGAGTAGTCGACGCGCTTGCCGAGCAGGTTCTGGCGGAAGCGGCCCTGCTTGCCCTTGAGCATGTCGGACAGCGACTTCAGCGGCCGGTTGCCCGGGCCGGTGACCGCGCGGCCGCGGCGGCCGTTGTCGAACAGCGCGTCGACGGCCTCCTGCAGCATCCGCTTCTCGTTGTTGACGATGATCTCGGGGGCGCCGAGGTCGAGCAGCCGCTTCAGCCGGTTGTTGCGGTTGATCACGCGCCGGTAGAGATCGTTCAGGTCGGAGGTGGCGAAGCGGCCACCGTCGAGCTGCACCATCGGGCGCAGCTCCGGCGGGATCACCGGGATCGTCTCGAGGATCATCCACTCGGGCTTGTTGTCCGACTTGGTGAACGCCGACACGACCTTCAGCCGCTTGATCGCGCGCGCCTGCTTCTGGCCCTTCGACGTGCGGATCGTCTCGCGCAGCTGGATGGCCTCGGCGTCGAGGTCGCGGGTGCGCAGCAGCTCGCGGATCGACTCCGCGCCCATGCCGCCGGCGAAGTACTCGCCGAAGCCCCAGGAGCTGCCGAAGCGGTCGCGCAGCTCGCGGAACAGGGCCTCGTCGGAGATGATCTCCTGGACCTCGAGCTCCTTGAACTTGATCCACGTGCGGTCGAGCCGGTCGACGGACTCCTTCGCATGGTCGTCGACGTCGCGGCGGCGGGCCTGGATGTCGTTGTAGGTGTCGCGCACCTTCAGCGCCCAGGCCTCGATCGCCTTCACGTCCTCCTTGGACATGCGCCCGTCCGTGCGCAGGCACAGGTCGTTGGCCTGCTCCCGCAGCTCGGCGCGATCGGTGCCCTCGCCGGTCTCGATCAGCTCGCGCAGGATGCCCGCGCCGACCTGGCGCGTCTTCTCGAGCGCGGCCGCGTTGGCGGGGCCGGCCTCGACCAGCGTCTCGACCCACGCGCGATCGGCATCCTTGAGCTCGGCGTCGCCGCCGCCCAGCCATGCCATGCGGGCCTTGATGACGTTCTTGGCCTTCGTCTTCTCGGGCCCCTTCGAGGACTCGATGGCCTCGAGCTCGGACTCGAGCAGGGTGCGCGCGGCGGCGCCCCACGCGGCGACGTTGTCGAGGTCCTTGGGACCGAGCTTGCGGTCGTCGCGGACAGCCGACTCGCGCACCAGCTCGCGCACCTTCTTCGGGTCCTCGCCGCCGATCCGCTTGGCCACCTCGGGCAGCAGGCCGCCGGCCAGGGTGCGGGCCTCCTCGAGCAGCGGGGTGCCGCTCTCCTCGGCCCAGTTGTTCAGGGTCCGCGACCAGTACTCGTCGTCCTCGTCGAAGTCCTTGACCGCGCCGTCGATCAGGAACTGGCGGCGCCGCTGCATGCGCTCCTCGAGGGCGGCCAGGGCCTCCTCGCGGTCGAGCATCAGCCGCTCCTTCTCCTGCTCGACCTTGCCCTCGAGCTCGGGCACGTCGCGCTCACGCGCCTCCTTGTCGACCGAGGTCACGATCGAGGCGGCGAAGTAGAGCACCTTCTCGAGCTCCTTCGGCGCGATGTCGAGCAGGTAGCCGATCCGCGACGGCACGCCCTTGAAGAACCAGATGTGGCTCACGGGGGCGGCCAGGTCGATGTGGCCCATGCGCTCGCGGCGCACCTTCTGGCGGGTCACCTCGACGCCGCAGCGCTCGCAGATGATGCCCTTGTAGCGGACGCGCTTGTACTTGCCGCAGTAGCACTCCCAGTCCTTCGTGGGACCGAAGATGCGCTCGCAGAAGAGGCCGTCCTTCTCGGGCTTCAGGGTGCGGTAGTTGATCGTCTCCGGCTTGGTCACCTCGCCGGACGACCACTCGCGGATCTGCTTCGGGGATGCCAGCCCGATCTTGATTGCATCGAAATCGTTGATGTCGATCAACGCGTCAGCTCCTCTTCAAAAAACACGCGGTGGGTAGTTCGTCGCAAGGTGCCTGGCACCGCCGAGGCGGTGCCGGGCACCGGGTATTCACTCTTCGACTTCCTCGACGAGGTCGAGGCCGCCCAGGGGCAGCGCATCGTCTTCGTCTTCGTCGTCGTCCGAGGTCTCGAGATCGTCCTCGACCAGCTCCTCGCCGAGCAGCTCGTCGTTGGGGACGGTCAGCTCGCCGTCCTCGTCCGCACGGTCGGCGCCCTCCTCGAGCTCCTGCGCCTCGGGTGCGCGGGCGGCGGCCCGGTCGGCGACCGGCCGCAGGTCGATGCCGAGCTCCTCCGCAGCGCGCAGCAGCTCGTCCTCCTCCTCGCGCACCGTGACGTCGCCGCCGTCGACCGAGACGACCTTCACGTCGAGCGCCAGGGACTGCATCTCCTTCAGCAGCACCTTGAAGCTCTCGGGGATCGACGGCTCGGGGATGTTCTCGCCCTTGACCACGGCCTCGTAGGCCTTGACCCGGCCGATGGTGTCGTCGGACTTGATGGTCAGCATCTCCTGCAGGGTGTATGCGGCGCCGTATGCCTCGAGCGCCCACACCTCCATCTCGCCGAAGCGCTGGCCGCCGAACTGCGCCTTGCCGCCCAGCGGCTGCTGGGTGACGAGCGAGTACGGGCCGGTCGAGCGCGCGTGGATCTTGTCGTCGACGAGGTGCAGCAGCTTCAGGATGTACATGTACCCGACCGTCACGGGCTGGTCGTAGGGATCGCCCGTGCGGCCGTTGAACAGGCGCACCTTGCCGTTGCAGCGCCGGCCCTCCGGCGCCTTCTTGTTGATGTCGAACTTGATCGGGCTCGACTTGTGGTCGTCCTGCCACTGGATCAGGGCGCGGTCGACCTCCTCCGGCGTGGCGCCGTCGAAGACCGGGGTCGCGATCCACTCCGGGTCGCCGTTGGGGCCGCCGTGCATGGCGGCCCAGCCGAGGTGCGTCTCGAGCACCTGGCCGATGTTCATGCGGGAGGGGACGCCCAGCGGGTTCAGGATGATGTCCACCGGCGTGCCGTCCTCGAGCATCGGCATGTCCTCCTCGGGCACGATCTTCGAGATCACGCCCTTGTTGCCGTGCCGGCCGGCCAGCTTGTCGCCCTCGGCGATCTTGCGCTTGGTGGCGACGTACACGCGCACGAGCTCGTTCACGCCCGGCGACAGGTCGTCGCCGTTCGCGCGCGAGAAGGTCTTCACGTCGATGACCTTGCCGCCCTCGCCGTGGGGCACCTTGAGCGAGGTGTCGCGCACCTCGCGCGCCTTCTCCTTGAAGATCGCGCGGATGAGCTTCTCCTCGGCCGTGAGCTCGGTCTCGCCCTTCGGGGTGACCTTGCCGACCAGGAGGTCGCCCGAGCCGACCTCGGCGCCGATGCGCACGATGCCGTTCTCGTCGAGGTCGCGCAGCGACTCCTCGGAGCGGTTGGGGATGTCGCGCGTGATCTCCTCGTCGCCGAGCTTGGTCGACCGGGCATCCACCTCGTACTCGTGGATGTGGATCGACGTCAGCACGTCGTCCTTCACGATCCGCTCGGAGAGGATGATCGCGTCCTCGAAGTTGTAGCCCTCCCAGGACATGAACGCGACGAGCAGGTTCTTGCCGAGCGCCAGCTCGCCCATGTCGGTCGAGGAGCCGTCGGCCAGCACCTCGCCGGCCGAGACCCGCTGACCCTCGAACACGATCGGCTTCTGGTGGATGATCGTGCCCTGGTTCGAGCGGCGGTACTTGACCAGGTCGTAGGAGTCGTTGCCGTCCTTGGCCGCGATCACGATCCGGTCGGCGTCGACGTACTCGACCTTGCCGGCCCGCTTCGTGACCACGACGTCGCCGGTGTCGACGGCGGCGCGGTACTCGAGGCCGGTGCCGACCAGCGGCGCCTCGGGCACCATCAGGGGCACGGCCTGGCGCTGCATGTTCGAGCCCATCAGGGCGCGGTTGGCGTCGTTGTGCTCGAGGAACGGGATGAGCGCCGTCGCCACCGACACGATCTGGGCCGGGTCGACGTCCATGTAGTCGACGAGCGAGTTGTCCACCTGGACGGGCACGCCGTCGCGGGTGCGGCAGAGCACCGGCGAGACGAGCTTGCCGTTCTTGTCCACCTCGGCGTTGGCCTGGGCGATGGTGTAGTGCTCCTCCTGGATCGCGTCCAGGTACTCGACGTCCTCGCTGATCTTGCCGCCGACCACCTTGCGGTAGGGCGTCTGCACGAAGCCGTGCTCCGACACCTTGGCGTAGGAGCCGAGCGAGCCGATCAGGCCGATGTTCGGGCCCTCCGGGGTCTCGATCGGGCACATGCGGCCGTAGTGGGTCGGGTGCACGTCGCGCACCTCGATCGGCGCGCGCTCGCGGGTGAGGCCGCCGGCGCCGAGCGCCGACAGGCGGCGCCGGTGCGTCAGGCCGGCGAGCGAGTTGGTCTGATCCATGAACTGGCTGAGCTGCGAGGAGCCGAAGAACTCCTTGAGCGCCGCCGCGACCGGGCGGATGTTCACGATCGTCTGCGGCGTGATCGCGTCCTCGTCCTCGGTCGTCAGGCGCTCGCGCACCACCCGCTCCATCCGGTAGAGGCCGATCCGGAACGCCTCTTGGATCAGCTCGCCCACCGTGCGCAGCCGGCGGTTGCCGAAGTGCTCGTACTCGTCGAGGTCGTGCTCGGCCTCGCCGCGGGGGATGACGATCGCGTCTGCGGCGAAGTCCTTCGAGTCCTCGGGCACGCCCAGCTTGACCGGCAGCGTCACGAGCCGGCGCACCAGCTCGACGATGTCGCCGGTGGTGAGCACGCGGCACTCGGGCGAGACGTCCAGGCCGAGGCGCATGTTCAGCTTGTAGCGGCCGACCTTGGTCAGGTCGTAGCGCTTGGGATCGAAGAACAGCGCGCGCACGAGGTTGCGCGAGTTCTCGAGCGTCGGCGGCTCGCCGGGGCGCTGCTTCTTGAACACCTCGATCAGGGCCTCCTCCTCGCGCTTGGAGGGGTCCTTCTCGAGCGTCATGCGGATGAACGGGTTGTTCTCGAACAGCGCCAGCAGGCCCTCATCCGACTTGTCGATGTGGAAGCCGGTGTTCTCGTCGGTCTCGGGCAGCGCGCGCAGGAGCGTGGTCACCGGCAGCTTGCGCTTGCGGTCGATGCGGACGTTGACCATGCCCTTCTTGTCGATCTCCATCTCGAGCCACGAGCCGCGCGACGGCATCAGGTTGGCGACGAACACCTGCTTGGTCGCGTCCTTCGGCTCCATGATGTAGGCGCCCGGCGAGCGCACCAGCTGCGTCACGACGACGCGCTCGGTGCCGTTGATGATGAACGTGCCCTGTTCGGTCATCCAGGGGAAGTTGCCGAGGAACACGGTCTGCTCGCGGATCTCGCCCGTGTCGAGGTTCGTGAACGACACCTTCACGTTCACGGGCACCTCGAAGGACTGGTCCTTCTCACGGCACTCGCGCTCGGACACGACCGGATCGCCGATCGTGTACTCGCCCAACCGCACCTCGAGCCGCTCGGAGTAGTCGCGGATCGGCGAGATGTCGTCGATCGTCTCGCGCAGGCCCGAGACGGCCAGGGAGGCCGCCTTCGAGGGATCGCCCATGAACCACCGGAAGGAGGCCTTCTGGATATCGATCAGATTGGGGACGTCCAGCACCTTCTCGAGCTTGGAGAAGGTGCGACGGCTTCTGGGCGCATGAGGGCTTGCAGGCAAAGCGTCGCCTCCCGAGGGGCTAGTGGGGGAATTCAGAGGGCGTGGAACCGGACCAACGGCGCAACCACGAAGGGTATCAGCACGACAGGTTCCCCGCAAACGCGGACGCGGCCGCCACCGCCGGCGGGGAATTCTCCGTTCGGGATTCCACCCGCTGGGGCGTGCCTATCGATCAACTATACCCATTTGGGCCCCGTGGTCAAGTCGATTGCGTGGCGATCGACACATGGACGTCGACCCGGGTACACCATTCGTTCACCTTTCGGATCACCCCGCGGCGGCGATCGTCTCGGTATGGGCCTGGGCGGCGACGGCCGCGAATGACCGGCCGACCGCGGTGCGAAACGCCCGGTTGACCTGGCGGTCGGTGAAGCGGGTGCTCGTGCCGTCGCGCCGGAACGCCGCCCCGAGCCGCCGCAGCGCCGCGTCGCCGCCGTCGTGCACCACGGCCCGCACGATCGCCGCCCCGTCCTCGTAGGCGAGCCACGTCTGAAGCGGCGTGTGCACCCCCCAGTGCCCGAAAGGCCACCGCCACCGCTGCAGCGAGGGGTAGCCGCGCCGGTACGCCGCCGCCAGATACCGGAACGGCCAGCTCCGCGCCGGCGGCGACCGCGTAGCGCTGCTCCTCGTACCGGGCCACGCCCTCGATCAGACTGAGCGGGCCGTCCTTGACGAGCGCCGCGCTGGCCACGTGCGTCAGCTCGTGCACCATGAGCGCGTCTCGCGCGGCCGTGTCCACCCGGGCCCACTCGGGCGCTTCCAGATACACGAGGCCGGCGTACTCCGCTCCCACCGCCTCGTGGGGCATCGGCACACCCGAGACCCGCTGGGCCGCATCCCACGAGTCGACCAGGAAGATGACGGGCGCGCGCGGGTGCCGGCCGGGCAGCCGGTAGCGGGCGATCAGCCCCGGCAGCTCCCGGTTGGCCACCCGCACCGCCTCGGCCGCCTCGGCCGCGGGCACGTCCGGCGCCGAGACCACGACCACCTGCCGGCCGGCCCGGAAGCGCGACCGCGGCGGCATCGCAGCCGCGCCGTCGCGACCGATCGGGTAGTGCCCGCCGCGGGTCACGTCGGCGACGACGCGCAGGCGGCCGCCGCGCCGCCGCAGCACGAGCACCCGCTGCCCGATCCCGACCCAGGCCGTCCCGGGGGGCCGGCCGAGCCGCGCCGACCCCGTCGCGAGCACGGTCTCCGACCGGCGGTGCGTGCTCAGGGTCGTGACGTGCACGCGCAGCTCGGCGATCCTGACCCGCGTCTCGCGCCGGCGCAGATAGTGCGCGGCCACCTGGCGGGCGCCGGCGTACGGCCCGGGTCGGTGCGGCTGCGGCTGCTCGGCCAGGCCGGATGTGCCACCCCCCGCGCACGCGCCGGCGACGGCCACCAGCGCAACCGCGGCGACGGCCAGAAGCGACGCACCGAAAGGGGTCAGACCCCGGACGGTGCGCTCAGGCGGATGCGGGCCGCGGCGAACCATCGGCCACGGGGGCGGCGGCGACATCGAGCGGGTGGTGGCAGGCGGCGATGTGGCCGCCGGTGCCGTGGGCGACGAGCGGCGGCTCCTCACGGGCGCAGATCTCGGTCGCATACCGGCAGCGGGGATGGAAGCGGCAGCCGGACGGCGGCGTGATCGGGCTCGGGACGTCGCCCTCGAGCACGATGCGCTCGCGGCGGGCGGACAGGTCGGGGTCGGGAATCGGCACCGCCGAGAGCAGCGCCTCGGTGTAGGGGTGCACCGGGCGGCTGTAGAGCTCCTCGGCCGGGGACACCTCGACGATCTTGCCGAGGTACATCACCGCGATGCGGTCGGACACATGCCGCACCACCCCGAGGTCGTGGGCGATGAACACGTAGGTCAGGTGCAGCTCGTCCTGGAGGTCGTCGAGCAGGTTGATCACCTGCGCCTGGATCGACACGTCGAGGGCCGAGACCGGCTCGTCGGCGATGATCAGCTTGGGGTGCAGGGCGAGCGCGCGGGCGACGCCGATCCGCTGGCGCTGGCCGCCCGAGAACTCGTGGGGGTAGCGGTTGTAGTGCTCCGGCGAGAGGCCCACCAGCTCGAGCAGCTCGGAGACACGCCGCTTCACCTGGCCGCGGTCGCCCATGTTGTGGATGCGCAGGGGGTCGGCGATGATCGTGCCCACCCGCTTGCGCGGGTTGAGCGACGCGTAGGGGTCCTGGAAGACCATCTGCATCTCGCGGCGCATCGGCTGCAGGTCGCGCCGGGAGAGCGACGAGATGTCGCGGCCCTCGAAGGTGATCGAGCCGCCCGTGAGCTCGTAGAGGCGCACGATGCAGCGGCCGAGCGTGGACTTGCCGCAGCCGGACTCGCCCACCAGGCCGACCGTCTCGCCCGGCTTGACGTCGAGGCTGACGCCGTCCACGGCGTGCACGCGGGCGACCTCGCGCTGGACCAGCACGCCCTTCTTGATCGGGAAGTACTTGCGGACGTCCTGCACCCGCAGAAGCGGGTCGCCGTTCTGCGAGCTCACGCGGAGTCCTCGACCAGCTCGGGATGGATCGTGGTCTCGCGCCGGGTCGCCTTCACGGCCGGCTCGAGATGGCAGGCGTCCAGATGCCCGCTCTCGCCGAGGCGGTCACGCAGCTCCGGGATCTCGCTGCACTTCTCGAACCGATGCCCGCAGCGGGGCCCGAACGCGCACCCGTCCGGCAGGTGGATCAGCGAGGGGGGCACGCCGGGGATCGCGGTCAGCCGCCGCGGCTTGGGCCGGTCGAGCCGCGCGATCGAGCCCAAGAGGCCCCACGTGTAGGGGTGCTGGGAGTCGTAGAAGAGATCCTGCTTCGTGCCCTGTTCGACGACCCGGCCACCGTACATCACGCACACCCGGTCGGCGACCTCGGCGACCACGCCCATGTCGTGCGTGATCATGACGACGGCCGAGCCGAAGTCGTCCTTGAGCTTGCCGATCAGCTCGAGGATCTGCGCCTGGATGGTCACGTCGAGCGCCGTCGTGGGCTCGTCCGCGATCAGCAGGTCGGGGTTGCACGAGAGCGCCATCGCGATCATCACCCGCTGGCGCATGCCGCCCGAGAACTGGTGCGGATAGTCGTTCACGCGCACCCGCGGGTTCGGGATGCCCACCGCCTGGAGCAGCTCGACCGAGCGGGCGTGCGCCGCCTGCTTGGAGATGTTCTCGTGCGCCCGGATCTGCTCGCTGATCTGCCAGCCGACCCGGTAGACCGGGTTCAGCGAGGTCATCGGGTCCTGGAAGATCATCGCGATCTCCGACCCGCGCACGCTCTGCATCTCGTCCTTGCCGAGCTTCATGATGTCGCGGCCCTTGTAGATCACCTCGCCCTCGAACACGGCGTTCGGGTCGATGATGAGCCGCATCACCGACATCATGGTCACGCTCTTGCCGGATCCCGATTCGCCGACGATGCCGAGCACCTCGCCCGGATCGAGGGTGAACGAGACGCCGTCGACGGCCTTGACGACGCCGTCCTCGGTGCGGAACGAGACCTTGAGGTTCTTGACCTCGAGCAGGTGGTCGGCGGCCATTAGGTGGGCCTGATCCGGGGATCGAGCCAGGCGTAGCCGACGTCGACGAGCGCGTTCGCGAGCACGATGAAGAACGCGCCGTAGATGACGGTGACCATGATCGTCGGCAGGTCGAGGTTGCCGATCGACTGCCAGGTCAGGAACCCGACTCCGTGGATGCCGAACACCACCTCCGTCACGAGTGTCGAGCCCGCCACGAGCGCACCGAAGTCGAGGCCGAAGAGACTCACGAACGTGATCATCGAGGTGCGCAGGGTATGCCGCAGGAGCACGCGCTTCTCGGAGAGGCCCTTCGCCCGCGCCGTGCGGATGTAGTCCTCGTTCTGGACGTCGAGCAGGCTTGCGCGCAGCACGCGCGCGTAGAGGCCGATGTAGAGGATCGACAGCGTGATCCAGGGGATCACGAGCCCCTTGAACCACAGGCCCGGATCCTGGATGAAGGGGGTGTAGCCGAGCGGCGGCACCCAGTGGAAGAGGAACGTGTCGTGCCAGCGGCTCTGCGTGATCAGGTTGGCCAGCTCGCCCACCCAGAACACGGGCATCGAGATCCCGATGAGCGCGAGGATCATCAGGATCGGGTCGATCACCGTGCCCTTGAACACCGCCGCGGCAAGCCCCATCGCGATCGACACCACCACCCAGATGATCGCTGCACCGAACACGAGCGAGAGCGTCGCCGGCGTGGCCGCCACGACCTCCGGCACGATCCTCTGGCCCTGGTTGGAGTACGACACCAGGTCGCGGGTGATGAAGATCTTCTTCATCATCAGCACGTACTGCACCGGCAGCGGCCGGTCGAGGCCGAACTGGTGCCGGATCTCCCTCACCGCGGAGGCGGACGGGTTGCGGCCTGCGATCTGGCGGATTGGGTCGATCCCGGGCGTGTGGAAGAAGATCATGAACACGACCACGGTGATCACGAACATCACCATGATCAGCTGCAGGATCCTGCGGATGATGAATGTGGTCATGAGCGGCCCCTAACCCTAGACCCGCAGCTTTGCGCGCGGATCGAGCGCGTCGCGGACGCCGTCGCCGAACACGTTCAGCGCCAGCACCGTGAGCACGATCAGGAAGCCCGGCGCGATCGCCACCCACGGCCGCGTATAGAGCAGCCCCTGGCCGTCGCTGATGACCGTGCCCCAGCTGGCGTTGGGGGGCTGGACGCCGATCGAGAGGAACGAGAGCGTCGCCTCGGTCAGGATCGTGGTCGCGATGATCAGCGGCAGTAGCACGATCACGACCGTGATCACGTTCGGGAGCACCTCCATGAAGACCAGCCGCGTGCCCGAGGCGCCCTGCGCGATCGCGGCCTCGACGTACTCCTTCTCGGCCACGGACAGCACGTGGCCGCGCACCGGCCGGTACACGTAGGGCAGGTAGATGAACGCGATGATCAGCGTCGGCAGCCACAGGCTGGAAGCCTGGATGGTGATCGGGCCGACCGATACCCCGTTCGGGGCATTCAGGAGCACGGTCGAGACGCAGATCGCGAGCAGGAGCACCGGGAAGGCCCAGATCACGTCCATGATCCGTGAGAACAGCGCATCGAGCCAGCCCCCGTGGAAGCCGGCCAGGAGCGCGAACACCGTCGCGAAGAAGCAGCAGACGACGGCCGAGCCGATCCCGACCTCGAGCGAGCTGCGGCCGCCGTAGAGCACCCGCGCGGCCACGTCGCGGCCGCTCTGATCCGCGCCGAGGAAGTAGTGGTGGACGTCCCAGGTGGGGCCGATCGGCGTCTCACCCAGGTGCAGGATGCCGCCGCCCTGCTGCATCAGCGGCACCTTCTTGCCGTTCACGATCGTGGTGCCGTTCAGGTTGTTCTGGAACGGGTTCACGTGGGCGATGTGGTTGGCGTAGAGCGGTGCCGCGAAGCTGACGGCCACGATCAGGATGAAGAGCACGAGCCCACCCATCGCGAGCCGGTTGCGCACGCAGTCGCCGGCCTGCGAGCGCCCACGGGCTGCGGCCCGCGACCTCCGGCCCCCCGGGGGGCGCCGGCTCGATGTGCTCCAGGGCCGCGACCTCAGCCATCCACGATCACCTTACCAACCCGGGGCGGGCGGCTCAGAGGAACCGCCCGCCCCGGATGTCGGAATCATCCCGCCTACTTGACCCAGAGCTGGTCGATCAGGATGTACCACTGCGGGTTCCACTGGTAGTTGCCGACCCGCTTGGCCAGGAAGTCGATCTGCTTCGGGTTGAAGAGATCGACCCACGGGGCCTGGTCGGTCATCTCGTGATCGACCGTCTGCCAGATGGAGTTGGCCGCGTTCGTGTCGGTGACGCCCTTGGCCTCGGCCTGATCCATCTTGGCCTGGATGGACTTGTCGCAGAAGGCCGCGATGTTCGGGCTGGCGTCGCTGTTGGGATGGATCGAGCCGCAGCCCAGGAGCACGTTCAGGAAGTCGGACGCGGCCGGGTAGTCCTGGTACCAGGCCGACCAGGCGACGTTCCACTTGCTGTGGTTCTTGGAGTTCTGAACGTACGGGTACTGGATGCTGCCGGCCAGGTACTGGCCCGACGCCTTGTATCCGATCTTGTTCAGGTCGGAGACCATCTGCTCGCCGAGCGCCTTGCTGGTCTGGTCGTTCGCGCTGTTGACGACGACCTTCATTCCGGCGGTGCCGGACTCCTGCACGAGCTGCTTCGCCTTGGCGATATCGGTGCCGGTCCACTTCGTGGTGTCGGAGCCGGCCGTGTACGGGCAGTACGGCGCGTAGCCCGGGAAGTTCGGCGGCAGGATCTGGCACGTCGGCTGCGCGAGTGCGGAGCCGCCGCCGATCTTGACATAAGCGTTACGGTCGGCCGCGAAGTTGATCGCCTGGCGCGCCTTCAGGTTGTTGAACGGCGGCGTCGTGGTGTTGAGGGCCATGTACCAGTCGGCCGTCAGCGGGTTCACGTGCACCTGGTTCTTGTACTGCGGCGAGTTCAGCTCGTTCAGCCGGTCGGCCGGGATCACGTCGCCGTCGAACACCTCGTCGGCGGCGCCGCGCTGGACCTGGGTGACCTCGTCGGAGATCTGCAGGCCGTACTTCTCGATGATCTGGTCGGGATACCCGGCCGGCTGCGCGTCGGCGCTCCACACCTTGAAGAACGGGTTGCGGACGAGGACGGCTTCCTTATTCGGGTCATACGACTTCCACATGTACGGGCCGGTGCCCGGGGGCACGTTGTTGCCCGTGAGCTTCTTCGAGGTGCTCGCCGGAACCACATAGGCGAACGGCAGCGCCAGCTTGTCCAGGAACTCGGGATCCGGAGCTGTCAGGTGGATCGTCAATGTCGACGCGGCGTCGTCGGCGACCACGCCACTCGAAAGATCGCAGTTCGACGGCTTGCACGCCGAGGCGCCGACGATGCCCGAGTAGAACGACGTCGGCCCCGGGACCGTGAACTGGCGCTCGAACGTCGTCACGAAGTCGCTCGGCTTCATCACAGTGCCGTCTGAGAACTTGATCCCCTTGCGGATGTTGAACGTGTAGGTCTTGCCGCCGTCCGTCGGCGTCGGGATCGACGTCGCCAGGTCGGGGACGATCTGCGTGCCCGGGACCCCGCCGACACGCTTGAACTGGACGAGACCGTCATGCGTGTTGATCAGGAGCTGCCACTCCTGCAGCGTGTAGTTCTGAGCCGGGTCGGCGACCCCGAAGCTCGTGTTGGCAAGGATGGTGAACGTCCCGCCGTTGTGCGATGCGGCCGAAGTGGAGGAGCCTCCGCTCGACCCGCTGCTCGACCCACCGCCGCTCGATCCACCGCACCCTGCCGCAACCGCGACCGACGCGATGGCGATCATCGCGATGAAACCTCGCCTGAATCGGAGCTCCATTACCCCTCCCTCGGAATATTGACGCCGCGCGCTCTATGACGCCGGGCAAGCGGCTGATGTTAGTCACCCCGCGATACCGGCGGGGCGGGATCGGGCTCGGCGATGACCCGGCGATAGGCCAGCGCGGCGGTGTGGGCGAGCCCCTCCGCCGCCGCGGGCGGGGTCGAGAGCACCGCCAGCGCCACCCTGCGCTCGCCCTCGTCGATTACCGCGACGTCGTGGCGGACGGCGGCGAGCTCGCCCTGCTTGGACGCCACCACCCGCTGCGCCGCGACCGGCAGGTAGCGCCCGGCGATGTCGGTGTGCTGGGTCTGCGCCAGGCCGGCGAGCACCCGCCGGCAGGCCCGGCGGGGGACGCCGTCGGCGCGCACGAGCGCCTGTAGGAGCGCCACCATGTCGGCCGCGCAGGTCGTGTTGTCCTCGCCCCGGGCCACCGCCGCCGCGTCCATCATCCGCCGGCGCAGGCGGGTGTGCTCGAGCCCCAGACCGGCCGCGAGGGCGTTCACCCGCTCCATGCCGACCGCCGCGATGACGACGTTCGTCGCGGCGTTGTCGGAGACCGCCAGCATGAGCAGGTCGAGGTCGGCCAGGCACAGGCTGGTCTCGCGGTGCATGCTCTCGATCAGGCCGCCGCCGCCGGGCGCGGGGGTGTCGGCCACGCGCACCCGCCGGCCGGGGTCGAGCTCGCCGCGCTGCACCGCGCTCCAGAGCGCCGCGGACACGAGCACCTTGATCGTGCTGGCCGCGGGCATGACGGCGTTGGCGTTGCGCTCGAACCGGCGGCCGCTGCGCAGATCGACAGCCGCGACCGACACCACGAGTGCGGCTTAGTCCTCGGCCTCGTAGAGGCGGCGGACGGTGCGCACCCGCGCCTTCAGCTCGGCCGGGTGTGCCTCCTCGACCACCTTGCCGTGCTCCGACGAGGCGTGCACGATGCGGCCCTCGCCGGCCCAGATGGCGATGTGGTCGCCGTAGCAGACGAGGTCGCCGGGGTGCACCTGGCGCAGCGACACCTCGCGGCCCGCCTCCTCCTGTTGGGCGGCGTTGTGCGGCAGCAGCAGACCGAAACGGCGATGGACGGCCTGCACGAGGCCGGAGCAGTCGATGCCGTGAACGGTGACGCCGCCCCATTCGTACGGAGCGCCCAGGAACATCAGCGCCGTCTCGGCGATGGTCTCGCCGCCGGCCTTGCGCCGGGCGGCCGCGAGCGGCTCGGTGCGCAGCCCGGGCGCGACCAGCCACGTGCCGAGATAGCGGTCGGCGGCCTGGGGGACGACCACGACGTGGGCGCGGTCCTTGGTCGGCGGCTCGCCGAGCGCGTCCGACCGGATCCAGCCGGCCAGCCCATCGGCCACCGTCACCTCGGCCCAGCCGTCCTCGCTGCCCTCGACATCGACCAGGTCGGCGAAGAGCACCTGCGTGACCTGCTCGGAATCCTCGCCGGGTCGCTTGCGGATCGCGGTATAGGGGAGCGTGCAGGAGGCCTTTTCCACCGCCGCCATTGTACCGGTGCGGGCGCCTCCGAAGCGGGTGAGGTGAACGGGGAGGGCGCGGACTGCGCGCCCTCCCCGTCGCGCCTACTTGATCTCGACGGTGGCGCCGGCCTCCTCGAGCTTGGCCTTCATCTGATCGGCCTCCTCGCGGGCGACGCCTTCCTTCACCGGCGCGGGCGCGTCGTCGGCGACCGCCTTGGCCTCCTTCAGGCCGAGCCCGGTCAGCTCCCGGATCACCTTGATCACCGGGATCTTGCTCTGGCCGGCGTTGGCCAGGATGACGTCGAAGGCGGTCTGCTCCTCCTCGGCCGCGGCCTCGCCGCCGCCACCGCCGGCGGCGGCCACCATCATCGGCGCCGCCGCTGCGGCGGAGACGCCCCAGCGCTCCTCGAGCGCCTTCTTCAGCTCCACCAGCTCGAGTACGGTCATCTCCTCGAGCTGCTCGGGTGTAACAGGCATGTGCCTCTCCTCTTCGGTCTAGGCGGCCTCGGCCGCCTGTCGCTTCTCGATGTACTGGTCGAGCACGACCAGGAACTCCCGCAGCGGCGCTGCGAAGACGTTGTACGCACCCTGCACCGGGCCTGCGATCGCGCCGACCACCTGGCCCTGCAGGACGTCCTTCGACGGCAGCTCGCCCAGGGCGCGGACATCGTCCGCGGTGAGCGTCTGGCCGTCCATGACCGCCCCGCGCACCTGCAGGATGCGCGTCTGCCGGGCGAGGTCGGACAGCTTCTTCGCGGCTGCCGACGGGTCATCGGCGACGAATGCGATCGCCGTCGGCCCGTCGAGGAGCCCGATCAGGTCAAGCCGCTCGGCCTTCGTGGCCGCGATCTTCGCGAGCGTGTTCTTGGCCACGTGGAACGTCGCTCCGGCCTCGCGAAGCGCCTGACGGACGTCCGCCACCTGGGTGACGGTCAGGCCGCGGTAGTCGGTGACGATCATCGCCGGCGCCTCCCGCATGCGCGCGGTCAGCTGCTCGACCACCCGCTCCTTCTGCTCCAAACGCACGGTTCACCTCCTTCATGCGATCTCGCGTCCGCCGTGAGGCGACGCGAGCGCACGTGGTGACGTGCACGAGCACCGGCCTCGGTCGGGTGTGAGGTTTGAGCCCGGTGGGCCCCGACGGTCTCTGGCGCGGACAGTTTGGCGGCGGAACTGTAGCCGAGCACGCGGGTGCCCGGCACCGCGAGGCAGTGCCAGGCACCTGCCGGTGCTCAGACCGTGGCGGTCTCGTCGAGCAGGTCGCGGATGCGGCCCGTGTCGACCTTCACGCCCGGGCCCATCGTCGAGGTGAGCGTGATCGAGCGCAGGTAGCGGCCCTTCGCCGCCGCCGGCTTGGCCCGCAGGATCTCGTCGAGCACCGCGCCGTAGTTCTCGACCAGGGCGCGCTCTTCGAACGACTTCTTGCCGATCGCCACGTGGATGATGCCCGTGCGGTCGGTGCGGTACTCGATCTTGCCCGCCTTGATGTCGGACACGGCCTTTGCGATATCGAACGTGATCGTCCCCGCCTTCGGGCTCGGCATCTTCCCCTGCGGGCCGAGGATGCGCCCGAGCCGGCCGACCGTCCCCATCATGTCGGGGGTGGCGATGGCGACGTCGAAGTCGGTGAAGCCCTCCTGCACGCGGGCGGCCAGATCGTCGGCACCGACCACGTCGGCCCCGGCGTCCTCGGCCTCCTTGGCCTTCTCGCCCTGCGCGAAGACGGCCACCGTCACCGAGCGGCCGGTGCCGTGCGGCAGGAACAGCGTGCCGCGCAGCTGCTGGTCGGCGTGGCGCACGTTCACGCCGAGGCGCATGTGCATCTCGACCGTCTCGTCGAACTTGGCCGTCTCGAGCGACTTCAGCGTGCGGACGGCGTCGAGCGGCGGATAGGTGCGCTCGCGGTCGACCTGCGCACGGGCGTTCGTGTACTTCTTGCCGGCCATCAGGCACTCACCTCCACGCCCATCGAGCGGGCGGTGCCGGCGATGATGTGCATCGCCGCGTCGACGTCGTTCGCGTTCAGGTCGGGCAGCTTGGTCTCGGCGATCTGGCGCAGCTGGGCGCGCGAGATCGTGCCGACCTTGTTCCGGTTCGGCTCGCCGGAGCCCTTGTCGATGTTGAGCGCCTCGCGGATCAGCACGGCGGCCGGCGGCGTCTTGGTGATGAACGTGAACGAGCGGTCCTCGAACACGCTGATCTCGACCGGCGTGATCCGGCCGGCGTTCGGCCCCTGCGTGGCGGCGTTGAACGCCTTGCAGAACTCCATGATGTTGACCCCGTGCTGGCCGAGGGCCGGGCCCACCGGCGGCGCCGGGTTGGCCTGGCCGGCCGGGATCTGCAGCTTGATGACCTTGATGACCTTCTTCGCCATGCCTCACCTCTCGTGTGGTGCAAGCGCCCGGTCAGGGCTCCCACGGTCGACAATCCGGGCGGATGATAGCTACGTGCGGCGCACCGCCCCGGCGGCGACGGGGTAGACGAGCACCCCCCAGGACGACGAGGAACGGGGCGAGGAAGAGGATGGGCTTCGCGAGCCCGGCCGTGTCGCCGACGACCGCGTCGAGGTCGAACCGCATACCGGTCACGATGAAGAAGATGGGCACGAAGACGCCGAACGCGACGGCGTCGAGCTTCGGCTGGAGCACCCGGGCACGACGAGTGGCGGCGCCGGCTGCGGGGCGAGATCGGCCGCGATCGGTGCGATCGCCGCAAGGCCCACGATGACCACGAGCGTCGAGAGGTCGATCTGCACCCGCGCGACCCTCTCACACCCGAGAAGCGGGGACAGTCCCCCAATACAGATCCGCCACGGAAGTGTCAGGCCCGGCGTTCGGGGTCTGACCCCGAGGTGCTCAGACCGCCTGCGCCCTCACCGGCTGGTGGTCTCTCGAAGCGGGGCGGCTGGGGTGGGACAGCCCTCCGCGCGCCGGCTGCGCCGGCATGCACGGAGCACTGTCCCGAAAGAAGATCTGGGGCTTCGAGCCCTAGATCTTCTTGACCTTGTCGAACTCGAGCTCGACGGGCACCTGGCGCTCGAAGATCGAGACCAGCACCTTGAGCTTGCCCTGGTCCTCGTTGATCTCGGCGATCTCGCCGTCGAAGTCGGCCAGGTACCCGGACGTGATCTTGACGCTGTCGCCCATCGTGAACTCGGCCTTCGCCTTCGTCTTCTGCTCGGCCTGGGCGACGGCCGTGTGCAGCATCCGGTCGACCTCGGGCTGGCTCAGCGGGACGGGCTTGTTCTGGGATCCGACGAACCCGGTCACGCCCGGCGTGTTCTTCACGAGCGTCCAGGCGTCGTCGGTCAGGTCCATGTTGACCAGCACGTAGCCAGGCCAGAGCCGGCGCTCGGTCTGCACCTTCTGGCCATCCTTGGTCTCGACCACCGATTCGGTCGGGACGACGACCCGGCGCACGACCTGCTCCTGGCTCATCGACTTGATCCGGTGCTCGAGATTGGTCTTGACCTTGTTCTCGTGCCCGGAATAGGTGTTGATCACATACCAGCGGAACATTGCGTCCCTACTTTTGCAGATTTACCAGCTTGGTGGCGAGATGGGCGAACGCCTGATCGAGTCCGTACAGGTATCCACCCACCACGATGCACGCCGCGAGGACGACCATCGTCGACTGCCACGTCTGCTGCCGGTTGGGGAAATCGACCTTCGCCAGCTCGGCGCGCACCTCGCCGACGAACCCGATCAGGCCGCGGAAACCACGTCGGCGGTCGACCTCACCGCCAGACTGGCTCTTGGGCTTGCCGGCCAGCGGCGCGCTGACGGAACGCCGCCCGCTCGCCGCAGGCCTGCCTTTGCGGGACGTGCTCCGAGCCATCTGGGCTAGCGCGTCTCCCGGTGGGGGGTGTGATGCCCGCACCAGCGGCAATACTTCGAGAACTCGATCCGGTCGGGCGAGTTTCGCTTGGACTTATTCGTTTGATAGTTGCGCCGCTTGCAGTCCTGGCACGCAAGCGTGACCAGGACGCGGACACCGGACTTCGCCACTTCGGACTCCTCGATCCACGGCACCGCCACCGGCGCCGATCAGGCAGGATACACGGAACGTGAACGCCCAAAGCACACAGCGCCCGTGACCGGGTCGACCGTGGACCGCGGCCGGCTGGCCACCCTGCAGGCCCGCGAGGAGGCCCGGTTCGTCGAGCTGCACCCGCGCTCGCAGGCGCTGCACGAGCGCGCCGGCCGCTCGCTCCTGGCCGGCGTGCCGATGCACTGGATGGTCGAATGGGCGGGCGCGTTCCCGGTCTTCGTCGCCGAGGCGTCCGGCGCCCGCTTCACCGACGTCGACGGAATCGAGTACGTCGACCTGTGCCTCGGCGACACGGGCGCGATGACCGGGCACGCGCCGGCCGCGACCGCCGAGGCGGTCTGCGACCAGGTGCGCAAGGGCACGACGCTCATGCTGCCGACCGAGGACGCGATCGCCTGCGCCGAGGAGTTCACGAGGCGCTTCGGCCTGCCGATCTGGCAGTTCGCGCTCACCGCCACCGACGCCAACCGGTTTACGATCCGGCTCGCCCGCCAGGTCACCGGCCGGCCCAAGATCCTGGTGCACAACTGGTGCTACCACGGGTCCGTCGACGAGACGTTCATCACGCTCGACGAGCACGGACGGCCGCAGACCCGGCCGCACAACATCGGCCCCGCGGTGCCGCCGGCCGAGACCACGCGGGTGGTCGAGATCAACGACCTGGACGCCCTCGAGCGCGAGCTCGCACATGGCGACGTCGCCTGCTGCCTGTTCGAGCCGGCCCTCACGAACATCGGCATCGTCCTGCCCGACGCGGGCTACCACACGGCCGTGCGCGAGCTCTGCCGCCGGCATGGCGCGTTTCTCGTGATCGACGAGACGCACACGATCTGCGCCGGGCCGGGCGGCTACACCCGCGCCCACGACCTCGACCCCGACTTCCTCACGGTCGGAAAGCCGCTCGCCGGCGGCATCCCCGCCGCCGCCTACGGCATGAGCGAGGAGACCGCCCACCGGGTCGTCGCCGCGCTGCCCGACGGCCCGGTCGACGTCGGCGGGATCGGCGGCACCCTGGCCGGCAACGCGCTCTCGCTGCGGGCGATGCGGGCGACCCTGACCCACGTGCTCACCGCGGAGGCCTACGGGCGCATGATCCCGCTGGCCGAACGGTTCACCGACGGCGTGCAGACCGCGATCGGCGCCTGCGGCCTTGACTGGTACATCACCCGGCTCGGCTGCCGGGCCGAGTACGGCTTCCAGCGCGACCGGCCCCGCACCGGCGGGGAGGCGGCGGCATCGATGGACCACGAGCTCGACCGCTTCATGCACCTCTACGCGCTCAACCGCGGCGTGCTGATGACGCCGTTCCACAACATGGCGCTGATGTCGCCGGCCACCGTCGCCGCCGACGTCGACCGCCACACCGAGGTGTTCGCGGAGGCGGTGCGCGAGCTCACCGCCTGATCGACGACTACCGTGCACGGCGGCGGCGGCGGGGGTAGCATCGCAAGGTCTTGTCGAGAAGGGCAACCAAGGGAGAACTCCGTGAAGAGTTTGCGTAGACCCGGCCGGCTGGCATGGGCAGCGATCATCGCGACCGTGGTCATCGCGGCCACAGCCTGCGGCAGCAGCGGCTCGAGCAGCGGCTCGAGCGGAGCGGGCGGCTCGGGCGGCGCGAGCTCGAGCGCGCCCTCGATCAGTGTCGGCCTCGTCACCGACATCGGCGGCCTGAACGACCGCAGCTTCAACCACCTGGCGTTCGTCGGACTGCAGCAGGCCGCGACGCAGCTCGGCATCAAGCCCGATGTCCTGCAGTCGAGCTCGGCGTCCGACTACATCCCGAACCTGCAGCACGCGGCGCAGAGCGGCGACAAGCTCGTGATCGCGGTCGGGTTCCTGATGGAGAGCGCCGTCGAGAAGGTCGCGGCAGCCTTCCCGAACACCCAGTTCGCCATCATCGACTCCGGGCCGGCGAAGCCGATCTCCAACCTGAAGAGCCTGCTGTTCCACGAGCAGGACGGCGGCTACGTGGCCGGCTACCTCGCGGGTCTCGTGACCAAGACGAACGTCGTCTCGACCGTCGGCGGCCAGAAGATCCCGCCGGTCGACCACTACATCGCCGGCTTCATCGCGGGCGCGAAGGCCGCGAACCCGAAGGTGAAGGAGCTGAACGCGTACTCGCAGAGCTTCACCAACCAGGCGGCGTGCAAGGAGCTCGCGCTGAACCAGATCTCCCAGCACTCCGATGTCGTCTTCCAGGTGGCGGGCGGCTGCGGCCTCGGCGCGCTCTCGGCGGCCAAGGAGAAGGGCGTCTGGGGCGTCGGCGTGGATGCCGACCAGGCCTACCTGGGCTCGTTCATCCTGACGAGCGCGATCAAGAAGGTCGACGTCGCCGTGTACGACACGGTGAAGGAGATCACGGACGGGACGTTCAAGGGCGGCACGACCGACTTCTTCACCGCCCAGAACGGCGGCGCGGGCATCGGCGCGATCAGCCCGAATGTGCCGGCGGCCGACGTGACCAAGCTGAAGACGATCGAGGCGCAGGTCGCGTCCGGGACGATCGTCCCGCCCGACACCGTCAAGTAACCGATCGGCGGGGGCGGGCGGTTGTGCCCGCCCCCGCCGATCTGCATCGATGGCCGAGCACCCAGCCCTGGAACTGCGTGGGATCACCAAGCGCTTCGGCAGCCTGGTGGCCAACGATGCTGTCGACTTCGAGCTCATGCCGGGCGAGGTGCACGCCCTCCTGGGCGAGAACGGCGCCGGCAAGTCGACGCTGATGAACGTGCTCTACGGGCTCTACCAGCCCGACGCCGGGGAGATTCGGATGGACGGCAAGCCCGTTCGCATCGGGTCGCCCAGCGACGCCATCGCGGCGGGGATCGGCATGGTGCACCAGCACTTCATGCTGATCCCGGTGATGACCGTGGCCGAGAACGTCGTGCTGGCCTCGGAGCCGCGCAGCGGGCCGTTCCTCGACCTGCGGGAGGCGCGCAAGCGCGTGCTGGCGGTCTCCGACCAGCTCGGCCTGGCGGTCGACCCCGACGCGCGCGTCGAGGAGATCTCGGTCGGCCAGCAGCAGCGGGTCGAGATCATCAAGGCGCTCTACCGCAACGCCCACATCCTGATCCTCGACGAGCCGACCGCGGTGCTGACGCCGCAGGAGGCCTCGGACCTCTTCCGCATCCTGAACACGCTGCGCGGCGACATGGGGACGTCGGTCATCTTCATCACGCACAAGCTGGGCGAGGTGCTCGAGCTGGCCGACCGGATCACGGTGCTCCGGCGCGGGAAGGCCGTGGGGACCGTCCCCCGCGAGGGGGCCACCGAGGAGAGCCTGGCCCGGCTCATGGTCGGCCGGGAGGTGCTGCTGCGGGTCGAAAAGCAGCCGAGCCACCCCGAGCGCCCCGTGCTCGAGGTGGATGACCTCCACGTGCTCGACGACCGCGAGCTCGAGGCGGTGCGCGGCGTCTCGCTCGGCGTGCGCCAGGGCGAGATCGTGGGCATCGCCGGCGTCGACGGCAACGGCCAGGCCGAGCTCGTCGAGGCGATCACGGGGCTGCGCCGGCCGACGGCCGGCACGATCACGGTCGCGGGGCACGACATCTCGCAGGCGAACGCCCGGGACAGCCTCGACGCCGGGGTCGGCCACATCCCCGAGGACCGCCACCGCCGCGGCCTCGTGCTCGAGTTCTCGCTGGCCGAGAACCTGGCGCTGCACGACTACCGCAAGCAGCCGGCGTCGCACTTCGGCATCCTCTCGCCCGGCCGCCTCGTCAGCCGCGCGCGCGGGCTCCTGGAGGAGTTCGACGTCCGCGGCGGCGGCGCGCAGACGCTCGCGGGGGCGCTCTCGGGCGGAAACCAGCAGAAGGTCGTGATCGCCCGCGAGCTCTCCGACGATCCGCCGCTGCTCGTGGCCGCCCAGCCAACGCGCGGCCTCGACGTGGGCGCGATCGAGTTTGTGCACCGGCGGCTGGTGGAGGAGCGCGACCGCGGCCGCGCGATCCTGCTCATCAGCTTCGAGCTCGACGAGATCCTGGGCCTGTCGGATCGCATCCTCGTGATGTACGGCGGCCGCATCGTCGGCGAGTACGGGCCCGACGTCTCCGAGCTCGACCTCGGCGTCGCGATGGCCGGCGGCGGCCGGGAGAGCACGGCGTGACCGCCGAGCGCACACCCGAGAGCGCCTGGGAGCGCGCCGCCGCCTGGCTGAGCCCGCGCATGGAGGGCGTGCTCCTGCCGATCGGCACCACCGTGCTCGCATTCCTCGTCGGCGGCCTGGCCGTCCTCGCCGCGCACCGCAACCCGCTGACCGCTTACAAGGCGATCTTCAACGGCACCGGCCTGAACTATGTGTTTCCGTGGACGTCCGGCAACGCCACGATCTTTGCCGCGATCAACCTGCAGCAGACGCTGATCGCGATGACCCCGCTGATCCTGACCGCGCTCGCGGTCGCCTTCGCGTTCCGCTGCGGCATGTTCAACATCGGCGGCCAGGGGCAGTACATCGTCGGCCTCGTGTGCTCGCTGTGGGTCGGCCTGCACTTCGCCGGGATGGCCAAGCCGCTGCACATCTTCCTGGCGCTGCTCGCCGCCATGCTCGGCGGCGCCGTTCTGGGCGGCGATCGCAGGGGCGCTGAAGGCGACGGTCGGGCGCGCACGAGGTGATCTCGACCATCATGCTGAACTGGATCGCGATCTTCGGCAGCCAGTACCTGTTCGAGCTGGGCGGCCCGCTGCAGGGCGCGCAGCGCTCGGTGCCAGCGTCGAACCCGATCGCGAGCTCGGCGCAGCTGCCCGCGCATCTGGGGCACGCTGCAGCCGCTGCACGCCGGCATCTTCATCGCCCTCGCGGCGCTGGTCGTGTACTGGTTTGTGGTCAACCGCACCACGCTCGGCTTCGAGGTGAAAGCGGTCGGGTTCAACCCGGAGGCGGCCCGCTACGCGGCATCTCGGTCGCGCGCAACTTCGTCGTCGCGCTCGCGATCTCGGGGGCTTCGCCGGCCTCGCCGGCGCGATGGACATCCTCGGCTGGGAGTTCTCGATCGCGACGAACGACATCCAGGTGAGCCAGATCGGCTTCATCGGCATCGCCGTGGCCCTGCTCGGCCGCGACCGCGCGGTCGGCATCCTGCTCGCCGCGCTGCTCTTCGGCGGCCTCGAGGTGGGCACCTCGACGCGCGCCCTCGACCCGTCGGTGTTCCCGCCCGAGCTCGCGAGCAACCTGGCGACCATCATCCAGGGCCTGATCGTGCTCTTCGTCGGCGCCGAGCTCCTGCTCGTCTACGCGTGGCGGGCGCGGCGCGGGCGGCCGCCGGCGCCGCGGCTGGACACGAGCCTGCGCGAGGAGGCGCTGTGAGCGCCGTCGCCGAGACGCTGCGCGCGCGGATGCCGTCCGGAGCGCGCGCCGTCGGGCTCGCTGGCGTCGTGGCCGGGCTCGTCGCACTGTGGCTCGCGCTGCCCCCGTTCGAGGTGCGGGCGCAGGGCGCGCCCGTCGCGCTCGCGCTCGTCGGCGTCGGCTGCGGCGCCTACGCGCTGCAGGCGCGCGAGTGGCGGATCGGCGGCTGGGCGGTCGCAGTCGCGATCGTGGCGGTGCTGCTCGCGATCTGGGCGCAGGGCCGCAGCACCGCGACCCTCGGCGACATCGTCAACTCGGGCCTGTTCGCGTCGACGCTGCAGTACGCGACGCCGCTCGGCTTTGCCGCCATCGGCGGCGTCATGTGCGAGCGCTCCGGAGTGGTCAACATCGGCCTCGAGGGGATGATGCTGATGGGGGCGTTCTTCGGCATCTGGGCGGCGGCGTGGAGCGGGACGTGGACGGTCGGCCTGCTCGTGGCCATGATCGCCGGCGGATTGCTCGCGCTGATCCACGCCATCTTCACGATCCATCTGCGCGCCGACCAGATCGTGATCGGGACGGCCATGAACTTCCTCGCGCTCGGGGTCACCGGCTACGTGTTCATCGACGTCTACGGCGACCAGGGCACGCCCCCGAACGTGTCCATGGTCCCGGACATCAGCATCCCCGGCATCCGCAGCATCCCCGGCATCGCCGGCGTCTTCGGCGACCTGAACATGATGATCTGGCTGCTCTTCGCGCTCATCATCGCCGTGCACGTCCTGCTCTTCCACACGCCGCTCGGGCTGCGCATCCGCGCCGTCGGCGAGCACCCGCGGGCTGCCGACACGGTCGGCATCCCGGTGTTCGGCGTCCGCTATGCCGCGGTGATCGCGTCGGGCATGCTGGCCGCGCTCGGCGGCGCGTACCTGTCGATCGGCTTCGTCGGCTCGTTCGACCAGAACATGACCGCCGGCCGCGGCTTCATCGCCCTCGCGGCGATGATCTTCGGCAAGTGGCGGCCGTTCGGGGCGTTCGGCGCGTGCCTTCTGTTCGGCTTCGCGAGCGGGCTCGCCGACCGGCTCCAGTCGAGCGCGAACGTCTCGGTCAACCTGCTCTCGACGCTGCCCTACGTGCTGACGCTGATCGCCCTCGTCGGGCTGATCGGCCGCTCACGGCCGCCGGCCGCCGACGGCCGCCCGTACATCAAGGAGTAGGGGCCTGGCCCCGCCCATCGGGCGGGGCCAGGCCCCGAGTTTCGGCTAGCCCGCCGCCGACTCCGCCGGTGCCGGCGCGGCCGGGAACGCCCCGTCCTCACGTTCGGCCGGAGGCTCGATCGTGATGTTCGGCAGGGCCTTGTCGAGCCACGCCGGGATCGTCCAGGAGCGCTCGCCGAGCAACGTCAGGAGCGCCGGAACGAGCGTCATGCGCACGATCAGCGCGTCGGTCAGGAT
The DNA here is from genome assembly GCA_963813245.1 of uncultured Actinomycetes bacterium. Taxonomy (GTDB): domain Bacteria; phylum Actinomycetota; class Thermoleophilia; order Gaiellales; family JAICJC01; genus JAICJC01. The sequence continues at coordinate 300,514 of CAWEYE010000008.1, forward strand.
GGCGACCCCGAGCAGCAGGCCGAACTCCTTCGAGACGCGGTCGGGCGCGAGCAGGAACGAGAAGAACACCGACGACATGATGAACGCGGCGGCGACGATCACGCGGCCGACGCCGGCCATGCCGTAGCGCACCGAGTCGAAGGTGTTGTTCCCGTGGACGTGCTCCTCGCGGATGCGGCTCATCAGGAACACCTCGTAGTCCATCGAGAGGCCGAACAGGATCGCGAACGCGATCGGCGGCACGAAGCTCTCGATCGGCCCGGTGCGGTCGAGCCCGATGAGGCCCATGCCGTGGCCGATCTGCACCACGAACGTGAGCGCGCCGAACCCGACGATGGCGGACGCGAGCGTCGTCAGCGCCGCCTTGATGGCGATCACGAGCGAGCGGAACGCCATCGCCATCACGATGAAGGTGATGCCGATGATGTAGAGCAGGAACCACGGCGTCCGCGCGAGGATCTGGTTGCCGATGTCGGTGAAGGCGGCGTTCGAGCCCGAGACGTACGCGACCGCCGTCGACCCCTTGAGCGCGTTCGGGATCACCGTGTGTCGCAGCGTCGAGACGATGTCGTCCGTCTTCGCGTCCTGCGGCTTGTACTTGGAGTAGGTGTTCACGATCGCCACCGACGCCTGACCGGGGGTCTTGGCGTTGTAGATCGGCGCGACGACCTGCGAGATGCCCGGCACGTGCTGGAAGGCGTGCTGCGAGCGTGACGGCGGCGTTGTGGTCGGAGTTCAGCGCGACCACGACCGGGATCGGCTCGGTGAAGCCCGGGCCGAACCCCTGCGAGAGCAGGTCGTAGGCCTTGCGCGTCGTCTGGTTCTTCGGCGCCGTGCCGGCGTCGGCGAGGCCGAGCCGCGCCTTGATCACCGGCGAGGCGACGACGAGCAGGATGACGACGGCCACCGGCAGGACGATCTTGGCGTTCGAGGTTACGAACCGGCCCCAGGCGGCGACCGGCGTCTTCAGCTGCCCCTCGCGGGAGTCGTCCGAGCCGCGCAGCCCCAGCCGGCCCCGGTCGATCTTGTGGCCGAGCAGCGACAGGATCGCCGGCAGCAGCGAGTTCGCGAGCAGCACGGCCGTGAGCACGCCCAGGGCGCTGCCGATGCCGAGCTTGGTGATGAAGTCGATCCCGATGATGGCGAGTCCGGTGATCGAGATCGCCACCGTCGTGCCGGCGAAGAGCACAGCCCGGCCCGCGGTCGCGCTGGCGGCGGCCGCGGCCTCCTGCGGAGGCAGGCCGTCGTGCAGGTACTGCCGGAACCGGGTGACGATGAAGAGCGTGTAGTCGATGCCGACGCCCAGGCCGATCATCGGCACCAGGATCTCGGTGACGGTGTTGAAGTGCGTGAAGCGGGCCGCCAGGAACAGCAGCATGAACGCGCCGGCCACCGCCGTGATGGCGAAGAGCAGCGGGATCATGGTCGGCACGAGCGCGCGGAACAGGATCATCAGGATGATGAAGGCCGCGATCAGGCCGATGATGTCCGAGAGGCCCTGCGTCGGCGGCGCGTTCTCGGCCTCGCCGGTGAACTGCGCGTCGATGCCCGCCTTGCTGGCGATGGCCTGGATGTTGTTCTCGACGTCGACGATGCCCGCGCGGGACAGCTGGAACCCGGTCTTGTCGTACTGGACGTCGAAGAAGGCGATCCGGCCGTCCTTCGAGAGCTGATGCGCGCCCTTCGCCAGCGGGTTGGTGCTCGTGGAGACGTCCTTGGCGTGGAAGTCGAGCGAGCGCTGCGAGGCCGTGCCCGCAGCGATCATCTGCTGGATCGCGGCTCTGCCCTGAGGCGAGTCGAGCCGCTGGCCCGGCGGCGCGGCCACGACCACGCGCAGCGCCGCGCCCTTCTGGACGGGGAATTTCGCGTTGATCAGGTCGGTCGCCCGCTGGACGTCGGTTCCGGGGAGGTTGAAGTCGTTGATCAGCGTGCCATGGAACGCCACGTTCAGTCCGATCAGCACCACGAAGATGCCGATCCAGGAGAAGATCACGCGCCACGGGTGACGGGCGAAGTGCCCCGCCATGCGGGCCTGTGCGCCCGTGTGCGCGACGCGGCGGTGGTGCTCCAGCTTGGGGTCTTGAAGATCAGTCATGAGTGAAGTACATCCTTGTACGTCGAATTGCTCGGCGAGGATCGAAATCCGCTTGGCCCGTGCCGGTCCGCGACCCGGCACCGAGGCGTGTTCGCAGGGTATCGCGGTTTGTCCGGAATCGTTCCAACGAGTCGCCGCTCATCGTCATCGGCCTACAGACCGGCCCCCGGCCGCGAACTCATCGGTCAGCGACGAACGCGGCCACCTGCTCGAGGAACTGATCGCGCTCGCGCATGAGGAAGAACATGTGGCCGCCGTCGAACATGACGAGCTTCGACCCGGCGATGCCGTCGTGCATCTCCTCGACGAGCGCGGTCGGCACGGTGCGGTCCTTGCGTCCGTGCAGGATCAGGGTGGGGGCGTGGATCTGCCCGAGCCGCGCGGTGCAGTCGTAGCTTCGCGACGCCGCCCGCTGGCGCCTGTGCGCGTACTCGGGCTGGGGATGGCGGCCCTTGAACATCGGCAGCGAGCGCAGGAGGTACGCCGCGCGCATCGGCGCTGACATGGTCAGCCGCGCCGGCTTGCGCGCGCTCGCCGAGATGAGCACGAGCCCCGTCACCCGGTCGGGGTGTGCGAGCGCGAGCTCGAGCGCGATGCTGCCGCCCATCGAGATGCCGACCATGTGCGCCCGCTCGATTCCCAGCGCGTCCATCAGGCCGACGGCGTCGTCCGCCATCATCTCGATCGAATACGGGATGTCGGGCTTGTCGCTGCGGCCCGCGCCGCGGTTGTCGAAGGCGATCACACGGTTGCCCTCGACGAGCCGGGCGATGATGCCGCCGACCGTGCTGACGTCGCTGCCCATGCCGCCGATCAGGAGCACCGGCCGGCCGTCGCCGCGCGCCTCGTAGTAGATGCCAAGCTCGTTGATCCGCGCGATCGGCACCGGATGGACCATAGCCACGCCGAGGCCCCGCCACGCGCGGTCGCCGGTCAGGCGCGGCGGCTCCGGGGCGGCTGGCCGACGCGGAACCGCAGCGTCACGGCGCCCGCGGGGCCGGACAGCTTCTTGAGCGTGATGAGCCAGGTGCCCCTCGGCATCGGGCACCCCTCCTCCCCCACCGTGCAGATCACCCGGGCGGCGCGGTGCGCACACGTGCTGCTCGCGGAGAACGGAACGGTGCGGATCATCAGAGGCGCGCTCACGTGCGGGAGCAGTGCCGTTCCCCGGATGCGCACACCTGCCGGTGCGCCGATCCGGTAGAGCAGGATGATCCCGGCGGGCCGGCGCATCCGAAACGACCGCGTCTGGGTTCCGCCACCGAATCGCATCGTGACCGACCGGGCCGATCGGACCACGGCCGCCGGCGCGCATGTGCCACGGGCTTCCTCCGCCGGCCGCAGCAACGGAGCCGCATCCGGCGACGATCATCGCGACCGCCGCCATCCCCACGCACCACACAGCCCGGGCATCCATCACATCCGATCTACGCCGCCGTGCCGGGATCGCGTCCCGGCCTTGCCCGCACGTGACATCCGCGCGTATGCTCGGCAAAATGGTCACGTCGGTCACGAGCCGCCTGCGCAAGCCGCCTCCCGCGGCGGTGCCGGTCGCGGTCGAGGACGCCGTCGAAGGGCTGCTCTATCTCATCGCCGGTGTTGCCGGTCTCTCAGCGAGCCTCTTCCAGGGCCGGTCGGTCACCCGCCGTGCGGACGTGGTTGCGGCCGCCGTGCCGATAGTCGCGGCGATCCTCATCTTGCTCACGAACAGGATCCGCCGCCGGGTGTATCCGATACTGCCCGCCGGGCTGCCCTTGGCCTCGGGCCGCGAGGCCGCGGTTCGCACCGTGCGCGCCAACGCGCTGCTCGTGTGCGCGGTCGCATGGGTCGTAACGGGCCCGACCTGGCCGGGGGCGTTCTGCGCGGCATCCGGGCTTGCCCTGCTTGCGAGCGCCGGCCTCGCGGCCCGCCGGTCGGCCAGCCGCCGCGGCCGGCTCTGGTACTGGCAACCCGACCTCGCGATGTACCAGACTCCCTGAGACACGATGGGCACCACCGTAAGGTCGAGCGACGGGACCGCGATCGCCTATGAGCGCGTCGGCGCCGGGCCGGCGGTGGTCATCGTCGACGGCGCGTTCAGCCACCGCGCCATCAATCCGACGTCGGCGCGGCTGGCGCAGCTGCTCGCGCCGCACTTCACGGTCTACCGCTACGACCGCCGCGGCCGCGGCGAGAGCGGCGACGCGCCCGCGTATGCGATCGAGCGCGAGGTCGAGGACCTGCAGGCGATCATCGCCGTGGCCGGCGGCGCGGCGTTCGTGCTCGGCGGCTCCTCGGGCGCGGTGCTCGCCCTCGACGCCGCCGCGCGCGATCCGGCGATCACGAGGCTCGCCGTCTACGAGCCGCCGTTCATCGTCGACGCGAGCCGCCCCCCGGTCGGCGACGACTACCCGCATCGGCTGGGCGAGCTGATCGCGGCCGGCCGGCGGGGCGATGCCGTGGCGCTGTTCTTCACGGAGGCGGTGCGCCTGCCCGCGGACGACGTCGACGCGATGCGCGGACAGCCGTTCTGGCGCGAGATCGAGCGGGTGGCGCCGACGCTTCGCTACGACGCCGCGATCCTTCACGGGACGATGCGCGGGGCGCCGCTGCCCGCATCGCGATGGGCCGCGGTGACCGCACCGACGCTCGTCGCAAACGGCGGCGACGGCGCCGCGTTCATGGCGGCCGGAGCCGACGCCTGGCCGGGATCCTGCCGCATGCGCGGCGGCTCACCCTGCCCGGCCAGACGCACGATGTCGCCGCCGAGGCGCTCGCGCCCGTGCTTGCAGAGTTCTTCTCCGGCTGAGCTCAGGCGGCGTCAGATGGTTGATTCCACGCCGCCGTGATGTCCTGGGCGCGAACCGAGCAGCGCAAGGACGCAGGGAGCGTTCATATGGGCGTAACTATGGGCGCGACCGAGGACGCCGCGATGCGACGGTTCGCAGCCGCAGCCCCACCACGAACCGAACCCCCACCACGGCCTGACGTCCAGGCGCGCGGGGGCGTGGAATCAACCATCTAGCTCGCGATCGACCGCGTCGAGCACGAGCCGGCGGCATTGCCGCCGCGTCGCCATGCCGGTGAGGAGCCACGTGCCGAGGCCCTCGACGAGCGCCGTCAGCCGCCACGCGGCTGTGTCGGCATCGACCGCCGCCGCCAGATCGCCGTGGCGCTGCCCCTCACGGATCACCTCGGCGATGCCGCTCGTCCAGTGGACATAGGCATCCTCGTGCGAGTCGCGCAGTGCGGGCTCGCGGATCGCCCGGGTGGTCATCTCGCGCGCGAGCATCCAGATCTCATACACCCGCGGGTCGGCGTCGAAGTAGACCAGGAGCAGCCGCTCGAGCCGCTCGCGCGGCGCGGAGGAGCCGGCGATCTCGAGCTCGAGCTGCACCATCGCCGCCTCGGCATGCACGAAGGCCTGCCGCAGGAGCTCCGACCGCGTCTTGAAGTAGTAGTGCGGAAGCGTCGGCGAGACGCCGGCCGCCTCCGCGATGTCGGCCATCCGCACCCGCTCCACGCCGCGATCGACGATGGCCCGGCAGGCCGCGAGCAGGATCGCCTCGCGCATCGCCGCGCCCTTCGTTTGCCCCGCCGGTTTCTTCAGTGACGACACAGGAACCGGACGGCATTCAAGCATCCGCGACCCGCCGCGGTCAAGCTCGACGGCGGCCCCAAGCCGCATCCGGTGAACAACCGGAGACCGTCTTGACGCGGGCGCGTGGGGCCGTGGTATAGGTGCGGCTGCGTCTTGAGCCGGACCTCAAAAATGCTGCGCGCGACGATCGCCCTGGCCGGAATGGTCGCGCTCCTTGCGACCGGCTGCGGCGGCGGCGGCTCCGCGGCGAACGCCGGCAGCGGCGGCTCCCAGATCCTGCGGATCGGCACGACGTACTACATCGACACGCTGAACCCGCTGGTCGGCATCGAGACGCAGGACGACACCGCCTACGGCATGGTGTTCCCGCAGCTCGTGCAGTACGGGCCGGGACTGAAGCTCGTCGGCGACTGGGCGAAGAGCTGGACGCACAGCTCAAACGGTCTCGTGTGGACGTTCCATCTGCGCGGCGGCGGCAAGTGGTCGGACAAGGTGCCGCTGACCGCCGAGGACGCCGTGTGGACGATCCAGACCACGCTCAAGTACCGGTCGGGTGCGACGTCGTATCTGGCCAGCGTGCTCGACGGGGTGAGCGGCGCCTCCGCGCCAAACCGAAACACGCTCGTGATCACCTATTCGCACCCGGTCGCGCCGGCGCTCGCGAACCTGGAGCAGTTCTTCATCCTGCCCAAGCACGTGTGGGACAAGCACCTCGGCAACAACGGCAAGGATCTGAAGGCGTTCCTGCCCGAGCAGCACCTGCCGATGGTGTCCGGGGGGCCGTACACGATCACGCAGTACCAGGAGAAGGGCACGACGGTGTTTCGGCGCAACCCGTACTTCTACGGGCCGAAGTCGAACGCCGCGGCGGTGACGCTCACCTACTACACGAACTCGACCTCGATGGTGGCCGACCTCACCGGCGGCAACCTCGACTTCGTCGACGCCGTGCCGTACACGGCCGGCAGCGAGCTCAAGCACCAGCCGGGCATCTCGCTGAACGCGCAGCCGGGCGACGAGGTGACGAACCTCGGCTTCAACTCCAACCCCAAGAAGACGAAGAACCGCGAGCTCCTGAGCCCGACCGTGAAGGAGGCGCTCGAGTACGCCACGCCGCGTCAGCAGATCGTGAACGTCGTCTTCCGCGGCTACGCGCACCCGTGGGCGAACATCATGTCGGCGTGGTCGGCGCCGTCGGGCTGGATCAACCCGGCGGTGAAGCCGCTCCCCTACGACCCGGCCAAGGCCGGGCAGATCCTGGACTCGCTCGGCTACACGCGCGGCCCCGGAGGGGTGCGCGTCGTCCCGGCAACGAGCGGGGCCTACGCCCAGCCGGCCCACCAGATGAGCTACAAGGTGATCGTCCCCGACGACCTCGACTACAACGGCGATCGCCAGTTCCAGATCCTCGCGGCCGCCTACGCGAAGATCGGCGTGAAGCTGAACGAGGTCTCGGGCGGCGACGGCAGCCAGGCCTACACGATGATCGTCGCGCCCGACGCGAAGTACCTCTCGGCCGACATGTACACGTGGTACTGGCACCCGTACATCGACCCGAACTTCAACCTGTCGGTCGTCACCCGCGCGCAGTGGGACGACAACAGCGACACCGGCATGAACGACCCCAGGTACGACCGCTGGTACGCGCAGCAGAGCACGCTCGTGAACTTCAAGCAGCGCCAGGCGCTCGTGTGGAAGATGGAGGCGTACCTGGCGCAGCAGCGCCCCTACATCCAGCTCATCAACAACGACATGCTGACGGCGCACCGAAACGCCTGGACCGGGTTTCAGCCGAACCTGTGGGGCTACTGCAAGTGCTACTACACCGACCCGCAGCCGACGGGCTAGGAAGGGCGTCGCTCACCCGGTTGGGATGATGCAGACGGCGAGGTCGGCATGGAGCGTTCGTGTGTGCCTCGGTCAGCCACCCGCGCAAACGCCCTCGACCATGTGGTCGTGGTGGTGTTCGAGAACCGATCCGCCGACAACCTGCTGGGGCGCCTGTACGGCCCCGGGGACGGCAAGACGTTCGAGGGTGTGATCGGGAAGGATCTGTCCAATCCGATCCCGGAGTGGGCCGAGCACGGCGCGGATCGGAAGGTGGTGCCGTACACGGTTGCGACCGACATGGACTCGCCCAACCCGGACTCGGGCGAGGAGTGGTACCACACGAACACGCAGCTCTACGGCACGCTGGACGAGCACAACCGGTTCAAGATCGGGGAGGGCGTGACGGAGCCCTGGAACGCGCCGCCGCCCGGCGCGAAGCCGACGATGGACGGGTTCGTCGCCGACTACATCAGCACGTTCACGGCCGAGATGGGTCGCCAGCCGACCTACGACGAGTACGCCCACATCATGACGGGGTACACGCCCGGAGCAGGTGCCGGTGCTGTCGGCGATCGCGCGTGATTTCGGGGTGTTCGACCACTGGTTCTGCGAGGTGCCGTCCCAGACGTTCATGAACCGCTCGTTCTGGACGGCGGCGACGTCGTCGGGGTTGGTCGTGAACACCCCGGCCAAGAAGTGGCTCGAGAAGAACGACGCGGAGACGATCTTCGAGCGGCTCGAACAGCACGGCAAGACGTGGAAGGTGTACGTGGACGAGCCGATGCCGCTGTCGTTTGCCGGGATCATCCACTACCCCCGGTTGAAGGACAGACTGGCGACGCACTTCGTGCCGTTCGCCGAGTTCGAGCGCGACGCCGCCGCCGGGACGCTGCCGGATTTCTCGCTGATCGAGCCGAACATGCTCACCGGCCACGGCGACTACCACCCGGCGGCCGGCCGGTCGTTGATCGCCGGCGGCGTCGACCTGGGGATCGACTCGCCGTCGTCGATCCTGGGCGGCGAGGCGTTCCTCGCACGCGTCTTCGACATCTACCGCTCGGCCACGTCGGAGTCGGGCACGAACGTGTGGAACACGGCGCTCCTGATCGGGTGGGACGAACCGGGCGGAACCTACGACCACGTCCCTCCCGGCCCTGTCGCGCCGCCCGATCCGGCGGCACCGGCGGGCGAGTTCGGCTTCAGGTTCGACCGCTCCGGCTACCGCGTCCCCGCCATCATGGTCTCGCCGTGGGTCGAACCGGGCTCGGTGTACAACGAGGAGTATCGCCACACGTCGCTGATCGCCACGCTGCGAAAGACGTGGGGTCTCGGCGGCCCGCTCACCCAGCGCGACGCCCACGCGCGCACCTTCGACCACGTCTTCACCCGCCGTACACCCCGCGACCCCGACACCTGGATCACCGTCGCAGCGCCACCCCTGCCCGACTGGGCACTTGACTACGACATCCTCGGCAAGGCCCTCAGCCACCTCGGCACAGCCGCCGGGCCCGCCCTCGTCGACAAGGCACGAGCTCTGGGAGCCACCCTGCCACCACAGCTCGACGACCCCGACGCCGAGCTCACCCCGCAGCTCATCGTCGAGGTCCTCAGAGACGTCGCCTGGCACTTCTTCCCCCAGCTCGCACCCAAGTCCAACCACGTCGCCTGAAGGGGGCCGGCGTCAGCAGTCGGGGGCGCCGCGCTCGCGGCGCTCGAACTCGAGCATGAGCCGGCGCAGGAGCGAGTTCAGCTGGGTCTGCTCGCGCGGGGACAGCGCCGCCGCCATCAGCGCCTCCTTCTTGGCCTGAGCGCCCACGGCCCGGCGATACGTCTCGCGGCCGTGGTCGGTCAGCTCGACGACGACGCCGCGGCGGTCGTCGGGGTCGGGCAGCCGCTGCACATAGCCGGCCTCCTCGAGCCGGTCGAGCCGGTTCGTCATCGCCCCGCTCGAGAGCTCCATCCGCCGCGCCAGCTTGCCGGGCGTGCTGCGAAACGGCGGCCCGGACTGCGTGAGCACCGAGAGCGCCTTGTGCTCGACGTTGTCGAGCCCGAACTCGGCCACCGTCTCGTCCATCATGCGGTTGAGGCGGCGGGCGATGCCCCCGATCCGGTCGACGATGCCCTCGACCTCGAGGTCGAGATCCGGCAGCACCAGATGGATCGTCTCCAGGAACCGATCGACGTGGTCGTGCTGGTCGGCTCGCGTCGTCATCTCACAGCAGTATGCCAAACGACTCTCTTGACGTCAAGAGATATCACGTCTATATTCTCGATCTCAAGATATTCGAAGTCGAGAGAGGTGAGGCGGATGCAACCGATCGACACCCACACGCACAGGGTCATCGCGGCCGACCGGCTCGAGCGGCTGCGCCACGACGCCGCGGGCGCCGGAGCGGTACGCTCGCCCCGGGTCAGGCTCGGCCACGCCCTGATCTCGGCCGGCGCGCGCCTCAGTCGGGAAGCAGCGGCACCGTCATCCCCGGGTCGCGCCCGAGCAGCACGGCCCGGGTGACCGCACCCGAGCCGTAGCGGGCGTGCACCTCGTCGAGCGCCGCGTCGAGAGCACCACCGCTGCGGCGATCGAACGGCAGCGTCAGCTGGACGGCCCGGTCGTCGGCGAGGTTTGCCACCGCGATCCCGACCAGCGTCAGCCCGCGCCGCTCGATGATCGGCATCGCCTCGGCGAGCAGGGCGCGGGCGGCGACGCGCACGAGCTCGGTCTCGGCCGTCGCGTGCGGGAGCGTGTGCGACCGGGTGACGCGCGCGAAGTCGGCGAAGCGCAGGCGCAGCACGACCGTGCGCCCGACGCGGTGGGCGGCCCGCATCCGCCGGGTCACGCGGTCGACGAGCCCCGCCAGGATGGCGTCGACGGCCTCGGGCGAGCGCCGCCGCCGCCCGAGCGCGCATTGCGAGCCGATCGATCCCCGCCTGCGCCGCACCTGCACCGGCCGCGGATCGCGATTCCGCGCCAGCGCGTGCAGATGCCGGCCCGAGCCGCGGCCCAGCAGCGCGATGAGCGCTGCCTCGTCCATCCGCGCCACCTCGCCCACCGTGACGATGCCGCGCTCGTGCAGCTTCGCGGCGGTGACGCCGCCGACGCCCCACAGGCGCTCAACCGGCAGCGGATGCAGGAACGCGAGCTCGCCCTCGGGCGGCACCACGAGCAGGCCGTCGGGCTTGGCGACGCCGCTTGCCACCTTCGCCAGGAACTTCGTCCGCGCCACCCCGACCGTGATCGGCAGGTTCACCCGCTCACGCACGGCCCGGCGCAGGCGCGCCGCGATCTGCGCCGGCGTGCCCGCGATCCGCTCCATGCCGCGCACGTCGAGGAACGCCTCGTCGATCGAGAGGCCCTCGACCAGCGGCGCCGTGTCGGCGAAGACGCGGTAGACGTCACGGCTGGCCTCGGAGTAGGCAGCGAAGCGGGGCGAGACGACGATCGCCGACGGACACAGGCGGCGGGCGTACGCGCCGCCCATCGCCGTGCGCACGCCGTGCGCCTTCGCCTCGTAGCTGGCCGCGAGCACGACGCCCGCCCCGACGATCACGGGCCGCCCGCGCAGGCGCGGATCGTCGCGCTGCTCGACCGACGCGTAGAACGCGTCGAGGTCTGCGTGGAGGATTGTCGCCCCGTTCGACACGAACGTATGTTCGCACACCGACGCGCCGCAGTTCACGGATCAGGCAGAGCGTTAGGGCATGGACCATCAAAGGACTGACCGCGACGGTGACCGCGCCGGGGCCGGGATTCGGCCGCACGGTGCGCGTGCGAAGGCGGCAGAGGGGGTCGGGTGTGGTCGTCGACGTCGATGGGCAGACTGACGCCGGACGGTCGACGAGGCTGCCGATCTCGGCGGCCAGGCGTGACTGCGATCGGTCGCCGACCTGGCCCGGCCGCGCGACGTGGAGCGGGCCGATCGCGGCAGGCCGTGGAGGTGAACGGCCGGCCGCAGTCCGCGGCGAAGCAACGCCGGCGGGACGCCTTCGCCAGACAGTCGAGCACCCGGTCACGCTTCGTGCGACGCGCTGGCAGCGGAGCCCCTCGGTGACGGGGCCGAAGCGCCACCGCGACGCCAGGTCGCTCTGCACGAGCATCACGGCGCGCGAGCAGGCCGGGCCGCAGGCCGCGCCGGGATCGCGGCGGCCGACGCCACCATCGCTTCCTTGCGGCGCGACGTTGGCCGGCGGGAAGCCGACATCCCGGCCCCGAGTACCGCCGTGGTGAGCCAAGGCGGCGTGCATGCCGGCGACGGCCTGCCGCCACCGCTGCGCGAAGCGCGGCGGCGGCCGTGAACTGCGGTCGGCGGCGGCGCACGTCGGCGTGGCCACCGAGGGCGGTGCTCCGCGCCATCGCGGGTACACCGGCGGAGGCGAGCGGCTCCCGCACGACCTGCAGGGCGAGCTGATCGCATCCGGCCGAGGTCGCGCGCGTGGCCGTCGAGCGGTCCAGGCCGACGGCATGGCCGGGCTCGTCGCACCATCACTCTGCCACGGCGGGACCGCTCCGCCCCGGCGGCGCACGGGAACGGGCGGGGCCGCGTAGGAACGTCCGCGGCGGCGCAGGGCGCGTGCGAGCAGGCGGTCGTCTCCGAGCCGCTCGGCGCACGCGGCGAACGCCGGGGTGGGGCCGCGGAAGCGCAGCTCGGCCGCCGTCGCGAACAGCGGCTCGGCGTCGCGCAGCGTCGCCAGGTCCTTGAAGAGCAGCGCCAGCTCGCGCTGCTCCCCGAGCACCTCGGGCGGGAAGTCCTCGATCGGCGCCGTGCCGGTTCACGAGCCGGGCGGCCGTGACCTTGCCGATCCCGGGGATGCCCGGGTAGCCGTCGGCGGAGTCGCCGACGAGCGCGAGCAGGTCGGGGATCCGGGGCGGATCGACGCCGAACTTCTCGCGCACCCCGTCGGCGTTGCGCACCGATCTCGTTGCGGCGATCGACCTGGACGACGCGGTTGCCGCGCACGCACTGGGCCAGATCCTTGTCCGGCGTCCAGATGCAGACCTGCTCGACGGCGTCGTCGGCCGCAGGCGATCCGCACGGCCGCCGCCGAGCGCGTCGTCGGCCTCGAGCTCGACCATCGGCCACACGGCCACGCCCATGGCGGCGAGCGCCTCCTCGAGCGGCTCGAACTGCGCACGCAGCGCGGGGTCGACGCCGAGCCCGGTCTTGTACCCGGGCCACAGGTCGTTGCGGAACGACTCGATGACGTGGTCGGTGGCGACGCCGACGTGGGCACCGCCCGTCTCGACCGTCTGCAGCACCGTGTGCAGGACGCCGATCACGGCCCCGAAGCGGCTGGTCGCCGCGGCCGCCGCGGCGGCGGCCGTAGAACTGGCGGAAGAGCTCGTACGTACCGTCGATCAGGTGGACGACCATCAGCCGCCCGCCTCGGCCAGGCCAGCCAGGGCCTGCTCGGCGCGCGCGGTCGCCGCATCGTGGGCCTTGCGGGCGGTGCGCTCACGCGCCCCCGCCTGCTTCAGCGCCCCCTCTGCGGCCGCGACTGCGGCCTGCGCCTCCTCGAGCTCGGCCGTCGCCGCAGCGAGGTCGTCCTGCGCGCGGGCGGCGGCGGCCGCGGCCTGCTGCCGCCGCTTCGCCGCGGCCGCCTCGGCGTGAGCGCCGGCCGCCGACGGCTCCGTCCGCGGCCGCGGCTTGGCGGACTTCGGCGCCGCCGGCCGTTCGCGGACACGGTCGAGCGGGACGGAGACGCCGAGCGGGAAGCCGACGGCCTGGGCCTCTTTCACGAGCACGCCGGCACGCACCTCTGCGGCCACGGCTGGATCGAGCGCCGCGGCGTGCAGCGTGTCGCGCACCTTCCCGAGCGTCGCCTCGGCACCCGCCGCCTGCGCCGCCGCGCGGACGAGCGCGTCGAGGGCCCGTGTCTCGGCCTCGACCGCCGCGCGCAGGTCCCGCGCCGATCCGGCGCCGAGCTGCACCTCGCGCAGCCGCTCGCCGGCGGCCAGGAGGGCGGCGAGGAGCTTCGGCTCGGCGCGGACGACCCGATTCACGACCCCGGCCGCCACCGTGGGCTTTCGCAGCGCCTCGACCGCGCCCGCCTCGCCGCGGCGGCCCTCACCGCGCAGCGCCTTCGCCGCCGCGGCGCGGGCGGGGACGAACTCGTCCAGCCCACCGCCGTAGAGACGGTCGACGACGTCCGCGGGCGCGCGTGCGTCGGTGGCGCTCGGCATGGGGAGCGCAGGCTAGTCCATCATGCGGGAATGGCGAAGCTCGACGCGGCCCGGTGGTGGACGATCCGTCCGGCGCGCAACCGCAAGCCCAGCAACTACCTGTGCCCCCTGTGCGGTTTCCGCCTGCATGCCATGACCGACCACATGCTGATCGCGCCGGAAGGCGACGCCGACCGGCGCCGGCACGCCCACTCCGAATGCGTCGCCGCCGCCCGCGGCCAGGGGCGGTTGCCGCTGCGAGACGAATGGCTCGCCACCCAGCCGCGGGCGCCGTCGCGCCTTCGCCGCCTGTTCGGCCGCGCGCGATGACTTTGGCCGTACGCGCACGTCTATCCTCTGACCGCCGGCGCCGCCGAACCGGCCGCCGGATCACCCACAGGGAGGGATACATGTCCGGCGAGATCGTGCACTTCGAGATCCCCGCAGACGACACCGCCAAGTCGCGCGAGTTCTGGGGCTCGCTGTTCGGATGGCAGTTCCAGGCCTTTCCCGGGCCATCCGAGTACCACATGACCCGGATCGGCGAGTCGACCGGCGGGGCCATCACCAACATGGAGCCCGGCAAGCGCGGAACCCGCGCGTACTTCAGCGTCGACGACATCAAGGCCGGCGCCGCCCGGGTGAATGAGCTCGGCGGCAAGGCCTCCGACCCGATGCCCGTGCCGGAGATGGGCTGGTTCGTGACCTGCACGGATCCGCACGGGAACGAGTTCGGCCTCTGGCAGAACGACAGCTCGGCGCAGATGCCCGCGTAGCCGTCCCCGGGCAGGCGCCGCCCGCGCACGGCGCCTGCCCGCCTGCGCCTACTTGCAGTAATTTCACAGACTACGGGTGAATTTGCAATATCCACCCTTTGGGGGATGTGGACCCGCGCAAAGGCACGGACTCTCGCAGGTAGAGCCACCTCGTCGCCGCTCCCCCCCGGGCGGCGGCGAGTCACATTTCACTCCCGGACCGAAGGCGATCCGATGGCCCCCACATCACGCAGTGCGGCTGCGCGCGGCAGCCTACCCATGGTTTGCGAAATGCGCACCCGGCCGGGCAGTCAGGCCGGACAGACGCTCCCGCTCGTCGTCGTGTTCATGTTCACGATCCTGCTCTTCGCAGGCCTCGTGATCGACCTCGGCAACGCCTATCGCGTCCAGCACGCGCTGCAGGCATCGGCCGATGCGGCAGCCGCCGGAGGCGCGGGCCAGCTCACGATGACCTACCCGCCCAGCCCCGGTGCGGCCACGCTCGCGGCGCAGCGCTACGGCTCCCAGGGCGGCGGCGCCAACCCGATCCCGGGCGTGCCCGCCGGCAACGTGTCGGAGAGCGTCAGCGTCGACTGCGAGACGCAGGTCGGCTACAGCTGCACGAACGGCTACTCGAACACGGTCACGGTCGACGAGACGGCGAAGGTGCCGACCTACCTGCTGCGGCTGCTCGGATTCAGCACGATCACGCTCAACGCGCACGCCCAGGCGTGCTCGCCGTGCGGCGGCGTCCCGCTCGACGTGATGATCGTGCTCGACCGCACCGGGTCGATGGGTCAGAACAACAAGATGCCGCAGGCAAAGGCCGGGATCACGGCGTTCCTGAGCACGATGGATCCGAGCATGGACAACGTCGGCCTGGCGGTGCTGCCACCGGCGCCGAGCGTGGGCGCCGCGTGCACCAACGTGTCGTCGTACTTCGGTAGCGACCCGAGCGGCACGTACAGCCTCGCGAACCCCGCGTACACGGTCGTCCCGCTCTCGAACGCGTATGCGTCGAGCGTCGGCAACCTGAACACCACCTCGCCGCTCGTCTCCACGGTGAACTGCGTCCAGCCGGGCGGGAACACCGCCTACGCGGAGGCCGTCGATGCCGCCTACGCCGAGCTGCAGGCCGACGGCCGCCCGGACGCCCAGAAGGCCATCGTCGTCCTCTCGGACGGCGCCGCCAACACCGGGCCGAGCCAGCTACCGGCCACGTCCCCCTACCGGACCACTCCGTGCGGCCAGGGCGTGACCAGCGCCGGCATCGCCAAGGCGGACAAGGTGCTCGTCTATTCGATCGCCTACACGGCGCAGGGTGACGCCTGCTGGGCGTCGGTCGGAGCCGACGTCGGCGGCACCCCGGTGACCGCCTTCCAGACCATCCCCGAGCCGGGGCTCTACGGCACGATCCCCAACCCGGCCAACGCTGCTCTGGCGGCCATGGCCAGCCCCGGCAGCCAGTACTTCTACAACCTGCCGAACCCGACCTCGCTGACCGGCATCTTCCAGCGAATCGCGGCCGACCTGGCGGCGGGCTCGTCCCGGATCGTGCAGTAGCCGCCCCACCCCAACCGTCCCACGCCGAGGCCCCCGCAGCGCGCGGGGGCCTCGGCGTTTCCGTGTACCGTGCGGGGGTGCGACGCCTCCGACCCACGCTCACAGCCTCGGCGGTGACGGCCGCGGCCCTGGCCGCAGCGCCGGGCACCGGCATCGCGAGCGTGTCGTCAACTGTCCCGCCGCCCCCTCCCTGCGTCGCGCAGGTCGTGCCGGTCGTGCTGGTCAACCACGGTGCTTACAGCCCGCGGACGCTCACGACCGTGACCCCCGGCTCGACCGTGGAGTGGCAGTGGAACACCGGCGGGGCCGCGGAGTCGGTCACATCGACCGGCGGGCTGCCGCTCATGGCCTCCCGGGCGAAGACCACCGGCACCTATGACTTCCGCTTCTGGTCGGCCGGCTCGTACCCGTACCACTCGTCCGCCGACCCGTCCCAGAAGGGCGTCATCAACATCGGCATGTGCAACGTGCCCAAGACGGCGCGTGTCGGCCACCTGGTCGAGTTCCAGGTGGCGAGCGCGCACCGGCGGGGATGGGTGGCCGACGTCGAGGTGCTGCGGCCGGGCGCGACGAAGTGGGCCTGGCTGCGGACGAACGTGACCACCAGGTTCACGTCGTTCACCCCGAAGCGCGCCGGGACGTTCCGGCTGCGCGCGCGCCTGCGCGACAAGCTCATCAAGCAGTTCTCCGCCTTCTCCCCCATCAGCACGATCCGCGTCAGTTGAGCACCGTCGACGCCCACGTGTCCGACCTCGCGGGCCGCACGGCCGGGGACGTCATCACGGTCCGGGGCAAGGAGCTCGCGGTCGACGCGACGGTTGCAGACGCCCGCGCGCTGTTCGCGTCGGGCTCGGTGCAGCTGATCCCGGTTCTCGACGGCGGTGCCTACACGGGCGCCGTCACCCGAGACGACCTCGCGGACGCGGGCGAGGGCGACCGCATCTCGGAGCATGCGCGCAGCCGGCCGCCCATCACGACGGCGTCCACCCTCCTGACCGACGCGCTCGCCGTCCTGAACGACGACGGCGGCCGCCGGCTGGTCGTGCTCGGCGACGACGGCACAACGTACGTCGGGCTGGTCTGCCTGCACCGCGACCGGCAGCGGCTGTGCATCGACGCCGAGTGCCACGCGGCCGCATCCGGCCCGCACTAGCCAGCGCCCGGCCGCGACCGGTAGCATCGGTTGCCCCGACGAGACGGTGGTGTTGATGCCCGACCTTCCGACCGGCACTGTCACCCTCCTCTTCACCGACGTGCAGGGCTCCACGTCACTCATCCGCGAGGTGGGCGACCGCTACGGCGAGATTGATCCCGCGGGTCTGGTGGCCGGTCTCGCTATGCCGCGAGGTCACGCACACGGCCGGCGCAGCGGTGCAGGCCGCGCCGCTCGAGGTGCGCCGCCAGCACCTCGCCCGCATCGGCGCCGAACACCGGCAGCGCGGCCAGGAGATCGGCCAGCTCCTGGATCTCGCTCAGGGTGACCATCTCGACCTCGGCGTGGTAGCGGCTGAGCCACCGCGCCGTCGCCCGCTGGTAGCGGCGCGAGTCCGTGCGCAGGATCAGGCACAGCCCGAGCGCATCCTCGAGCGTGAGCCGCCGCAGCTCGCGCGCGGCGTCGAGCGCGAGCGCCGCGTTGCCGGTCTTCAGGCCGCGCTGGAATCGGGAGTAGGGGTGGCCGCGTGCGGTCATGCGAATGCGAACATACGTTCGCATGAGCCACCGGCGCCGTCAACCCTGCCGGCGTGCGAAACTCGGCGCGTGACGGATCTCGCCTCGGAGACGGTGGACGTGCGGGCGGCGGATGGCACCGCCGACGCCTTCTTCACCCGCCCGGCGGCGGGCGGCCCGCATCCGGCGGTGCTGCTCTACATGGACGCGTATGGGATCCGGCCCGCGCTCGAGGCCCACGCCCGGCGGCTCGCGGGGCACGGCTATTGCGTGCTCGTGCCGAACGTCTTCTACCGCAGCGGCCGCTCGCCGGTGATCGCGAACATCGAGGTGGAGATCCGCGCCGAGGATCGCGCGGGGCTGTTCGCCAAGCTCATGCCGAAGATCAAGGCGCTCACCCCCGAGGCGGCGATCCGCGACTCGCAGGCCTGGCTCGCGTTTCTGCGCGCCCGCTCCGAGGTGCGGGAGGCGCCGATCGGCACCGTCGGCTACTGCATGGGCGGGCGGCTGGCGCTGCGGATGGCGGGCGAGTTCGCCGACGCGGTCTCGGCGGCCGCGAGCTTCCACGGCGGCAACCTGGCGACCGGCGAGGACGATAGCCCCCACCTCTCGGCCGTCCGCGCGGCGGCGGAGCTCTACATCGGCCATGCCGACAACGACGGCTCGATGGACCCGGAGCAGATGGGGCGGCTGACGAAGGCCCTGGCCGACGCGCACGTGCGCCACACGGCGGAGCTGTACGTCGGCGCGCAGCACGGGTGGACGCAGACCGACACGCCGGCCTACGACGAGCCGTCGGCCGAGCGCCACTGGCTGCGCCTGCTCGAGCTGTTCGACCGCGTGCTCTAGGCAGCCGCGCGCGGCCGGCCTCGGGTCAGGGGCGCTCCGGCCGCGGCTGCCGGCCGGTCTTGCGAAGCGCGATCCCCGCGAGCGTCTCGAGCACGACCCGGTGCCCGGCCATCGCGGTGATACCGGCGGGGTCGTACGGCGGCGACACCTCGACGATGTCCATCGCGCACAGGTCGAGGCTGCTCGCGACGGTGCGCACGGCCCACAGGAGCTCGCGGGTCATGAGGCCGCCCGGCTCGGCGGTGCCCGTCCCGGGCGCGAACGCCGGGTCGAGCACGTCGATGTCCACCGTCAGGTAGGTGCGCGGCGCCCGCGTGCGGGCGTGCTCGATCGCGTCGCGCACGACCGGCCCGATGCCGCGCTCGACGATCTCGGCCATGGTGTGCCAGCGGAAGCCCGCCTCGCGCATCCACTGGAAGTCCTCCGGCCACGGCCACGCCCCGCGCAGGCCGATCTGGACGATGTTGTGGCCGTCGAGGTGGCCGTCGATGACCGCGCGGTGGAACGGGACGCCGTGCGGGGCCTCGCCCACCTCGCTGCCCGTGTCGGCGTGGGTGTCGAAGTGCACCACCGAGTAGCCGTCGGCGCCGTGATGCTCGGCGAGGGCCCCGAGCACCGGGGTCGAGAGCGAATGGTCGCCGCCGAGGACGATCGGGATCGCGCCCGCGGCCAGGATCTCGGCCACGCCCCGGCGCAGCAGCAGGTGCGAGCGCTGCAGGTCGGACGAGTACACCTCGATGTCGCCGTAGTCGACGACGTCGAGCTCGGCGTAGGGGTCGACGCCAAGCTCCATGTGCGGCCGCGCGACCGGGAAGGCCACGTCCTCGGCTGTGCGGATCGCCCGCGGGCCGAAGCGGGCCCCGGGCCGGTAGGACACGCCCTCGTCGAAGGGCGCCCCCAGGATGGCGACATCGGCGCCGGCGAGCCCGGCCGGATCCAGGACGAGCGGCGCCCGCCCGAACGTGAGCCCGACGCCGGCGTAGCCCACCTCGTTGGGGCGGTTGGGCTGCATGCGGTGGGCGTCGGACACCGCGCGATCATACGCGGCCCGCCGTGGCGGGCTTACTTCACCGTCTTCATCGTGAACTGCGAGTTCACCCGCGTCAGGCCGGGCAGCCCGGCGAGACGGCTCATGTAGAACCGCTCGTAGGCCTCCTGGTCGGCGACCGAGACACGGATCAGGTAGTCGGGGATGCCGAACATGCGCCGGCACTCGACGACCTCCTCGAAGCCGGCGATCTCGCGCTCGAACTGCTCCACCGTCTCGCGATCCTTGCGGCCGAGCTCGACGTGCACCACGACCTCGAAGCGGCGCCCGATCCGGGCCGGGTCGATCTCGGCGTGATAGCCGCGGATGACGCCGGACTCCTCGAGGCTGCGCACGCGGCGCAGGCACGAGGACGGCGCGATGTGCACGGCGGCGGCGAGCTCGATGTTCGAGACGCGGCCGTCCACAGCGAGGCGGTCGATTATTGCGCGATCGATGCCATCGGGGCAGAACCTCGCGCCGTCGCTCGTCGTGCCGCATTGGGGGCAGGTCGCCATCCCGCGCGATCATACGGCGCGGGGAAGAATCCTCTCGCGCAGCACGTCAGGTGTGATACTTGGGCCCGGCATCCAGGAGGAGGCAGCGATGAGCGAGAACGAGGACACCACCCGCGACTGGGGGAAGCTCACCCGGGGCGACGAGGGCACGCCCGACGTCGAGGCCCACGGGGCGAAGTTGCTGGACTGACGCAGACGGGACGCGGAGGTCAGGGTGGTCCGAACCAGGTGGTGAGCGCGGCGCCCAATCCGGCGTCCGTGCCGTCACCCACCCAGGCCACGTATCCGTCGGGCCGGATCAGCACGGCGGTGGGAGCGGTGACCGCGCCCAGCACCGGCAGCTCCCACGCACCACCGTACCCGGCGTCGATCAGCTGGACGCGATCGGCCCATGCGGTGAGGTCCGTGCCGCCCGGCTCACCGAGGTTGAGCAGCACCGGCCGGGCCGCGTGCAGCAGTGTGAAGACCCGCAGGCGGCCGTCGGCCGTTTCGAGGTCGAGGTCGGGCATGCGCCGCCCGACGAGCGGGTGGTCGCCGCCGAGGTCGTAGTGGATGTCGAGGCCCGAGGCGAGCCCGGCGAGGCGGTCGCGCGCTTCGGCGACGTCGAGCACGTCACCCACGATTTCGGTCAGCGCGCTGGTGCGGTCGTCCCCCCGCTGAAGGGCGGTGAGCGCCATCGTGTACCTGAGCACCCGCGCTGCGGCCGGGTGACGCTCGGCGTGGTAGGAGTCGAGCAGCTCGGCCGGCGCGGCTCCGGTGACGACCTGTGCGAGCTTCCAGCCAAGATTCACGGCGTCCTGCACGCCGAGGTTGAGGCCCTGCCCGCCGGCCGGGTAGTGGATGTGGGCGGCGTCACCGGCCAGCAGCACGCGTCCGTTCCGGTAGCTCGCCGCCTGACGGGTGGCGTCGGTGAAGCGCGAGATCATGCTGGCAGATGCGAGCCCGAAGTCCGCACCCCAGACCGCGATGATCGCCTGGCGCAGATCCTCCAGCGTCAGGTCGCCCTTGCGGTCGAGGTGCGTATCGCGCACGACAATGCCCACGCGGCCGCCCTCCAATGGGCGCATGGCGTTGACGCCGACCGCGTCGTTGCGGAAGCCGAACTGCGGTTCACCCCGCATCTCGACCTCGGCGATGATCGAGCTCACCGACGCGTCCCATCCGGGGAAGTCGATGCCGGCGAGCTTGCGCACGAGGCTGCGCCCTCCATCACAGCCGACGACATAGGCGGCGCGCAGTGAGCTGCCGTCGGCGAGCTTCACGTCGACGCCGTCGTCGTCATGCGTCAGGCCCGTCAGCTCGCACCCGTACTGCACGACCGCCCCGACCTCGCTCGCCCACACGCCGAGGATGCGTTCCGTGTGCTTCTGCCACAGCGCCAGGCCATAGGGATGCCGGGTGGGGAAGTCGCCGAGGTCGAGCGTGACGCCCGCGAAGGCGGCCACCTGCATCGCCTCCCCCTCTGCGAGAAAGCGGTCGGCGACCCCACGCTGATCCAACACCTCGATCGTGCGGGCGTGCAGCCCGCCGGCCCGGGCACGGGCACTGTCGATCTCCGCGCTGGGTCGCCGCTCCAGGACGACGGCCTCCACGCCGGCGAGTGCGAGCTCAGCCGCCAGCATCATCCCGGTCGGCCCGCCTCCAACGATCACCACCCCATGTTCTGCCATGCGCCCCCGTTCCCTGACCTCGCGGTACGCCGCGGCATCAGCCTAACCCGGAACGATGCGTACCCAAACCGGCCTGGCGGGAACACCGGGGATCGCGTCTCCGCGCCGCCAGCCCAATGTCGCCGTACGATCCGGACGAACTTGAGTCAGCTCGAACTTCCATCTCCTGAACCTGTTGCGTTCAAGGTGACGTGCCCCCGGTTCCCTTGACCGAAATGCTTACGCTGTACAGAAAGTTCACGACGCATGGGGGGCTTCGGTGGACCGATGCGTGGCTCTCGACTGACGAAGCGAGCCCGTCTGCGCTTGCGAAAACGCTTACATCGAGCACGGCGTGGTTCAGCTCGTCGGCCTAGTCGTTCCACGGCGCTGCCGTCGGTAGGACATCGAGGCGTCCATCCCAGGCAGGGCGCCACGCATGGGCGCGCCGATATCGGCGGTGCGGAAGACCTACCGCCAGGCGGGTCGACGGCAACCTTTCGCGCGGGGCGAGACGTACCCGACCCCAGCGTCACCCTTCCGCACGTAACTCCGAATCCGAGGCGCCCCAAGCCGGAGGCCGGGCCAGGCGCCGACCTCGACAGTGGTGCTCGGGTGCCGCTTCAGCCACACATTCTTCAGCGTCGTCGGGAACTTCGACATCTTCCACAACATCGCGCCAACCGGAGACGTCTTCACGGGCAATCCCCCCATATCGACGTTGTAGAAGCTCGCCGACCGAATGTTCGGGCCGTGCTCTTCCGGTGAAAGATAGAGCGCTTGGTAGTCGGTGAATCCCGTCAACCGATCCACCTCCAGGCGGCCGGGGCCTGCCCAGGTCTGGATTAGATCGGGGTGGTTGTCCGTCCAGCTCTGCTCATCGTAGGCGCGAATGCCGTCAATCCGGATATTCTCTAACTGCACAATTGACTGCGGATCAGGCTCGTCTAGGTCAATTCCTTCGCTAGCTCCCGCGCCCGTTATCCGAATGCCCTCCAGGTAAATTGTTCCAGTCTGGTCTTTGAGTTCAACCGCGCGGTTCGTTCGGTCGCCATTCAACGGTGTGGGGATCTTGGGTATGACGATCTCCCCGCCCACGAGAACGACGTTGTGGCCGCCCTCAATCGTAAGCCCGCCCGACCCGCGAAGAGCCTGGGGCATCCGGACAATATAGTCCCTGTCCGGGCTCAGAGTGAGCCAGCGGTTCCTCGGCGTCACGGTCACCTTTAGCGGCCTGTGCAGCTTGGGAAGGCCCCACTTCACCGGGGGGCACCTGACGGTCCTTGCAGCATACGCAGTCGACGAGGGGGGGTCTGAGGGGATCGCGCCAACACTCGCCAACATCGCGGTCAACCCACACAGCGTTGCCAGGTAGCCTCTATTCAACCCCACGGAAATCCTCCAAACTTTCGAGTACTCTAGGCGTCGACACATACCAACCCTTGTTCATGCCCCTTTTGAGGGATCGCAGAACCTCGAGGAAACGTGGCCATCGACTCGAATCCCGGCCCTGCGAGCGTGGGGCTGTTGATAGCGGCAGTCGTACCCGTGCGCGACGAGGCTGTCACGGTGGGGCGGGCAATCGACTCCATAGGCAGGCAGACGCTCGGTCCCGGGCCGGATCCAGGTGATCGTGGTGGACGGAGGTAGCACCGACGAGACGGTGGCGGAGTGTGAGCGCGCTCGGGAGCGGTTCGACTGGGGTGACTATGACATCCTGACCAACCCCGCAAAGGTCGTCCCTGCGGCGCTTAACAAGGGCCTCGCCATCGCAAGGGCACCGTGGTATACGCGTGTAGACGGTCGGATATGGCTCGACGAGAACTACTTCGAAGAATGTATACGCGCGGCTTCGTCGCTCGGCCTAACGGGAGGCGGCGGCGGACGCTTCGTAGTCTCCGCTGAGCCCACAGCAGTCGCGGCGGCCATAGCGGCGGCGGTCAGCCACCCGCTTGGCGTGGGGGGCGGCTTCCGATCGGCGCGACCGACCCAACTCGAAACCGTCGCACATCACCCGTTCGCGGTATGGCCCCGCGCCTTTGTGGAACGACTCGGCGGATTCCGTGAAGACCTCGCCCGAAACCAAGATGACGAATTCAGCGCACGCGCGTTCGCGGCTGGCGGGCGGATCGGACTCACGCCGGCGACTTCCGTCTACTACCAGCCTCGAGCTCGATATCGCGGCCTCGCGACGCAATACTTCCAATACGGGCTCTGGAAGGGTGCAGTCGCGCGAACCTATGGTGTTTTCCCCGCCCGATCGCTCTTGCCGTCCGCGACGGTATTGGGGGGCACCCTTGCGACGGCGACAGCAGTCCGTCGGCATTCACTAGCACCGATCGCGCCGTTGGCAGCGGCCTACGCCGTGGCTGGAAGGGTGGCCAGCCGGAACGAGAAGGCAAACCCGCTACTAACCGCCGGTGCTCTGGCACTGATCCACGCCACGTACGGTACGGGGGTGGCGCTGGGGATCGCGGCCCCCCGCCTGACGAAGACGCGAATGGCGCGGGCACGTATCATATAAACTAACGCGATGTTCGAGCGGTGGCGGTCCGCACCCTTTCGTAGAGAGCCGGGCTAAGGCGCTTCGCATATGTTTTTGCCCGCCATCCTACGATCATGCGCGCGCACGTCGCCCGTTCGCGCCGGGCGTACGCGGCTGCAATACGGCTCGAGGTGTTCGCCCATATTGTGAAGCGACCCGCCACTGCGAACTGCGGTGAAATGTGCTGCACCTTGAATCTCGGCTCGGATGTGAGAAGCACCCGGTATCCCGCCGCACAAGCCTCCTCGACAACAGCCTTGCTGAGAAACCCGCCGGGTACAGCAGCAACGGTTGGCGGTTCGCCGAGTATGTCGGCAAGAGCGGCGCGACTGTCCCCCCACTCGCGGCGTACCTCAGCTCTCTCGAGGATTCCCATGTACGTCGGATGCGACACTGAGTGGCTGCCGATGAAGTGCCCGCGCGACGCCAGATCCCGGATCTCGCTCTCTGCCAAAAAGCCGTCAGTATTTATCCGGCCGGTAGTGATGAAGTAGTGCCCACGCCATCCGAATCGCTCGAGCATCTCGGCCGAGATCAGCGCTGACTGTCCACCGTCGTCGAACGTCAATGCGGCGTTTGGAAAGGAGCATGGGCCGTCGCGCCCGATAACGCCGAAGTGGACGCCTGTCCGCTTGAGCGCGACCAGGTGGCTCGAGAACGCCGCGGGGGTAAGTTTGTACCTTGCCGCGGCCGCGCTTGGGAAGCCGGTGGCGTTCCGTGCCCTGTAGTCCACGATGTCGTGGTAGGTCAGCGCGAGCCAATCAT
>CAWEYE010000009.1:0-358032 GCA_963813245.1 uncultured Actinomycetes bacterium
TGGGTGACGCGCGACTCGTGCGTCGCCAGGGCCTCGCCCTCGAGGCCGTCGCCGGCGGCGACCACCGACGGCAGCTCGGAGCGCAGGCTGCGCGCGGTGCCGATGCGGTGCTGCTCGATGGCCTCGCCGCGCTCGGCGTCGTACAGGAGCAGCCGGCCGCCGCGGGCGCGGGTGGCCTGGACGGCGGTGTCGAGCACCGCCTCGACGAGCGCGGTCAGGTCGTGGGTCGCGGCCAGCGTCTCGCCGTAGCGCTGCAGCGTCTCCTTGAAGCGGCCGCGCTCGGCCTCGAGCTCGCCCATGCGGGTGGTGAGCTCACCGGAGATCTCGTCGATGGTCGCGCCGAGCTGGGACAGCTCATCGCCGCCGGGGCGCCCACGGGTCAGGCCGGCGGCGCGGCCGGCGAGCTCGGTCAGCGCCCGCGAGATGCGGTCGGCGGCGAACACGGCGCCGGCGATCAGGATCAGCCCCGAGCAGCAGGATGGGCACCAGGATCCGCAGCCGCTGCGAGTCGATGGCGTTCGAGAGCGTGGACGACGGGTAGGTGGCGACGACATACGCCGGGACATTCCCCGTGATCGGGACGTCGACGGCCGCGGCGCGCACGCCGTTCCCTGCGATCGAGGCGGATCCCGTCCCCGCGCGCAGCCCTGTGACCTTGCCCACCGCGTTGCTCGACGATGCGACGGCCTGATTTCCTGTCACGAGTGCGAGGTCGATGTTCGACGCCGGCGGCGCGGCGCGCACGATGCTCGCGAGCGTGTCCTCCGTGAACCTGACATAGACGTCGACCTCGTGCGCCGACCGAGCGGAGCTCGCACGAGCCAGTACGCGCCCCGCGGCGCGTGGCCGTACACGGCCTTCCCGTTGCGGACGAGCACGAGCGACATCCCGGACGGGGTGTTGGGGATGCCGGTGAACTTCGGCCCGTGGCCGGTCAACGCAACGCGAACATCCGGGCGCGCCCTGGCCGCCGTCGCGAACGCCCTCGCCTTGACGAGGTTGGCCCGGTACGCCTGTGCGGCGGACGCGGCCGCCACCGAGAGCCGGTTGTCGACGCGGGTCACCTGATCGTGCTGCAGGAGCGCGCCGACGAGCACGCCGGTGGCCGCCAGCGGCACAATCGCCAGCCCGACCAGCACGATGGAAAGCTTGTGGCGAAATCGCATTGCGATCCCGGACCCCTCCGCACACGACCCGTTCGGCCAGAAAGTACACGATTTCGGTCATGACCAGGAGTTTTTCGCCGTGAGAGGCGGCGATCCTGTCCAGCGCCACGCCGCTCAGTACGCGGCGAGCTCGCGAGCGGCGCGCAGAATGTCCTCTTCCGTGGGCAGGTACTCGCGCTCGAGCACCGGCGTGAAGGGGATCGGCGTGTCAAGCCCGGCCACGCGCGTGACCGGCGCGTCCAGGTACTCGAAAGCCCGCTGGGCCACGAGCGCGGCGATCTCGGCGCCGAACCCGCCCGTGAGGTTGTCCTCGTGCACGATCAGGGCCTTGCCGGTCTTGCGCACCGACGCGAGCACCGTCTCGATGTCGAGCGGGATCAGCGTCCGCAGGTCGATCACCTCCGCCGCGGTGCCCTCGGCGGCCAGGCTGTCGGCGACCGACAGTGAGAGCTGCATCGTCGCGGCGTACGTGATGATGCTGAGGTCGTCGCCCGAGCGCGCGACCCGCGCCTCTCCGATCCGGGCGATGTCCGCGTCGACGCCCGTCTCGACCTCGGCCTTCTCGCGCCGGTACAGGAACTTGTGCTCGCAGAAGACCACCGGGTTGGGGTCGCGGATGGACGCCCGCAGGAGCCCGTACGCGTCGGCGGCCGTGGCCGGGCAGACGATCTTCAGGCCGGCGTGATGGTGGAACCACGCCTCGACGTTCTCGGAGTGGTACGGCCCGCCGCCGACGCCGCCGCCGTTGGGGCAGCGCACGACCACGGGCACCGCCCAGCCGATGCGGTAGTGCATCTTGGCGGCGCAGGTGATGAGCTGGTCAAACGCGATCGACACGAAGTCGCCGAACTGCATCTCGGCCACCGGCCGCTGTCCGGCCATCGCCGCGCCGATCGCGACGCCGGCGATGCCGGCCTCGGCGACGGGCGTGTCGATCGAGCGCATGACCCCGTAGCGCTGCTGCAGGCCCTTCGTCGCGCCGAACGCGCCGCCCTGGCGGCCGACGTCCTCGCCCATGCAGAACACGCGCGGGTCGGCCTCCATCTCGTCGTGCAGCGCCGCGTTGATCGCCTCGAGGTAGGTCAGCTCGGGCATACGCCTAAGGTGCCTCGGTGGCGAAGACGCCTTCGTGCGCTTCGGAGGCGTCGGGGTAGCCGTCCCGCTCGGCCATCTCGACGGCCTGGCGGACCTCCTCCTTCACGCGGTCGCGCACCGTCTCGAGCCGGCCCTCGGGCAGCGCCCGCTCCTCGATGAGGACGTTCTCGAGCCGCTTGATCGGATCCTTGTCCGACCACTCGGCGAGCACCTCCATGGGCATGTAGCTCTCGTACTTGTCGTGCGCGGCGTGGCCGCCCATGCGGTAGGTGCGGCACTCGATGAACTGCGGTCCGCGGCCGGCCCGGGCGGCGTCCACCGCGGCCTGCACCGCGCCGTGGACGGCGAAGGCGTCGTTGCCGTCGACCGACACGGCCGGGATGCCGTACGAGGCGGCCTTGCGGTAGAGCTCGGTGACCTTGGTCTGCTTCGAGATCGGGGTCGAGTAGCCCCAGCCGTTGTTCTCGGCCACGAACACGGCCGGCACCTCGAGCACCGCCGCGATGTTCAGGCCCTCGTGGAAATCCCCCCGCGACGTGGCCGCGTCGCCGAAGCTCGTCAGCGCCACCCGGTCCTCGCCGCGCTGCTGGTAGGCGAGCGCCGCGCCAACCGTCAGCGGGATCATGTCGGCCATATGCGACACCTGGCAGGGGATGTTCCACTCGCGCCCACCGATGTGGAGGTTGCCGTCCTTGCCCCGGGTCGTCGACCCCGCCTTGCCCATGAACTGGGCGAAGATCCGCCACGGCGGCACGCCGTGGACGAGGTAGGAGCCGAGGTCGCGGATCCACGGCGAGAGCCAGTCGCCCGACTCGCCCCGGCGCAGCGGCAGCGCGATCCCGACGGCGATGGCCTCCTGGCCGCGGCCCGTGTAGTAGCTGCCGGGCAGCTTGCCCTGGCGGTACAGGTTGAGGGCGCGCTCCTCGACGCCGCGGGTGAGCGACATCCAGTAGTAGAGCTCGATGGCCGATTCGTCGGACACCCGATCCGGCTGCGGCGCCGGCACGGACGAGATCTTGCGTGCAGGGGATGTCACAAACGCTCTATCGGCAATTCGGCCGGGATTGGGAGGGAACCGACGTCGGGAGTGTAGTTCTCGGTACGGTCATGCACGCCACACCCGGCCGGGGGATTTCGGCCTGCCGCCGTATTCACCGGGGCCGGCCGGTCCCCTTCACGGCGTCGGGGCCTGCGGGCGCGGCCGGCTGCGGTTGGCCGCGGCCGGGATGATCCGCTCACACGCCACCGCCGCCGGCCAGGCCAGGGCGCAGGCGACGGCCAGCCCGAGCAGGAGCGGCGCGCCGTGCCCGGCGGCGAGGGCCGCCCCGGCGATGACCGGACCGATCATCGGCCCGATCTGCCAGGAGGTGCTGTAGACGGCCACATAGCGGCCGCGGGCGCGCTCGGGCGCCAGGTCGTTGACGATCGCGGGCAGGCTCGGCGAGAGCAGCGTCTCGCCCAGCCCGAACACGGCCGCCGCCACGATGAGCGCGACTGCGGCCGCCGTGCTGCTCGATGTTTCACCGGCCGCGAGGACGATGAGCCAGCAGAGCGCGAAGAGCATCCCCGTCCCCGCCACCGCGCGGGTGCGGCGGCGCGTGCGCACATACGCGAGCACGGGCAGCTGCGCGACGGCGATCGCCCATGTGTTGGCGGCGAAGGCGAACCCGACCAGGCTCGTGGAGACGCCGGCCGGCCCGGTCGCCCAGGCCGAGCCAGACCGCGAAGCCGAGGTAGGTGGCGGCGTCGGCGACGAACAGGGGCGTGAACGCGTTCGGCGCGAACGCCAGGATGCCGCCGGCGAGCGTGCTACCGAGGCCCAGCCCCAGGTTCGTGAGCCCGTAGTTCGTTGCCAGCACGTCGCCGCGCAGCTCGGACGAAACGGCACGGACGAGAAGCGGAAAGAGGCCGACCCAGACCGCGGCGAACCCGGCCCCCTGCGCGGCCGACGCGGCGATCGCCGACGCCACCCCGTCGACGGCCAGGTAGCCGGCCTTGCCGGCGCCGGCAAGGCCGAGCCCGCCCACGGTGACCCACCCGGCGCCGAGCCTGTCGGCGAGCGGTCCGGCCACGATCGTGCCCGCGAGCCCGCCCGCCCCGACAGCCGAGAGCGCGAGGCCGGCGGCCGCCAGCCCGATGCCGCGCGACTCGTGCAGGTAGACGATCACGAGCGGCAGCGTCATCCCGGTCCCGACCTCGAACGCGACCACACCGGCGAGCAGCCGCCATGCCCGCGCCCCGAGCGGCGGCACCACGCGTGCTCCGATGCGAAGGGCGGCGCCGCGCACGGCCGTCAGCCTAGATGGTTGATTCCATCTCGCGACCGGCTAAAGGCGCACGCGCCGGGCGCCGATGACAGCGCCGATGGCCCTCCGCACCTCTTCCATCCCCTCGTCCAGCGCGACCCCCGCAGCCCCGGCAGACTGGCGCGGACGGGTCGAGCTCGCGATCACCGTCGCCGCCGCCCGCCTCACCGCCGGCGACCTCGATGGCCTGGCCGCGGTGTTCGCCGACGTGTCCGGGTGGGACGACCGCCAGCGCGCCTACCAGGCCCGCTGCCGCCTGGCCGAGTGCGTGCTCGCCTACCGGCCCGACACGGACGCCTGGGTGGGCGCCTTCGTGACCGCAGCCGCCTGCCTCTCGGACGCGCTCGAGCAGGAGCCCCGCGAGCCGGTGCTCCTGAACCACTACGGCGTGCTCCTCTACGAGCTGTGCGAGGCGGGCGCCGCCGCCGACATCTTCCGGGCCGCGCTGCGGCTCGATCCCGAGCACCCCAATGCCGCCGCAAACCTCGAGCAGGCCCGCCTGCGCGCGCGCTCCCAGGCGCGGCTGCCCGGTGTGCACGCCACCCGGACGCGTGGCCTCGCCGCCCGCGGCCGCCGGATCGCAACGCGGGCGCGCGCGGTCAAGGACCTCACGCTCTCGCTGTGCATGATCGTCAAGAACGAGGAGGAGATGCTCCCGGGCTGCCTCGAGCCGCTGCGCGGAGTCGTCGACGAGATGATCGTGGTCGACACCGGATCGACCGACCGCACCGTCGAGATCGCCGAGTCGTTCGGCGCCCGCGTCGTGCACTTCCCGTGGAACGGATCGTTCTCCGACGCGCGCAACGCCTCCATCGAGGCGGCGAGCGGCGACTGGCTGATGTACCTCGACGCCGACGAGCACATGGAGGCCGCCGACGCCCGCGGGCTGCGCGGCCTGCTCGGCCGCACCTGGCGGGAGGGCTTCTACCTCGTCGAGACCAACTACACCGGCGGGTCGGAGGCCGGCTCGGCCGTCACCCACATGGCGCTGCGGATCTGGCGCAACCGTTCGCAGTACCGGTTCTCGGGCCGCATCCACGAGCAGAAGACCCACACGATGCCCACCTATCTGCCGGAGCGCTTCGAGGCGACGCGGATCCGGGTGCGCCACTACGGCTACCTGAACCAGCGCATCGCCGCGAAGGACAAGTCCCGCCGCAACATCGAGCTGCTCGAGCAGGAGGCCCGGGAGGCGCGCACCCCCTTCACCGACTACAACCTCGGGTCGGAGTACCTCGTCCTGCGCGAGAGCGGCGAGGCGCGGACGCACCTCGACCGGGCGTGGGAGTCGCTGCGCGAGCAGGGGCTGCAGTCGGTCGGCTACGCGCCGCTGCTCGTCTCGCGGGTGGCGCGCGCCCGCCGCGAGGTCGGCGACCACGACGCCGCGATCACGGCGGTCGACGAGGGCCTCGCGGCCTTCCCCGACCACACCGACCTCGTGCTCGAGGCCGCCGTCAGCGCCCGCAGCCGCGGCGACCTGGCCGCCGCCGCCGCACTCGCCGAGCGCTGCCTGGAGATGGGCGACGCGCCGGCCGAATACGCCGCCACGATGGGCTCGGGGACATTCCTCGCGCTCTCGTTTCTGGCCGAGATCCGCGCCCAGCAGGGCGACCGCGCGGCGAGCGAGGCGCTCTACCGCCGCAGCCTGCGCGAGCATCCGGACTACGTCGCACCCGTCCTGCCCCTCGTCGAGGCGCTGATCGCGCGCGGCGTCGAGCCGGCCGAGATCGATCAGCTCGTACCGCCCAAGGTCTCCGCCCGGGTGCTGGCGGGGAGCGCCTACGTCGAGGCCGGCCGGCCGCACGAGGCCGAGCGCTGGTTCCGGGAAGCGCTCGAGGCCCAGCCGTCGAACTCCGCCGCCCGTGTGGGCCTCTCCGAGGCGCTGCTCGCCGAGCGCCGCTACGCCGAGGCGGCCGAGGTGGCCGCGGGCGAGCCGGCCGAGTCGCCCGTGGCGGCCCGTGCCGCCGAGACCATGATCTTCGCCCACGCCGTGCTGCACCGCCCCGACGACATGGAGGCCGCGATCGAGCACGCCGGGCCGGGGCTCGTCGACGCCGACGCCGAGCTCTTCCGCGCCTGGGTCGCCGCCGTCCGCGGCGAGTCCGGCACGGCGCGCCTGGGCGCGACGTCCGGCCCGACCGCGATGCGCATCCTCGAAGCGCTCCTGCGGGTGACCGAGATCGAGGCGTTCTCGACCCTTCTGACCGTGTTCCAGCGGGTCGCGCTGCCGGAGCGGCAGCGCCGCGAGCTGCTCGCGACCATGTACCTGCGGCGCGGGTTCCTCGAGTCTGCGGCCGACGAGTGGATCGCGGTCGCGACGACCCGGCCGGACGCCTCGGCGATGCTCGGCCTCGCCCAGGTGGCGCTGGCCCGCGGCTTTGACCAGGACGCGATCGCGTTCTCCGCGGAGGCAGTCGCGCTCGAGCCGGCGTTCGAGGGCGCCCGGATCGCCCACAACGCTATCGTCGAGAAGTTAAAGCAAGTTGCCTAAATCTCATTCAAGTATTGCCGATCATCTGGGCACCACACCGATCCACGGACGGGTCGAAAGAGACTTTCGTGATGGAACACGGACCAGATCCCATAGGCAGGCTGATCCCCTTGCGCTCGACCACAGGGGCCGGATCGAGCATCCTGCGCAGCCCGTATGCGCAGAGCTCGCCGCCTCCCGAGGTGCAGCAGGACCTCGCGACCGCGCAGCAGGTGATCGCGGACCTCGCCGCGCGCCAGGTGAACCTGCACTTCGACGTCGACCACACGACCGGGAAGGTGCGGGTCGAGATGATCGACGGCTACGGCAAGGTCATCAAGGAGATTCCCACCCGGCGCCTGCTCGACACCCTGTCGGGCGGCGGCCTTCTGATCGACGAACAGGCGTGATCACATGACCACCACACCCAGCACGAGCGCGAGCACGCAGACGACGACGGCGACGCCGCTCTTCAACGTGGGCGGGATCGCCACCGGCCTCGACACCAACTCGATCATCAACGAGCTCCTGTCGATCGACCGCCAGCCCGAGACGCTGCTCACCCAGCAGAGCACGATCGAGACGGCCAAGGAGACTGCGCTCAAGTCGATCCAGACCTCGATGCAGTCGCTGCAGGTGGCCGCACAGGCCCTGCGCGACCCGTCGGTGTGGGCGAACAGCCAGACGATCACGTCCTCGAACCCCGCCGCCGTGAGCGCGGTGCTCACCGGGGGAGCGGCCGCCGGCGGCTTCCAGATCGGCGTGTCGCGGCTCGCGTCCGCCGACCAGGTGACCCAGCAGACCGCGCTCGCGTCGGCCAGCGCGGACGACGTCCTCCACATCAAGGTCGGCGCCGGCACCACCGCCGACGTGAACATCGCGGCCGGCGACACCCTCGCCACGATCGCGAGCAAGATCAACGGCAACACCAACTCGCAGGTGTACGCCTCGGTGATCAACAACAAGCTCGTCCTGTCCGGCCAGGTCACCGGCGCGGCCAACACCATCGCGGTCACGAGCGACCACACGCTCGCCTCGGATCTGGGCACGACCGAGACGCTGACGGCGAACGACGCCGCGTACACGGTCAACGGCCAGCCGATGACGAGCGCGTCCAACATCGTCTCGAACGGCCTCGCCGGCATGACGCTGACCCTGAACGGGACGACCGCGAACGATGCCACCGTGGTTGTGAGCGCGCCCGCGCCCAGCACGAGCACGATCACGAACGCGATCCAGGGGTTCGTGACGGCCTACAACTCGACCATCGACCTGATCTCGGGCTACGTGAACGACCCCAAGGTCGCGAATCCGAAAACGGACGCGGACCGCGAGGCGGGCATGCTCCAGGGCGACCAGCAGCTCTTGCAGATTCTCTCCACCCTGCGCCAGTCGGTCTCGACGACCATGAGCGGCGCGACGAACGGCATGGGCTACCTGGGCAGCATCGGCCTTTCGACCGGAGCGGCCGTCGGCACGGGCACCATCAGCCAGGACTCGCTGGAGGGCAAGCTCACGCTCGACACCACCAAGCTGACCTCCGCCCTCGCCAGCAACTTCAGCGGCGTGAAGGCGCTCTTCACGAACGCCACGGGCTCGTACTCGTCCGAGGGCCTCTCGCAGCGGATGAACGACATCATCAACCCGCAGGCCTCGGGGACCGGCGTCCTTGCCAGCCGGATCACCTCGGAGGCGTCGCTGGTGACGTCCTACTTCCAGCAGATCGCCGACATCGAGCAGCGCGTGACCCTGCGCGAGACCACCCTGCGCGCACAGTTCACCGCGATGGAGACGGCGGTCGCCCAGCTGCAGTCGACGAGCTCCGCCCTCGGCAGCTCGACGTCCTCGACCTCCTCGGGCTGACCTGACGCCCGCAGCCCCGCAGCCACGCCTCAAGCGTTGCGCGCCGCGGCCGATAATCCGATCGCCCAGTCCCCCCACAAGCGGTGAGCCTTATGAACCCGTATGACGCCAAGCGAGCCTACACCGAGTCGTCCGTCCTGACCGCTCCGCCCGAGCGCCTGGTGGTCATGCTCTACGACGGCGCGATCCGCTTTCTGAGCCAGGCGGCGGTCGCCCTCCGCGCGCAGAACGGGCGGGTGTTCCTGGATCGGGTGCAGCGCGGCGAGGCGATCATCACCGAGCTCAACCTCACGCTGGACATGCGCCAGGGCGAGGTGGCCGAGCGCCTGCGGTCGATCTACCAGTTCTGCAACATGCACCTGGCCGCCGCCACGATGGAGGGCGACCCCGGCAAGGTGGACGACGTCATCCGCCTGCTCGGCGAGCTGCGCGAGGCCTGGCAGCAGATCGCCGCCGCCCCGCCCGCCGCTGCCGCCGCGTAGTCATGCCCGCGTCCGCCGCCGCACCGTATCTCGCCGTGCTCTCGCTCACGCGCTGTGAGCGTGACCTGATCGCCGCCGGCGACTGGGAGGGAGTGGCCACGCTCGGCGCGCAGCGCGCCGAGGTGGTGGCGACGCTCCCGGCCGAGGCTCCGGCCGAGGCCCGCCCGATCGTGGATGAGACGCTCGCGCTCATGCAGGTGAACCTCGCAAACGCGGTCGCCACCCGCGACCGCACCCGCGCGACGCTGACCCATCTGGCCGAGGGGCGGCGAGCGATGCACGCCTACGCCGGCACCCGCCAGACGACCAGCGGCGTCGACGCCCTGAGCTAGCCCCCTCAAGTCGGCGGCCGCCCCGTCGATGACCATGAATGCCCGCATGGATCGCGGGCAACCGATGCCCAAGGATGGGTTCTCTCGTAAGGTGAAGGGACCCGAAGGTGGACCTGTTCGACTCTTCCATCGTGGGCGTTGAGAAGGCGATGCAGGGCTCCCTGCTGCGACAGCAGGTGCTCGCCAACAACATCGCAAACGCCAACACTCCCGGCTTCCAGCGCTCCGACGTGAACTTCCAGGCGGCGCTCCAGCAGGCGTTCGCCACGCCGGGGACGACGCCGGGCCAGATCCAGCAAGTCTCCTTCCAGCCGCAGACGGACTCGAGCGGCGCGATGCGAGTCGACGGCAACTCGGTGGACATCAACACCGAGATGGCCGACCTGTCCGAGAACACGCTCGACTACCAGGCGCTCGAATCGATCATGGGCACCCGGATGTCGATCCTCAAGACCGCGATCGGGAGCACCTCCTAATGGGCATGTTCGACTCACTCAACGTCTCCGCCACGGGGATGACCGCCAGCCAGCTGTGGATGGACGTCGTCTCCTCGAACCTCGCAAACGCCGACAGCACGAAGGGCGCGAACGGGCAGCCGTACCGCCGCAAGGAGGTCATGCTCTCGGAGGCCTCTCCGAGCTTCGGCGAGGTCCTGGGCGGCGTCCAGGTGGACGGCATCGTCGACGATCCCAGCCCGCCGAAGATGGTCTATGACCCCGGTAATCCGGAGGCGAACAAGCAGGGCTACGTGGCCATGCCCAACGTCAACCCGGTCACCGAGATGGTCGACCTGATCGCGGCGAGCCGCGGCTACGAGTCCAATGTGACCGCCATGAACGCCGCCAAGCAGATGTTCTCCAAGACCTTCGACGTCCTCCGCTGATGCCGATTCCCGCGATCACCCCAAGCGTCGCCGGCATCTCCGGCCTCTCCGGCTCGAGCCTCGGCGGCGTCGGCAGCGTCCAGAGCCCCAGCACCGGCTCGGGCTCGGGCGGCTTCGGCTCCATGCTCACAGACGCCATCTCCAGCCTCAACCAGTCTCAGAACACCGCCGCCTCCGACTCGGTCGCCCTCGCCACCGGGAAGGCCAGCGACGTCACCTCGGTCGTCAGCGACGTCGAGAAGGCAAACCTCGAGATGCAATTGGCAGTTCAGGTCCGCAACAAGGCTGTCGATGCGTACCAGGAAATCATGCGGATGCAGATCTAGCCGCACCCGCCCGCCCCTGCCCTCTGCCCCCCGCACTCACCCCCCGCCCCCCGCCTAAAACCCCCGCCTCATATGCCGAAGCTTGCAAGCGTCAAGGACACCTGGAAGAGCATCGAGCCCCGTGGCCAGCTCACGATGGTCGTGTCGTTCCTGCTGATCCTGGTCACCGCGTACTTCCTCTTCAACTACGCCACGAAGCCGAGCTACACCACCCTCCAGACCGGCCTCTCCCCGACCCAGACCAACCGGGTCACCCAGGCCCTGGCGGGTGCCGGCGTCGCCTACAAGGTGGGCAACGGCGGCACCGAGGTGAGCGTCGTCGGCAGCCAGCTCTCGGCCGCCCAGGTCGCGCTCGCATCGGCCGGTGTCGGCCCCGGATCGCAGCCCGGCCTGGCCAACTTCACCAAGACCAGCCTCGGCACCACGAACGCCCAGCAGCAGGCGATGTACCAGCTCGGCCTGCAGGGCGACATCGAGCGCCAGATCGAGAGCATCACCGGCGTCAGCTCGGCCCAGGTGCAGATCGTGATGCCGACCGACACGCTGTTCGCCGACCAGTCGTCGCAGGCCACCGCCTCGGTGCTCCTGACCACCGACACGACGTTTGACCCGGCCGCGGTGAGCGGGATCGCGCACATGGTCGCCTCGGGCGTCCAGGGGCTCTCGGCCCAGAGCGTGACCATCACCGACCAGACCGGCGCGATGCTGTGGCCGGGCGGCGGCTCGGGCGTCGACGGGGCTCCGGGCGCGACCTCGAAGCTCGCCGTCCAGCAGAGCTACGACTCGCAGATCGCCGCCCAGGTCGATGCGCTCCTCGCGAGCACGCTCGGCGCCGGCAAGGGCCAGGCCCAGGTGAGCGCCGACCTGAACATGGATCAGGTCACAAACGACTCGGTCAACTACGACGGCACCAAGGTGCCGCTGAACACCCAGACGACGAAGGAGAACCTGCAGTCGGCCAGCGGCGGCACGGCCGGCGTCGCCGGAGTCGGCGGGAACATCCCGCCCGTCTACGCAGCGGGCAGCGGCAGCAAGGGCCTCGGCACCGTCTACCTGAACTCCACCGGCAACACGAGCTACGGCGCGAACAAGACCGTGAGCCACACGGTCGTCGCGCCCGGCGCCGTCAACCAGCTCCACGTCGCCCTGCTGTTCGACTCGTCGGTGCCCGCGAAGGCCCAGACGGCGCTGCAGCAGACCGTGGCGACGATGGTCGGCCTCGTCCCGAGCCGCGGCGACACGATCTCGAAGGCCAGCGTGCCCTTCCAGAAGCCGGCCGCGGCAAGCGGCGCCGCCGCCGGCCCGCTGGGAGCGATCGGCGTCTCGAGCCCGCTCGCGCTCGTCCGCGACGCGCTCATCGGCCTCGCCGCCATCGTGTTCCTCTTCCTGATCCGCCGCAACCTGAAGAAGCGCGAGCGCGAGCCGCGCTTCGCCGAGCCGACGTGGCTGCGCGAGATCTCGCACGCGACCCCGCTCGCAGCCCTCGAGGCCGCCGGCATGCGCTCCGTCCCGTCCGCCTCGGTGCAGCACCGCGAGATCATGCAGAAGGAAGCCGAGGAGATCGCCCGTAACCAGCCCGAGCACGTCGCTCTCCAGGTGCAGCAGTGGATGAACGAGTAGCCAGCGGCATGTCGGGCCGGCGCAAGGCGGCCGTCCTGCTCGTCTCGCTGGGCTCGCGCGGCGCCGCCGAGGTGTTCCGGCACCTGCCCAACGAGATGATCGAGCAGCTCACGGTCGAGATGGCGCGCACGCCCACCGTCGATCCCGAGCACGCCTCCATGGTGATGGAGGAGATGGTGGCCCTGGCCAACGCCCGCGGCTACATCGCCGAGGGCGGCCTGCGCTTCGCCCGCGAGGTGCTCGAGCAGTCGGTCGGCTCGGCGCGCGCCGGCGAGATCCTGAACCGGCTCTCGGTCATCATCGAGACGACGCCGTTCGAGTTCCTGCGCAGCACCCCGCCCGACCAGATCGCCGCCTTCCTGCGCAACGAGCATCCGCAGACGGTGGCGATGGTCGTCGCCCAGCTCCCCAACACCACCCTTGCCGCGAAGGTGATGGAGCTGCTCGCGCCCGAGCTGCAGGCCGACGTCGCGGTGCGCATCGCCACGATGGGCCAGACGTCGCCGGACGTCGTCAAGGAGGTCGCCCGGGTGATGGAGCGCAAGCTCGAGACGGTGCTCCAGCGCGAGTTCGCCGCCGCCGGCGGCGTCCGCTCCCTGGCCGCGATCCTGAACGCCGCCAACCGCACCACCGAGCGCAACATCCTCGACCACCTCCAGGAGGAGGACGAGGACGTCGCCGACGAGGTGCGCGGGCTCCTCTTCGTCTTCGAGGACATCCTCAACCTGGACGACCGGGCGCTGCAGATGGTGCTGCGCGAGGTCGACTCGAAGGATCTCGGCCTGGCCATGCGCGGCGCCTCCACCGAGGTGCAGGAGAAGATCCTGGACAACATGTCCCAGCGCGGCGCGGAGATGCTGCGCGAGGAGATGGAGTACATGCCGCCGCAGCGCCGCAAGGTCGTCGAGGAGGCCCAGTCGAAGATCGTCGCGGTTGTGCGCAGGCTCGACGACGCCGGCGAGCTCGTCATCTCGCGCGGCGGCAGCGACGAGGACGAGTTGATTGGCTGACGTCTTCGAATTCACGGCGCTCGAGCCACCCCAGTACCTGGTCGCCGACAACGGCACGGTCGAGGACCGGCTCGCAGCGCTCGCCGGCGAGGCGGAGCGGCGCGGGTTCGACGAGGGCCTGCATCGCGGCCTCGCCGAGGCGCGCGCACAGGCGGCGGGAGCGCTCGAGGCCGTCGCGGCCGCCGAGCGATCCGTGGCCGAGCTGCGCGACTCCTACCTCGCGCGGGCCGAGGCGGCCGCCGTCGAGCTTGCGTTCCAGATCGCCGAGAAGGTGATCGGGGCGACCGTCGCCGCCGATCCCGAGGCTGTGCTCGGGGTCGTGTCGGGCGCGCTCCTGCGCACGACCGACCGCGACCATCTGGTGGTCGAGGTGAACCCGGCGGACTTCGAGCTCGTCCGCGACGCCGCCACCGAGCTGGCGGCGCGCCTCGGTGGGATCAACCGCATCGAGGTCATCTCCGAGCGCCGCGTCGAGCCGGGCGGATGCGTGGTTCGCACCGAGGAGGGCGAGATCGACGCGCGCATCGCCGCGCAGATGGGGCGCGTGCGGCAGCTCCTGGGCGAGGTGCCGGCAGCGGCCGCGCGGGCCGCAGACGGGCCCGACGGTGCCTGACGCCGTCGCGGATCGGCCCCTGGCCGCCTACGCGCGGGCGATCGCCGAGGCCGACCTGCAGTGTCACCGCGGCCGTGTCGTCAACCTGATCGGCCTCGTCATCGAGGCCACCGGCCTGCGCGCCGAGGTGGGCGAGCTGGTCACGATCGCGGGCGGGCGCAACAGCCCGCCGGTGCCCGCCGAGGTGGTTGGGTTCCGCAACGGTCGCGCGCTCCTGATGCCCCTCGGCGACATGCGCGGGATCGCCCCGGGCACCGTCGTCGAGCCGACGGGCGGGCCGTTCCGGGTGCCCGTGGGCGACGCGCTCCTGGGCCGTGTGCTCGACGGGCTGGGCCGGCCGATCGACGGCGGCCCCGACATCGCCGGCGGGCAGCCGCGGGCCGTGGCCGGCACGCCGCCCTCGCCGATGGACCGGCCCCGGATCAGCGAGCGGCTCGAGCTCGGCGTACGCGCCCTCGACGCCCTCGTCCCCTGCGGCCGCGGCCAGCGGCTGGGAATCTTCGCCGGCTCGGGCGTCGGCAAGTCGACGCTGCTCGGCTCGATCGCACGCGCGACCACGGCGTCGGTGAACGTGATCTGCCTGGTCGGCGAGCGCGGCCGCGAGCTGCTCGAGTTCATCGAGCGCGACCTCGGCGACGCCCTGGCCCGGTCGGTCGTGGTCGTCTCGACGTCCGACCAGCCCGCGCTCGTGAGGATCAAGGCCGCCCTCGTGGCGACGACGATCGCCGAGCACTTCCGGGACACGGGCGCCGACGTGCTCCTGATGATGGACTCGGTCACCCGGCTTGCGATCGCCCAGCGCGAGATCGGCCTCGCGATCGGCGAGCCGCCCGCCACCCGCGGCTACACGCCCAGCGTGTTCGCGATGCTGCCGCAGCTGCTCGAGCGTGCCGGCACGTCCGGCCGCGGATCGATCACGGGCCTCTACACCGTCCTCGTCGAGGGCGACGACATGAACGAGCCGATCGCCGATTCGGTGCGCTCCATCCTGGACGGCCACTGCGTGCTCTCGCGCGCGCTCGCGCACAAGAGCCACTACCCCGCCATCGATGTGCTCCAGTCCGTGTCGCGACTCGCCACCGAGGTGACGACACCGCCGGTCCGCGAGGCCGCCGCCGCCCTGCGTGAGACCCTCGCGGCCTACCGGGCCAAGGAGGATCTGATCACGATCGGCGCCTACAGCCCGGGAGCCGATGCCGGCGTCGACTACGCGATCGCGAAGGTGCCGCAGATCGACGCCTTCCTGCGCCAGCCGGCCGACGAGGCCGCCGACGCCGCCGAGACCGACCAGCGCCTCGTCGACCTCATGGCCGACCGCGGCAGCGGTCTGGATATTGCAGATACTCCAACAGACGGTACTTCATTTGCGTCCGGTAACGCCGATTACATGAGCGCAAACCGTCTGTTGGAGGCCTGATGTCCACCGAAGAGACCACACGCCAGCTCGTGATCTTCTCGCTCGGAAGCGAGGAGTATGCGCTCCCGATCACCCGCGTTCAGGAGATCATCCGCTACACCGAGCCGCGCAGCGTGGCGTCCGAGACGCCCTGGGTCCGCGGTGTGATCAACCTTCGCGGCAAGATCGTCCCCGTGTGCGACCTGGCGGAGCGGCTGGGCCTCGCGCACGAGCGGCCCGAGGGGGCCAAGATCGTGATCGTCGAGACCGGTGTCGGCACCGCCGGCGTCATCGTCGACGACGTCGACGAGGTGCTGACCGTGAGCAGCGAGCAGCTCGAGGACGTCCCCACCGCCGACGCCGGCTATGTGGACGCCATCGCCAAGGTCGACGACCGGCTCGCGATCCTGCTGAACCCGGACGGCCTGTTCGCCGGCGTCCAGATCGCGGCCTAGCAGCGTTACGCGCTTTGGGGCCTGGCCCCGGTTCTCGCGGAACCGGGGCCAGGCCCCGTTTCGCGTCCGGCCCCGCCGGCCCTCCCCACTCCGTGGTAGTCGGCTCTCGAGGCGGGATCCGGGTGCGCGGGACCTGCAATTCAGGCCGCCCGGTGCCGATAACCAGACAGTCCCGCCATGAGCACCCAGACCCCCGCCTTCTCAAAGCCCATCCGCGTCGTCGTCGCAGACGATTCCGCCTTCATGCGCCGGCTCATCTCCGATGCGCTGACCGAGCGCGGCGCCCATGTGGTCGGAGTCGGCCGGGACGGGGACGAGGCGCTTGCGCTGTGCGCCCAGCACCGCCCCGATGTGCTCTCGCTCGACCTGGCGATGCCCGGGAAGGACGGCATCGGCGTCCTGCGCGAGCTGCGCCGGATCGGCTCCCCCGTCGCCGTGGTCGTCGTCTCCGCCTTCTCCCCCGCACACGGGGCCCGGGCGGTCGACGCACTGGCCGAGGGCGCCGTCGAGCTCGTCGCCAAGCCGACCGGGAGCGCGCTCGCCTCGGGCTTCTTCCGCGAGCTCTACGACAAGATGTGCCTGGCCGCGATCTCCCGCCGCCCCCGCGCGGCCGCCGCGCCGGCCCCGCAGCGCTCCACCGCCCCCGCACCCAGGCCCACGCCGATGAGCATGCCGCGCCGTTCCGGCGGCGTCACCCGCACCGTCGTGATCGCCTGCTCGACCGGCGGCCCGAAGGCGCTCGCCAGCCTCATCCCGGCGCTCCCGGCGACGCTCGGCAGCGGGGCCGTGATCGTCCAGCACATGCCTCCCGGCTTCACCGCATCGCTCGCCACCCGGCTCGACAACGCCTCGGGCCTGACCGTATGCGAGGCCCGCGGGGGCGAGCGGCTGTCGCCGTCCACGGCGCTCGTCGCCCCCGGCGGCCGGCATCTGCACGTACGCGAGGGCGGCGTCGTCGCACTCGGCGACGAGCCCGAGGTGGGCGGCCTGCGCCCGCGGGCCGACATCACCATCCGCGACGCCGCGGCGGTGTTCGGCGAGCGCCTGCTGCTCGTCGTGCTCACCGGCATGGGCAAGGACGGCCTCGAAGGCGCCCGCGAGGTCAAGCGCCTCGGCGGCCGCGTCCTGGTCGAGGCCGAGTCCACCTGCACCGTCTACGGGATGCCCCGCGCGGTGGCCGAGGCCGGCCTGGCCGACAACGTCCTGCCGCTGCACGAGCTGCACGCGGCGATCGCGGCGGAGGCGGCCTGATGTCCCAGCCGGCCTTCCAGCGCGACGACTACACGGACTTCTGCGAGGGCGTGCGCCGCCTCACCGGCATCGACCTCGCCCAGTACAAGCGCCCCCAGATGGAGCGCCGGATCCGCTCGTTCGCCGACCGCAAGGGCATCACCGCGCTGCCGGCCTACCTGACCGCGCTCACCGCAGACCGGGTCGCGCTGGACGAGTTCCTGGACCGCATGACCATCAACGTGTCGCAGCTCTGGCGCAACCCCGAGCAGTGGACGCGGCTGCAGCAGACGATCCTCCCCGAGCTTGCCCGCACCGGCTCGATCCTGGCGTGGAGCGCCGGCTGCTCGTACGGGGCCGAGGCCTACACGCTCGCCGCCATCTGCCGCGAGGTCGCACCGGGCTGCCGGGTCGAGATCCGCGGCACCGACATCGATCCGCGCATGGTCGCCCGCGCCCGCGATGGCCGCTTCACCGCCGACGACGCCCGGACGGCCCCGAAGGCCGCCCTGCAGCGCTGGTTCGACCACGACGGCGACGGCTGGCAGGCCAAGCCGGAGCTGCGGATGATGACGAAGTTCGCCACCGGCGACCTTCTGCGCGACGCCGCCCCGTCGTCCCGGTTCGACCTGATCCTGTGCCGGAACGTCGTCATCTACTTCACGGAGCCTGTGCGCGACCGGCTCCACCAGCTCATGGTCGGCGCCGTGCGGCCCGGGGGCTATCTGATGATCGGCTCCAGCGAGCGCGTGTCGACGCCCCAGGCCTTTGGCCTGGTGAGCTCCCACCCCTTTATCTACCGGAAG
The DNA here is from genome assembly GCA_963813245.1 of uncultured Actinomycetes bacterium. Lineage (GTDB taxonomy): Bacteria > Actinomycetota > Thermoleophilia > Gaiellales > JAICJC01 > JAICJC01. The sequence continues at coordinate 18,054 of CAWEYE010000009.1, forward strand.
GTCTGATGGACACCTCTGAGTACATCGGAATGTTCCTGGCGGAGAGCCGCGAGCACCTGCAGACGCTGAACCTCGCCATCATCCGGATCGAAGAGACGCCGTCCGACAGCGAGACGATCGACGAGATCTTCCGCATCGCCCACTCCCTCAAGGGCATGAGCGGCACGATGGGGTTCGCCCGCATGGCGGCGCTCACGCACACGATGGAGGATGTCTTCGAGACGCTGCGCGGCCGCACCGGTGGCCTGGAGCGGCGCGTGATCGACATCCTGCTCGAATGCCTGGACGTGCTCGAGGGCGCCGTCGAGGCGATCGAGACAAACGGCGACGAGAACTTCGACCCGACCACGCTGATCGCCCGCCTGAGCGAGCTCATCCGCCACCCGGACGAGCCGGCCGCGGCCGTCGCCCCGGCGGCCCCTGCCGCCGCGGCCGGCCTGCCCGCCGCGGTCGCCGCGTTCACCGCCGACGTCCCCCTCCTGCACATCGAAGTCGCCCTCGTCGCCGACGTGATGATGCCCGCGGTGCGGGCGTACATGGCGCTCACGGCCGTCGCCGACCACGGTGAGACGATCTGGAGCTCGCCCACGCCCGACGAGGTCGACGGCTTTGCCGGTGCGGCCATCGAGGCCTGGCTCGCGACCGAGCACGAGCCCGCCACCGTCGAAGCGGCCGTCCGCGCCATCCCCGATGTCGAAGCCGTCTCGGTGGTCGTGAGCAACGGGGCTCTCGAGCCCGCGGCCGAGGCGCCCACCCCGGCTCCCGCCGCTCCCGCCGCCGCTCCCGCCGCCCCGGAAGCCGAGGCCGACGAGCCCGCCGTTGCACCCGCCGCGGCCGGGCCCGCCGCGCCGGTGCATGCGGCGCCCGCCGCCCGCTCGACCGCGCAGACGGTGCGTGTGGATGCCTTGCGGCTCGATCAGCTGATGCACTACATGGGCGAGCTCGTGGTGCACCGCACCCGCGTCGAGTCGCTCGCGGTGGGCTCGGGCATCGACGGCCTCGCCGAGGCGGTCGGTGACCTCACCCGCAGCTCCCAGTCGCTGCAGGCGCTCGTCATGCAGGTGCGCATGATCGAGGTCGACGCCGTCTTCATGCGCTTCCCCCGCCTCGTGCGCGATCTGTCCGCCAAGATGGGCAAGCAGGTCGACCTCGTCCTGACCGGCCGCGACACCGAGCTTGACCGCACCGTCGTTGACGCCCTCGGCGATCCGCTGGTGCACCTGGTGCGAAACTCGCTCGACCATGCGCTCGAGCCGCCGGCCGAGCGCGAGGCCGCGGGCAAGCCGGCGACGGGCGTGCTCGAGCTCTCCGCCCGCCAGGCCGGTGGCAACGTGGTCATCACCGTGCGCGACGACGGCCGCGGCATCGACCCGGCCCGGGTCGCCGCGAAGGCCGCCGAGCGCGGGCTGATCCCGGCCGACGCCGTCGACTCCGTGGATATGACCCGCGCGATCGAGCTCCTCTTCGAGGCCGGCTTCTCGACCGCCGAGCAGACCAGCGACATCTCCGGCCGCGGGGTCGGGATGGACGCGGTGCGAAGCGCGCTTCGCAGCCTGGGCGGCGCGGTCGTCATGACCTCCGAGAAGGGCGTCGGCACGACCGTCCAGGTGCGGCTGCCGCTGACGCTTGCGATCATGCCGGCCCTGCTCGTCGACTCCGGCTCGGTGCCGTTCGCGATCCCGCTCGAGCGGGTCGAGCGCACCGTCAACCTGGCCGAGCAGAACGTGCGCTCGGTCACCGGGAGGCGCATGCTGGTGCTGAAGGACGGCGTGCTCCCCCTGATCGACCTGGGCGAGGCGCTCGGATACGAGCCGGCGCCCGAGGCGGGCTTCGTCGTCATCGCCCGCGGCGCCGAGCGGCGCCTGGCGCTGGTCGTCGAGGCGCTCATCGGGCAGCGCGAGCTGGTGACACGACCGCTTCCGGCCGAGGCCGGATCCCAGAGCTGCCTGTCAGGCGGGGCGGTGCTCTCGGACGGGACGATCAGCCTGATCGTGGACTGCGACGCGCTGGCCGAGGCCGGCGGCGCGGCCCGCGGCGCCAAAGCATCTTCTGATCTTGCAAACGCGGCATGAGGAGCGTGAGATGGAACTAACCGACATGCAGCTCGACGGGCTGCGTGAGATCTCCAATATCGGCTCGGGCACTGCCGCCACGGCTCTCTCGAGCATGCTGGGCCGCACCGTCGACCTGAAGGTCCCGCGCGCCCTGGCACTCGATCTGGCCGACGCCGTCGAGGCGGTCGGCTCTCCCGAGGACGACGTCACTGCCGTCGTGCTGGGCGTGTTCGGCGACCTCAACGCCACGGTCGTCCTGCTGTTCGACCCCCAGAGCGCGGCCACCGTGTGCACGCTTCTGGGAGTCGATCCAGATGACTCCGAGATGGCCCTGTCGGCCCTCGGCGAGGTGGGCAACATCCTCGGCAGCTCCTACGTCGGCGCGATGGGCCAGATGGCCGGTCTCGACCTCGAGCCGCAGCCGCCGGTCGCGCTCGCCGACATGCTGGGAGCGATCGTCGCCTCCGCCCTGGCGTCGACCGCCGTGGATACCGACCTGGCGCTCCTGCTCGACTCGGAGATGCTGGTCGAAGGCGCCGAGTGCAGCTTCGGCGTCCTGTTCGTCCCGACCGCCGACGGCGTCGGGCGCCTGCTCACGGGCCTCGGCCTGGGAGAGGCGGCGTAACGATGGCCGAGCTGATGGCCCGCATGGCCGAGATCGCCGTGTCCCGGCACGAAGCCGACGTCCTCGTCGCGCTCGGCCTGGGCTCGTGCATCGGCCTGGCGCTGCTCGACCGCGGCTCGCCGGTCGCCGGGCTCGCCCATGTCGTCCTGCCGGAGTCGCGCGAGCGCACCTCGGTGCCGGGCAAGTTCGCCGATACCGCCGTCCCCGAGCTGCTGCGCCAGATGGTCGCGCTCGGCGCCGCCACGTCGCGGCTACAGGCCGTGATGGTCGGCGGCGCGCAGATGTTCGCGGCCGGCGCGAGCGGCTCGCTCGACATCGGCCGTCGCAACGAGCAGGCCGTGCGCACCGCCCTCGCCGTCGCCGGGATCGCGGTCACGGTGGCGGTGACCGGGGGCAGCTCCGGCCGCACGATGCGGGTTCACCTCGCCACCGGCCTGGTCACATGCAAGGCCGCCGGGAGCGCCGAGGAGCCGATCGCCAGCCGCAGCCCGATGAAGCTGAAGGTGGCGGCATGAACGACGTCCTCTCCAACGACGAGGTCGCCGCCCTCGTCGAGGCGGCCAAGCAGGGCAACGTCCCGGCGGGGGAGCCGACCGGGCCGAAGCGGCGCGCCCCGCGTGTGCGCGAGGTGGACTTCTCCCGCCCGAGCAAGTTCGCAGTCGATCAGCTGCGCCGGCTCGAGCGCGCGCACGAGACGTGCTGCCGGACGACGGCGACGCGGCTCTCCACCGAGCTCTTGACGCCGGTCGAGCTGGACGTGCTCGGGATCGACCAGCTGACCTGGTCGTCTGCGATGAACCAGATCCCGCAGCCGTCGGTGTGCGGTGTGATCGAATGCAAGCCGCTCGGCACCCAGGTGCTCCTGACCGCCGAGCTCGGGCTCATGCTGCGTCTGGTGGAGCGGCTGCTCGGAAGCACCGCGTCCACGAAGACGCGCCCGCGCGACCTGACCGAGATCGAGACCGCCCTGGTCTCGCGCGTCTTCACCACGGTGATCGAGCACCTCTCGGTCACCTGGGCCGAGCTCGCCGACGTCACGATGGAGCTGCGCACGATCGAGTCTCAGCTCGCCAACGCCAACCTGGCGCCGCCGAGCGAGCCCACGCTGATGCTGACGATGGAGGTGCGGTTCGACAAGACGTCGTCGACGATGGCGCTCGTGATCCCGCACCGCTCGGTCGAATCGGTGCTCCCGCGGCTGTCCGCCAGCCAGTACGGCGACACCGTCGTCGAGCCCGGCGCCAGCGAGGCGATGCGGGCCGGGCTCGCGGCCGTCAACGTCGAGATCCGCGCCGAGGTCGCCGCAACCGATCTCACCCTCGACCAGGTGCTCGCGCTCGAGCCCGGCCAGGTGCTGCGCTTCGGCGTCCCGGCTGCGAACGGCGTGCGCCTGTTCGCCGGCAGAGTGCCCGCGCACCGCGCCCAGCCCGGCCGCAACGGCAACTACCGGGCCGTACAGGTCATCGGCAAGCTGGGGGAGGCGGAGTGACCACCGAAGACGCACTCATCAAGCTGGCCGAGTCGACGGGCGCCGCCATCGAGCAGGTGCTCGAGATCGTGAGCTCCTCGAAGATCGAGCGCAGCCACGTGGCGATCGTCCCGAGCGGCGAGTCGCCGCTGCGATCGATCCCCGTGCCCGCCGTGGCCGCCCACGTCTCGTACGTGCACGGCGTCACCGGCGGCAACATCTTCCTGATGACCCGGCTCGGCGTCCGCCGCCTGGCCGCGGCCATGATGGGCATGAACGCGATGGAGGTGACCGACTCCGACGAGCTGTCCGAGCTCGACCTGTCGGCGGCCGGCGAGGCCATGAACCAGATGATGGCGGCCGCCGCCGGAGCCACGGCCACCGTGCTCGGCGAGGAGGTCGAGATCTCACCGCCGGAGACGCGGTTCTTCGCCACCCCGGCCGAGGCGGCCGACGCCTACGAGCTGACCCCGCACGTCACCACCGTCGGCTTCACCCTGCTGGGCGAGCCCTGCCGGCTGGTGGCCCTCGTCCCGAACGCCTTCGTCGTGCGCATGAAGGGCGCGTTCGACGAGATGGCAGCGGTGGCGGCGGCCTCCGACCGCGAGCGGCCCGAGCCGGGCGAGCGCATCTCGTCGGACGCCGTCAGGTCGGTGCCGGTGCGCGTCTGGGCCGAGCTGGGCCGTACGCACATGCCGGTCGGCCGTGCGGTCGGCCTGGCGACGGGCGCCGTGGTCGAGCTCGACCGCGCACCCGACGATCCCGTTGACCTCTTCGTCAACGGACGCCTCTTCGGCACCGGCCGGCTGCTGCTGGTCGAGGACGAATGGGCGGTGCGGATCGAGACCGTACTGCCCCGCACGACCACCTTTCCCGAATCCGATGAATCACCCCAAGGAGGAACCAACTGATGGCACGCGTGCTGATTGTTGACGATGCCGCGTTCATGAGGAAGATGCTCGGCGACGTGCTCGCGAAGGGCGGGCACGAAGTGATCGGCGAAGGCGCCAACGGCGCCGAGGCGATCACCCAGTACCAGGCGCTGCGCCCCGACATCATGACGCTGGATATCACCATGCCCGAGAAGGACGGCCTGGCCGCCCTGCGCGAGATCCTGACGCTCGAGCCGAGCGCCAAGATCGTGATGTGCTCGGCCCTCGGCCAGGAGTCGAAGGTGCTCGAGGCGATCAAGTCCGGCGCCAAGGACTTCGTCGTCAAGCCGTTCCAGCCCGACCGCGTCCTGGACGCGATCGGCAAGGCGCTGACGTAGCCCCGCAAAACCCCCCAAACGCGCACACCACCGACCTCAATCGCAAGGACGAGGCGCCGATTACCCATGCGGGGCTCCGGCTGAGCCAGGGCCCCAACTCGAGTCCGGCGCAAGCCCGGACCTGAAACGAATCCGATGCAAAAGTCGTTCACCTTCAATCTCGAGCCCGTCCGCGCTCTTCGCGAGCAGGTCGAGCATCAGGCCCAGGAGCAGCTGGCCACCGAGCTGGCCCTCAAGGCCCGCCGGGAGTCGGCCCTCCACGAGGCCGCCCGCCTCGCGAAGGCGGCGCTTCTGGCACGCACCCCGTCGCACGGCTCGACCGTGACGGGGCATGAGCTGCAGGCCCGCGAGGCATTCGTCGCCCGCACCGAGCGCGAGCGCGAGTCGGCCCGCCAGGAGCTGGCCGCGTCCGAGCAGCAGGTCGCCTACAGCCGCGGGCGCCTGGTCGAGGCCGGCCGCGAGCGAGAGGTGCTCGAGCGGCTCAAGCGCCGGCGCGCCTCCGAGCACGCCCACGTGGTCGCCAAGCTCGAGGAGCAGTCGCTCGCCGAGATCGCGCTCACGTCGCACCTGCGCAACCGCGAGCGGCACGCCGCATGAGCCTGGACGCAGCCATCGGCCGGGTCGACCAGGTGCTGTCGATGCAGGCCAGCCTGGACGCCGCCGCCCCGGCCGTCGCCCAGTCCGACGCCGGCACCGCCCCCGCTTCGAGCTTTACGCAGCTTTTGAGCGCCCAGACGACCGGGCCGTCCGCATCGCTCGGCTCCGCCGCCCCCGCCGCCGCCGCGCCGTACGCCGCCGACATCCAGACGGCGGCCCAGAAGTACGGCGTCGCCCCCGCGCTGATCGAGGCGGTCATCCAGCAGGAGTCCGGCTTCAACCCGAACGCCAAGAGCCCCGCGGGCGCCGGCGGCCTGATGCAGCTCATGCCGGGCACGGCCAGCGGCCTCGGCGTCACGAACGTCTACGACCCGGCCCAGTCGATCGACGGGGGCACCCACTACCTGCGCGACCAGCTCGACCGGTTCGGCGGCAACACCCGCCTCGCGCTGGCCGCGTACAACGCGGGCCCCGGCGCGGTCGCCGCCTACGGAGGCGTTCCGCCCTATCCCGAGACGCAGAGCTACGTCGCCGACGTGCTTCGCAACTATGCCGCCTACTCCGGCGGATCCACCCAACCCACCCTCACAGGAAGCAGCGCATGAACGACTCCGTGAACGCCGTCGCGGCCAGCGCCGTGCCGGCCCAGGCGCCGCCAAAACGCGGCGACGACCCGCCGTCCGACGCCTTTGCAGTGGCGCTCGGGTCGGCGGCGGCGACAGAATCGCCACCGCCCGGCACCACCACCGCCCCGAAAGCCCGGACCGCAGATGCGGAGGGCAAGAAGGCCGAAGGCGACTCCTCCGGCCAGAACACCACCGACGCACCGGTTGGCCAGGACACCTCCGGCCCCGTGAGCGCGACGATGTCGCCCCTCCTGGCGCTCCTCGCCGCGCCGGCGGCGCCGGCCGGTCAGCCCGCACAGGCGGCACCGGCCGCGGCCACGCCCACGCCGGCGGCTCCCGCCGGGGCGAGCACCGCACCCGCCACGCCGCTCTCGGCTGCCGTGCCGGCTACGGACGCACCGCACCCGGCCGCTCCGCAGATGGCCGCACCGGCCGCACCGGCGGCCGCCGCCGGGCCGACGCCACAGGCCGCGAACGGCCCTGCGACGCCGGCCGCCACGCCGAGCACCGTCACAGGCACGGATCCGCTCCCGGGGGCCGCAGTGCCCTCCGGGGCTGAAGCACCTGCCGGGGCCGCAGTGCCCACCCCCACGGCCGCTGCCGTCCAGGGGGCCGCAACCGGCACCGCCGGCACGGCCGACCGCTCCAAGCCCGCCGCCGCGGCCGTGCGCCCGGTCCGGGCCGACGGCCCCGCCGCTCCCACCACGGGGGCCGCCGCCGGCCACGCCGGCGCCGCCGCCCGCACCGGGACGGCGACCGACGGCGGAGCGACCGGCGAGCGCCGGCCGCATTCCGAGGCAGCGATGCCGCCGGCCCAGCCGGCGACCTCCACAGCTGCGGAGCCGGCCACCGACACGCAGACCGCCCAGGCCGCTCCCGCGGGGGCAGGGGCTCCCGCAGGCGGGCAGGCACCCGCAGCCGGGCAGGCACCCGCAGCCGCCGACGCCGGACGCACCGACGTCGCACCCGCTGCACCGGCGCCCGCCACCGACAGCCCGGCCGCCCGGCCGGACTCGGCCGCCTCGGCCACCGTCACCGCACGCGCCCGGATGCAGGATCTCGCCGACGTCACCGGCGCGACGATGCGGATGGCCGTCCGGTCGGGACAGCCGATCGCCCGGATCACCCTGCACCCCGGCGATCTCGGGGACGTCCAGGTGACGATGCGCTATCACCAGGACGGCGTCTCGGCGATCGTCACCACCGACAACCACGACGCCGCAGCGGCGCTGCTCCAGGCCGGGGCAGACCTGCGCCGCTCACTCGAGGCCCAGGGCGTCACCGTCCACGGCCTCGACGTCCACCTCTCCGGCGATGACCGCGGCGGCAACGCGCGCGGTGAGCGCGCCGCGGACATGGCAAACGCAATGGGGCCCAGCGGTGGCGATGACGCCGCCGACGACGAGGCCGAAATCACGATCCAGCCGTCGCAGCTGCCCCTTTCGGGATCGCAGATCGACGTATTCGCATAGGAGGCATCGAATGAGCAGCATTCCACCCACGGGCAGCACGACCGGCGCCCAGCCGGCGGGCATGACCAACCCCGCGGCGATCCTGGGCCAGGACGGGTTCCTGCAGCTCCTGGTCGCAGAGATGAAGAACCAGGATCCGATGAGCTCGTCCCAGGATCCGACCCAGAGCGTGACCCAGATGGCCCAGTTCTCCTCGGTGGAGCAGCTGACCAACCTGGTGCAGAGCAGCCAGTCGGCGCAGAGCATCGCGCTGATCGGGCACACCGTCGCCTATACCGACTCGGCGGGCAACGCCGGCCAGGGCGTCGTCGACGCGGTGACGTTCGACCAGGGCTCGCCGGTGATCGACGTCGGCGGGGTCGGGATCAGCGCCAGCCAGATCGTGGGCGTGTCGTAACCCATGTCGGCCGATCCCATCCGCATCAATCCGGCGACCACACCTCCCGGTGTGGCCGACCCCACGCCGCCCGCAGCGGGCGCGCGCCGGCCTGCCACGGATGGCCCGGCCTTCGATCAGCTCCTGCAGCGGAGGCTGGCGGCGACCGATTCACAGCCGCTCCGCCTCAGCGGTCATGCCCTGGAGCGGCTCAATCAGCGGGGCATCCCCGTCGACGCCGCCACCATGGCCCGCCTCAGCGAGGGCGTATCAAAGGCCGCGGCCAAGGGCTCGCGTGATGCCCTGGTCATGGTCGACTCGACCGCATTCGTGGTCTCGGTCCGCAATCGGACTGTAATCACGGCGGTCGGCGCCGACAACATGCGCGACCGCGTGTTCACCAACATCGACAGCGCGGTCATCAACTAACCACCAAAACCACCAGAACGGGCCGAAGACGCCGGACCCCAACCGGGGAAGCGATCGGCCGGAGAGAGGAACAGGATCACCATGCGAGCAATGTTCTCCGCCATCAGCGGCCTCACCGTCCACCAGACCATGCTGGACGTGACCGCCAACAACATCGCCAACGTCAACACCATCGGGTTCAAGTCCGAGCGGGCCAGCTTCGAGGACGCCCTGTCGCAGCTCGAGCGCGGCTCCAGCGCCCCGACGGCGACCATGGGCGGCACCGACGCCGAGCAGGTCGGCCTCGGCGTCCGCCTCGGCAGCATCAACAACACGATGACCGCCGGCGCCATCCAGACCACCGGCAACTCGCTCGACGTCGCCATCCAGGGCGACGGGTTCTTCCGCATCGTCGCCGACCCGACCACCCTGGGCGGCTCGCCGGTCTACATGTACACCCGCGCGGGCAACTTCACCACGGACGCCAACGGCGACCTGGTGACGAACGGCGGCCAGTTCGTCGTCGGCTTCAAGCTCGATTCGAGCGGCAACCCGCTCACCGGCGCGGCCAACGAGACCAAGATCACCGTCCCGCCGGGCTCCCAGTCCGTCACGATCGGCCAGAACGGCACCGTCTCGGTGACCGACTCCGCCGGGGCCGTCACCAAGATCGCCGTCCTCTCGCTGGCGACCTTCCCGAACAACGCCGGCCTGCAGCGCGTCTCCGGCAACAACTGGATCGCCAACAACAACTCGGGCACCGAGACGGCCAACATCGCCGGCACCAACGGCCTCGGCACGCTCATCCCGGGCGCCGTCGAGATGTCGAACGTCGACCTCGCCCAGGAGTTCACCAACATGATCACCGCCGAGCGCGGGTTCCAGGCGAACAGCCGCGTGATCTCCACGGCGGACGAGATGCTCCAGGAGCTCGTGAACCTGAAGCACTAAGCCGGGATCGCGGCGGGGCCGGCGCCTGACCGGCCGGCCCCGCCGCACCACCCCGACCCCGAAAGGACCAGGCGTGATCGCCGTCCACCGCATCAGCCAGCCCGAACACGAGCTCTACATCAACCCCGACCTGATCCAGGTCGTCGACGCGAACCCCGACACCGTGATCGTGCTCTGCAACGGAACCCGGTTCGTGGTCTCCGAGACGCCCGCCGAGGTCGCCGAGCTCGTGCGCGCATGGCGCGCCTCCATCCTTACCGCCACCGAGCACCCCGCGCCCGCCGCCGGCCGCCGCGCCGCCTTCGGGCGCCTGGCAGCGGTGGTCGAGCTGCCCCGCGATCATGGCCATGCAGACTGAATCTCGCGCCACTCGGGCCGATTATCTGCACAGCTACGCAAACGCCGCCACGGACGGCGGCCGTCGCCCCGAAGGAACGGATAGACAATGAAGGCAATCACCGCAATCGGTATCGGAGTGGCGTTCGCTGCGCTGTTCCTCGCGGCGATCATGGAGGGGACGAACCCGGTCACCTTCCTCAACATCCCCGCCCTGATCCTGATCACGGGCGGCACGGTCGGCGCCACGATGGCCTCGACGAACTTTCGCTCGTTCATGACCGCGCCCAAGGCGGCCATCATGTCGTTCAAGGGCACATCGATCAACTCGGCCGGATCCATCGGCCAGATGGTCGAGCTGTCCGAGAAGGCGCGCCGCAACGGCCTGCTGGCCCTCGAGGAGGACGTGGCCAAGATCGACGACGCCTTCACCCGCAAGGGCCTGCAGCTGGTCGTCGACGGCACCGACTCCGACCTCGTCGCATGCGATCCTCGAGTCCGAGATCGACGGCCTCGCCGCGCGTCACGCGCAGGTGCGCGGGCCTGTTCACGACCGCCGGCGGCTTCGCCCCGACGATCGGCATCATCGGCACGGTCATGGGCCTCGTCCACGTCCTCCAGAACCTGGCCGCGCCGGCCGAGCTCGGCCCGTCGATCTCCGGCGCGTTCATCGCCACGCTGTACGGCGTCGTCGAGCGCGAACCTGCTGCTCCTGCCGATCGGCAACAAGCTCAAGGAGATGTCCGCGGTCGAGCTCAACCACCGCGACGATGGTCCTGGACGGCGATCCTGTCGATCCAGGCCGGCGACAACCCGCGCGTCCTGGCCGAGAAGCTCGAGTCGCTTCGTCGCCGCCGGCCGACCGCGGCAGCCGAGAAGTCCGAGACCGCGTCCCCGCTCGGCGGAGCTGAAGGAAGCGGCATGAGCGGCCACGGACGCGGCCGCGGCCGCCGCCGCGGCGGACACGGCGGCGGGCACGAGGGCGGCGACGAGCGCTGGCTCCTGACCTACGCCGACATGATCACCCTGCTGATGGCGCTCTTCATGGTGCTGTTCTCGATCTCGTCGGTCAACATCTCCAAGTACCAGGTGCTCCAGCACGCGCTGCAGAAGGCGTTCATCGGCGGCGTCCTGGACGGCGGCAAGGGCGTCCAGTCGGGCGAACCCCACCCGCATCACGGGCGTGCAGACCGCGACGCCGAGCGGATCGGTCGACTCGAGCTTCAACATCTTCACGAAGACGCTCCTGGGGTCGGGCAAGACCAACTCGGCCGCGAAGGCGAAGGCCGCGGCCAAGGAGCAGAACACCCTGCTCGAGGTGCAGCGCCGGGTCGAGAACTACGCCACCAAGCACGGGTTCGCCGCCGACATCTCGACCAGCATCGACCAGCGCGGCCTGGTCATCCGGCTGCTCACGAACAACCTCGTCTTCGACAGCGGCCAGGCGACGCTCAAGCCGACCGCCACGCCGCTTCTGATGCGCGTCTCGAGGCTGATCGTCTCGATGCGCCTCAACAACCCGATCACGGTCGAGGGCAACACCGACAACGTCCCGATCTCGGGCGGCGAGTTCCCGAGCAACTGGGAGCTCTCGACCGCCCGCGCCGACGCCGTGCTCGAGTTCCTGCTGCACCACGGCATCAGCCCGCAGCACCTCGCCGCGGTCGGATACGCCGACCAGAACCCCGTCGCCCCCAACACGACCGCTGCCGGCCGCGCGCTCAACCGGCGCGTCGACATCGTCGTGATCCGTTCCAATGACACCTCGTCCTCCGGAGGTACCTCGCCGTGAAAGGCAAGCTCAAGATCATCCTGCCCGTCGTGCTCGTGCTCCTCGCGGGCGGCGGCGGCGCCTACTTCTTCTCCTCGCGCCCAAGCCGGCCAAGGCCGCGCCCGCGAAGATCACGGGAACGCTGTTCCCGCTCTCGCCCGAGTTCGTCGTCAACCTGAGCGACGGCCACTACGGCAAGGTCACGGTCGCGCTGCTCATGACCGCCGGCGTGCCGGCCGTCCCGGCGAGCGGCGGCGCCGCCACCCTGACCGAGGACGCGGCCGTCCGCGCCATCATCACGAACGATCTCACCGGCCTGCCCGACAGCGCGCTGATCGACCGCGCCCAGCGCACGCGCTCGAGAAGAAGATCCTCACGGATCTGCAGAGCTCGACCGATGCGAGGTCACCCAGGTCCTCTTCACCGACGTCGTCGTCCAGTAGGAAGCCCCCCATGTCCGAACACGATCCCGCGAACCTCCCCGCCGCCCCCGCCGGCACCGAGCTGGTCATGCCGGCGCTCGAGGAGCAGCTGGGCGAGCGCCCGGCGACCCTCGATCTCGGCCCCGTGCTCGACGTCCCGGTCGAGCTCACCGTCGAGATCGGGCGGACGACGATGACGATCCGCGAGACGCTCGAGATGGGCCCCGGATCGATCGTCGCCCTCGACCGGATGACCGGCGAGCCCGTCGACCTGCTCGTCAACGGCCACACCATCGCCCACGGCGAGGTGGTCGCGATCGACGAGGAGTTCGGCCTGCGCATCACGCACGTCGTCTCGCCCAAGCGGCGCCTCGACGCAGCCGCCTAGGCAGCATCGAGCGCGGCCGCGACCGCGGCTGCGGTGACCCCGGCGATCTCGACGGTCTTGGTGCGCCCTGCCGCGCCGGCGACGACGCGCACGTCCCGGCGCGCGACGCCCAGGAGCGCTGCCAGGTGCCGCTCGAGCTCGGCGTTCGCCCTGCCGCCCTCGGGCGGCGCCGCGACGCGCACCTTCCAGCCGTCGCCGTAGCGGCCGACGACCGCGGTGCGGGCCGCGCCCGGCGAGACGCGCAGCTGGATGCGGACGCGTTCGTGCATAAAGGTGCCTGGCACCGAGTATGCACCACCGCGATCGCTCAAGAAGCAGGGACAGTCCCCAGGGGGACGGTCCCCATCAGGTGCGCCGGCGCGTGCTCAGGCGGCGCGGCGAAGCGGCGGCACGACGGAGTCGTAGGTGTCGATCCGCTCCTTCAGCGTGCGCCGGATCGAGCTCAGGATCTGCGACACGCGCGACTCGCTGATGCCGAGCATCCGGCCGACCTCCGCGCCCTGCATGTGCTTGACGTACAGCAGCACGAGGATGGTCTGCTCACGTTCGCTCAGCGACGCGATCGCGTCGCGCAGCACCTCGGCGCGCTCGCCGGCCAGGGCCGCGAGCTCGGGGTCGAACTCGCCCGAGGGCGCCTCGATCGTGTCACCGACCTCGACGGGCATGGCCTCCTCGGTGCCCCGCGCGGGGGTGTTCAGGCTCAGGAGGTCGGCCCGTGACAGGCCCTCGAGGTGGCTGTGGAGATGGGCGACGTCGATGTCGAGCTCGTTGGCGAGCTCGTCATCGGTGGGCAGGCGGCCGGTGCGCAGCTGCCACTGCTCGCGGGCGCGCTCGATGGCGCGGCCGTTGCGGCGCAGCGAGCGCGGCGCCCAGTCCTGGCGGCGCAGCTCGTCCATGATCGCGCCGGACACGCGCGTCCACGCGTACTGCTCGAACGTGGCGCCCTTCACCGGGTCGAAGCGGTCGACGGCCGCGATCAGCGCGAGCAGTCCGCACGACACGAGGTCGTCGAGCTCGCAGTGGGCCGGGAGCTCGCGCACCTTGCGGCAGGCGAGGTACTTGACCATCGGCGCGTAGGAGAGCACGAGGCGGTCGCGGGCCGCCACATCCTTGTTGGTGATCCAGGCGCGCCACAAGGCCTCCGCGGTGCCGGCCGTGGGCCGGGAGCTGGACACAGGCGATGCTTCCACAGAGGAGACCTCCAACTGAACACGAGAGAATGGGGGAGCGGAATCGAGTCGGGAGCACGCCTGCGGGGAGGGGCCCGGAGACGCTTCACGTCCGTATCGGCATGTGGGCCGCGGATCGCCTCCCCGATTTGTAGTAATCCGGAGACTCTCTCGGTGAAACCGGCGCCCCTCCGCCGCAAGCGCTCAAGCCGGGGCGCGCGCCGTCCGATGAGGTGATCGCCTTGCTCTCTCGCCGACTCCCCCCAGTTCGGACGAGCATCTGCCTTGCCGCCATGGTCTTCACGTCGGTCGGGCTGCTCTACCCGGTCCCCGCGTCCGCAGCGACGCCCACCCGCCACGCCGCGCACACCCCGGCGGCGGCGCGCCATGCCAGGAAGGCAGAGGCGCCCGCGTTCCACCAGGACACGACGCCGCTCGGCTCCGGCGTCACGTCGGCCGGCTCCGGTTCGGCCGCGGCTCCCGCCGTCAGCAGCGCCGGCGCGGACATCATCCGCACGATCGTCGGGCTCGCGGTCGTCCTGGCCGTGATCTACGGCGTGTACTGGCTGCTCAAAAGCTCCGCCCGCGCCAAGTCGGGCCGCCCGGATGAGCGGATCGGCGTCATCGCCACGACGCCGCTGGCCCCGAACCGCTCGCTGCACCTCGTGCGCGCCGGCGACGAGCTGATCCTCGTGGGCGCCACCGAGCACACGATCACGCCGCTGCGGGTGTACACCGCAGACGAGGCGATGCTGGTCGAAGGCACGGGCGGCGACATGGCGCTCTCGCTTCCGCCCGCGACGCCGCTTCGGCGCAACAACCTGCTCGAGAACCTGCGCAGGCGGACGGCCCGCGCATGAGCGCGCTCCCGCTGCTCGCGACCGCCGGGTCGGGCATCTCGATCAACGGCAACGCCCTCTCGACGCCGGTCGAGATCCTGGTGTCGATGACGCTGCTCGCCATCCTGCCGGGCGCGCTTCTGATGATGACGGGGTTCACGCGCATCCTGATCGTGCTCGGATTCGTCCGCAACGCCCTGGGCACGCCCACCAGTCCGCCGTCCCAGGTGCTCGTGGGCATGTCGCTGATCCTGACGATCTTCGTCATGGCGCCGACGTTCAAGCAGATCAACTCCACCGCGATCCAGCCGTACACGAGCCACGAGATCACGCTGACCCAGGCGGCCGACCGCGGTCAGCAGCCGCTGCGCACCTTCATGTTCAACCAGACCCGCGACTCGGATCTGGCCATGTTCGTGCGGATGGCGAACCTGCCCCGCCCCAAGACGCGCGCCGACATCCCCACGTACGTCCTCGTGCCCGCCTTCATGATCTCGGAGCTCAAGACCGCGTTCCAGATCGGCTTCCTGATCTACCTGCCCTTCCTGATCATCGACATGGTCGTGGCCTCGACCCTGATGTCGATGGGCATGATGATGCTGCCGCCGGTGCTGATCTCGCTGCCGTTCAAGATCATGCTGTTCGTGCTCGTCGACGGCTGGCATCTCGTGATCCAAAGCCTCGTCCAGTCATTCCACACGTGACCTCGTGAACGCCGACACCGTCAATTCACTCGCCACCCAGGCCCTCACCGTGGCCCTCGAGGTGTCGATGCCGTTCCTGCTCGCCGGTCTCGTCGTCGGCCTGCTGGTGTCGGTGTTCCAGGCGGTGACCTCGATCCAGGAGCAGACGCTCAGCTTCATCCCCAAGATCCTGGTGATCGGCGCCGTGCTCGCCATCGGCGGGCCCTGGATGCTCGACCAGATGCTGACCTACACCCAGAACCTGTACACGAACATCCCCAACCTGGTCGGGCCGTGAACGTCACGCTGCCGGCGCAGGCCCTGACCGAGGTGCTCGGGTTCCTGCTTGTGCTCTCCCGCGTCGGCGGCCTGTTCGTGCTCGCTCCGGTCTTCTCGGCCGCGATGATCCCGATGCGGCTCAAGCTGACGCTGGCGATGGCCATCTCGCTGGCGCTCATGCCGATCGCGATGCACGGGCAGACCGTGCCGCTCGACATGGGCGCCTACCTGCTGCTGCTCCTCAAGGAGATCGGCATGGGGCTCGTCTTCGCCTTCCCGATGGCCCTCATCGGCGCCTCGGTGCAGGCCGGCGCGAGCATCCTCGACACGCTGATCGGGTTCTCGTTCTCGTCCATCCTCGATCCGGTCAACAACCAGCAGACCGCCATCCTGGGCCAGTTCTACACCCTGTTCGCCGTGCTCGTCCTGCTGATGTCGGGCGGCGACCACATCATGATCGAGGGGCTGGGCGCGAGCTACCGCGCCCTGCCGATCACGGCCTACCCGCACATCGGCGGCCTCACGATGGGGATGCTGACCGGGTTCGCGCAGGTGTGGGCGATCGGCCTCGAGATCGCCGCGCCGGCCCTGGTCGCGCTCGTGATCACCGACGCGGCCATCGGCCTCGTCTCGCGCGCGGTTCCGCAGATGAACGTGTTCGTCGTGGGCATGCCCGCCAAGATCCTCGTCGGCATGACGGTGATCGCGGCCACGCTGCCGTTCGTGTCCAACCAGATCCAGGACGCGCTGCAGCAGTCGGTCACGCAGGCGGTCCGCACGCTGGGCGGGTGACCGGTGGCCGACAACCGCACCGAGAAGCCCACTCCCAAGCGCCGCGACGAGGCGCGCAAGAAAGGCCAGATCGCCCGCTCGACCGACCTGACGTCGGCCGCGGTGCTGCTGGGCGGCGTGGCGGCGCTCATGATCACCGCGCCGACGATGCTCGAGAAGTTCGCCGACGTCCTGCGGGTCGGCCTGAGCCAGTCCGGCGACACCCACCTGGCCGGGCGGGACGCCCTGGGAGGCCTCGCGACCTGGGGGATGATGTCGGTGCTCTCCATCGCCGCGCCGATCGCGGTCACGGCGGCCGCGGCCGGGCTCGTGGCCAACATGGTGCAGAACCGGCCGCGCATCACCAGCGCGGCGATCAAGCCGCAGTGGAGCCGGATCAACCCTCAGACGGGGATCAAGCGGCTGGTGGGGACGAAGGCCCTGTTCGACGCCGGCAAGACCGTGACCAAGACGGCGGTCGTGGGCGTCGCGGCGTTCCTCGCCATCTGGCCGCGGCTGACGAATCTGGGCGAGCTGGCCGGGTCGAGCCCCGGCCAGATCCTCGAGCAGCTCGCAGGCGCCGTCATGACGCTCGCCCTGTACGTGTGCTCCGCCTTCATCCTGATCGGGATCATCGACTTCGCCTGGCAGCGCTACCAGCACGAGAAGTCGCTGAAGATGACGAAGGAGGAGATCCGCCAGGAGTCGCGCCAGTCCGACCTCGCTCCCGAGGTCCGGGGCGCGATCCGGCGCCGCCGCTACGCCCAGGCGCGCAAGCGCATGATGGCCGACGTGGCCACCGCCGACGTGGTCGTCACGAACCCGACCCACTTCGCCGTCGCCCTGCGCTACGACGGCACCCGGCCCGCCCCGGAGGTCGTCGCGAAGGGGGTCGACCTGGTGGCCGCGGCGATCCGCAAAGCGGCCGAGGACGCCTCGGTGCCGGTGCTCCAGAACCCGCCCCTCGCCCGCGCCATCTACCGCGAGGTGGAGATCGGGCAGATGATCCCCGACGAGTTCTTCGCGGCCGTCGCGGAGGTGCTGGCGTTCGTCTTCCGCCACGCCGGCCGCCGCCGGCGGAGGGCCGCATAGCCATGCGCCGAAACAACGCCCTAGGCACCGCCCACGCACGGCTCAAGTCGGGGGCAAAAGACGCCGATGACGGTCCCGCATGCGATCCCGAAGCCCGTCGCTTCGCCGCCGCTCCCCCCGCGGCCGCCTGCCGGCATCGACCGGTGAACGCCTCATGGTGAGGTGGCGCTGACCCATGGGCGGCGGACTGAAGTTCCTCCTCAAGCACAACGACCTGCTGGGTGCGGTCGGCGTCGTCGTGGTCGTCGCGATGATGCTCGTCCCGCTGCCGAGCCCGCTGCTCGACGTCTTCATCACGGTCAACATCTCGGGTGCGCTGATGATCCTGATCACGACGATGTACGTGCCCCGTGCGCTCGACTTCGCCGCCTTCCCGTCGCTCCTGCTCCTGACGACGCTGTTCCGGCTCGGGATCAACATCAGCGTCACCAGGCTCGTGCTGCTGCACGGCGACGCCGGCAACGTGATCCATGCGTTCGGCTCGTTCGTGGTCGGCGGCAACGTGCTCGTCGGCATGGTGGTGTTCCTGATCCTGGTGGTCATCCAGTTCGTCGTCATCACCAACGGCGCCGGCCGCGTGGCCGAGGTGGCCGCCCGCTTCACCCTGGACGCCATGCCGGGCAAGCAGATGGCGATCGACGCCGACCTGAACGCCGGCCAGATCACCGACCAGCAGGCCCGCCAGCGGCGCGAGGAGATCGCGCGCGAGGCGGACTTCTACGGCGCGATGGACGGCGCCTCCAAGTTCGTCAAGGGCGACGCCATGGCCGGCATCCTGATCGTCGCCATCAACCTCCTCGGCGGCATCGGGGTCGGCCTGCTGCAGCGCGGCATGTCGTTCTCCGACGCCGCTCACGTCTTCCCGATCCTGACCATCGGCGACGGCCTGGTCGCCCAGATCCCGGCCCTGCTGATCTCGACAGCGATGGGCATCATCGTCACCCGCTCGGGCAGCGATGCCGACCTCGGGTCGGACATCTCCGACCAGATGCTGCGCCAGCCGCGGGCGCCCATGATCGCAGGCGGCATCATCGCCGCGATGGGCATCATCCCGGGCATGCCGATCATCCCGTTCGTCACGATCGGGGCGATCTTCTTCCTGCTGGGCCGGGCGATGGTCACCCACGCCGCCGGTGTGGCGGCGACGAAGGCCGCCGGCGAGAACCAGCCCGCCCCCGTCGCGCAGCCCGGCGACGCCGCTGTCGGGGCGCTTCAGATCGATCCGCTCGAGCTCACGATCGGCTTCGGCCTGGTGCCGATGGTCGACGCCAAGTCGGGCGGCTCGCTGCTCGGCCGCGTCGGCGTCGTCCGCCGCCAGATCGCCTCCGAGCTCGGCATGGTGATCGCCCCCGTGCGCATCCACGACGACGTCGGGCTCGACTCGCACGAGTACGCGGTCAAGGTGCGCGGAGTCGAGGTCGCCCGCGGGCGCGTCATCCCCGGCCACCGCCTGGCGATGGACCCGGGCGACGCCACCCCCGGCGTGGCCGGGATCCCGACCACGGAGCCGGCGTTCGGCCTGCCGGCGGTGTGGATCGACGAGAACCACCGCGGCGAGGCCGAGGCGCTCGGCTACACGGTCGTGGATGCCGAGTCGATGATCGTGACGCACCTGACCGAGACCATCCGCCGCCACGTCGACGAGCTCCTGACCCGCCAGGAGACCAAGAAGCTGCTGGATGCGCTCAAGGAGCAGAACGCGGCCGTGGTCGAGGAGGTCGTCCCCGACAAGCTCGGCGTGGGCGAGGTGCAGCGCGTGCTGCAGCACCTGCTGCGCGAGACCGTCTCGATCCGCGACCTGGGCACGATCCTCGAGGCGATCGGCGACCGGGCCGGCTCGACGCACGACCCGGCCATCCTCGCCGAGTACGCCCGCCAGGCGCTGGCCCGTGCGATCACGCTGGGCTACCTCGACGCCACGAAGTCGCTGCAGGCGATCTCGCTCGACCCGAACCTCGAGCAGGAGATCGCCGAGTCCGTCACCCAGACCCGCGACGGCGAGTACCTGGCCATGGATCCCTCGCGCGCGCAGACCGTGGTGCGGCTGCTCACCGGCGAGGTCGAGCAGGCGACGGGCATGGGCGTGCGCCCGGTGCTCCTCTGCTCGGGGCGGATCCGCCGGCATCTGCGGCGGCTGATCGAGCAGGCTTTGCCTCAGCTTCCAGTGGTGTCCTACAATGAGATCCTGCCGGGGATCCGCGTCGAGTCCACCGGAGTCGTGGGCGGCTAGGGCCGGCCCCGCCCGAGCCCAAGGAGCACACCATGCCTGAGACCCGCACCTACCAAGGGGCGTCGCTCGAGGAGCTGCTTCCGCAAATCCGCGCGGATCTCGGCGCGGGCGCCGTCATCACCCGCCGCCGCGAAGGCGTGACCGGAGGCTTCGCCGGCTTCTTCGGCAAGCGCTGCGTCGAGATCGAGGCGCAGGCCGGGGGGCCGATCCCGGCCATCCCCGCCCGCAACGTCTTCGACGCCTACGACTCGTCCGGCCACCGCACCGACCCCGACGACGACGACGGCGGCCCGGTCATGCGCTCCCTGATCGAGCAGGCCAGCCCGTTCGCCGACGCGCTGGACGAGGCGCTCGCCCACGGCGACGTCGTCGAGAGCCGGCAGAGCGAGTTCGAGGACCTCGACCTCGTGTCGGCCAACGGCACCGTCGAGGTGGCCGCCCGGCAGGTGCTCGCCGCCGGCTGGGACGAGGTCGCCGCCGGGCTCGTGAGCGCCGGGATGCCGGAGGGGGTCGTGGACGGCCTGGTCACCGACGCCGCCAAGATGCTGGCGCCGTTCGATCCCGACGCGACTCCGACCGAGCTCGTCCGCCGCATGCTCGCCCGGACGATGCGGGTCGAGCACGGCTGGCGCACCAAGAGCCGGACGATCGTCCTGGTCGGGCCGGCGGGGTCGGGCAAGACCCTGACCGCGGCCAAGCTCGCGCACGCCTACGCCGGCCGCTCCCCGTTCACCGTCCGCACGCTCAGCCTCGAGCCCGGCGAGGGCGCCGACCGCCTGGCCGTCCTGACCGAGGGCCTCGACCTGGAGCGCCGCAGCGCCGACACGCCCGACGCCGCGAAGGCGGCGGTGCGCGCACCCGGCCCGGACGGCGTGATCGTGATCGACACCCCCCCGGTCTCGGCCGGCGACCCCGACGGCATCGCGGCGCTCGGCCGCCTGCTCGCCGCCGTCCGCCCGGACGAGACGCACCTGATCACCCCGGCCGGCTACGACGCCCGCTCGCTGCTGCATCTGAACGCCGCCCTCGACGCGACGTGCCCGGTCAATCGCATCCTCATCTCGCGCATCGACGAGGCGCCCTCGGCCGCGGTCGCGGTCGGCGTCTCGCTCCAGCTGAAGCGTCCCGTCTCCTACCTGTGCGACAGCCGCAGGCCGACCGACGGGCTGCGCCCCGCCGAGCCGGTCGAGCTGGCGTCGCTGGTGATGCCCTGATGGCCGATTCCAACCCGCCGCTCGTCGGCCTGACCGACCACCCTCGCGCGGCCCATTCGATCCGCCAGATCAAGGCCTGGGGCGGTCTGCTCGGCTTCGCCGTCGTGGTCGCCTATAGCTACACGAGCGGAATGCCGCTGCCCGACGCGCTGCTGCGCGGGGTCATCGCCGGCGTCGCCGCACAGATGCTCGCCTGGGTGGCGGCGGTGGTGCTGTGGCAGCACCTGCTCGACGGCGAGGCCAGCGCGGCCGTGAGAGCTGCCCGCGAGAACCGGGTCCGCGCCGCGGAGCGGGCGACGCGATCGACCTCGGAGCCTAACGGGTGACCGACCCGATCGACCGCATCCCGGCGGCTCCCCCGGCCTGGGCCCTGCGCGAGCGCGACGCGCGCCGCGACGGCGACCCCCGGCGGCCGAAGGATCCTCCCCAGAAGCACGCGGACGAGCCCGACGACGACGAGCCGCACCTCGTCGACGTGCGCGCGTAGGCGCGCAGCCGCGAGGGGCGCAGGCGCGAGCCGCTGCCGGTCACCGACTTGCAGTATTTGCAGGTCGCTAAAGACCGTAGGGAGGTAGCCGATTACCGGAAGGCGCACCGCACGGATGCGGTCGCAGAGGGACACAAACACCTATCTTCAAGGAGGAAGATATGTCCTTTTCAGTCCAGACCAACCTCGCGGCGTTCAACGCCCACCGCAACCTGGTCAACACCGCCAGCGAGCTGTCCAGCGCGATGCAGAAGCTGTCGTCGGGCTATCGGATCAACAAGGCCGCCGACGATGCCGCCGGTCTCGCGATCTCCGAGAAGCTGTCCGCTCAGGTCAGCGGTCTGACCCAGGCCCAGCAGAACGCTCAGTCCGCAGTCAACCTCGTGCAGACGGCTGACGGCGCGATGGGCGAGGTCACCTCGATGCTCCAGCGCGTCCGCGACCTCGCGGTCGAGTACAACAACGGCACGCTGTCCGCTTCCGACCAGGCCGCCATCACGGCCGAAGTCGCGCAGCTCTGCAACGAGATCTCGAGCATCGGCTCGGACACCCAGTTCAACGGCATCGCGCTGCTGACCGGTACCGCGTCGATCACCTTCCAGGTGGGCGCCAACGACGGCGAGACGATCTCGACGTCCGCGGTGAAGCTGTTCGGCTCCGGCTCGAGCTACGCCGTCGATTCCGCCGTGTTCAACTTCAGCGGCTCGACGATCACGCTGGCCGCCATCGACACCGCCATCCAGAACGTGTCCACCGACCGGGCAACGTTCGGCGCCGTCCAGAACCGGCTCCAGCACACGCTGAACAACCTGGGCAACTACCAGGAGAACCTGTCCGCTTCCGAGTCGAGCATCAAGGACGTCGACATGGCGTCGGAGATGGTCAACTTCACCAAGCTGCAGGTGCTCCAGCAGGCCGGCATGAGCGTCCTCGCTCAGGCCAACCAGGCCCCGCAGTCGGTGCTCTCCCTGCTGCGCTAGTCCCAGCACACAGCACCACCCTGAACACGAGGGGCCACCCACCGGGTGGCCCCTCGCCCTTTCCGTAGACCCCGTTTTGGTTGCGATGTTTCCAGGTCGCTAAAGACCGTGGGAGGGTGGCCGATTACCGGAAGGCGCACCGCACGGATGCGGTCGCAGAGGGACACAAACACCTATCTTCAAGGAGGAAGATATGTCCTTTTCAGTCCAGACCAACCTCGCGGCGTTCAACGCCCACCGCAACCTGGTCAACACCGCCAGCGAGCTGTCCAGCGCGATGCAGAAGCTGTCGTCGGGCTATCGGATCAACAAGGCCGCCGACGATGCCGCCGGTCTCGCGATCTCCGAGAAGCTGTCCGCTCAGGTCAGCGGTCTGACCCAGGCCCAGCAGAACGCTCAGTCCGCAGTCAACCTCGTGCAGACGGCTGACGGCGCGATGGGCGAGGTCACCTCGATGCTCCAGCGCGTCCGCGACCTCGCGGTCGAGTACAACAACGGCACGCTGTCCGCTTCCGACCAGGCCGCCATCACGGCCGAAGTCGCGCAGCTCTGCAACGAGATCTCGAGCATCGGCTCGGACACCCAGTTCAACGGCATCGCGCTGCTGACCGGTACCGCGTCGATCACCTTCCAGGTGGGCGCCAACGACGGCGAGACGATCTCGACGTCCGCGGTGAAGCTGTTCGGCTCCGGCTCGAGCTACGCCGTCGATTCCGCCGTGTTCAACTTCAGCGGCTCGACGATCACGCTGGCCGCCATCGACACCGCCATCCAGAACGTGTCCACCGACCGGGCAACGTTCGGCGCCGTCCAGAACCGGCTCCAGCACACGCTGAACAACCTGGGCAACTACCAGGAGAACCTGTCCGCTTCCGAGTCGAGCATCAAGGACGTCGACATGGCGTCGGAGATGGTCAACTTCACCAAGCTGCAGGTGCTCCAGCAGGCCGGCATGAGCGTCCTCGCTCAGGCCAACCAGGCCCCGCAGTCGGTGCTCTCCCTGCTGCGCTAGTCCCAGCACACAGCACCACCCTGAACACGAGGGGCCACCCACCGGGTGGCCCCTCGGGGGTTAACGTGGGGGAACCCAGGGTTCCCCCACGAGCCCCCTCCTTCCGGCGCGGGCGAACCGCCGGCGGCGCTCCGGCGAGAACGCGGTTCTCGCCTCCGCCACGACAGCGTGATGGCAGGCGCGAGGGCACCTGGTATCTGGGGACTGTCCCCGTATGGGGACTGTCCCCGCTTCTCAGCCCGGTACCTGGGGCCTGGCCCCGAACCGGGGCCAGGCCCCGCTTCTCGCGTAGGGTCCGGGGATGGCCGCCCCCACCTGGCACGCGCACGTCCGCGCCGGCGTGCGCCTCGAGTGCGCCGACTACGGCGGCGAGGGGGCCGCGGCCGTCCTCGTCCACGGCCTCGCCGGCTACGCCCGGGAGTGGGACGCGACGGCCACATGGCTGGTCGGCGGCCACCGGGTCGTGGCCGTCGAGCAGCGCGGTCACGGGCGCAGCGAGCGCCGTCCGGACGACGTCTCCCGGCAGGCATTCGTGGACGACCTGGCGATGTGGATCGAGCTCCTGGGCGTCGCCCCGGCGATCGTCATCGGCCAGTCGCTCGGCGCCCACACGGCGTTCCTGCTCGCCGCGCAGCGCCCGCAGCTCGTGCGCGCGCTCGTCGTCGCCGAGGCGACGCCCGCCGCCGACCCCGATGCTCCCGCGCAGGTGCGGGAGTGGCTCGCGTCGTGGCCCGTGCCGTTTGCGAGCCGCGCGGACGCGCTGCGCCACTTCGGCGACACCGGCTGGGGGCGGACATGGGCGGACGGCCTCGAGCGCCGCTCAGACGGCCTGTGGCCGGCGTTCGACGGCGACGTGATGGTGGCGGCCCTGGAGGAGCTCGCCACCCGCTCCTACTGGGAGGAGTGGGGCCGGATCGCCTGTCCCACGCTCGTCGTTCGCGGCGAGAACGGCGGGATGGGAGCGGAGCTCAGCGAGCGGATGGCACAGGCGCTCCCGTCGGCGCGCACGACCATGATCGCCGCGGCCGGCCACGACCTGCACCTCGACCAGCCGGCGCGGTGGCGGGAGGCCGTCGAGGCCATCCTGCTGACGTCCTAGCCCAGCTGCACGTAGCCGGTGGCCTCGGAGGGCCAGCGGGTCTCTTCGCGCACGCCGTCCGACGCATTGCCCTCGACCGTCGTCAGCGATCCGTCCGGGTTCACCGACTTGACGATCCCGACATGCTCGGTGCCGAAGAGGATGAGCTCGCCGGGGGCCGGCGTCTGCGTCAGGCGGCCGGTCGAGCGGGCCCAGTCGGTGATCTCGGCGACCGAGCCGAGGCCCTGACCCTGACTGCCGATCGGGGCACCCGCCTCGGCGGCGCACCACGAGACGAAGTAGGCACACCACGGCGCGCCGGCGTAGGCGCCCTGGGTGGCCGTGCGGTACTGGGCGATCTGGGGGCCGTCGTTCGATCCCGGCGGCTGCTCGGTGACGCCCACCTGGCTCTGGGCGACCTGGAGCGCCGTCAGGCCGGCGTTCGTGCCCCCGGTGGCCACGGGGCTCGCCTGGGTCGCGCCGGCGGCGGCGAGCGCCTGCTGGAACGTCGTCACGGACATGGGAGCGGCCGTCGCCGCGGTCTGGGCCTGAAGCGGGGTCGCGAGCTGGCCGACCATCGACTCGAGCTGCTGCATGCGGCTGAGCGCGTCGGTGAAGCTGGCGGGGATCACGGCGTCGGCGGGGGTGCTCATTCGTCTTCCTTGAGATCGCCAGGGGCGAGTCGAACTTGAGCCCGGAGAGGCTCAGGGGCCGCCCGCACGGCTCGGTGTGCGGACGGCCCCGGGTGAGGCGGCTGCTGCAACGGCTCTAGCTCTAGCCGCGCAGCAGGGTGAGCACGGACTGCGAGGACTGGTTGGCCTGAGCGAGGACGCTCATGCCGGCCTGCTGGAGCACCTGCAGCTTGGTGAAGTTGACCATCTCCGACGCCATGTCGACGTCCTTGATGCTCGACTCGGCGGCCGACAGGTTCTCCTGGTAGTTGCCCAGGTTGTTCAGCGTGTGCTGGAGCCGGTTCTGGACGGCGCCGAACGTCGCCCGGTCGTTCGACACGTTCTCGATGGCCGTGTCGAGGGCCGCAAGCGTGATCGTCGGGCCGGTGAAGTTGAACAGGGCGGAGTCGACGGCGAAGCCGGCGCCCGAGCCGAACAGCTTGATCGCAGACGTCGCGATCGTCTCGCCGTCGTTGGCGCCCACCTGGAAGGTGATCGTGGCGTTGCCGGTCAGGAGGGCGATGCCGTTGAAGCTCGTCTCCGTGCCGATGCTCGAGATCTCGGCGCAGAGCTGGGCGACCTCGGCCGTGATGGCGGCCTGGTCGGACGTCGACAGCGTGCCGTTGTTGAACTCGACCGCGAGGTCGCGGACGCGGGCCAGGATGGACTGCACCTCGCCCATCGCGCCGTCGGCCGTCTGCACGAGGTAGACGGCGTCCTGCGCGTTCTGCTGGGCCTGGGTCAGACCGCTGACCTGAGCGGACAGCTTCTCGGAGATCGCGAGACCGGCGGCATCGTCGGCGGCCTTGTTGATCCGATAGCCCGAGGACAGCTTCTGCATCGAGTTCGACAGCTGGTTCGCGGTGTTGACCAGGTTTCGATGCGCGTCGAACGCCTCGATATTGGTCTGGACGGAAAGGGACATGGCGGGTTCTCCTTTCGGGGGTGGTGACTGGCGTTCAGTTGGGGGGGATGTCTGTGGGGACGCTGCTCACCGGCGCGAGCGCCGCGGCCGCGTTCTCTTCCTTGATCGCGAGCCAGATCTCGTGCCGGTAGATGGGCACTTCGCTGGGCGCGTCGATGCCGAGGCGGACGCTCGACCCGGACACCTCGAGCACCGTCACGGTGATCTCGTCTCCGAGGCAGATGCGCTCGCCGGACCTGCGGGTGATGACGAGCACGTCAGACCCCCGTGGCCGCGACAGGAGCGGCCGGGGTGGCGGGACGGACCTCGGACAGCGGGACGCGCGAGAACAGCGGCTCGCGCACGCCGTATCCGCCGACCTCGTTGATCATCTGGCGGCCGAGCCGGCCCTCGCCGTTGATCACGATCGGGCCACGCAGGTTGATCGTGAAGTCGCCGAGCTGATCGGTGGCGCGAACGACGCAGAAGATCTCCGCCTGCTCGGGCGACTCGAGCTTGAGCGTCGCCGTGTCGTCGTCGGAGAGCTTGACGTCGTAGTCGGCGAAGAATGGCCACGGCGCGGTCACCGGCAGGGCGAGCGACGGATCGTCGATCGAGTGCAGCCAGTAGAACACGGCCTTGTCGTCGCGGGCCACGAGGGCGTAGCGTGTGCCGCCGAGACCGATGAGCCCGTCGGGGAAGACGATGATGGTCTCCTCGCGGATCTCGATCTGGCCGAATCGGGTGCTCTGAATATTCATTGTGCTGGGGCCTCCTTGGGGGAGTCGTTAGGCGGTGAGGAAATCCATCAGTGAGGGCTGGATGATCTGTGCGCCGGCGCGAAGCGCCGCCTGATAGGCCGCCTGCTGCGTCGAGAACTTGACCATGACCTGGGTCATGTCGGCATCCTGGACGTTGGACAAGAGTTGAGTCGTCGACTGCTCGGTCTGCTGTAGCCGGTTCGTCGCGGTCGTGAGCCGATCCGACAGCGCTCCCACCTGGGCGCGCGCGTTCAGCAACGTGTCGTTGGCCGCGTCGATGGCGTTCAGGTCGGTGGTCGAGAGCGCCGTCGTGTTCCCGGAGTTGAGATCGTTCACGATCGTCCGCAGGGTGGCGAGCAGGCCGCTCGACGCGTCGCCGATGATGCTCGAGCCGGGCTGGTTGATCGACACCTGCACCCCCGCGCCGATCTCGCGCGTGATGCTGGCGGTGTTGCCCGCGTACGTGTCGACGCTGCCCTGCTGATACGGCTGGGTGTCGGTCGCCGTCCCCGAGAAGATGTAGCGGCCGGCGTACTGGGTGTTGGCGTCGGTCTTGATCGAGTCGATCAGCTGGTTCAGCTCGGTCACGATCGCGGTGCGGTCGGACGGGCCGTTCGTGCCGTTCGCGCCCTGGATGACCAGGTCGCGTGCGCGCTGCACCGAGTCGCCGATGTCGCCAAGGGCGGTGTCGGCCACGCTCTGCCAGGCGTTGGCGTTGGAGACGTTGCCCTGGTACTGCTGGTTCGAGGCCAGGTCGGCGCGCAGCTTGAGCGCCTGGCTCGCCCCGTAGGGGTCGTCGGAGGGCTGGTTCAGCTTGTAGCCCGACGACAGCTCCTGCTCGGACGTCGAGAGCTGGGTGGTGACGTTCTGCAGGTCGTACAGCAACGTCTGGTTCATCATCCCCTGAGTGATCCTGGTGGTCACAGGCCCACCCTCCCCGTCCGGTTGATCAGCTGGTCGAGCATGGAATCCATCGCGTTCAGCGCGCGGGCCGAGGCCTGGTAGCCGCGCTGGTACTTGATGAGGTTGGTCATCTCCTCGTCCAGGTTCACGCCCGACACGGACTGGCGCGAGTTCTGGAGCGCATTCACGAGCGCCGTCGTCGTCGAGACCTGGTTCATCGACTGCTGCACGTCGGATCCGACCTGGGTCACGAGCTGGGTGTAGGCCGTGTCGATCGTGGACGAGCCGATGACGGCCTTCGACTGCATGTCGGCGATCGCGAGCGCGTTTCCGGAGTCGCCGACGGCGCCGGACGCGGAGGCCGCGATCAGCCCGGGGTTGGAGATGAGCGCCGAGTTGACCGTGATGTCCGATGCGTCGGTGCCGCTGAAGAACGCCCCGCCCGGGTTGCCGCTCAGGTCGAAGCCGAGCGCGCTCTGGGTGTTGGTCTTCGAGATCAGCGTCGAGGCGATCGTGTTCAGCTGCGTCTGATAGCCGGGGATGGTGGTGTCGCGCAGCGTGATCAGGCCCTGCAGCTTGCCGGACGAGAGGCCGGTGAGGTCGCTCTCGGCGAGGGTGCTCGAGGCGCCGGCGGCCACGAGCGATGCGCCGCCGAACGTGACGTTGACCGAGCCGTTCGCGCCGGCCGTCGTGGAGACGTTGCCGAGCGCGGAGAGCTTGTCGAGCAGCAGGTCGCGCTGGTCGAGCAGGTCGTTCGGCGTGTCGCCGGAGACCTCGAGCTTTGAGATCGTGAGGTTCAGCTGGGCGATCTGCGTGCCGAACGAGTTGACCTGCGTGAGCGTGTCCGAGACGTTCTGGGCGGTCTGCGATTTCTGCGTCGCGAGCTGCCCCGACAGGCTGGTGAAGCCGTCGGCGAGGCTCGCCGCGGACTGGGCGAGCGCCTGGCGCGTGCCCATGTCCTCGGGGTTGTTCGAGAGGTTCTGCCACGCCGACCAGTAGTTGGCGAGCAGGCCGGAGAGACCGGTCGAGGTGGGCTGCTCGTTGAAGGCGAGCTGCACCTGCTGCAGGCCGTCCTGGTTGGCCTGCGCCTGGCCCTGGAGCATCGACTGTGCGCGGTACTGGACGTCGAGGAACGAGTCGCGGATGCGCTGGTAGGCGGCGACGTCGACGCCGGTGCCGAGCTGGCCGGGGCCGGCCGGGGCGGTCGAGACGCCCGGCATCGCGTACGCGGGCGAGGCCACGAGCACCGCCGTCTGGCGCGAGTACCCGGCGGTGCTCGCGTTGGCGATGTTGTGGCTGGTCACATCGAGCGCCTGCTGCTGTGCCAGAAGGCCGCGGAGATTGGTCTCCAGGCCCATGAAGGTCGAGATGCCCACGCTAGCCCCTGATGTCCACGAGGTTGGCGGGCTGGGTCGGCGCCGTGTGCCCCACGGCCGTGTATCCGGCCTGGGGCGCGCCCGACATGACGCGCATCAGATGATCCAGGAAGAGCAGCTCCTGCCGGATCAGAACGCGGTTCTGACGGTGGATGCGCGCGACCTCAGCCAGCAGGCCCTTGAGCTCTGCGGAGAGCGCACGCACCCGTGTTGCGGTGGGCTCGGGGGTCAGCGTCAAAAGCATGTCCAGGCTGACCTGATCGGCAGGCACGCGCAGAACTTGAGCCGCCGTGCGGAGCAGCCCGTCGCGCTCGCGCTCGATCTGCGCGCGCTTGACCATCTCCTGCTGAACGTCCGCCAAACGGGCGAGAACGGTCTGCACATCCTGCACCTTGATCGCCTCGCCCTGGGCGAGCACGATCTGGAGCAGGCGCCGGTTCGATTCGAGCTGGCGCTCGAGGTGCTCGACGAGCCCGTTCACTGTCCGCCGCCCGTTCCGGCGCCGGCCGAGCCGGAGCCGGCGGAGCCGGTGGCGGCGGAGAGGCCGGTCTGCTGGGCGAGCATGAGGTACAGCTGGTGGGCGATGCCGAGGCCGCCCGCCTGCGTGATGCCGTCGGAGAGCGCCTGGGGCAGCATCTGGCTCACCATCGACGAGGAGCCGGAGTCGCTGGGGAAGATCGACTGGCTGGCCGGATCGTCCGAGCTCGGGTCGGAGCGTCGGAGCCGTCCGTGCCGTCGGTACCCTGCATCGTCGAGGCCAGCTGGTTGGTGAGCTGCTGGGTCAGCATCTGCTCGAACCCGAGGGCGGCCTGATACAGCTGCTCGCCCTTCGCGCCCGCCTTGCGGACATCGGGGGGGAGCACCGTCGGCAGGACGGAGGAGCCGAGGGCGGTGAGATCCTGTGCGGAGAGGTCGCTCATCGTTACTGCCGGATCTGGTTGGCGACCTGCATCATCTGGTCCTGATTCTGGATCGCGCGGCTGTCCATCTCGTAGCTTCGCTGCGCGTCGATCAGGGCCACCATCGTCTGGCTGAGGTCGACGTTCGACGTCTCCAGGTAGCCCTGCTCGAGCGCCGAGCCGGCGACCGCCTGGGCCTGGCCGCTGTTCGCGGTGGTCGCGAACTGGTTGTCGCCGAGCGCCTGCAGGCCCGCCGTGTTGGTGACGTTGACGAGCGTGATCTTGCCGATCGTGGTCTGGCCGACCGAGACCGTGCCGTCCGGCGCGACCCCGAGCTTGGAGAGGTCGGTGCCGGCGGGGATGCGCAGCGGCGGGACGAGGTGATCGCCCGAGGAGGTCACGACGTCGCGGTTCGCATCCGTGGTGAAGTCGCCGGAGCGCGTGAGCGCGAGGCTGCCGTCGGAGCGGCGCACCTGGAAGAAGCCGGGGCCGCTGATGGCCAGGGCGAGCGGATCGCCGGTCTGCTGGAGGGCGCCCTCGGCGTCGTTTCGGCCGGCATCCACGACCGCCGAGCCGGCGCCGACCCGCACGCCCTGCTCGGTGTTGTAGATCAGATCGCGGAAGCCGATCCGCGACTGCTTGTAGCCGGTGGTGTTCAGGTTCGCCAGGTCGTTGGCGAGCATGTCCATCCGTGTCTGCTGTGCCAGCATTCCGCTGGCGGCCGAGTAGAGTCCGTTCAGCATTGGTGCCTTCCCGAGGGAATCTCGGGGCTGGGAGTCGCCTTTCTAGCTTCTCCCGATCGGCCTCTGCGGTGCAGTCCAGCCGTTGCGATCCCCGATATGTTCGGCCACGTTATCGGCGGCCCTGAGCAGTTCTTGAGCCGCGCCTACTGACCCGTCGCGCTGCCGATGGAGTTGGCCGCGCGGCCGAGCTCCTGGTCGATCGACTGGATCGCGCGCTGCGTCGTCTCATACGAGCGGAACGACACGATCATGTCGACCATCGCCGAGGCCGGCTGCACTCCCGATCCCTCCAGGAAGCCCTGCTGCACGTTCGTGCCGGCGGGGCGCACTCCCGGAGTGCCCGTGAAGAGCGTGTCGCCCTGCTTGGTGGCGCCTGTCAGCGACATCACGGCCAGGGTGCCGACGGTGCGGCTGCCGACCTTGACGGTGCCGCGCTGGTCGATCGAGATCGTGCTCGGGTCGGCGACCTGGCCGACGGTGATCGGCTTGCCGCTCGTGCCGAGCACGAGGTCGCCGTTCGCCGTGGTCAGCCGGCCGCGGCCGTCGACCACGAGCTGGCCGTCGCGCGTGTAGCGCACGCCCGCCCCGGTCGAAACGGCGAGGAAGCCCGGCCCGGCGAGCGCGAGGTCAAGCGGGTTGCCGGTGCTCTGCAGCGGCCCCTGGGAAAGATCGGTCACGACCTTGGTGATGCGGGAGCCCATGCTCAGCGAGCCCACCGGCGCGCCGGTGCTCGAGTTCCAGAGCAGCAGGTCGGAGAAGCTCGCCTGCTCGGCGTTGTCGGCCTTGTAGCCGGGGGTCGAGGCGTTGGCGAGGTCGTTCGCGAGCTGGTCCTGGCGCACCTGCTCGGCCAGCATCCCCGATGC
Source organism: uncultured Actinomycetes bacterium (assembly GCA_963813245.1). Classification (GTDB taxonomy): domain Bacteria; phylum Actinomycetota; class Thermoleophilia; order Gaiellales; family JAICJC01; genus JAICJC01. The sequence continues at coordinate 49,772 of CAWEYE010000009.1, forward strand.
CGCGATGTAGAGACCTCGTTCCATCTCGAATTCACTCCCAAACGGTCGATGACAGGGGTCCGGAAGGTTCCGGTCCCTGAGCCGATAGTCGTCCGGGCAGAGCGTGACTTGACATGAACCTCGAGCAGATCACCCTGAAGGGGGCCACCGCCGACCCGGCGTCGGGAGCGCGCCCGCTTGCGCTCGCCGCAGGCAGGGACCTGGTGGCCCGGGTCGTCTCGGCGCCGCTCGCCGGCGGCCGCGGCCTGATCTCGCTGGCGGGGGTGATCCTGGAGGCGCGGGTGCCCGCCGGCCTTGCGTCCGGCCAGGTCCTGCAGCTGCGCGTGACCCGCGCCGATGCCCAGGAGCTGGTGGTGCGGATCGTCCACGATGCCGCCGAGCACCCCGACCAGCAGGCCTCCACGCGCCTCGCGGGCGAGCTCGCCCTGCGCGGCGACGGCGACCTCCTGCGGGTCGCCCTCGGCCTGGCCGACGGGCCGCTGTGGCTGCCGGGAGGCGCGGCGGCGACGATCACGATCGAGCCGGAGGACGAGGCCGAGAGCGGCTCGGCCGGCGGCGGAGGCGAGGCGGCCTTCACGCTGCACTGCCCCGAGGTGGGAGCGATCGAGGTGCGGCTGCGGATGGCCGACGGAGGCGTGCGCGCGGGCGTGGTCGCGCCGGCCGGGCGCGTGGCCGACCTCGCCGAGACCGCGCTGCCCGACCTGGTGGCGGCGCTCGAGCGGGCGACCGGCCGGCCCGCCGCGGCCGCCGTGAAGCGCCGGCCGGACTCGGCCCCGGCCCCCACGCCGCCGGGAGGGGCGTTCGATGGCTACGCCTGAGCGGCCGCCGGCCCGGCGCGCCGCCGCCGTGCGCTACCGCAGCGGTGACGACTCGCCGGAGCTCGTGGCCCGCGGCCAGGGGCACGTCGCCGATGCGATCCTGCAGGCGGCCGCCGATGCCGGCATCCCGATCCGCTCCGACACGGTGCTCGTGCAGGCGCTCGAGACCCTCGAGCTGGGCCAGCACGTGCCGCCGGAGCTGTATGCGGCCGTCGCCGAGGCGCTCGTGTGGGCCTACCGCCTCACCGGCCGCAGGCCGCCGGCATGAGGGGGTCGCGCTCCGGGGGTGGTCGCGGCTACAATTGGCGCATGGTCAACCTCACCGAGATCGCTGCAGAACGGGTCAAGGCGCTCGCGTCCGAGGATCCCGAGGCGCGGGTGCTGCGCCTGGCCGTCGAGGGCGGCGGCTGCTCGGGGTTCCAGTACGCGATCGGGTTCGATACCGACCGCGAGGCGGACGACGTCGAGATCGACTCGCACGGGGTGCGGGTGGTCATCGACCCGATCAGCCTGCCGTACCTGCAGGGATCGATCATCGACTACCAAGACGGGCTGATGGGCGCGGGGTTCAGCTTCGAGAACCCGAACGTGGCCTCGACCTGCGGCTGCAACGCCTCGTTCCAGGCGAAGCCGGGGATCGAGGGCCCGTACTCGCCGAAGGCCGACGGCTGCGGCTGACCCGGACGCACCAACCGGGGTCTGACCCCTTTTGGTGCGACGTCAGGGGCCGTGCACGATCGCGGCCGGGTTCGGTCTGCCGGAGCGCGTGACCGGCACGAAGTCGAACCCGTCGGGGATGTGCAGGTAGCCGGGTCCGGTGCCGCCTACCGCGGTATGCCCGTACTGCCACACGATGCGCTTGGTGTGCGGGTCGATGATGACGATGCGATCGTTGAAGTCGTCGCCGACGATCACGTCGCCGTTGGGGAGCATGGCTGCCAGGCTGGGGTGGTCGAGCATGCCGGGGCCTGAGGCCGGCCGGTAGCTCCAGAGCACGGCCCCGGTGGCGCGGGAGATGATCACGACGCCGCCCGGGCGGGCATAGTCGGCCAGGATGATGTTGCCGTTGCGCGTCAGCTGCGGATCGGACGGATAGCTCACCGGCGGCCGGTAGGTGCGCACCAGGCGGCCGCCGAGCGTGAACTCATCGATGTAGGAACCGTTGATCTCGCTCACGAGCACGTGCCCGCCGGGCAGCGGGGTGTCGCCGTTGATCGCCCCGAGGCTCGTCGGCGGGTTGTGGGAGCACACGCCGTTACCGATGCTGCGCACCACGGTGTGGCCGCGGATCTCGAGCACGCGGCAGTTGTAGGCGTCCGCCACGATGACGAGCCCGTTCGGCAGCAGATAGGCGTCGTCCGGGGTGTTCAGGTATCCGGGCGCCGACCCGCGCACGCCGGGGTGCCCGTAGCGCCAGACGATCCGGCCCTGACGGGTAGGAGATCTGGACGATGCTGTGGTCCTCCTCCTGGTTGGAGATGATGCGGCTGCCGTGGGCGCCGAAGAACGTGTCGTCGTCGAAGTGCAGGCGCACCTGCCCGGGTCGGCCCGGATAGCGCCACAGGATCCGGCCCGACGGGTCGACGAGGAGGATGCGGTCGTTGCCGCGGTCGGCGATCAGCAGGTCGCCGGGAAGGGCGCCGCGGAAGCGCGCCGGCAGCCCGCCCGTGGTGGCCGTGTGCGAGTGCGTGTGCGTGCGCTTCGGCGTCGTCGCGGCGCGCGGCGCCGCCTTCGGCCGCAGCTGGATGCTGAGGATCGAGTCGACGGGCGCGCTGCCGTTGGTCCCGCCCATGACCAGGATCCGCCCAGGCTGGGTGACGACCCCCGCGTCGGAGAGCGGCTGGGGCAGGCGCGCGGCGACCCGGGCGTGGCCGTCGGCGGTGACCGCCACGACGCTTGCCACGGCGCCCGCGGCGCCGATCCCGCCGACGACGTACATCGTCTGCCCGATCACCCCCGCCGACGCGTGCATCCCGGGAGCCGGCAGGCGTCCGATCTGTGTCACTTTGCCCGTCGCGGGGTCGAACCGGTAGATCGCCGCGGACGGCCCGCGGGTCGTCCGGCCGCCGGCGATCACAAGCTTGCCGCCGAGCGCCGCGACGGCGGCGTAACGCAGGCCGACGGGCAGGTGGGCGACGGTGCGCGCGTGGGCGCCGGAGAACGCGACGATCCGATCCGAGAAGACCGAGCCGGTGTACCCGCCGACGATGTAGGCGGTCGACCCGATCGTGGTGACGGCCAGGTCGGAGAGCGGTGTCGGCAGCGAGCCGACCAGGCGGGTGGTTCCGGTGGCGGGATTGAACACGCCGATCCCCGAGTAGCTCTGCACCTGACCGCCGCCGAAGACGTACAGGCGCCCGTTCAGCGCCGCCGCCGCGGCATCGTGGATGGCGACGGGCAGGGCCGCGCCGGTGTGGGCGGTGGCGGACGCGAACGTCGTCACCGAGGCCACCGACGCCTGCGCGCCGTCCAGGCCGCCGAACGCGTACACCCGGTCGCCGAGCGCCGCCACCGCCGGATCCTGGACCGGGGCGGGCAGGGTGCCGATGCGGCGCACGACCGGGACGAGCACGGAGCGCCGCTTCGGAGCCGCCGTCGTGTGCGTCGAGGCCGGGCCGGCGGTCGTCTGGCGGGCGGCGGTGGGGACGGTGGCGCCTGACGACCCGAGGAGCTCGTGGGCGAGGGCTCCCGGCGGGAAGCGCAAGCACGATCGCCAGCAGGGCTCCTCGACGCATCGCCCGGCAGCTTAGAGAACGCAATCGGCCGGAGTGGCGCCAGAGTTGGCGGATGGTTGACGGCCTTGACGCGGTACCGTGACGGCGGTGTACTCGATGCAGGCTCGCCCCGGCCGCGGGCGACGACACCGACGTCCCTGGGAGGCGACCTGAGGTGCAGGGAAGCGCGCGCGTGAGCGCAGAGGGCGGAAGACCGCCGCAGAAGCCGATCCTGGTGACCGGGGCGATCCGGTCGGGAACCGGCTGGGTCGGCCAGATCCTGGCGGCCTCGCCGACGCCGATCGGCTACATCTGGGAGCCGTTCAGCGTCCTTCACCGCCCCGGCACCCTGGCGGTGCGGTGGCCGCACTGGTTTCCGTACGTCTGCGCCGAGAACTGCGACCCGTACGTCCCGGCGATCGAGCGCTCCCTCGCCTTCGACTACCGCACCGGCGCGGAGCTGCGATCGGTGCGCAAACCGAAGGACGCGGGCCGGATGGCCCGGGACTGGTACCGGTGGCAGGGCTACCGCCGCCGCGGCGCCGCCCCCCTGTACAAGGATCCCATCGCCGTGTTCTCGGCCGAATGGCTGGCCGGCCGCTTCGACATGGACGTCGTCCTGATCACGCGCCACCCGTGTGCCTTCGCCGCCAGCATCAAGCGGCTGCACTGGCCCCACACCGAGCGCTTCGGCGACCTGCTGGCCCAGCCGCTTCTGATGCGCGACTTCCTGGGCGGCTACGAGGAGCAGCTGCGGGAGTACTCCGCCCGCGAGCACGACATCGTCGATCAGGCCATCCTGCTGTGGAACGTCCAGACCGAGGCCATCGCGCGCCACAAGGAGCGGCGCGGATCCGACTGGGCCTTCACGCGCCTCGAGGACTTCTCACGCGCACCCGTCGAGCGGTTCCGGGAGCTCTTCGCCCACATGAACGTGGTCTGGGACGACGGCGTCGAGGCGCTCGTCCGCTCGACCTCCGACCCGTCGAACCCGGCGGAGGCGAGCCGGCCCGACTCCGTCCGCCGCGACAGCGCCGCGCACATCACGAACTGGAAGCGGCGCCTGACCGAGGACGAGATCGCCCGCGTGCGGGCCGGCACCGAGCGGCTGTGGACGCAGTTCTACACGGAGAGCGACTGGTGAGCGCGGCCGCCGGCCGTCACCCCGACCCCGCGGCGGCGGGGTGCGCCCGGGCGCGGTAGGCGTCGGTGCGGTAGCGCAGGTCAAGCGTGGTCACCCGGTGGCGGGAGAGCATGTCCTCCACCTCGGCGAGCACCTCCGCGCGGCCGTCCTCGGGCAGCACGGCGACGACGCTCCACGAGGCGACCCGGGCGAGGAACTCCGCGCGGCCCACGCAGTGCACGTGGCGGAACTCGCGCTTGCGCACAGGCCCAAACAGCGTCGAGCGCTCGAGCGCGGCCCGCCACTCGCCGGCGGTGTAGCGGTTCGGCGGACCGCCCTGGCCGGCGCGGGCCCGCTCGAGCACCTCCGCGAAGGCGGGGTACCAGCGCTCGCCCTCCCACTCCGGCCGGTTCCACAACAGGCCGAGGCCGCCTCCCGGGCGCAGCACCCGGCGGATCTCGCCCAGCGCGGCATCGGCATCGAACCAGTGAAAGGCCGCGGCGACCATCACCGCGTCGACGGCGCCCGCCGCGAGCGGGATCGCCTCGGCGGTCCCCTCCAGCACCTGCGTGCGAGGTTGGCCCGCCATGAGCAGGCGGCGCATCTCGGCCACCGGCTCGACCGCGATCACCCGACCGACGAGCGGCACGAGCCCTGCGGTCAGCTTGCCCGTGCCGGCGGCGAGGTCGAGCACGGTCGCCCCGGCGCCGAGGCGCAGCTCGGACACCAGCCAGGCGAGCCCCTCCGGCGGATACGACGGCCTGCCCAGGTCGTACGCAGCGGCAACACGCCCGAACGAGGCCGCGAGCGGATCGAGCGGCGGGTCCGGCATAGCCGAATATCTAGCGCCTCGCCCACCGGGGGTGACGTGTTACACACGCTTTCCGAACATCGCATGTCGCCGGTACACTGCGCTCGATGCGGCGCCTGCTCGTGCTGACCGGATTCGTCGCGCTCGCGGCCGTCGCCGCCGGCGTGTTCGTGGCCGCGACCAGGAGCTCGGCCAACACGCCGGCGAAGGCCGCGACGACCAAGCCGGCGCACCACGCGCTCGTGGTGTATCGCCACCATCGCGGCCACGGCAGCCCGCCGGCGCGCCGGATCGGCAATCCGCGTATGCACTTCAACCTGGTGAGCGAAGGCGCGCACGGCCCCAACGTCTTACGTCTGCAGCAGCTGCTCGCGAAACGGGGCTACCTGCCGGTCTCGTTCCAGGCATACGGAACGCAGCCGCCGTTCGAGCTCGCGCCGCGCCACGGACGCTTTGCGTGGCGGTTCCACGCCCCGCCGGAGCTGACCTCGCAGTGGCAGCCGGGCGTGTACTCGACCATCACGCGCGGCGCGGTGATGACGTTCGAGGCGGATCATGGGATGACGATCGACGGGGTCGCCGGCCAGCGTGTATGGCAGGCGCTCGTCGGGCCGCGCCCGGCCGCCGAGGCGCCTTACACCTACGCGCTCGTGCGGGAGGGCTCACCGGAGACGATCACGATCTACCGCACGGGGCGGGCGCCGTTCGTCTCTCCCGCCAACACCGGCATCCCCCAAGCGCCCACCGCGCTCGGGACGTATCCGGTGTACCTACGCTACACATCGACCACGATGCAGGGCACGAACCCGGACGGGACGCACTACTTCGACACAGGCGTTCCGTGGGTGAGCTATTTCAACGGCGGCGACGCGGTGCACGGGTTCCTGCGCGGCTCCTACGGGTCGCCTCAGAGCCTCGGCTGCGTCGAATTGCCGTACACCGCCGCCGGGACGGCGTACCAGTTGATGAATTACGGCACGCTCGTCACCGTCGCCGCCTGAGGCCGACCGCCGTTGGGTCTCGACGCGTAACGCCCGCGGCGGTCGGCCGTCGCGGTGTTAGCCCAGCAGCTCGCGCAGGCGCTGGTCGCGCTCCTGCACCTGACGCACGAGCTGTGCCACCAGATCGCTGATCTGATTTGCAAGCGCGCCGATGTCGCCTTCGGCGGCGCGGACGGGCGCGGCTGCGGGCGCCGCGGCGGCCGGCCGGGGAGCGGAGGCGCGCCGCGTGCGAGTCGTCCTCCGGCGACCGCCTCCGGCCGACGGCTGCGCCCGAGCGGTGCGGTAATAGTTGGCGGCAATGGTGCCGGGCCGGCTCGAGCGCTCCTGTGCAATCTGGGTGAAGGCCTCGGTGCGGCTCTTGCCTTCCGAGACGAGTTGGTTCACCCGTTCGAAGACTGCGGGGCCGATGGTCGCTTTACGGGGCATGCGGTCTGTTCCTCCTGTAGGGGTCGTATAACCTTACAGGAAGATGTAACGGGAGTCGGGAATACCGTATGGATACGGGTCACTTGGGGTCACGGGTGATACGTCAGGCGATGGGTGGCGGCGGTCAGACCGTGTTGCGTGATTGGTGCTGACCGCAAATGACACATGCCCGATATGCCAAATGTCATCACAGGCACCACGACACTCACCTCACCCGCGCATCATGGCCGCCGGACTGATCAGCAATCGAGTGCGGCGGCCGGCCGGCGGGAGCCGCGGGCGTCGCTGTCGAAGCCGGCGACCGGCACGCTCAGGCGCACGCAAGTGCCCTTGCCGCGCGAGGAGATGATCTCGACCGTCCCCCCCACCGCCCCCACCCGCTCGTGCAGGGCGTCGAGCCCGAGATGCAGGGCCGACTGCGGCCGGGAGCGGGCATCGACGATGTCGAACCCCCGCCCGTCGTCGCAGATCTCGGCCCGGATCATGCCGCCGAGCTCGTCGAGCGTGACCGCGATCGATGCCGGCTTCGCGTGCTTGCGGACGTTGGCCAGGGCCTCCTGCACCGACCGGTACACGAGCTCCTCGATCGAATGGTCATGGCGGGCCACCGCGCCCCGCACCCGCGCGCTTGCCCCCGTCTCGCGGCCGACCTGCTGTGCCAGCACGCGCACGGCGGCGACGAGGCCGTCGCGCAGGAGCACCGCGGGCCGCAGCTCGAACATCAAGCGGCGCGTCCGGTCGGTGGCCTCCTCGAGCGTCGCCCGGGCGACCGAGACCGCCGACTCGAGCTGCACCGAGCCGGCCTTCTGGGCCACGAGCGCCACCCGGTCCATCGCCATCATCGAGGCGATCATCACCTGAACGGTGTCGTCGTGCAGCTCGGTCGCGATCCGGCTGCGCTCGACCTCCTCGGCGTGCAGCATGCTGGCCAGCACCTGCCGGCGGCGGCGCTCGCTCTCGCGCAGCGCCCGCTCAGTGCGGCGCTCGTTGCGGCGCCGGCCTGTGACGTCGCGGCCGATCTCGGCGATCCCGACGAGGGTGCCGTCGGCGTCGCGCACCGGCGCGGAGCTCATCCAGACGTCGATCCGCGACCCATCCTTGCGCGACCTGGCCGCCTCGCGGCCCTGGTCACCCCGGCCGGCGGCGATGCGGCGGGTGAGCTCGGCGAAGCGGTCGGGCCGCAGCGTCGGCTCGACCAGCGCGATCGGCCGGCCGATCGCCTCGGCGGCGGGGTACCCGTACAGCCGCTCGGCGCCCGGGTTCCAGCTGCGGATGACGCCCGCGAGGTCGAACGAGACGATCGCATCCCCGGCCGCCTCCACGATCGCCACCGGGTCGCCGGCCCGCGCGTCGCCCGCAGGCGCGGCCGCGAACACGCAGATGACCGTGACCGAGCCGGCGCCCGCCGTCGGGTAGAGGCTGACGACGTGCCGGCCCGTCGCGGCGGTGATCTCGAGCCCGGCCTCGGGGCCGCCCGTCGCGAGCACCCGCGCGACCGCGGTTGCGATGGCCCGGTGGACGTCGGGGTCGACCACGGCGAGCAGCGCGCCCACGCTGCCGGCGCCGACCCGGCCGAGCGGCGCCGCCGCCTGCACCGAGACGATCCGCAGATCGCGGTCGAGCACGATCATCCCCGGCGGCACGGCTGCGACGGACAGGCTCGCCCGCCTGTCCTGCCCGACCGCCCGGACGAACCGGAGAGTCGTCATCGCACACCCCCCTTACGGGGGGGTCGAAGAGCCCGTTTTCCACCCCACACAGCGATCGCATCCTACGTAGTCCGAGGGGGTGTTCCATCCCCATTTCGGGGTATTTGCGGCGTCACACAAACGGGGGGCGCCGGAACCGGCTCATCCGGCCCCGAGCGCCCGCATGCGATTGTTGCGCGCCTCGTGCTCGACTTCGGCCCGGCCCAGCGCCTCCATGACCGGCGGCACGTAGTTGGCGAAGCGCCCGCGCAGGCCCTTCTTGAGGCCGTACCAGCCGCCGACCGGGTTCTCGGCCGACCGCGCCCACGCCTCCACGGTCCCGGCCGCCGCCGGCTTCTGCTCGTCGGCGCTCCCAAGCGGCATCCAGTCGCCGTGCGCGACGAGCATCGCGTGCAGGTCGTCGAGGCAGCGCAGCTGGTAGCGCAGCTCGGTCTTGCCCACCTGCACGACGAGCGCCGGCGGATCGAGCGACTCGTCCTGGAACGCCTGATACTCCGACTGCCCGGGTGGCGTTCGCAGCACCCAGGGGTCCTCGCGGGTGCCGCTGCCGGTGCTCTTCGACACGTCGTCCTCCTTCTGTTAGGCAAATCTTACGCTCGCCGCCGAGTCTACCTCGGCGGCCGTCGATAGGATCCCCCGGCTGTGGTCACGACCCCCGCCCTCCCCATCATCGTGCTCGGCGGCGAGGACGCCGGCGAGATCCTGACGCTGCAGCGGGCCGCGTACGTGACCGAGGCCCAGGCGCACGCCGATCCCGGCCTGCCGCCCCTGCTCCAGACGCTGGCCGAGCTGCGCGCCGAGCTCGCCTCGGCCGACGTGACGGCGCTCGGGATCCGCGACCGCGGGCGGCTGGTCGCGACCGTGCGCCTGCGCCACGACCCGGCCGATGCCCGCAGCGCCGAGGTGGCCCGGCTCGCCGTCGCCCCCGATCGCCAGGGCGAGGGGCTCGGCACCCGGCTGCTCGTCGAGATCGAACGGCACGCCCGGCCCGGAGTGACCAGCCTTGCGCTCTACACGGGCGACCGCAGCCACCGCAACCTGCGCCTGTACGCGCGCCACGGCTACGTCGAGACACACCGCACGCCCGCCGGCACCCACCGGCTGGTGCACATGCGAAAAGCACATCGGACAGCCGCTGCCGGAGTTGACCGTTAGGGTGTGCGAGGTTGCATGTCTCGTCGTCCCGCCCCGTATGGTGCGAGATCGATCTTCGGCCGCGCGTTTGCGACCTACAGGGCGCGGTTTCGGGTCCTGGGGCCGATGGCAGTCCTCGTGTTCGCCGTCGGCGGCGTGGCCGATGCCGCGACGCAGGTGGGCGCCGATGCCGTCGCCCGGGGGCATACCGGGGGCTGGGGGACGGGACTTCACGCCGCGGCCGTCCTGAGCGGGGCGGTCTCGTCGGCCGGTGTTGTGTTCTACGGCGGGCTCACCGAGCGGATCGTGTCCGAGCATCAGCACGCCGAGCCGGCGGTTCCGGTGGCCGAGATCATGCGCGGCCTGCCGTGGGTGTCGCTGCTCGTCGCCGACGCCGTGATCACCATCGCAAGCGTTGGCCTCGCAGCGCTGCTGCTCGTGCCCGGGTTGATCGTGCTCACGCTGCTCTCGCTGACAGGGCCGGTCATCGCGATCGAGCGCGCGGGAGTCGTCCGTGCCCTCGCCCGCTCGGCAGAGCTGGTGCGGCCCCGATTCTGGCTGACAGCCCGCGTCGTCACCATCCCGCTGCTGCTCGAATCCGCCGCACTGCACGGCCTGCACGTCGCCGGTCTGCCGCACCCCTTTCTGGCGGCGGCGGCCTACGAGGCGGCGCTGGGCGTCACGATCGGCGCGCTCATCGGCCTGGCCGAAGCGACGTTCGCCATCGACCTGGCGGGCGATCGCTCGGCGGACGGGTGAGCCGTGGGCCGGACGTCCGAGCCGCTACGCCGACCCCCACACCTCCTCGGCGGTCTCGACCACCAGCCGCAGCTTGGCGACCTCCTCGGCGATCGTCAGCCGGTTGCCCTCGACGGTCGACGAGAAGCCGCACTGGGGCGAGAGGCACAGCTGGTCGATGTCGACGAAGCGGGCGGCCTGCTCGATCCGGCGCTTGAGCGCATCCTTCTGCTCGAGCAGCGGCCGCTTGGTGGTGACGAGGCCGAGCACGACGCACTTGCCCGGAGGGACGAACCGCAGTGGCTCAAACCCGCCGGAGCGGGCGTCGTCGTATTCCAGGAAGAAGCCGTCCACCTCGAGGTCGGAGAAGAGCGCCTCGGCGACGAAGTCGTAGGAGCCCTCGGCCGCCCACATCGACTGGGCGTTGCCCCGGCACATGTGGGTCGTGACGGCCAGGCCGTCGGGGCGGCCGGCCAGGGCACGGTTGATGTTTTCGATATAGGTCTCGTGCAGGTGCTCCGGGTCGCCTCCGATCGCCAGGATGTGCTCGCGCTGGGCGGGATCGTTGACGTAGGCGAGGCTCGTGTCATCGAGCTGCAGATAGGTGCATCCGAGCGCGCTCAGACGCGCCACCTCGTCGGCATAGGCCGTCACGAGATCGGTCCAGAACGCGTCCAGGTCGGGGTACACGGCCGGGTCGATCGCGGAGTTGCCGCCGCGGTAGTGCACCATGCTCGGGGAGGGGATCGTCAGCTTGGGGGTCGCGCCCGCGACGGTGTCGCGCAGGAAGGCGAAGGCGTCGCCGAAGATCGTGTGCTCGATCCGCACCGGCCCGTCGACGCGCATCGCCGGCGGCGCGAAGTCGTACTCGCCCTCGTCGTCTCGGAACTTGACGTGGATGCGCTCGCCCTCGACCTGGGAAACGCCGCCCAGCTGGTAGATGTAGTCCATGTGCCACGACGCCCGCCGGAACTCGCCGTCGGTGGCGCTCCGAAGCCCGACGTCGCGCTGCATGGCGACCGCCTCGCGGATGCACTCGTCCTCGACCGCGCGCAGGTCGGCCGCCGAGATCGTGCCCTCGGCGTGATCGGCGCGCGCCTGCATCAGCCGCGGCGGGCGCAGCAGGCTGCCGACGTGGTCGGCGCGGAAGGGTGGGCGCGTGCGCGGGGGCATGAAGGATATCCTCCTGGTCGCTTCGCGGTCGATCGTAGCCGCCGGCGGGTATCGTGGCCGGACGATGAGCCAATCCGCGCCGCACGACGACCCGGCCGGCGCCGCGCTGACGGAGGCGGTGCTCGCGAGCTTCGCCGGAGCCGAAAGCCCGCGTGCCAGGCAGATCGCCGAGAGCCTCGTGCGCCACCTGCACGCGTTCGTCGCCGAGGTTGCGCCGACCGAGGCGGAGTGGTTCGCCGGCATCGACTTCCTGACCCGCGCCGGCCACATCACCACCGACACCCGGCAGGAGTTCGTGCTCCTGTCCGACGTGCTCGGCGTCTCCATGCTCGTGATCGGCATCAACCACCCCGCTCCGGACGGCGCCACCGAGTCGACCGTGTTCGGGCCGTTCTTCGTCGAGGGTGCGCCCGAGCTCGCAAACGGCGCCGACCTCGCCGCGGGAGCGCCGGGCCGCCCGTGCCTCATGCGCGGCCGCATCCTGCACACCGACGGCACCCCGGTCGCCGACGCCGCGATCGACGTCTGGCAGGCCGACGATCACGGCCTCTACGACGTGCAGTACGAGGGCCTGCACTCCTCCCGCGGGCGAGGCCGGCTGCGCGGCGAGGCGGACGGCCGGTTCTGGTTCTGGTCGGTGCTCCCGGTCGCCTACCCGATCCCCAGCGACGGCCCGGCCGGCGAGCTGCTGCGCGCCGGCGGCCGCGACCCGATGCGCCCGGCCCACGTCCACTTCCGCGTCGCCGCTCCCGGGTGCGAGACGCTGACCACGCATGTGTTCGCTGCGGGCGACGAGCACCTGGGGAGCGACGCGGTGTTCGGGGTCAAGCGGTCGCTGATTGCGCCCTTCCCGCTGCACCCGCCGGGCCGGGCCCCCGACGGAACGCCGATGGATGAGCCGTATCACACCCTCGACTACGACCTGATCCTCGCCCGCTCAGGCAGGTAACATTGGCAACGCGCCGGCCCGGCGCCACCTGCTGGTGAAACTCGTCCTCCTCATCGCCGTCGGCTATCTGCTCGGGAGCATCCCGTGGGGATACTGGCTGCCGCGCTGGTCGAAGGGCGTGGACATCCGCCAGCACGGCAGCGGGAACATGGGGGCCGCCAACGTGGCGCGGGCGGTCGGCACCCGGTTTGCGATCGCGGTCGCGCTGCTCGACATCGCCAAGGGCACCGCCGCCGCGCTCATCGGACTGGCGGTGGCAGGATCGCTGGGGGCCGTGGTCGCGGGCGCCGCCGCGATGGTCGGGCACTACAGGCCGCTCTTCCTGGGCTTCGCCCGCGGCGGCAAGGCGGTCGCCACGGGCCTCGGCGCCGCGCTTGCGGTCGCGCCGCTCGCGGCGCTGTGCGTCGCCGCGATCTGGTGCACGCTCTTCGTCGCCACCCGCTACTCGAGCATCGCGTCGCTCTCGAGCTGCGTCGCCATGCCCCTGCTCGCGTTCGTCTTCGGTGCGCCCGCCCCGGTGCTGATCTTCCTCACGGTGGCCTGCGCCGCCGTGGTCGTCTTCCACCGCAAGAACGTCGGCCGGCTGCTGCACGGCACCGAGAACCGGTTCGGATTCTCGCGCCGGCCGTGGAACTGGCGGGGGTCGCGCGCGCCGCAGGCGCCGCCCCCAGGGTAGGCGGAGGATCGGCCGCCCGGCGCTTCGGTGCGCGCTCGTGCTGCTCGCGGTGCTCGCGAGCGCGTGCGGCTCGTCGGGGCAGGGCGGTAGCGCGCATCGCCCGGCCTCGCCGCAGCAGCGCAGGCGCGTCGCCGAAATGGTGCTCACGGACGGCGACCTGCCGGGGTACTTCGTGGGCCACACGGCGTTCGAGAAGCTCAAGGCCCAGCTGCCCCCCCGAGGCGTGCACCACGAGCAGCTGATGACGCGGCTGATCACGCGCAACTGGATCGCGAGCGCGAACTCGACGCTCGCCGCAAGCGGGAGCGCACGGCCGCCGATCTTCAGCGACGCGAACCTGTTCGCGCGGGTGTCGGCGGCGAAGCGCATCTGGCGGCTCGAGCTGCAGAAGGCCCCCGGGATCGAGACGCACTCGCTGAAACCGCCGCCGGGAGCGCCGGCCGGGGCGTCCTACGCCCTCCTGCGCAAGGGCGGCCGCTCGGAGTACGAGCTCGGGTGGCGAGAGGGCCCGGTGATCGGCCTCCTGCTCGTGCAGGTGCCCGCGGGGCCGCAGGCGCCCGGCCTCGACCCGCTCGCGATCGGCGCCGTGCTCGTGCGGGCAGCCGCGGTGCAGACGCGCCGCATCGCGGGCGCCCTGCGCTCCCAGCGGTCCGTCTAGGACAAGCCGTACGCGCGGTGCAGGAGCTCGAGCGGGTGCACGCTGGGGAGCCCGGTGGCCTTCGCGATGTGCCAGCGGCAGGTCTCGGAGTCGCATGCGGTGCAGTCGGCCCGAGCCGCGGCGATGTCGGCGAAGAGCGGCGCCCCGACCTGCATCGCGATCGGGTACTTCTCGACCTTGAGCCCGTAGGTCCCGGCCACGCCGCAGCACTCACGGTCGGTCTCGATCACCTCGAGCTCGGGGATCAGCTCGAGCAGGTCGAGCGCCGGCTTGCCGAACCCGTGGCCGCGGCCCTGGCAGGGCTGGTGGTAGGGGACGCGCATCGGCAGGGCGCGCATGTCGGTGCGCAGCTCGCCCTCGTCCAGGAGATCGCGCAGGAGCTCGCAGATGTCGAACGTCCGCGACCCCACGAGCGCGAGGTCGTCGTCGTCCATGCCCAGGATCTCCCGCGCCTCCCGCTTCAGCATCAGGCCACAGCTCGTGGAGTTGGCGACGATCATGTGCCCCTCCCGCGCGTAGGGCGCGAGCCGCCCGACCAGTGCGCGCACGTACTCCCGGGCCGGCTCGAACGCACCGTTTGACTGCAGCGGCAGGCCGCAGCAGCCCTGCGGCGGCACGATCACCTCGAAGCCGTTGTGCTCGAGCACCTCGACCGCCATCCGGCCGACGCCGGGCTCGTTGTAGTTGGCCGCGCAGCCGTGGAAGTAGACGACGGTGCGCGTCGTCGCGGCCGGCGGCCTGTGCTTCCGCGCCCACCCCTGAAAGGTGGTGCGCGAGTAGGCGGGCAGAGCCGCGTCGCGGTGGATGCCGAGCGCCGCCTGCAGCGCGCGCCGGCCCGGCCGGGAGCGCGTGACCGCGTTTGCGACCGGCGCGACCGGGTGCGCGAGCCGCCCCAGCAGGGGCGGCCGGGCGATCAGCCGGTCGCGCAGCGGCATCCCCTGGGCGGTCTTCATCTCGGCCCGCGCGCGGGCGTTGATCTCGGCGATGTCGACGCCCTGCGGGCACACCTGCGTGCAGATGCCGCAGCCCGAGCAGTAGTCGAGCGACGCGTCCACGCTCGCGCCGTAGCGGCGGTAACGCTCGCTCTGCGGCCCGGCGTACTTGGGGCCCGGGAAGAGCGGCGTCGCCGCCGCCACCGGGCAGAACGTCTCGCACACCGTGCACTTGACGCAGTTGTCCAGCGAGCCGCGGATGTCGACGCTCATGCAGCCCGCTCCGCGAGCACAGCGTCGGCGGCCGCGAGGCCCGACGCCAGGGCGAGCCCGTTGCCGGAGAGCTCGCGCCACGGCACCGCGCCGCGCAGGAGCGCGCCGGCGGCGTGCACGTTGGGGTGGATCACGGCGCCGTCGACGGTGAGCGGGCGCATGTGGGCGTCGACGCGCACGCCGACCCGGTCGATCGGCTGCTCGTGGAACGCGCCCTCCTCGTAGCGCACCTCGCCGGGGTCGTCGGCGAGCGGCAGGCCCAGCACCGGCTCGCGCAGGCCGTCGCGGTGAACCTCGATGCCGCCGGTGGCAATCCCGCCGGTCGCGAGCACGACCGCCTCGGCGGGGAAGGTGCGGGTGCGCCCCGACACCTTTACCTCGAGCGCGGTGACCCAGGCCCCGTCGTGCGCCGCGGCGACCGCCGTCGAGCCGACGATGATGCGCACGCGCCGGGATCGCAGCTCGGCCAGGAGCGCGCGGTACAGGCGGATGCCGGCCACCGACGGCGGCGCCGTCGGCACCTCGAACACCTCGGCGCCGAGCGCGTCGGAGAGGGCCGCCGTGACCTCGGCGTGGCGGTCGATGCCGAGCGCCGCCGGCAGGCCAACCCGGGCGCCGTCGGCGGTGCCGATGGCCGACCGCAGCGCGGCCGCGACCCTGGCCCGCTGGTCGGGCTGCTCGAGCGCCCGAGCGAGCCCGAGCGACGAGGCGTCGGCGTCGCCGCGCACGTCCACCGTCGCCTCGGCCGAGCGCGTCTGCACCGACACCACGGCCGCGGCGGCCACGTTTGCCGCCACCAGGGCGGGGAAGAAGTCCCGCAGGGCGTGCACGCTCGCGAACACCACCGCCCCGCCGGCGCGCAGGTCGCCGGCGGCGATCGCGGCCGGCGCCACCGCCGTCGGCCGGACGGCGCCGAGCGCCGTCGCCAGGAGCAGGTTCTCGTCGCCGCCGCCGCGCATGTCCAGAGCCGGCAGCCGCTCGGTCAGCCAACGGGCCGAGGCCGTGACGCGATCGCGCCCGAGCAGCGAGTAGGGGTGCTCGGGCGCGAGCGCCCGGATCGCCTCGAGCGGCCGCGACACGAGCCCCGGGTTGTAGCCGAGCACGTCGATCGTCGCGCCCCCGAGCTGCAGCGAGCCGGCGCCGGTGGCGATCAGCGTTACGGGGGCGCCCTCGTCGGCCAGCCGCAGGGCACACGCAAGGCCGGCCAGACCGGCGCCGACGACGAGCACCCGGGTCATGCCGCGACCTCGGTCGACGCATGACCGGGGAAGGGTGTGGGGAACCGGGAGGTTCCCCACGCTTTCAGAAGAAGGGGGTCCCGTGGGGGAAACATGGTTTCCCCCACGAACACGAGCCGGAGGCGAGCGTTGCTCATGCGGGGAGGTGGTCGATGTCGAGGGCCCCGTGGAACATCCACTCGTCGAGCCGGGTCTGGCGGGCCTGCCGGCCTTCCAGGATCGGCCAGTCGCCCTTCCACCGCTCCTCGACGAACGCCCGCACCGCCGTGTTCGCGGCCGCCGCGTCCATGTGGCCGGCGCTCACGAGCATGCCGGCTGCGCGCGGGATGCAGAAGCCGCCCTGGCACGGCCCCATCCCCAGTCGGGTGGCCCGGCGCAGGTCGTCGAGGTTCTGCGTCGGGTGGGCGGCCGCCGCGGCGAGCAGCGTCCCGCGGGTGACGAGTTCGCACTCGCATACGATCGCCTCGTCGTGCAGGTTGCGCTCGCGCTCGGCCAGCCGCTCGCCGACGGTCTGCATGTGCCCGTCCTCGGAGCCGGGCAGGATCTCGTCCGCGGTGCGGCACGCCGCCTCGACGCCGAGGTGCTCGCAGACCGCGTCGACCGCGACCTCGGCCATCCGCCGGAAGGTGGTCAGCTTCCCGCCCGTGATCGTCATGAAGCCGGCGACGCCCTCGCGCTCGCGGTGGTCGAGGAGCGTGAAGCCGCGGCTCATCTGCCGTGTGCCGGTGCCGGTCTGGTGCTCGCTGTAGAGCGGCCGCAGGCCGGCCCATGCCCGAAGCGCCCGCGCCTCGCGCAGGTGCGGGACGAGCTCGGAGCCCTCGTCGAGCAGCTTGCGCACGTCGCCCGCCGGGATGCTGTGGTCGTCGGGATCCTCGACGGGCGTGTCGGTGGTGCCGATCACCGAGACCGTGTGCGCCGGCACCAGGATGTCGGAGTCGGCGGGGATGCGGCAGCGGTTGAGGACGGCGTGGGCGAGGCGGTGGTTCAGGGCCACCATCACGCCGCGGCCGCCGCGCACATGCACCGTGCAGCCGGCCATCGCGGCCAGCTGGCCGGCCCAGGCGCCGGTCGCGCTCACGGTCATCTGCGCCCGCACCTCGGTCTGCTCGCCGGTGCGCGTGTCGCGCACATGCGCACCGCACACGCCACCGCCCTCGACGATCACCGCGACGACGTCGTGGTAGGTGAGCACCGTGCCGCCGTGGCGGCGGACGTCCTCGGCGCAGGCCCCGACGAGCTTCCACGTGTCGACGGCGCCGTCGGGCACGGCGAACGCCCGCTGGAGGCCGGGGTTCAGGCGCGGCTCACGCCGCAGCGCCTCGGCCGGGTCGATCTCCTCGACCGGGATGCCGGAGTCAACGCACCCCGTGCGGAACCGGTCGCCGTACTCGGCGTCGTCGGCCGGCGCGCACACGAACAGGCCGCCGGTGTCCTCGATGCAGTGGGCGGCGATGCGGCGCAGGATGCGGTTCTCGTCGATGCACTCCCGCGCCGAATGCGGATCCTTCACGGCGTAGCGGCCGCCGGAGTGC
This sequence comes from uncultured Actinomycetes bacterium, assembly GCA_963813245.1. Classification (GTDB taxonomy): domain Bacteria; phylum Actinomycetota; class Thermoleophilia; order Gaiellales; family JAICJC01; genus JAICJC01. The sequence continues at coordinate 67,677 of CAWEYE010000009.1, forward strand.
AGCAGGCCGTGAAAGCGCCCGGTCGTGCCCTCGGCCAGATCCCGCCGCTCGACCAGCACCACGGACAGGCCCCGCAGCGCGGCGTCGCGGGCGACCCCGACGCCCGTCGCACCACCGCCGACGACCAGCACCTGCGTCTCGATCACACCGGCACCTTACGCCGTCGGGGGGGCCGGCGTGACCGCCGGCCCCCCGGTTCCCCCAGGGGCTCCTCGAGCTGAGCTACTCGTCTTCCTCCTGGCCCTCGGCGAAGCTGCCCTCGTGCTCGTCCTCCTCGTCGGGCTTCTCCTCCTGGCCCTCCGCGAAGCTGCCCTCACGCCGGTGGTCGGCGTGCTCGCCCTCCTGGCCCTCGGCGAAATCGCCCTCGTGCTCGTCCGGCGAGAGCTGCTCCTCGCCCTCTGCGAAATCGCCTTCCTGGTGAGGATGTTCTCTGTCCGGCCGTTCAGGCATGGGCGTGTTCCTCTGACTCGACCCAGTCGAACGTGCGCGTCACGGCCTTCTTCCACATGTGGTACTCGCGGTCGCGGCGGGCGCCGTCCATGGACGGGGTCCAGCTCGTGGTCCTTGCCCCAGTTGGCGCGCAGGTCCTCGATCTCGGCCCAGAAGCCGACCGCCAGGCCGGCGGCGTACGCGGCTCCCAGGGACGTCGTCTCGGCGACCACCGGACGCACCACAGGCACGTCCAGGATGTCCGCCTGGAACTGCATGAGCAGGTTGTTCTGCACCATCCCGCCGTCGACCTTGAGCGCGGTCAGCGGGACGCCGGAGTCGGCGTTCATCGCGTCCACGACCTCCTTGGTCTGGAACGCGGTGGCCTCGAGCACGGCCCGGGCGATGTGGCCCTTGTTGACGTAGCGGGTGAGCCCGACGATCGCCCCGCGCGCGTCGCTCTTCCAGTACGGCGCGAACAGGCCCGAGAACGCCGGCACGAAGTAGCAGCCGCCGTTGTCGTCGACCGTGCGGGCCAGCGCCTCGATCTCCGGAGCGCTGTTGAACAGGCCGATGTTGTCGCGCAGCCACTGCACCAGCGACCCCGTGACGGCGATCGCGCCCTCGAGGCAGTACACGGCGTCCTGATCGCCGATCTTGTAGCCGACCGTCGTCAGGAGCCCGTTCTCCGACTGCACCGGCGTGGTGCCGGTGTTGAGCAGCAGGAAGTTGCCGGTGCCGTAGGTGTTCTTGGCCTCGCCGGGCGAGAAGCACGTCTGCCCGAACACGGCCGCCTGCTGGTCGCCCAGGATCCCGGCCACGGGGATGCCGTCGAGCACGCCCTTGGCCTTCGCGTACTCCATGCTGGACGACTTGATCTCGGGCAGCATCGCCCGCGGGATGCCCATCGTGTCGAGGATCGCGTCATCCCAGTCGAGGGTGGCGAGATCCATCAGCATCGTCCGCGACGCGTTCGTCGGATCGGTGACGTGGACGCCGCCGTCCGGGCCGCCGGTCAGGTTCCAGACGACCCACGTGTCGATGTTGCCGAACACGATGTCCCCGCTCGCCGCCCGCTCCTTAACGCCGGGGACGTTGTCGATGATCCACTTCACCTTCGGGCCGGAGAAGTAGGTCGCCAAAGGCAGGCCGACCTGCGCCCGGAACCGGTCCTGGCCACCGTCACGGGCCAGCTCGTCGCAGATGCGATCCGTGCGCGTGTCCTGCCACACGATCGCGTTGTGGACGGGGGTGCCGGTCTTGCGATCCCACACCACCGTCGTCTCGCGCTGATTGGTGATGCCGACCGCAGCCAGGTCGGCGGTGGTCAGGTTGCCGTTCTTCAGGGCCCCCTTCACCACCTCCTGCGTGCGCTCCCAGATCTCCGTCGGCGAGTGCTCGACCCAGCCGGGCTGCGGGAAGATCTGCTCGTGCTCCTTCTGATCGACCGACACGACCTGACCCGAATGGTCGAACACCATGCACCGGGTGCTGGTCGTGCCCTGGTCGATCGCTGCAACGTACTTCGTCATAGGTTGGAGCCTCCTAGCTGATCGGGAACAACGCGTGGTGCAGGATGCCGCCAAGGAGACCGCCGATCAGCGGCCCGACGACGGGCACCCACGAGTACGCCCAGTCGGACGTGCCCTTGCCCGGAATGGGCAGGAGCGCGTGGACGATCCGCGGCCCCAGGTCACGGGCGGGGTTGATCGCATACCCGGTCGGCCCGCCCAGCGACATGCCGATGCCGACAACGAGCAGGCCGACGAACAAAATGCCCTCGCCGCCGACGCCGCTATTGACGATCCCGCTATTCCCCAGCAGGGCAAAGATGCCGAACACCAGGACGAACGTGCCGATGATCTCGGTGACCAGGTTCCAGCCGTAGTTGCGCACGGCCGGGCCGGTCGAGAACACGGCCAGCTTGAGGCCGGGATCCTCGGTGTCCTTCCAGTGCAGGTAGTAGGCGAGGAACACGAGCACGGCTCCGATCATGGCTCCGAGCATCTCGCCGGCGATGTAGATCGGGATCTTGTCGCCGAAGCTCGAGCTGAACCCGGTGTTGGCCCAGATTCCCAACGTCACCGCCGGGTTCAGGCTGGCGCCGCCGTAGTCGAACACGGACGCAGCTCCGACCATCACGCCGATTCCCCACCCGAACGTGATCACGACCCAGCCCGAATTCTGGGCCTTTGAGTGGGACAGCAACACGCCGGCGACCACACCGCAGCCCAGCAGGATCAGCAGGGCCGTACCGACAGTCTCGGACAAGAAGACGGTACCGCTGTTGAACGTCAGGACAGTCACGTCGACGCTCCTTCACGGTCAGCCATCGAGACGAGAACGTACATGCGCTCCTCCTCCCATCTTCGGGAAGGGGCCTACCACACGTTGGCAGTCCCCCTAGACATGAACGTGATTCGGCATCACCGAACTCTGGCCGATCGTCAACCTAGTCGACGCGAGGGGCTTTGTCAACTTCGTCACACGGGCGGCGCAAACCCGCTCTCACAGCCGGAATTCGGCACCCTCCCCACCCCTCGCAGGCTCGGTTATGGTTCCCGACGTGCCGCCGACCGCCGACCACCGTCGGGACCGCCGCCGTGGGCAGGCGCCGTGCCCGCGACGGCAGTGATGAGACGCTCGGAGGGGATGCTCACCGCCCTGAGCTCGGTGCGGGTCGTGCTCGTGCCGGTGGTGATGGCGCTCGTGCTCGCAAACGCCGGTCGCGGCGTCGACGAGGCCGCCGCCGCCCTCTTCGTGGTCGCCGCGGTCACCGACACCCTCGACGGATACCTGGCCCGGCGCTGGCAGCTCACGAGCACGCTCGGGTCGTTCCTCGACACGACCGCCGACAAGCTGCTCACGTCGGGCACGCTCGTGGCACTCGTGTCGGTGGGGCGGGCGTCGGCCTGGATCGCCACCATCATCATCGGCCGCGAGCTCCTGATCATGGGGCTGCGCGGCCTGATCGCAGCCGACGGCGTCGTTATGAAGCCGTCGATCTGGGGCAAGCTCAAGACGAACACCCAGTTCCTCGCCATCCTGCTGGCCATCCTGCACCCGAGCATCGACATCGGCCCGCTGCGGCTGGACGAGGTGGCGATGCTCGCCGCCGCCCTGATCACGGTCGCCTCGGCCGTCGAGTACCTCGTGCGGTTCTCGGGGTCGCTGACGGGCGCGGCGTCGGGCACCGAGACGTGACGGCCGTCCTCGTCACGGGAGCGACCGGGTTCGTCGGCGGCGGGATCGCCCGGCGCCTGCTCGCCGACGGCCGGGCGGTGCGGGTGCTCTCCCGGCGGCCCGAGGCGGCCGCCGACCTGCTGGCGCTGGGAGCGGAGGTGGTCGCCGGCGACATCCTCGAGCCCGGCTCGGTCGAGCGGGCCGCCCACGGATGCGAGGTGGCCTACCACGTCGCCGGGATGAACGGCTTCTGCATGCGCGACCCCGGCCCGATGTGGGCCGCGAACGTGACCGGCACCGAGAACGTCGTCGCCGCGTGCGGCCGTGCGGGCGTGCGCCGGATCGTCTACACGTCGTCGGCTGCGGCGATCGGGGAGGCCCGCGGGGTGACCGCCACGGAGGACACACCGCACCGGGGCTCGTTCCTGTCCGCCTACGAGCGCTCCAAGTACGAGGCCGAGCGGGCGGCGGTGCGCGAGGCCGAGCGCCACTCGGTCGAGCTCGTGTGCGTCAACCCGGCGTCGGTGCAGGGCCCGGGGCGCACCGGCGGAACGGCGCGCCTGATCCTCGACTACGCCAACGGCCGCCTGCGTGCGCTCGTGCGGTCGCGCTTCAGCCTCGTCGACGTCGACGACTGCAGCGAGGGCCATCTCCTGGCCGAGGCCCGCGGGCAGCCCGGCCGCCGCTACCTGCTCTCGGGCGTGTGCGTGACGACCGACGAGGCGATCGCCACGCTTTCGCGGATCACCGGGATCGAGCGGCGCGCGCTCACGCTGCCGCGGCCGGTGGCGCTGGCGGCGGCCGACGTGGCGGCGACCGCGGCCCGCGTGCGCGGACGGCGGCCGAAGCTCTGCCGCGAGATGGTGGCGACCCTCCTTCACGGTCACGCGTACGACGGCTCGCGGGCCACCGCGGAGCTCGGCCTGGAGTACCGCTCCTTCGACGACATGGTGCGGCGCACGCTCGCCTGGTACGTCGATCAGGGCATGGTGAACGCGGCCGCGAGCGGGCCGATCCGGCCCGCTTGACACGAATCCTTGCGTGCTCTATTGTCCTGAATGTTGTTCGGCATTGTCGAACTCTGGCCCAGGAGCACTCGATGACGCCAGCGGCAGCGCGCGGGAGCGAGGAGATCCGGATCGTGAAGCGACCACCCAGCCACACCCACTTCGGGGGCTCCGGGAGCGGCACGATGCCGGATCCACCTCGCCCGCGGCGCCGTGCGGGCACGCGCTTGCCCGCCCCGGCCCCACGATCAGGAGGAGCAGCGCCACCATGAGCACCCATACGGCAGTGGTGAAGAAGTTCATCAACGATCCCGAGACGGTCGTGCCCGAGGCGCTGGCCGGCATCGCCACGGCCCACGCCGGCCTGGTCCGGGTCGATCTCCCAAACCAGCTCATCATCCGCGCCGACGCGCCCGTGTCCGGCAAGGTCGGGCTCGTGTCCGGCGGCGGCTCGGGCCATGAGCCGATGCACGGCGGCTTCGTCGGCTCCGGCATGCTCGACGCCGCGTGCGCGGGCGCCGTGTTCACCTCGCCCGTGCCGGATCAGATGGCCGAGGCGACGAAGGCCGTGAACGGCGGCGCCGGCGTGCTGCACATCGTCAAGAACTACACCGGCGATGTCCTCAACTTCAAGCTCGCCGCCGAGCTGGCCGAGGACGACGGCATCGAGGTGCAGTCGGTCGTGCTCGACGACGACGTGGCCGTGCAGGACAGCCTCTACACCGCCGGACGGCGGGGGACGGGCGCGACGGTGCTGGCCGAGAAGATCGCCGGCGCGAAGGCCGAGGCGGGCGGGTCGCTCGCAGACGTCGCCGGCATCTGCCGCAAGGTGAACGAGAAGGGCCGCTCGTTCGGGGTCGCGCTGACGTCATGCGCGACGCCCAGCTCGGGCACGCCGATCTTCGACCTCCCCGCGGACGAGATCGAGGTCGGCGTCGGCATCCACGGAGAGCCGGGCCGGCGGCGCGAGAAGATGAAGTCCGCCGACGACATCGTCGAGGAGATGCTCGAGCCGATCGTGAGCGACCTCGGCGTCTCGAAGGGCGCGTCGGTGCTCGCCTTCGTGAACGGGCTCGGCGGCACGCCGCTGATCGAGCTCTACCTGCTCTTCAACGCCGTCACGAAGAACCTCGACGCGCGCGGCATCAGCGTCACCCGCAGCCTGGTCGGCAACTACATCACGAGCCTGGAGATGGCGGGATGCTCGATCACGCTGCTCCAGCTCGATGACGAGCTGACCGGACTGTGGGATGCTCCCGTGAAGACGGCTGCGCTGCGCTGGGGCGCGTAGCCCATCGAGCGAGGGAGGGCGACGTGAACACCGAGACCGTGACCCGTTGGATGCGCGCCTGCGCTGCATCGATCTCCGAGCAGCGCGACTATCTCACCCAACTCGATGCGGCCATCGGAGACGCCGATCACGGCGCCAACATGACCCGGGGGTTCAACGCTGTCGAGGCCAAGCTGGACGGCCTCGACAGCGACACCCCTCCGGGCAAGGCGCTGATGCAGGCGGGCTCGACCCTCGTCTCGACGGTCGGCGGGGCCAGCGGGCCGCTGTGGGGCTCGGCCCTGCGGCGGGCGGGCAAGGCCCTCGGGGACGCCGACACGTTCGCGCCCGCGGACCTCGTCGCGGCGCTCGAGGCGGCCCTGAACGGCATCGTCGAGCTCGGGGCGGCGGAGCCCGGGGACAAGACGATCGTGGACGCGCTCGGCCCCGCGGTGTCCACGCTGCGCGCCGGCGTCGACGCCGGCCGGCCGCTCAAGGACGCCGTCTCCGACGCACGGGCGGCGGCCGAGGAGGGCATGCGGGCGACGATCCCCATGCAGGCGCGCAAGGGACGGGCGTCATACCTGGGCGAGCGCTCCGTCGGCCACCAGGATCCCGGCGCCACATCGACGGCACTGATCATGGCTGCACTCGAACGCACGGTGGCGGAGGAATCGTGACTCCGCAGCTGATGCGCGGCACCCCGGCCTCGCCGGGTGCCGCGATCGGCCCCGCATGGACCCGCTCAGAGACGGTGCCCGCGGCCGGCGCCGGCCCGCCGGAGGCGGAGGCGCAGCGCGCCCGCCGCGGGCTCGAGCTGGCCGCCGACGAGCTGGGCGAGCTGGCGCGCACGCTTACGCGCGAGGGGCATGCGGGCGACGCCGAGATCGTCGAGGCAAACCGGCTGATGGCGCAGGACCCCACCCTGCTCGAGGCGGCGGTGAAGGAAGCGCTCGCAGGCCTGACGGCGCCCGAGGCGATCGCGCGGGCGATCGAGCCCCACGCCCAGGCGCTCGCCCAGCTCGACGACCCGCTGCTCGCCGCCCGGGCGGCCGACCTGCATGCGATCGCGCGCCGGGCGGGCGATCTCAGCACGGGCAGCTCGAGCGAGCCGCCGCCGGGCGCCGTCGTGATCGCCGACGACCTCGGGCCGGGCGAGGTGGCGGCGTGGAGCGGCAATCTCGCGGCGATCGTGCTCGCCGGGGGCGGCACCACCGCCCACGCCGCGATCGTCGCCCGCTCGCTCGGCATCCCGCTCGTCACCGGCGCCGGGCCGGGCGTGCTCGCCGCGGCCGTCGGCGACGAGATCGGCGTCGACGCCGATCGGGGCATGGTGTGGATCGCGCCCGACTCCGCCACCCGGTCGCGGCTGCGCGACCACGCCGAGCGGCTGGCCGAGCAGGCCGACCGCGACCGCCGCGAGCGGCGCCAGCCGGCCCGCACCGCCGACGGCCGCACGATCCGCCTGCTCGCGAACGCCGGCACCGCTCCCGAGGTGATGGCCGCGCTCGACGCCGGCGCGGAGGGCATCGGCCTCCTGCGCAGCGAGCTCGCGTTCCTCGAAGCGGACGCGTGGCCGACCGAGGAGCAGCATGCGCTCGTGCTGCGGGCCATGCTCGAGCCGCTCGGCCACCGCATCGCGACCGTGCGGACGCTCGACTTCGGCGGCGACAAGACGCCGCCCTTCCTGACCGAGCAGGCGGCCGGCGGCCCGCTCGGACCGCGCGGGATCCGGCTCTCGCTCGCGGCAGACGACGGCGTGGCGCCCCAGCTGCGCGCGCTCTTCCGGGTCGCCGGCGACGCCGTCGTGCGGGTGCTCGTGCCGATGGTGACGGATGCCGCCGAGATCGACGCCGTGCGCACGATCGCCCTCGCCGCCCGCGACGCCGTCGCGCCGGGCGCGCCCGACCCGCTCGTCGGCGCGATGATCGAGGTGCCGGCCGCCGCGCTCATGGCGCGCACGATCGCCTCGCACTGCGACTTCTTGTCGATCGGCACGAACGACCTCACCCAGTACACCCTTGCGGCCGACCGTCAGAACCCCGGCATCGCCGGCACCGTCGCCTACCACCCCGCGGTGCTGCGCCTGATCGCGCGCACGATCGCCGCCGCCCACTCGGCCGGGATCCTGGTCGACGTCTGCGGCGAGGCCGGCGGCGATCCCGAGCTCCTGCCCCTCCTGGTCGCGCTCGGCGTCGACGAGCTCAGCGTCTCGCCGGCGCGGATCGCCCAGACCCGCCGCTACGTGCGCAGCCTCTCGACGCAGGGCGCGAAGGCCGCGCTCGTGGACGCGCTTGCGGCGAGGACGCCCGAGGGCGTCGCGGCGGCGGCCCGCGGAGCCCTGGACGCGGCGTTACTCGAGCGTCTCGAGGAGTCCGGCGATGACGTCGAGAGCGTTTGAGGCGCCCGGCCCGGCTGTCACGACCTCGACACTCGAGCCGCCCTCGGCCCCGAGCCCGAGCACCTGCAGGATGCTGGCCGCGTTGGCCGTCTTGCCGTTCGCGCTCAGGGTGACGGTCGCATCGAGCCCGGCGGCGGTGCGCACGAGGTTGCCGGCCGGGCGGGCGTGCAGCGGGACGCCGGCCGGGAGGACGACGGTGCGGCGGTGCTCAGAGCTTTCCGACAACGCGCGCCTCCTCGGCCGCGGCCGCGGCCGTCTGCAGGTCGGCGCCGGTCGCAGCCAGCACCGCGGCGGCCACCGCCCCCTCGACCAGCGGCGCATCGGCGAGGCGCACGTCGATCCCGTCCACGTCGCCCCCGGCCAGGATGGCGCGCACCGCGAGCACGGCGCTGCCAATGTCTACCAGCACGAGCACGCCCTCGCCGGAGTCCGCCGACCGGATCCCCGCGGCGATGCGGTCGGGATCCGTGCCGAGCTCCCCGTCGGCCGTGCCACCGGCGGGCACGATGCGGACGTCCTCTCCGCTGACCTGCGAGACCAGTTCTGCAAGCCCTTCTGCGAGCGCCGAGGAGTGGGAGACCAATACAATCCCGATCACCGCTCGTCTCCATTCATACAACGGTCGATCCTACATTGCCGAACCGGGTTCGGCAAGAGCGGCACATAGACACCAATGGGAATCCAGTCCATCGAACGAGCGTCCGCGATCCTCCGCGCGCTGGCGAGCGGACCCCGCCGGCTGGGCGTGTCGGATCTGTCCGACCGGCTCGGGCTCGCGAAGGGGACGACCCACGGCCTGCTGCGCACGCTCCAGTCCGAGGGCCTGGTCGAGCAGGACCCCGAGACCGGCAAGTATCAGCTCGGCGCCGCCCTGCTGCAGCTGGCCAACAGCTACCTGGACGTGAACGAGCTGCGCGCGCGGTCGATCGCCTGGTCCGACCGGCTGGCGTCGGGCAGCGGCGAGGCGGTGCGCGTCGGCGCGCTGCACGGCGACGGCGTGATCGTCGTCCACCACGTGTTCCGGATGGACAACAGCCTCCAGATCCCCGAGGTGGGGGCGCACCTGCCGCTGCACGCGACCGCGCTCGGCAAGGCGCTCATGGCCCACCACCCGCACGTCGCCGACGACCTGCTCGCCGGTGGCGTCCCCCGCTTGACGCATGCCACGGTGGTCAGCCCCGCTGCGGTGCGCAAGATGCTCGAGGAGGTGCGCGAGAAGGGCTGGGCGGCCGAGCGCGAGGAGGCGATCATCGGCGAGGCGTCGATCGCGAGCCCGGTGTTCGACCGGGCCGGCGCCGCGGCCGGCGCGATCGGGATCGTCGGCCCGGTCGAGCGCCTGTACGCACGCCGCCAGCCCCGCCCCGCGCTGATCGGCCACGTTCGCGAGGCCGCCCGCGCCGTCTCGCGCGAGCTCGGCGCCGGGCCCTGGTAGCGCGAAGGCTAGCGGCGGGCTCGGGCTCGGACGCGGAAGCCCTCGGGGTCGAGGCAGGCGTCGAGCGCGGCCCACGCAAAGAAGACGAGGGCGATCGGGACGAGGACGGCCGGGCCGCGCGCGGCCACCGCCGGGAATGCCACCCAGAACGCCATGCACCCGATCACGAAGCGCGAGCCGATACCGCGAGCGTACGCCTCACAGCAGCCCGCCGCAATGCCGCGGCGGCCGTCAGAACCCGAGCTTCTCGGGCACCAGGATGACCCGGATGCGGCCGCGGCTCCCGCTGGATGACGAGGATCTTGGCGAGCAGGCTGCCGGCGTAGCCCACGTCCTGCATCCGCCGGAACTCGCGCGGCAGCGAGTACTCGCGGATCCGGCGCATGGCCTCCTCCTCGTCGCGCACGAGCTTGTGGTGGCCGACGACCAGGATGACGCTCCCGGCCGCGTAGGCATAGGCGCCCAGCTGGCTGCCCGAGCCGGATCCGACGACGACCGTGCCGTCGTCGGTGATCGCGTGCGCGCTGCCGACGATGTAGTCCGGGGCCGCTCCGAGCTTGCGCCGCTCGCGGTCCTGCGTCTCGCGGTCGAGGGCGTTCAGCTTCACCCGCACCGAGTCGTAGCGGCCGGACTCGTCGAGCTCGGCGGTGATGCCGAGCACGCGCAGAGTCTCGGACAGGGCGGAGTGCACCTCGGCTCCCTCCGGGATCGCCTCGAGCACGCGCCGGCGGGCGTCGGCGCCGTCGGCGGCGATCTCGGCCCGGAACCCGCAAGCCTGCAGCGCCGCGACCGTCCGCTCGAGCCGGTCGTGGCCGGCGGGCCGCTCGAAGTCGGCGTTCGGCGCGCCCGGGTCGGGCAGGACGACGCTCACCCGCCGACGGCCAGCGCAGTCTGGGCGGCGTCGGCCGCCCGTACAACGCCCCGCCACCAGTCCGCCCGCTCGGGTGCGACCCAGACGGCGTCGTCGCCGACGGCGACGCGCTCGGCCCGGCCGTCGAACTGCAGCCCGAGCAGTGCGTGCTCGGCCGCCGCGCGGTCGGGGGCGTCGTTGCCGGCCACGAGCAGCTCGGCGATCTCCTGGGTCGTCAGGCCGTCCGGGTAGGCGGCGATGAGCTCGGCGGGGTCGTCCGGCGGCGGCCGCCGGGTGAGCGCCGGGTCGAGGTTCGCGATCAGCACGTCGTAGGCCGCGACCGGCTGGTAGCCCCCGGCCACGAGGCGCAGGCCGTCGCGCTCGAAGGTGACCGACGACGCCGTGAACCGCACCGGCCCGTCCGTGGCGGCGGTCTTGCCCTGCAGCTCGGCCGCGCTGCCCGCGGCGCTGCGGGTCTCGGCCCGGTCGCGCTCGTAGGCGGCGGTCGTGTCGGCGGCATCGAGCTGTCCGGCCACGATGTCGGCGTCGAGGCCCGTCGCGGCCGCGACGACCCCGGCCACGGCGGCATCGTCGTCGAGCACGAGAGCCGTCGTGAACTGGCAGAGCTGCAGCGCCCGCAGCGCCGTCCACTCGCTCCCGGGCTGCAGCAGCCGGGCGGCCTCGACCGCGCGGCAGGCCCGCGCCGTGGCCGCGATGCGCGCCTTCGGCCGGGGCGAGAACGGCATCCCGTAGCGGCGGAAGCCGGCGTGGCTGCGGGCGGATCCAAGCGGCGTGTAGCCGCGGTCGATGTACTGCTGGGCGCTCTCGGTGAGGCCGATCATCACCAGCCGCCAGTCGAGCTGGGCGCCGTAGCGCCAGTCGATCACGCGCAGGGCGGGGATCTCGGAGTACGCCCACGGGCAGGCGGGATCGGTGTAGAGCGTGGTTGCGATCTGACCCGGCATGCGGCCCCTCCCGGTGGTTCGATGCGGAGTACACCCTCCCGGCGTAATCCTTGCGTACGCAAGCTTAGCACCGCGCCGGCTAGGTCTGCTGCCTACACACCTGCGAGACGGCTGACGTTGTCCGGGCCTCCAGGGAGCGTTTGGGGTGCTGACGCCCAAGGCTCCCGTGGAGGTCCCGGATGATGAACGGTAGAAAGCCGCCGCGACGGATGCGGTATTCGATCGAGTCGCGGTTGCGTGTGGTGCGGTTGATCGAGGCTGGTGCGATGCCGGCTGCCGCCGCGGCGGCAGCCGGCGCTAGTCGCGCGTCGGCGTATCGGTGGTGGCGCCGCTACCAGCAGCATGGCTGGGAGGGGTTGTATGACCGTGCGCCGGTGCCTGCGTGTCAGCCGCGGCGGCTGGCGCGTGAGGTGGAGCTGGAGATCCTGGCTGCTCGCGAGTATGCCCACGCTGGACCCGCGGTGGTGGGTGGGCTGCTTGGCAGACCAACGTCGACGGTGTGGAAGGTGCTGCGTCGGTACGGCTGCTCGCGGCTGCCACGGCGACCGGTGGATCCGCCCAACCGGTATGAGCGGGCACGGCCGGGCGAGCTGGTGCACGTCGACATCAAACGCCTGGGTCGCTTCCACACCCCCGGCAAGCGCATCTGCAACGATCGCCTGCATCGCAACCGCCACGCCGGCTGGCAGTACGTCCACCTGGCCATCGACGACCACTCCCGATTGGCCTATGCCGAGATCCTGCCCAGCGAAAGCCCCACCGACTGCGCCCGCTTCCTTTGCCGCGCGGTCGGCTGGTATCGCGACCACAACATCACCGTCCAACGCGTCATCTCCGACAACGGCAACGGCTACCGCAGCCACGCCTGGGCGGCCATCTGCGACCAACTCGGCGTCCAACGCCGCTACACCCGACCGCGCAGACCACAAACCAACAGCAAAGCCGAAGCGCTCGTCAAAACGCTGCTCCGGGAATGGGCATACCGCTTCACCTACCCCACCAGCAGCCACCGCGCCCAAGCCCCCCCGGCTACCTGCGCTGGTACAACACCCACAGACCCCACGGCTCACTCGGCGGCCACCCACCCATCAGCCCCGTCTCACACGTCCGTAGGCAGCACACCTAGGCCAGTGCCAGCTCCGCCACCCGCTGCCGCTCGTCCGGGTCGAGCCGGGCGCCTCCGCCTGCGCGGGCGTTCTCGGCCACGTGCGCCGGGCTCGAGGTGGCCGGGATGGCGGCGGTGATGCGGGCATCCGCCAGGCACCAGGCGATCAGCGCCTCGGCCCAGGTGGCGGCCGGGAGGCCGGCGAGATCGGGCGTTCGGCGCACCAGCGCGCCCTCGCCGAGAGGCCGCATGGCGAGCACCCCGAGGCCGAGCTCCTCCGCCAGCGGCAGGATGCGGCGCTCGGCGTCGCGCTCGCGCGGGTTGTAGGGCACCTGGATGCAGTCGATGCGGCCGGTGCGCATCACGGCCTCGAGCTCGGCAAACGCCGACGGGCTGTAGTGGGTCGCCCCCAGCCAGCGAATCCAGCCGGCGTCGCGCTCGCGCTCCATCCAGTCGAGATGCTCTCTCCACGCCACCAGGTTGTGCACCTGCTCGATGTCGATCGTCCCGCCGTAGAGCTCGAGCTGCTCGGCGTACTGGGCGCGGCCGGTGGCGAGCGAGGGCGTCCAGATCTTCGTCGCGACGACCGCCTGCGGCCGCCGGGCGCCGAGCGCCTGGGCGAGCACCGCCTGGGAGCGGCCGTACATCGGCGAGGAGTCGACCAGCGTCCCGCCGGACGCAAAGAGGGCGTCGACCACGGCGCTCGCGGCGGCGGCGCCGGAGGCGGGGACGTCGAACACCTGCCACGTGCCGAGGCCGACGACGGGCAGCTCGGGGCCCTCGGATCCCAGTCGGCGCAGCTCCATCGTGCCGACCGTAGCCGCGCCCGCGGCCGGCGTCAATCCGCGCTGCCGGCCGGGGCGGGGCGTTTGCGGGTCGCCCGCACGGGATGTACCCTCATCCGGTGATGCCTGCCGTCACAGGGCCGCTGACAGGGCGCAGCCGGCGACGTGCGATCGGGGTTGCCGTTGGCATGGCGGCGCTTTCGATCGCGGCCTTCGCAGCGATCGCGATCGGGGCATCGCAGAACGTGACCCGGTACTACTGGGTGGAGGCGGCGGTGTGGAGCGCCGGCGTGATCGTGGCCCTTGGGGTCGCGAGCGTGGCCGGCATACGCATGCTCGAGCAGCGCGAGCGTGCGCAGACGCTCGTGCGGCTGCAGTCGACCGTCGCCCACGCCCTGGCCGAGGCGGCGACGCTCGAGGAGACGACGCGGGCGATGCTGCGCGCCCTGGGCGAGACGCTCGACCTGGGCCTGGCCGTGGCCTGGCGGGCTGACGAGCACGACCAGCGGCTGCGGTTCGTCGACCTGTGGGCGGCGCCGCAGGTGGATGCGAAGGCCTTCCGGGCCGACTCCGAGCGAATCGAGTTCGAGCGCGGGCAGGGCGTGCTCGGCGACGTGTGGGCGCGCGGCGTGCCGCGGGCCGCGGCGATCGCGCGGGGCGGGTTCCGCCGCCAGGCCCTGCTCGAGACCGTCGGCTTCGAGGGCGCGGTGTTCGTGCCCATCGTCCAGGCCGGCAAGATCGCCGGGATCGTCGAGTGCTTCACGAGCGATCTCGCCCATGTCGACCACGCCCTGCTCGACGTGATCGCCGAGATCGGCGGCCAGATCGGCGTCGCCTACGAGCGGGCCGCGCGGCTGCAGGAGATCGAGCACGGCGAGAGGCGGCGCCGGCACGTGCTCGGCGCCCTGCTGCGCGCCGAGGAGGACGCGAAGGCCCAGCTCGCGAGCGACCTGCACGACGACACGATCCAGGTGATGGTGGCCGCGCAGCTCGCGCTCGACCGGCTCGACCGGGCGATGGACGGCGGCGACGTCGAGCGCACCCGCAGCGCCGTCGTCTCGGCGAAGGAGACGATCCAGGAGGCCACCGACCGGGCCCGCCACCTGATGTTCCAGCTGCTCCCGCAGGTGCTCACCGAGCGCGGCCTCGGCGCCGCGGCCCAGGCGCTGCTCGAGGACGCCGCCGCCGACTCCGGCTTCGAGTTCGAGCTCACCGCGCACGTCGCCCGCTATCCGCGGCCCCTCGAGAACCTGTGCTACCGCGTGCTGCAGGAGGCGATCGCGAACGTGCGCAAGCATGCGCGGGCGCGGACGGTGACCGTCCACATCTCCCAGGACGACGGCGACATCGTCTGCCGGATCTCCGACGACGGGATCGGCTTCGACCTCGAGGGCGCGCTCGACCGTGACCGCATGCGGCTGCACCTGGGGCTCGAGTCGATGCGCGAGCGCGTCAGCGTCGCCGGCGGGACGCTCGACATCCGCACCGCTCCGGGGGAAGGCGCGACGTTCACGTTCACGTTCCCGGTGTCGGCCGCCGAGGAGGAGCCCGGTGAGGCCGACCGCGGCGACCCATCCGTCGTCGCAGCGCCGGCTGCCCGCCTGCGCTAGCTAGACGGCGAGCTCGCGCGCGACGCGCTCGCCGCTTCGCACCGCGCCGTCGATGTACCCCTGCTGATCGGTGTCGGTGTGCTCGCCGGCGAAGTGCACTCCGCCCTCGCGGCCCGCGCGCACGTGGCCCGGGAAGCGGGTGTACTGCCCCACGAGGAAGGCGGCGTAGGAGCCGTGCGACCACGGGTTGTGCACCCATGCGTCGAGGTGCGCCCGGCCGGTGAAGTCGCGCTCGAGGTGCGGGTAGATCGCGGCCAGCCGCGCGACCGTCTCGCGCGCCACCGCCGGCGGGGCGGGGCCGTGGGCGTGCGTGGTCGGGTAGCTCGCCCCCCGCCGCCCGCCCGTGTAGACGACCAGGATGCCCTCGCGGCCGGCCTGGTTCACGGTCGTGTCCCAGGTGTCGCCGGGGATGCGGTCGGTCTCGATGTAGCCGTCGTAGCCGTCCCGCCGCCACGTCTTGCGTGCGAACTGCAAGGTCAGCTTGGCGTTCGTGCCCATGCCCAGGTGCTGGATGGCCGCGGACTTGGCCGGTGAGAAGCCGGCCCGGCCGTAGTCCACCTCGCGCAGGGTCGTGAACGGCAGCGCCAGCACCACCCGGTCGGCGCGCACCTCAAGGGTGCCGCCCCCGCGACGCGCGAACGCGCACGTGTACGACCGGTCGGCGTTTCGGCGCAGGGCGGCCAGCGCCGTCTCGTAGGCGATCGCCCCGGGCGGGAGGCGGGCCGCCAGGCGATCGGCGATCTGGTCGGCGCCGCCGTGCACCCTGAACCGCTCGTCCGAGTCGCCGTAGAGCGAGAGCGGCCGGCGGGCCGACTCGCCCAGCTGCGTGATCATGGCCAGGGCGCTCCCGCCCGTGATGTCCACCCCGTCCTCCGCGCAGTAGGCCTCGCCGATCAGGCGGCCGAGCTCCGAGTCGCGGCCGCCGGGGACGCGCGTGTCGAGCCAGTCGGCGACCGACATCTCGTCCAGCTGGCGCGCGGCGCGCGGCGAGGTCGCAAACGCGCGCAGGTCGCGCTGGAGCGCGGGATAGACGGCGGCGAAATCGCGGCTGGCGCGGTGATAGGGGTAGCGCCGGCCGGCGAACTGGAACCGGTTGGAGCGCAGCCCCGCCGGCGTGTCGGCGAAGGTGTCGTCGAGGCGCAGGCCGAGCTCCGCGACCAGCCGGCGGACGGCGTGCT
This sequence comes from uncultured Actinomycetes bacterium, assembly GCA_963813245.1. Taxonomy (GTDB): domain Bacteria; phylum Actinomycetota; class Thermoleophilia; order Gaiellales; family JAICJC01; genus JAICJC01. The sequence continues at coordinate 83,892 of CAWEYE010000009.1, forward strand.
GGTCGGTGTCGAGGGCCTCGCCCCCCTGCTCGACGATCTGGCCGTCGGCGAAGTAGCCGCGCAGGGTCTTCGTGCGGCCGCCGATCCGGTCGGACGCCTCGTAAAGGGTGCATGCGATCCCGTGCTGGCGCAGCCGGTGGGCGCACGTGAGGCCGGCGATCCCCGCCCCGACGACGACGACGCGCCCCGGGGCGGTCGCGGCGCCCGCCCAACCTGGCGGCTGCCAGCCCGTCGCAACGACGCTGGCGGCGAGCCCCGCCGCACCCCGGCGCAGCACCTGGCCGCGGGTCGTGCGCTGCTCGGATGTCGGCGCGGTCATCTGCCACGATGATACGCGGCGATTTGACATCGCACCGAGGGTGCTGTTATACGACGGCGGGATGCCGAACGCGCCTCGACGTGCCCGGGCGAGCGATGCGCCCACCGAGGTCACGGCCGCCCCGGCCGAGCCCCGGCCCGACCGGGTCTGGCTGGTGGCGCTGGGGATCGCGGCCGTGGGAGCGATCGTCGGCCTGCTCTTCCTGCACTACCGCAACCCGCCGCCCTGGGTCGGGATCGCCGCCTTCGCCACCGTGTATGTCCTCGCCCAGGCGATCGAGCGCATCCTCGAGCTCGTGGGCCACTTCCTCGATCTCGGGCGCGGCCACACGGAGCGCGTGGCGATGTGTTTCGGCCTTGCGTCCGCGCTTGCGATGGCCGCCTGCGGCTACTTCGGGATCGGGATCCTGCACGCGATCGGCGACGACGGCTCGCCGCGCTACACGGACGTGATCGTCACCGGCCTCGCGGTCGGCGGCGCCACCAAGCCGCTGCACGATCTCATCACCATCCTGGAGAGCGTCGCGCGGAGCCGCAAGGCCCCGCCGGCCTGACTACCCGCTCACCGGGGCCTTCACGGGCACGTGCTTGTGCACGGTTGCAAAGCGCGTCGTCATCGCCCCCATCCGGTCGCCGGCACGCGGAGCGATCTCGGCCTCGGCGAACGCGCCGAACTCCTCCTCTGACCCCCACACGTCGACGACCACGAGGGTGCCCTCGTCGATCGCGGCGACGTGCGAGACGGACGGGTGCGCGCTGCCGTCGCCCCCGTGTGCGGAGATCTGCGCCGTCAGCCCGTCGTAGTCGGCGGCCCTGCGGGGTAGGCTCCGCCGACGCATCGCCCTGCGATTGAAAGGCGCCGACATGGATCCACGCCCTCCGGTTCCACCCTTCACCGAGGAGACCGCGCGCAAGAAGGTGCAGGCCGCCGAGGACGCCTGGAACAGCTGCGACCCCCAGCGCGTCGCGATGGCCTACTCGCCCGACTCCGCCTGGCGCAACCGCGACGAGTTCTTCCAGGGCCGCGACGCCATCGTCGAGTTCCTCACCCGTAAATGGGCGCGGGAGATCGCCTACCGGCTGCGCAAGGAGCTGTGGTGCTTCACGGGGGACCGCATCTCGGTGCGGTTCGAGTACGAGAGCCACGACCCCTCCGGCCAGTGGTGGCGCAGCCACGGCAACGAGCACTGGGAGTTCGACGAGCTCGGCTACATGCGCCGCCGCGACGCCAGCATCAACGACTACCGCATCGAGGAGTCCGAGCGCCGCATCTGGGTCGACCGGCCGTCGCCCTACCGGCCCTGAGCTCGGACCTCCGCAGCGTCCCGGACGACCTGCGCCGGGCGGTCGGCTACGACCTGGGCGAGCGGGCCGCGGCCCGCTGGTTCGAGCGGCTGCCGGGCGTGCTCGACCGCTACGCGGCCAGGTGGGGTCTCGAGCTCGCCGAGATCATGCCCGGCGGGCGGCTCTCGGCCTGCGTCGCCGCACGCGACCCGGCCGGCCGCGCGGTCGTGCTCAAGGTGCCGACGTCGGCGCGCGCGGGCCGGCTCGAGCTCGCCGCCCTGCGCGCATGGCAGGGCGGCCCGGTGCCGAGCATCCACCGCCGCGACGCCCGCGCCGGCGTGTTTCTGATGGAGCGGATTCTGCCCGGCACACCCGCGCAAGACGATGCCGGCGCGGTGGCCGCGCTCCTCTCCGCGCTGCACGCGACGCCTGCGGCCGCCCCCGCGCGCTTCCCGCCTCTGCGCGCTGCGCTCGCCGACCGCCTGCGCCGCGCGGCGCAGCGCTGCGCCCTTCCCGGGAACGACGTCGGCCGCGCGCTGCACGCCCAGGCCGCGGCCGTGCTCGCCGCGCCGCGGGCCGCCGAGCGGCCGCAGGTGCTGCTGCACGGCGACCTGCAGGCCAAGAACCTGCTCGCGGCGGCCGACGGGACGGTGCGCGCGATCGATCCGCTGCCGTGCATCGGCGATCCGGCCTTCGACGCGGCCACCTGGAGCGTGCTCAGCGCCGCGCCGGAGCCGATTGGCGCCCGGGTCGAGCGGATCGCGCAGGCGCTCGGCTGCGACCCGGCCCCGATCGGCGCGTGGGCCGCGCTGCTGTGCGCGCTCGAGTACCGGCCCTACCGGCCCGAGCAGGCCGGGCGGATGCGCGCCTACGCCGGCGGCTGACCCGGGGGCGGCCGCCACGGCTCGCCGGTCGTGCGCGGCGGCGGCGTCCAGCCCTTGGCCGTCATGCCGAGCCGCTGCATCGCGGCCTGCTTGACCGACCAGGGCACGCGCGTGTACACGGGCACGAAAACGTGCCGCCAGAACACGCCGCCGCGCGCGCGGTACGGCGCGGTCGTCCCGGCCGGATGGGCGCTGCGGGTCTGCTCGAGCGCAGCCAGGCGCAGGTACTCCTCGGAGCGCTCCCGCAGCCGCTGCTTCACGTGCGCCGTGCGCGTCATGCCGGCGCCGCCTGCGCCCTGGCCGCCTCGGCCGCCTTGCGCTCCTTGCGCAGGTTGGCGAGGCCGGTCTGGGCGGCGATCGCGATCGGCTCGTAGAGCGCGCCGATCGGCGGCGAGTAGATGTTCTCCATCCAGGCCAGGTCCTCGAGCGTGGCGCCGCGCTTGGCCACGAACGCGAGGAAGTCGCAGCGCTCCTTGACCCCCTCGCCGCCGTGCACCTGCCCGCCGATCAGGCGCAGCGTGCCCGGCTCGGCCAGGAGCTTCACGTGCGTCCGCGTCGCGCCCGGGTAGTAGCGCGCGCGCGACACCCCGACCCCCTTCGCCAGCACGTAGGGCACGCCCATCGCCGTCGCCAGCGTCTCGCCCAGCGAGAAGCCGCCGATGGTGTAGTCGCCCGCGACCATCCCCCACGGCACCCACACCGGGTCGTAGGTGCGCGGGTCGCCGGCGGCGTTCGCCCCGGCGGTGCGTCCCTGGGAATACGCATGCGAGCCGGTGAGGCCGCGGATCGGCACCATCGTCAGGCCGTGCGGCACCTCGATCACGTCGCCGGCCGCCCACACGCCCGGCACGTTCGTGCGCATGCGCTCGTCGACCATGAGCCCGCCGGTCGACCCCGCGGCGATGCCGGCCGCAGTTGCGAGCGCCGTGTTGGGGAGCTTGTGCAGGCACACGATCACGACGTCGCAGGGGATCTCACCCGCCGACGTCGCCACCGCCGAGACCTTGCCCTTGCCGAGGAACGCCTCCACCTTCGTGCCCATGTGCAGCACGACGCCGCGCTTTTCGAGCGACTCGTGCACGGGCTCGGCGACGTCGGGGTCGAGCACCTCGGAGAGCGCCCACGGGCCCTCGTCGACGAAGTGCGTCTCGATGCCGCGGTGGCCCAGGTTGCCGGCCATCTCCACGCCGAGGGGCGTCGCGCCGACCACGACGGCGGTCTTCACGCTCTCGAGCACCTTGTCGAACTCCATCGCCTTGCGGATGTTCTTGATGTAGTGCAGGCCGTCGAGGTTCGCGCCCGGGACGTCGGGCTTCTCCCACTGGAACCCGGTGCAGACGATCAGCTTGTCGAAGCCCTCGTGCTGGTTTCGCGCCGTCACCACGCGCCGGCCGAGGTCGATCTCGGTGACGGCCGTCTCCATGCGCATGTCCAGGCCGTCGTCGCGGTAGCGCTGCACCGTCGAGAGGAACAGGTCCTCGAACTTGGGGATCTCGCCGCCGTACACGAACGGGATCCCGCAGGGCGAGTAGGCGATGTCCTCGAACTCGGTGAACAGGGTCACGTGCAGCTCCGGGTCGAGCCGCTTGGCGGTGGTGGCCGCGGCGATGCCGGCGCCGCCGCCGCCGATCACGATCAGTCGCTCGCTCATCGAACCTCCTTCGCGTGGCCGGCGATGCCGGCCGTCAGGTCGTCCACGGTCTCGCGGCGCACGTCCAGGCGCCAGACGCCGTCGTCGCGCGCGACGACCGCCGGGCGCAGGTCACCGAACTGGGTGGACTGGCTCTGGTGGTAGGCGCCGACCGCGCGGATGCAGAGCAGGTCGCCCGGTTCCACGGGCGGGAGCTCGGCGGCCGGATGCAGCACGTCGATGTTCAGGCACAGCGGGCCGGTGACGATCGCCGGTGTCCGCTCGCCCGATGCGGCGTCGAGCGGCTCCACGCGCGGCCATCCCCACAGCGTGCCCGCCACCAAGTTCGTGCCGCCGTCGCAGATCACGCAGCGCTCGCCGCCGGCCAGCCGCTTCACGGCCACGACCGACACGGCCAGATCGACGGCGTCGGCGACGAGCGCCCGTCCCGGCTCGAGCAGCAGCCGGCCGCCGAAGCCGCCGGCGTGCAGGGCCGCGGCGACCGCCGCCGCACACTCCGCGAGCTGTGGGCCGGCCGGGTAGCCGCCGCCCAGGTCGAGCGTTGCGATCGGCATTCCAGCGCCGGCGAGCTGCGCCGCCAGGCGCGCGAGCTCGACCGCCGCCTCGACGTGCATCTGCGGCGTCCGCGGCCAGACCGAGAAGACGCTCGCCGCCAGCCCGCCGGACGCCTGCAGCGGCGCGGCGAAGCCGATCGAGACGCGGTGCACGCCGAGGGCCTCCAGGCGCAGGCCGAGCGCGGCCGCGCGACCGGCCGCCGCGGCGACGTCGCCCGGCGCGATCCCGAACCGGTTGGGGCCGACGCCGACACCGTCCATCGCCACCCGCAGGCCGACCCGGGTCACGCCGGCGGCGGCCAGCCGGGGCAGCTCGTCGGCCGAGTCGGCGAGCACCAGCGCGCCGGACGCCGCGGCCTGCGTGAGCAGCGCCGGGCTCTTCGCCGGGCCGTTCACGACGATGCCGGCGGCATCCGTGCGAAGCTCGCACGCCAGGCCGAGCTCGGCCTCGCACACCACCTCGGCCATGAGCCCCTCATCGGCGAGCGCGGTCAGGAAGGCCGGCGTGCGGTTGGTCTTGTAGGAGTAGGCCACGGCCGTGTCCGGCCAGGCCCGCTGCCATGTGCGCCGGAAGTCGTCCGCGTTTCGCCGCACCCGGTCGACGTCGCACAGCCACAGCGGCGAGCCGTGCTCGGCGATCAGCTCGAGGGCGCTCACCGCCCGCTCCGCACCCGCGCCGCGAGCCGGGCGGCGCGCTCGGTGCCCTTGCCGTCGAGCAGCGCGGCGACCGGCGCCCGCCAGCGACCGGCGGCCGCCTCATCGAGCGCGGCCGGCAGCTCGGCGCGCAGGTGCTCCATCGCCCACGCGTCCGGACGGGAGAGGTTCAGGCGGATCGTGTCCGCCGCGCGGGACTCGCCGAGGCCGTCGCCCGGGTAGACGGCGATGCGGCGCGCGAAGAGGGCCACCATCACCTCCTGCGCGGTCGCGCCGCTCTCCGACACGTCCACGGCACAGGCCAGGCCGCGCTGCGGCCGCACCGCCAGGCGCGCGCCGGGGACGCCCGCGAGCGTCTCGGACAGATGCGCCAGGTTGCGGCGGATGGTGCGCTCGGCGTGCGGCAGATAGCCGGGGTCGCGGAGCGCGGCGAGCGCCCCGTGCTGCGAGATCAGGTTCGTGTTCAGGCGCGTGAGCGCCGCCTTCAGCTGGAGGCAGTCGCGCATCAGCCGCCGCGGGCCGGCCAGGAACCCGAGCCGGGCGCCGGCCATGCCGTAGCAGTGCGACACCGAGAAGGCGGCGACGCTGCGATCCGACGGCCGCAGCGCCGGCAGCGCCGTGAAGGGAGCCGCGTCCGGGTCGATCGCGATCGGGCTGTGGGTGATGTCGTGCACGAGCACGATGCCGTGCCGCTCCGCCAGCCGGTCGAGCTCTTGCAGCTCCATCGGCGGTCTGGCAGACGCCGTAGGGGTTGATCGGATCGACCAGGCAGATCGCGCGCGTCCGCGGCGTGATCGCAGCGGCGACCATGTCGGGGTCGAGCCGGTACCCGGTCTCGGGGCCGATCGGCACCGCCACCGGCACGCCGCCCGCGGCGAGCACCGCCGAGGGGATGTGGAAGTAGCCCGGGTCGGACAGGATCACCTCGTCGCCGGGATCGACGCACGCCTGCAGCGTGAGCGTGATCGCGGCCTGGGCGCCCTCGGCCCCGATCACCTCGAACTCGTCGTCGCGCAACCGGCCCACCACCTCGGCGGCGGCGTCGCGCAGCGGCTCGATCAGGTCGGGCGTGTATTGGTTCAGCGCCTCGGCGGTCACGGCCCGGCGCATCGCATCCACCGCCGAGTCGGGCGGCCCGCAGAAGCACGTGAGCCAGCCCAGGTCGGCCCACGTATGCGGGTCAAGGCGCGTGCTGCCGCCCGGGTAGACCGCGTCGGCGTCGAGGCCGAGGATCGCGATCGCGTCGCGGTAGGTGACGTAGTTCCACATCGCGTGGTGGCTCGCCTGCAGGGCGGCCAGGCGCGCCGAGCGCCGCTCGACCGTGGCCCGCGGGCCGGCCCACGTCAGCACGCTTGCCATCAGGCGGCCGCCCGGCCGAGGCGCACGACCCGGTAGATCCCGAACCGGTCGGCTTCGATCGAGCGCGGCTCGTATCCGGCGGCGCGGGCGTAGTCGAGGATCTGGGCGACCGGGCGCAGGCGCCACACGCAGCGCTCGCCGTGGCGGTTGCGCCACACCCTGGCGATGTACTCGATGTCCGGGTTCGACGTCTGCACGTTGAACACGATCTGGCCGGGAGCGACGAGCTCCGCGAGGTCGGCGAAGTGGCGCTCGATCAGGGCGTCCGAGTGATACATGCCGTAGAGGCCGAGCTCGAGCACCACGTCGGGGCGCGGATCAAGCGCGGCGAGCGCCTCGCGGCTGAACGCATCGGCCCTGGTGCAGCGGACGCGGTCGCCGACGCCCAGCTCGTGCGCCGCGGCCTGCGCCCGGGCGAGCGCGTCGGGGTCGACATCGCACACGAGCGCGCGGGCGCCCGGCCGCTGGGCGATCGCCTCGAGCAGATACGGCGCCGGCCCGGCCGCGAGGTCGGCGACGAGCGGCGGGCCGCCGTCGTGGTCGTCGATCGCGTCCAGCACCGCCCGCTGCGCAAGTGTGCGGATGTCGCGGAAGGCGACACAGGTCGGCTGCTCGAGCAGGCGCCGGTCGACGGCCCGCCCGAGGGCGGTGCGGCCGCGGGGGCGGTTCGCGTAGACGTGGTCCATGAAGGCGCCGGAGTCGAACCCCTGCCGGTACCCCACCCCGAGGCCGTACGAGACGAGCGCGCCCGCGTGCGCCGCCGCCCGCGCGGTTGCAAACCGCCATGCCCGCGGCGAGGAGCGGGGCAGCTCGCGCTGCAGGGCGGCGAAGTCAGCCGACATAGAGCGCCGTCTCGACGATCTCGCGCACCCGGTAGAGCTCGTGCGCCTCGTCCATCCCCGCCCTGGCCGTGGCGGATGTGACCAGCGGGCGCAGCGCCTCGCGCATACGGGCGACATCGGCGCGGACGCGGTCGATCGCCGCCGCATCGTCGCCGTCTGCGGCCGCGCGGTAGACCGCAAGCAGCTGCTCGAAGTGGTCGAGCGACCCGAGCGCGTAGCCCACGGCCTCGTCCAGGTCCTGCATCTCGGCGATGCGCTCGTAGATGACCTCGCCCTCGGGCGGGCACACGTAGGCGTCGGGGTCGACGCCGTGCGCCCGGGCGCGATCGCGGAAGAGGTTCATGTGCCGGGCGTTGTCGGCGACGAGCCCGGCGATCAGCTCCTTCTGCTCGGGATCGGCGGCCGGGATCCGGGCGGCGAAGAGGTCGACCCAGCAGCGCATGCCGTACGCGTGGCGGGCGAACACCTGCCCGAGCCGGGCACGATCCTCGAGCACATGGGCCAGTTCACGGTCGTTTTGGAGTGTCATGTGCGGGATTTACTCCGGTGGATGGTCGTGTCGTGAAGTGCACGTACGATACTCGACGGCCGTGCCGGCCGCGAGGGTGTTCGACACCCAGCAGAACGACCTGGCCCGCTCGACGAGCGGCGCGAGCTCGTCGGGATCGATGCCGGCGGCGGTCGTCACCGTGAGCCGGTCGTAGCGCAGCTCGCGGCCGGCCCGCTCGGCCTCCACGGTCACCTGCAGGTCGGGCAGCGCCAGCGACCGCTTGCGGGCGCAGTGCGCGACCGCCAGGCAAAAGCAGCTCGCAAGCGCCGCGCAGAAGAGCTCGGTCGGCATCGGCCCGGTGTCACCGCCGCCCTGTTCGATCGGCTCGTCCACGCGCACGGTGTGCGAGCGCACCGCCACGTCGGTCGCATACTCCCCGCGCCAGCTCGCCGTCGCCCGCAGCGCCATCAGGCCTGCGCCGCGATCGGAGCTGTGGCCCGCAGGAGCCGCGCGTACTCGGGCTCGTGCGCGGCCGCGGCCCGCGCCCACGAGTAGCCCGCGGCGGTGCGCAGGCCCTCTGCCCGCAGCCGCTCCGCGAGCCCGGGATCGCCCGCCACCCGCGCGAGCGCGGCGGCCAGCGCGGCCGCGTCGCCCGGCGGCACGAGCAGCGCGTTTCGGCCGTCGCGCAGGAACGCCTGCAGCACATCGATCGAGGTGGCGACGACGGGCAGCCCGGCCGCGAGCGCCTCGAGCGGCACGAGGCCGAAACCCTCCTTCACCGACGGGAACGCGAGGATGTCGGCGGCGCGGTAGGCCTGCGCCACGGCCGCGTCGTCGAGCGGGCCGAGTGCGCGCACATCGGCGGCCACGCCCAGCTCCCGCGCCCGCGCCCAGAAGCGGTCGACCTCGTCGCGGTAGTCGAACAGCGTCGCGCCGCCGCCGATCACGAGCAGCGGCCGGCGGCCGGGCAGCGCCCGCCGCAGGCCGGCGAAGCCCTCGATCAGCGTGAGCGAGCCCTTGCGGGGCTCGATGCCGCCGATGGCGAGCACGCACAGGCGCTCGCCGAGGTGAAGCGCGGCCCGGTCGCGGGCGCGGGCGGCCGCGTCGGCCGGCGGCCGGAAGCGCTCGAGCTCCACGCCGTTTGTGACGAGGCCGGCCTCGACGCCGAACTCCGTGCGCACGCGCCCGACCCATGCCTCCGACACGCATACGACGCGATCGGGGTCGCGGATCGAGCGGTCCTGGCAGGCCACGAGCGACGGCGAACGGAAGTCGTCGACGTGATGGACGGTGCGAACGACGTGGGCGATCGTGCCCTCGTCGCGCAGCTCGAGCGCGGCATTGGCCGACAGGCAGTCCTGCGCGTGCACGATGTCGAAGCGGCCGGACTGCAGCAGCGGGCGCAGCCCGTCGCGGTAGGCCGCGATCATCCCGGCGACGCGGTCGTCGAACGCCGCGTCGGGGTCGGGCGCGTGCCGGACGAGGTGGACGGGCCCGCCGGGGTCGCGGAAGAACCCCTCGCCGGCGCGGGCGAGCGCGGCGAGCTCGACGCGGTGGCCGCGCTCACGCAGCGCCCGCCCGAGCTCGATGGCGTGCACGACGCCGCCGCGCGGCTTCACGGAGTAGGTCAGCATCGCGATCCGAAGCGGCGTCATGCGGCACCCGCGATCGCGCGCGCCGCCAGCCTGGCGGCAGCGGCGTTGGACGGCGCGACGACGGCGCCCGCCGCGCGCATGCGCTCGATCTGGCCGTCGCTTGGCTGGGGATCGGCCGGGGTGCCGCAGACGTGCGCGATCACGAGCGCGCGCTCTGCCAGCGGCCGCACCGCCGCGGCCAGCTCGGCCGCCGGGTCGGGGTGGGCGCCGTGGCCGAGCACGACGTCCAGAAGGACGCAGCCGACCCGGTCGTCGGCCGCCCCCTCGGCCAGCTTGGCGCAGCGGACGGTCAGGTCGACCATCGGGTGCGGCCGCCCTTGCGTGTACTCCTCCTCGCCGAGGTCGAGCACCACGTGCCCCGAGCCGCCCTCGCCGCCGTGGCCGACGTTGCCGGCGATCGGGCCGAGCACCGGCTCGAGCAGGGTCACGGCCTCGTGGGCGAGCGATCCGCCCGAGTAGAGGCCGACGAGCCGCTTGCCACGGGCCTTCGCCGCCTGTCCGTCGACGGCCCGCTCGAGCGCGCCCAGGTCGGACGGCGCGGCGCCGGCCGCCGCCAGCGCGCCGGCCTCGAGGGTGGCGTGCACCTCGAACGGGGCCGGGCCGCCCTCCCAGCCGACGAACGCCGCGACCACCCGCTTGCCCGGCGGCACCGCGTCGGCCAGGCTCGCCACCACCGCGGGCGCGGGCGGCTTGGACACCAGCAGGAGCGTCTCGGTGGCGTCGTCTGCGGCCAGCATGCGCATGCCCTGGCGAAAGGCGGCCCCGCCGATGGCGGCGCTCAGGTCGCGCCCGCCGACGCCCACGATGTGCGACACGCCGACGCCCGCGGCATCGAGCAGGCAGGCCGCCTCCTGGGCGCCGGTGCCGGCGGCGGCGACGATGCCGACGGGGCCGGAGCGCACGACGTTCGCAAACCCGAGCCCCACCCCGCCCAGCATGGCCGTCCCGCAGCCCGGGCCCATGACCAGGAGGTCGCGCTCTGCGCCGCTCCGCTTGAGCTCGATCTCGTCGGCCTCGCCGACGTGGTCCGAGAACAGGAACACGTGCAGGCCGGCGTGAAGGGCGTGGTGGGCCTCGAGCGTGGCGTACTCGCCCGGCACCGAGATCAGCGCGATGTTGGCGCCGTCCAGGCGCGCGGCCGCCCCGGCGATGCGTGCGCGGCGGCTCGCGCCCGGGCGCCCCGTCGGGCGCAGCGACCGCGGCCGCGAGGGCTGCCTCGGCCTCACCGAGCGCCGCCTCGGCCGCCTCCGCCTCGGCGTCGACGGCCAGCACGACGTCGGTCGGGGACGCCGCAACGGCTGCGCCGAGCGCCGCCAGCGCCTCCAGGTTCGCCGCCGTGCCCATCGCCACCTCGCAGCGGCGATCTCGGGCCGGCCGCGCAGGTCCTTCGCGAGCGCCATCAGCCGCACGCTGTCGACGTAGCGGTTGCGGACGACCCGCACGTGCCAGGTCATGCGGCTGCGGCGGGCTCGACGACGGCGGTCGCGCTCGGGCCGTCGCGGTCGGGCACGAGCCAGGTGCCGTGCCGGCCCGCGCAGGCGGCGGACACGTGCTCGCTCGAGGTGATGATCGCCGCCCGGCCGCCCTCGTCCAGGAAGCGCACGCCCGACTCGATCTTCGGCCCCATGCTGCCCGCCGGGAACTCTCCGGACTCGAGGTGGCGCACGGCGTCGGAGATGGTGAGGCGGGCCATGTCGCGCTGCCAGCGGGTGCCGAAGTCGAGCGCCACGCGGTCGACCCCCGTCACCATGCACCAGCAGGTCGGCGCCGGTCGACGCGGCCAGCCGGGCCGAGCAGCGATCCTTGTCGATCACGGCCTCCACGCCCCGACCAGCCGGCCGTCGACGCGGCGACGGGCACGCCCGCCGCCGCCGCCCGCGATCACGACCACGCCCCGGTCGAGCAGCGCGCGGATGTGCTCGATCTCGACCACGTCGAGCGGCTGCGGGCTTGCGATCATGCGCCGCCAGCCGCGGCCGGCGTCGGCGCCGACGACCCAGCCGCGATCGTCCGCGAGCGAGCGGCGCCGTCGGCCTCGTCGTAGAACGGGCCGATCGGCTTCGTCGGGCGCGCGAACGCGGCGTCGCCCGGGTCGACGACCACGCGCGTGAGCACCGTCGCCGTCGGCACGTCCGGGGCGAGCGCGCACACGGCCTGCTGGAGCAGGTAGCCGAGCTGGCCCTGGGTCATCGCGCCGAGCACGTCGAACGGCAGCGTCGGCGCGTGCTCGGCGCCGAGCAGGTGCTGCAGCGCGAGCGCGCCCACCTGGGGGCCGTTGCCGTGGGTGAGGAGCACGTCGTGGCCCGCCTCGCGCAGCTCGAGCACGGCCCGGGCGACGACGCGCACGTTGGCCGACTGCTCCTCCCAGGTGCCGCGCTCGTGCTCACGCGTGATCGCGTTGCCGCCGAAGGCGACGACCACCCTGCGCCGTGCACCGCCCACGCTCACGAGCTGCGGATCGCGAGCCAGATCGCCCGCGCGGGCACGTCGGCCGGGTTGGCCCACGAGTGCGGCCGGTTGGCGCGGAAGTGGATCGAGTCGCCCTCGCCGAGCGCGTATGCCTCGCCGTCGACCGTGAACTCCATCTCGCCCGCGAGCAGCGATCACGAGCTCCTCGCCGGGGTGCACCATCGGCACCGGGCCGCTGTCGGCGTGCGGCTCGACGGCGGCCTCGGCGCCGGCGATCGAAGAACGGGCCGTAGCGGCCGGAGATGTTGCGCGAGCACGAGGCCCTGCTTGGAGGTGTAGAGCCGCTGGCCCGCTCGTCGGCGCGGACCACGTGACCGGGCGCAGCGAGTCGGACTCGTCGACGAAGAAGGCGACGCTCTTGCCGAGCGCGCTCGCGATCTTCATCAGGCTCGCGATCGTCGGCGTCATGCCGCTCTTCTCGATCTTGTGCACGGCGGCCGGCGAGAGCCCAGCGCGCGTGCGCGAGCTGCTGCAGCGACCAGCCCCGCTCGGCCCGCACGGCAGCCACCTTGGCGCCGATCCCCGAGACGGCCTGTTCGATGGGTGTGAGCATGTCCGACATCGCCGACATCAACCTTCCGACACGGAGTGTGCACTATCCGAAACGGTCCCGTCAAGCGTTTGGGGGCCGCCGCGAGGCTCGCGGGCAGCGGGCACGTTTCCGATGGTTCATGGGCTCGCGCGGCCCTTAATCGGGCGAAAACATCGGAAACAAGCGGCAATTCCCGGGCGCCTTGCAATCTGTATGCCCAGGGTGTAGAACGCAACGTCCACGATCCGACATGGATCCGACCGGCGCGCCCGCGGAGCGCGGACGCGGAAGCGTCTGCAAGGAGGGACCGAAGTGGCGAAGATCCGAGACCATCCAGCCAGCCGGCAAGGGAACGGAGCTCTTCGACACCTCGGAGAAGGTCTTCCCCGATGTCCAGGCCGAGCCCGGCGAGAGCGCCTACACGTTCATGCACACGGTCCCCTACGAGGGGTCGGTCGGCCTGGTCAACCTGCTCACCACGACGCGCGTCCAGCGCAAGGGCTTCAAGACGCACCTGGTCCTGTACGGGCCCGGCGTGCTGATGGCGTCCGGCTCGCGCGGCTTCCCGAAGGTCGGCGACGAGGCCTTCCCCGGCCACATGGCGATCAACAACCAGCTGCGCACGTTCCTCGACGAGGGCGGCACCGTGTACGCGTGCCGGTTCGCGTCGGGCGCGCTGTACGGGTTCCCGGAGAACCTGCTGATGGAGGGCGTCAAGCCCGTTCCACCCGCTCGACGTGCTCGACGCGGCGCTGACGGCGTGGCGCGACAAGGCGTTCCAGCTCAACACCTGGACCGTCTGACGCCGGATGCACGGTGCTGGACCGCGACGACGCGATCGCCACCTGGCGGCGCGCCGAGGCGAGGGTCTACCCGTCCGTGATGGTCAACGCCGAGCTCTACCAGCAGTACATCGGCGTGGTGCGCGGCGGTCGCCGACGAGCTTCACGACGTCGACGACCGAGGACGACCTCGTGGTCGCCTGGCGCGAGCGGCACGAGGTCGCGCTGGAGGCGGTCGTCTCGCCGGTCCGCCCCGCCATGCTCGCGCTGATGGACCTGAGGCGCGTGCGCGACGCCGCGTTCTGCCAGCGCCACCGCGAGATCACGCGCGAGCAGGGCAAGGCGCTCGCCGCCGAGCGGCTCGAGGCGGCCGCGCCGCAGCGGCGCCGACTGGGTCGTCCTGTTCGACGACGTCACGCCGCTCGGCTCGCACCACGCTGGAGATGCACGTCGCCGTCCGGGCGCGCGCTGCACTCCTCGACCGAGCTCGGCGCTCGACGCGCCGCGCGCCGAAGTTCACCCTCGAGGTCGTCCAGCTCGACCCGGCGACGGCGCGTGGCTGCTCGACAAGCCGCCGGCGATGCCCGCGGAGCAGACCTTCGACACCCGCGAGGAATGGGAGGCGCGCATCGAGCAGGCCAGCAGACCGTTCGGGAAGAGGGGCTGACGTGGCCACGCACCCACAGAAGATCATCGACGCGCACTGCCACATCGGCGAGATCCCGCCGTGGAAGTTCTACGACCTCGAGCACCCGGTCAAGCCGACCGTCTACGACTATCCGAACACGGCCAAGCGTTCATGAAGCAACCACATGGACTAGCTTCAGGGTCGAGCGGGCGCTGGCGATCTCGAACTACGGGGTGCCGGTGCACGAGCTCGTCGTTCGATCTCAACGACGTGGTCATGGACGCGGCGACGACCGAACGACCGCATCCTGGCGGCGATCTGGGTCTCGTTCCTGCCCCGCAACGCCGGAGCTGACGCGCAAGGCGCTCAAGCTGCGCGGCGAGTCGCGCGTGGTCGCGCTCAAGACGACGTTCCTGCTCGGCGGCAATCCCGACCCGGAGACCTGGGACGACGAGACGCGCGCGCTCGCCGACGAGTGCTTCGACGTGTGCGAGAAGCACGACCTCGTGTTCCACTTCCACACGAGCCCGGGCGGCAAGCTCGGACATCAAGCAACTTCATCCCGATGGTCGAGACGCTACGGCAAGCGCTGCAAGATCTACCTCGTCCACTTCGGCGGCGGCGTCTCCGGGCACATCCGGCTCGTGCCGCGGTTCCTGAAGTGGGTCGAGGAGGGCTACAAGGTGTACACCGACACCTCGTGGGCGGTCGGGTTCGGCGCCCGCTGGCTGCTTGACCGAGATCGAGAAGACCGGCGTCGGCGGCGACCGCGTGTTCTTCGGCTCCGACGAGCCGTGGTCGGACTTCGACAGCGAGTACTGGAAGCTCGAACGGGATCCGCAACATCTCGCAGGAGCTCAAGGAGCGCGTGTTCTGGCGCAACTACGACGAGCTCTACGCAGGCCGTGGCTAGCCGCCGTTCAGAGCATCGACGACCGCCGCCTCGCTGGTCGAGCTGCAGTCGCTCGGCGTGCGCGTCGAGGACGACGGCTCGCCGCACCTGACCGGCCGCCGCGGCGGCGCCGGCCCGTCCGACGCCGGCTTCATCTGGGTGCGCGGCTTCCCGCTGACCGTGCCCATGCACGCCGCCGTACGCGTCGCAGTCGCCGTACACGCTGCGGATCGCCGACGGCAGCGCCCACCTCTACCACGGCGGCGAGAGCGTCGGCGCCGGTGACTCATCCCGCCGCGGCCGCGCATCTACGACATGCACACCGCCGACGGCGTGCCGTACTGGAAGATCGCGCTCCTGCACCTCGACTCGATCGCGTCCACGGTCGTGCAGAAGTGCATCTACTGGGGCACGCACGAGCAGTGCGGGTTCTGCGGCATCGAGCTCACGCCGCGGCGAGCAGACCGTGCCGGTGAAGACGCCCGAGCAGCTGGCCGAGGTGTGCACCGCCGGCGCGCGACCTCGACGGCGCGGTCGACGTCACGCTGACGACCGGGTCGATCAACCGCCGCGACCGCGGGGCGCTCTACATCAGCCGCTGCGCGGCCGCGATCAAGGAGGCCTGCGGGCTGCCGGTGCAGGTGCAGTTCGAGCCGCCGGACGACCTGGCCGTGCTCGACTCGGTGCGGGCGGCCGGCGTCGACGCCGTCGGCATCCACATCGAGACGTTCGACCCCGACGTGCTCGCGCGGGTCGCGCCCGGCAAGGCCGAGTGCGGCGTCGAGGGCTACTTCCGCATCTGGGAGCGGGCGGTCGAGGTGTTCGGCCGCGGCCGCGTCACCACCTACGTCATCCTCGGCATGGGCGAGCGCCCCGAGCTGATCGAGGAGGGCTGCCGGCGGGCGATCGCGATGGGCGTCTACCCGTTCGTCGTGCCGCTGCGGCCGGTGACCGGGTCGCTGATGGAGGCCGCGACGCCGCCCGCGCCGGACTACGTCGCAGCGCTCTACCGGTCGGTGTCGGCGATGCTCGACGAGGCCGGGCTGAGCCACGACGACGCCGTCGCCGGGTGCGCGCGCTGCCAGGCCTGCTCGGGGCTCTCGGCGTGGGAGCGCGTGTTCCGCAGAGAGGAGCTGCGTGGCCGAGCCGACCACAGCGCTGCCGCCGGCTGACCGGGCGACCCGGCGCCACTGCCGGCTGGCCGTCTCGGCGGACGATCTGACAAGCCACTTCGAGGTGCGCCGAGCGGTGTTCTGCACCGAGCAGGCCATCTTCGCGGGCAGCGACCGCGACGAGCGCGACGACGACCCGGCCACGCTGGCCGTGATCGGCCTCGCGGGCGGCGCCGTCGGCGGCGCGGTCAGGCTCTACCCGCTCGACGCCGAGGGCCTGTGGAAGGGCGATCGCCTCGCGGTGCTGCCCGCGCACCGCCGCGGCCTCCTGGGCGCGAGCCTCGTGCGGTTTGCCGTCCGCACCGCCGGTGACCTGGGCGGCTCGCGGATGGTGGCGATGGTGCAGGCGCCCAACCTGCACTTCTTCGAGTGGCTCGGCTGGGAGGCGGACGGGCCCGAGCGCGACTACCGCGGCGTGCCCCACGTGCCGGTGACGATCGGGCTCAGACGCCACCGAGGCCGGTGAGCGGCTCCGCCGCGAGATCCCACACGGTCGCCTCGCCGCCGCCCGATCGAAGCTGCAGGCGCCGCTCCGCATCGAAGCTCCCGCAGGCCGCGCAGGCCAGGCCCCGGCGCGTGAACGCCGCGCACGCTGCCGCGGCCCTTGCGGCCGGCGCAGCCAGCACGAAGCCGAAGGTCGGGAAGGTCTCGAGCCAGCGCTCGAGCGGGGCGCCCGGCGGCCGCGGCAGCAGATCCACATCGAGCGTTGCTCCACAGCCGGCCAGCTCGACGAGCTGCAGCAGCGACCCGGCCACTCCCGGCATCGACACGTCCCGGGCCGCATGGCAGAGGCCGGCCTCGGCCACCTCGACCAGCGCCTCGCCGTCGTCGCGCAGCCGCTCCGGCGCACGGTGGCGCAGCGACGTGAACACCGGCGCGTCGCCGCGGTATGCGCCGTCGAGGCAGAACGCCGCCAGGAGCACGTCGCCCGGCCGGGCGCTGGACGCCCGCAGCGGTCGCCGGGCGCTGCCGGTGCACGCGGCCGAGAGCGCCGGTGGATGCCCGAGCGTCAGGTGGCCGCCGACCACGGGGACGTGGAAGAGCCGCGATGCCCAGGCCAGCCCGTCGAGCACCCGGGCGGCGTGCTCCTCGTCGGGGCTGACCAGCGTGTCGACGAGCGCCAGCGGCCGCCCGCCCATCGCCCGGACGTCGGCGATGTTCGTGACGAGCGCCGCGACGCCGGCCGCGTACGGGTCGGCGCGCAGGAAGTCCGGGCTGATCGCCTCGGCGCACAGCACCAGGAACCCGTCGCCGTGCGGGATCAGGGCGGCGTCGTCGCCGCCGTCGAGTCCCGGCAGCCCGCGCACGAGCGGCAGGGCGCGCTTGCCGCGCAGCCCGGCGAAGCCGCGCAGGCGGGCGGCGAGTGCGTCCAGGTCGGCCACGCCACTATTTCATCACGGCCGCCGGAGCGGGCGTGGCTGACGACGTGCGCACGCGGGTCGCGGCGGTCAACGTCGGCCTGGCCGGCTTCGGCGAGGCGGTGCGGGCGCAGGGCGCCGAGGCTGTCGATGTCGACTGGCGCCCGCCGGCCGGCGGCGATCCCGCCGCGGTCGCCATGCTCGTGCGCCTGTTCGGCGCCCACGGCGAGCGCATCGACGCGGCCAACCGCGCGGCGGTCGAGCGGATCGAGGCGGCCCAGCCGCTCGCCGTGACCGTCGCGCCGGCGGGCGACGTCGTGCCCGGCCTGCAGGGACGCACGCTGCTCCACTCGGGGCCGCCGATCGCCTGGGAGCGGGTGTGCGACCCGCAGCGGCGCGCGCTCGAGGCCGCCTGCCTGTTCGAGGGCTGGGCCGGCGACCGCAAGGCCGCCCGGGGCCTGCTCGCGGCGGGAGAAGTCTCGCTGCGCCCTGGCAACGACCACCGCCACGTCGGCCCGATGACCGGGATCTGCTCTCCCTCGATGCCGGTGTGGGTCGTCGAGGACGCCGCGCTCGGGGTGCAGGCCTTCTCGACGCTGAACGAGGGTCCCGGGCGCACGCTCTGGTTCGGGGTCGGCGACGACGAGTCGGTGCAGCGGCTGCGCTTCTTCCGCGACACGGCCGCGCCGCTCCTGCGGCGGCTGCTCGAGCGGGAGGGGCCGATCGACGTGTTCGGGCTCGCGGCGCAGGGGCTGCAGATGGGGGACGAGCTGCACATGCGCAGCCAGGCCACCGGCAACCTGCTCGTGCGCAAGCTGGTGGGCGGGTTCGCCGCGCTCGGCGGCGAGGACGTGGCCCGCTTCGTCGCCGGCAACCACCATTTCTTCCTCAACCTGACGATGGCCGCGGCCAAGTGCGCCTCGCTCGCGGCGGCCGGCACGGAGGCCTCGACGGTGACGACGCTGATCGCCCGCAACGGCACCGATGTCGCCATCCAGATCGCCGGGCTGCCCGGCCGCTGGTTCACCGCGCCGGCCGCACCGGTGCAGGACGCGCTCCTGCGCGAGGGCTTCGAGCCGAGCGACGCCGCGCTCGACATCGGCGACTCGGCGGTGATCGAGTGCATCGGGCTGGGCGGGATGGGCGTTGCCGCCGCTCCCGCAGTCGCGTCCTTCTTCGGCGGCAACGCCGCCGAGGCGGCCCGCCGCACCGAGGAGATGGCCCAGATCTGCGTCGCCCGCTCGCAGCGCTTCCGCGTGCCGGGGCTCGACTTCGCCGGCACGCCGGTCGGGATCGACGCCCGCCGGGTGGTCGAGCTCGACCTTGCGCCGCAGATCACGACGGGCGTCCTGCACGCGCACACGGGCGCCGGGCAGATCGGGGCGGGCATCGCCCACCAGCCGGTGGAGCCGTTCCGGGCCGCGGCCGCGGCGCTGGCAGAGGCGCTGGACGCCCCGTGACGGCGGTGCGGGCGCTGCGGCTGGGTCCGGGTGCCGCCAGGGCGCTCGCCGGGGGATGCGAGGGCCGCATCGAGATCGCGCATCCGCGGGGCGCCTACCTGCGGCTCGACGGGGACGACTACGTCCACCTGGTGGGGCCGCGCGGGGCGTTCGGCCCGCTCAGCGTGGTCGTCGCCGCCCTGCCCCCGCTCGCGCCGGGCGAGCGCGTGCGCGTCGGGCTCGCCGATGCCCGCCCGGCCACGGCCGCGGCGTGGCCGCGGCCGATCCCGGCGGCGGTGCCCCCCTCGGCGCTCGCCGCCGCGCGGGAGTCGCTGCCGCCCGCGCCCGCAGCGCTTGGCCGCGGCGTGGGCCTGCTCCGGGAGGGCGATCTCGCGGCGGCGACCGCCGCGCTGGCCGGCCGCGGCGAGGGCCTGACGCCCGCGGGCGACGACGTCCTGGCCGGGTTCGCCGGGGCACGGGCGGCGGCGGGGCGCCCGGTCGCGCTCCACCCGCTCGCCCGGGGCCGCTCATCGCCGCTCGGACTGGCCTACCTGCGCTGCGCCGAGCGCGGCGAGCTGCCCGACGTTGCCGAGGCGCTGCTGCACGCCCTTCACGCGGGCGACGTGCCGGCCGCCGAGCGGCGGGCGCGCCGGCTCGGGTCGTGGGGAGCGTCGTCCGGCGCCGCGCTCTTCTGGGGCATCGCCGCCGCGAGCTCCTAGGATCCTCGTGTGAGCCGGACGCTGATCTGGGATGGGCTCGAGAACGTGCGCGACCTCGGCGGCCTTGCGACCGAGGACGGCGCCACCACGCGCTTCGGCGTGATCGTGCGGGCCGACAACGTGCGCCGCCTGCACAGCGGCCAGACGCTCGTCGACCACGGCGTGAGCCGCGTCGTCGATCTGCGCTTCGTGCGGGAGCACGACGAGGATGGGCTCGCCGCGCTGCCCGTCGAGGTCGTGCACGTCTCGCTTCTCGGCGAGTGGGACGACGGCTACATCGCCGAGCTCAACGCCCGCATGGCGCAGACCGATGCGGCGGAGTACCTGCGCTGGTCGTATCTCGAGTTCCTCGGCCGCTTCCGCCCGAACTTCGGAGTCGCCGTCGGCGCGATCGCCACGGCGCCGCCCGGGACGGTGTGCGTCCACTGTGTCGGCGGCCGCGATCGCACGGGCCTCGTGTCGGCCCTCGTCCTGCGGCTGGCCGGCGTCTCGGTCGAGGACGTCGCCCGCGACTATGCCGAGAGCGAGGAGCGGCTGGCGGCGAGCCACGCCCTGTGGGTGGACGCGGCGCCCGACGCGGAGGAGCGCACCCGCCGGCTCGTGTTCGCGCAGGCGCCGGCGCATGTCATGGAGGACGTCGTCCGCGACGTGGAGCGCCGGCACGGCTCGGTGCACGGCTACCTCGTCGCGGCCGGGGTCAGTCCGGAGGAGCTGCGCGGCCTGAGCGGGCGCCTGCGCGGCGACGGGCTCAGCCGAACGTGAACGAGTAGAGGGTCGTGCCGGGCGGGACGGACAGGTCGAGCAGGTGCGGCCCGGCCGCGGGCAGGTGGGCGAGCTGGTACAGATCGTCGGCGGGGACGCGCACCGGCGCCTGCCGCTTGCCGTCGACCGAGACGCCGAGCGTGACCGCCCCGGACCTCGGCGGCGCCGCGACCAGGTAGATGCGCGGCGCGATGTAGTTGAAGAGCAGCCGCGCCCCCGCCCCGGCCACGATCTGGTGGCTCGCGACGGTCCAGTGGCCGGCCAGCGCGACGGTGTTCGCCGCCGTCCCCGTCGCCGCGCCGTAGTCCCAGTCGGCGCCCGGGTGCAGCTGCTGGGAGTAGGCGGCGGCGCGGTACGTGCCGAGGTAGGTCTCGGGCGTGCGCACGCTGGCCGACGGGGTGATCGCGTCGTGCGCGTGGGCCATCGGCCCCGTGCCGCGCTCGCCCAGGAGGAGGCGGATGTCGTCCTGGGTGCGGGTGTAGGCGCCCTCGCCGAAATGGGCGTCGCGGACGTCGCCGTTTCGGTCGATCAGGTAGTCGGCCGGCCAGTACTGGTTCCCCCACGCGTCCCACGTGCCGTAGTTGTCGTCGACCGCGACCGGGTAGGCGATGCCGTGCTCCTGGACCGCCCGCTGCACGTTTCCGACGACGTGCTCGAACGCGAACTCGGGCGTGTGCACCCCGACGATCACGAGGCCGTCGCGGTGGTAGCGCGCATACCACGCCTTCAGGTACGGCAGCGTGCGGATGCAGTTCACGCACGAGTACGTCCAGAAGTCGACCAGCACGACCTTGCCCCGCAGCCCGCGCAGCGAGAGCGGCCGCGACCCCGGCGTGTTCAGCCACTTCGTGATGCCCGTGAAGTCCGGCGCCGGGCCGTAGTTGCGCAGCGTGTCGGGTGAGTTTCCGGCGGCGACGGCGGAGCGGCTGTTGGCGGCCGACGCGGTCAGGTGGCGCAGGTCGCCGGCGACCGAGTGCTCGCGCTCGACCCGCTGGATCGCCGACACGTAGCCGGGTGCGCTCACGGCCAGCTGGGTGGGGATGTCGGTGGTGAACAGGAACGCCGCCACGACCAGCACCGCGCCCGAGATCCGCCGCACGGCCGTTCCACCGCTGCGCACGCGGGCGAGCTGGCCGGCCGCCCGCTGCCCGAGCAGCGCGAGCGCGAAGAGGGGCAGCGTGGCTCCGGCCGCGTAGGCGAGCGTGATCGCAATGAGCTCGAGCGAGATCCGGCGCTCGGCGCTGAGGGCGCTCACGGCGGCCAGAATCGGCCCGGCGCACGGAGTCCACACGAGCGCGAGCCCGGCGCCGAGGCCGACGCCCGACCAGAACCCCTTGCCCGTCGCGAGCCGTCCGCCGGCGCCGGCCGCGAGCGGCTGGAAGACCCGGCCGATCCATTCCCCCAGGGCCGGCACGAGCAGCGCGACGCCGGCCACCCCGAGCAGCCCGATGGCGATGTTGCGCAGCAGATCCTGGGGCAGGCCGAGGGCCGAGAGGACGCGCGAGGCGAGCAGGGTGAAGATCACGAAGGCGACCGCGAGCCCGACCGCGATGCCGAGCGGACGCCGGCGCCCGCCGGTGGTCGACGCCGCCGCGACGACCGGCAGCACCGGCAGCACGCAGGGCGAGAGAAACGTCGCGAGCCCGGCGACCGCAGCGACGGCGATCAACGTCACGTCCACGTGCGATGTATACGCCGCCGGCGCGGCGCCGGTTCGTCCTGCAAGGAATCCGCAAGGAACGGCCGGGGCCTGGCCCCGGCTCGCTACGTTGCGGCGCGCGGCTTGAGCGCCGCCCGCGCCCGTGCCGCGGTCACGGCCTTCGAGAGCGTGGCGATGTCATAGGCGCCGTGGTGGCGGCGGCCGTTCACGAAGAAGGTCGGCGTCCCGGAGACGCCCGAGAGGTCGGCGCCGTCCACGTCCTCGGCGATCCGCCCGCGCCCACTGTGCTTGCGCATGTCCTCGCTGAACCGGTCGGTGTCGAGTCCGAGCTCCTGCGCGTAGCGGATCAGGTCGGGCAGCCGCAGCGCGTCCTGGCGGCCCAGCAGGAGGTCGTGCAGCTCCCAGAACGCCCCCTGCTCGGCGGCCGCCTCGGTCGCCTCCGCCGCCTGCTGCGCCATCGGGTGGACGTCGTTCAGCGGCAGGTGGCGCCACACGTAGCGCAGGTCGCCGAAGTCGGCCAGGAGCTCGCGGATGACCGGCTCGGCCTGCCCGCAGTAGGGGCACTCGAGGTCGCCGTACTCGACGAGCGTGATCGGCGCGTCGAGGCGGCCGCGGATGTGGTCGCGGTCGGCGTCGACCGGCACCGCCAGGTCGACGATCGGCCGCGCCGTCCCGATCAGCGCGCGCAGGCGCCACTGCTTCGGCAGCCGCTCCGTGGCCCGGAAGACCGTCCACGTTGCCGCCGACGCCACGAGCGCGGCGGAGAGGACGCCGAGCTTCGCCTCCTCGAGCCGCGCTCCGTGGAACGCGAGCGTCGCGATCAGGATCGAGACGGTGAAACCGATCCCCGCGATCGCGCCGCCGCCGGCGACGGCCGCCCATCCCACCGGTGGACGCAGGCGGCCGCGGCTGAGACGGGTCACCAGCCACGACGTGCCGACCACGCCGACCGGCTTCCCGGCCACGTAGCCGATCAGGATCCCGAGCGTCACCGGCGACGTGAAGGCCCGTCCCAGGAAGCTGCTCGAAAGCGGGATGCCGGCGTTGGCGAGCGCGAACAGGGGCACGATCACGTAGCTCGTCCAGGGATGGAAGACCTGCAGCAGCCGCTCGTTGGGCGAGATCGCGGACTGGAGCCCGACCTGGGCCGAGCGCGCGAGCTCCGGCGTCGGCTGCTCGCGGAAGAGCCGGAAGAGGTCGCTCGCGCGCTCGAGGTCGGAGCGCGACGCCGGGTAGGCGTACGTGATCAGGCCCATGGCGAGGCCCGCCAGCACGGGGTCGACGCCCGACTTCAGGAGCGCCACCCACAGGGCGGTCGCCGAGCAGCGCGTACAGGAGGCCGAACCGGATCCCGGCCGCGCGCAGGGCGAGCACCGCGATGAACAGGCCCGCCGCCACGCCCAGAGCCCGCATCCACACGTCGCCCGTGTAGACGGTCGCGATCACGACGAGCGCGGCGACGTCGTCCACCACGACGACGGTGAGCATGAACGAGCGCAGGCGTTCCGGGAACCGCGGGCCGACGAGGGCCAGCATGCCGAGCGCAAACGCCGTGTCGGTGGACATCGCGGTGCCCCAGCCGTGCGCGGTGCCGTTGCCGGCGTTCAGCGCCAGGTAGATGAGGACGGGAACGGCCATCCCGCCGAGGCCGGCCAGGAGCGGCAGCGTCACCCGGCGGCGCTCGCGCAGCTCGCCGATGTCGAACTCCCGCCGCGCCTCGAGGCCGACCACGAAGAAGAAGAACGTCATCAGGCCGCTGTTCAGCCACTGGCGCAGGTCGAGCGCCACCGACGCGGAGCCCACGCGGATCTCGAGCTGCGTGTGCCACAGGGACTCGTAGGACGCGGCGTCGACGTTCACCCACACGAGCGCCGCCACCGTCGCCGCGAGCAGGAAGGCCGCGCTGCCCGTCTCCGTGCGCATGAAGTCGAGCAGCGGCCGCTCGAGGCTGCGCGCCCAGGCGGTGCGGCCCGAGAACGGCTGGGCGGTCGTCTCGTCTGAGTCGCTCATGAGGCCGAGCGTAGTGGACCTGTCAAGCGTTCCCGCGGGCGAGGTCGATCAGCCGCCCCAGGATGCGCTCGCCGTCGGCGCGCAGGCCGTCGTGCTCGTACTCGTTGGTGACCCATGCGCGCAGGCCGCGGATCTGGGCGGCCGTCTCCTCGGAGAACGCGCGCTCGACGTACATGTCGCCGGCGTACACGGCCGCGGCGGCGGGCACCTCGTTCCGCGCCAGCTGCTCCGGGTCGTACAGCCGCGGCCACTCCCGCTCGGCGAGCAGTTCGGCGGCCTCCCGCAGCGGCGCGAGCGCCGCGTAGTCGGTGAACATCCACGGGTAGACGTGCTCGCCGGTGAAAAGCTCCGGATCGGCGTAGGCCGCCGGCAGCAGGCGCTGGGCCGACCACCGCGTCGCGCAGCCGTCGGCGTAGCAGGCCTCGTGGATGGCCGCGTAGAGCGGGTTGCGGGCGTAGTCGAGCGCGTTTTCGACGTCGTACAGGAAGGCCGGCGAGTCGGGCGGGAGCTCGAGGATGTAGTGCAGCCGCTCGGCGCCGGGGCCCATGCCCAGCAGCTGGCCGAGCTGGCGCAGGCGCGGCCCCGTGAGCCGGTCGCCGCCCGGCAGGCGCACGTCCTCGGCCTCGAGCCGGCTGCGCAGCTCGCGCACCCGCGTCCGGTCGCCCGGATAGCGCTCGTAGTAGCGCTGGGTGCGCTCGTGCACGCGCTCGTACGTGGCCCGGTAGACGTCGTCGGTGTGGCGCCCCACCGGCGGCAGCCCGCCGGTGAAGAACGCCTCCCGCAGGCTCTCCGGCGCGAACGAGAGGTAGGTCGTCACGCAGAACCCGCCGAAGCTCTGGCCGAGCACGCTCCAGCGGTCGACACCGAGCTCGCGGCGGATCCACTCCGCGTCGCGCACGATCGCGTCGGCCCGGAAGTGGGCCAGGTACTCGGCCTGCTCGGCCGGAGTGCGGCCCGGCAGCGACCCCACGGGCGTGGAGCGGCCCGTGCCGCGCTGGTCGAGCATCAGCACGCGGAACTCGCGCAGCGCCCGGCCGAGCCAGGCGGGCGTGTCCGGGTGCCTTGCCGGCCGCGGCGCCTCGCAGCCCGGGCCGCCCTGCAGATAGAGCAGGAACGGCCGATCCACGCCGTCGGGATCCGCCACCTCGCGGGCGAAGACCGTGATCCGCTCGCCGTCGGGGCGCCCATGGTCGAGCGGAACCGAGAACTCGCGCTCGGTCAGCACGAGGCCGGTGGTGCGGACGACGACGGGCATGGCGCGATTATCCCCGCTGCGCGGCGTCGCGGCGCCGGGTGCGCCACGACGACAGGGCTCGCTCCGCCACGCCCAGCACGGGGACCGCGGCCGCCCCGATCGCCGCACCGAGCAGCGCACCGACGAGGACGTCGCTCGGATAATGCACGCCCAGGTAGACGCGCGAGATCGCGATGGCCACGGCCAGCGCGAGCAGCGCCCACCGGAATCGCGGGACGACCGCGCCCAGGAAGACCGCGCCCGTGAAGGCCATCATCGCGTGTCCGCTCGGCATGGAGGGGTCATGCGGGACCGGGATCAGCGGATGCACGCTGGGATCGGCCAGCGACGGCCGCTGTCTCCCGATCGCGCGCTTCAGGACGCCGTCGAGGATGGCGGACACGCGCTCCGCGACGACGAGCACCACGAGGACCAACGGGCGGCGGCGCCACACCGCCACCGCCGCCGCGATCACGATCCAGACCGCGGCGGCACCTCCGGCATACGTGAGGCCCTTCATCACCGGTGTCACGACGGGCCAGTGCAGGTCGGACATCCAGTCCGCGACGTGTCGGTCGAGCGTCTCCATGCAGGGCTGGATTATGGGCGGACTTAGGACGTGGGTATTGGAGCGGGCGTCGGAGAAGACGCCGAAGGCCGGTAGCCCGTCAGGGAGTGAGCAGGCGCGGCGCGATCCCGATCGCGGCAACGCCGCGCGTGATCGTGTGGGCGTGCCCGGCGAGGTCGAGGGCGGTGTGTGCGCCCCACGCGGCCGGGACGGCGAACGATGACGCCCCGTTGACGTTCCACACAGCATGGGCCAGCGACCCGTCGCTGCGTCGAAGCGCGATCGTCCAGGTGCCGTTGCTCGCGTGCGTCCGGGACAGCATCCGCGTCCCGCGCAGCCAGCCGGCCACCTGCTCGTAGGCGACCCCGGCGGCCGTCGGGGTGATGTGATCGGGCTGGCTCAACGCTCCGCCGATGGCGATGTCCCAGGCGTAGGAGTCGAAGTTCGAGACGCCCCACGCCCACTGAAGCAGGTATGTGCGCGCGACCAGCCCGGCCGTCACCGCGCCCGTCGACGTCACGTCGCCCGCCGCGCCCTCCGTGTTCCACAGCGGCTTCGCGCCGATGCCGGCGCGCTGCATGATGTCCTGGACAGCGGCGAAGAACGGCCGGTCAGCCTCGGGCGTCGTGTGCGGGTAGAGGTGCACCGACATGGCGTCGACGTACTGGCCGCCACCGTCTGAGAGGAACTCGCTCATCGCATCCAGTCCGCCGGTCGTGAAGTTCGGGGAGAGCACGACGTTCGCGGGATCCACCGCTTTCAGTTCCTCGTCGGCCGCCTGGGTGAGGGCGACCAGCTCCGGTGTCGATCCGTCGTAGAAGCCGGCGTAGTCGGTCTCGTTCCAGATCTCCCAGTAGCCGATCTTGCCCTTGTAGCGGGTCGCGACGGCGTGCACGTATCGGCGCCAGGCGTCCAGGTCGGCGGGCTCCGCCACCGCGCCGTTCTTCGGATCGGCCGGCCGGGCCGACGCCCACTGCGGGGTCATGCCCATCGTGTAGATGATCGCGTCGTGGTTCTTGACCGCCGCGTTCACGTAGTAGTCGAGCCGGCTCCAGTTCCAGACTCCCGGCTGCGGCTCAACGTCTGACCAGCGGGTGCCGGTGTCCCACAGCCGCACCGTGCCGAAGTCGAGCATCCCCGGCCATACCGTGTAGGTGCCCCACTTGTTCAGATGCATGCCGAGGTAGGTGGAGGGGATGGGCGCCGTTGTTGCCACACAGCCGGTGTCGCTCAGCCGCCGCAGGCCCGCGTCGTCGGCCTCGACAGTGCCGGGCGTGTCGAAGTTGATGCCGAAGTACGCGGGGGTGTCCGCCGAGAAGCCGCCGCGGATCGTGTACTTCCGCCAGGTCGGCCCGAGGGTGACCCGCTGGTCGGCGCCCGCCTCGTAGTTCGGGCCCGCGCGGCGCAGCTCGAAGTCGACGGTGGCGGCGTCCGGCGAGCGCAGCCACACCGATGCCTGGTAGACGGCGCCGGCCTTCAGCCCCACATCCTGCTTGAAGATCACCCCGCCGCTCTGGAGGGAGGCGACGTCGATGCTCTGTGCCGACGCGCCGCCGTGCCGGGCGGCCGTGTCGCGTGCGTAGACGGCGGCCGCGCCGCCCCAGGCGTTGTCGCCCCACGACCCCGCCCGGGGGCTTGAGCCGCCCTCGAACCCGGAATTCGCGAGCAACTCCGTGCCACTCGCCGTGGGCGTGCACGCCGGCACCGCCGGCGAGGCGGCTTCGGAGTGTCCCGTCACCCACAGGCTCGCCCAGCACAGCGCCGCCGTGGCGCCGGCCATCCGCAATCGAGCCGCTCGAACCCGCATTCACCCTCCCTGGGAGAACCTTCGACCTCTCAGGTCATCGGCCCCGCGGTGGTAAACACGAGCCCCATCGCGCCCGAGAGCGCGCGCCCCCGGCGGCCACGGCTGCGGAAGGGCCACGGCAGTGACGATCGGGACGTTCCGGTCGACCCACGGCCGGACGCTTCGACCGTTGGACGCCACACGCCGCACGCCTGCTCTGGCCAGTTGACAGTTCGAGCGGATGCCATCTGGCCGCGCCGGCCCCGCCGGGCCCCAAGGGAGCGGCGTTGAGCGTGGATGGGGTGCCGATCCGCATGATCCGGCCGGCCTCTCCGGGCGTTCTACCGCAGCACGCCGCGCAGCGCCGCCCGGGCGGCGTGGTAGCCGCACATGCCGTGGACGCCGCCGCCGGGCGGGGTCGACGACGAGCACAGGAAGATGCGGGGGTTGGGCGTCGCGTACGGCGAGGCGCGCAGCACCGGGCGGGCGAGCACCTGGCGCAGGTCGGCCGCGCCGCCGTTGATGTCGCCGCCGACGTAGTTGGGGTTCTCGGCCTCGAGCACCGCCGGGCCGCGCACCGAGCGCGCGAGCACGACGTCGCCGAAGCCGGGGGCGAAGCGCTCGATCTGACGCTCGATCGCCGCGGTCATGTCCACCGTCGAGCCGTTGGGGACATGGCAGTACGCCCACAGCGTGTGGTGGCCCTCCGGCGCGCGGCCGGGGTCGACCAGGCTCTGCTGGGCGACCAGCACGAAGGGCCGCTCGGGATGGCCGCCGCCCACGACCGTCGCCTCGGAGGCGGCGATCTCGGCCAGCGTCGCCACCGACGTGCACCGTCCCGGCCCGGCGGGCCGCCTCGGCCGCCCAGGGCACCGGCGCCGAGAGGGCGTAGTCGATCTTGAACACGCCCGGCCCGTAGCGGTAGCGGCCGAGGGCCGCCCGGTAGCGCGGCGGCAGCTCGTCCCCGCAGATCGAGACGAGCTGGCGCGGGGTCACGTCGAGCAGCACCGCCCTCGCCCGCGGCACGTCGGCCAGCGAGCGCACCTCGTGGCCGGTCTGGATCTCGCCGCCGAGCGAGCGCAGGTACGCAGCCATCGCGTCGGCGATCGTCTGGGAGCCGCCGCGAGCGACCGGCCACCCGACGGCGTGGCCGAGCGCGAGCAATACGAGCGCGAAGCCGGCCGTCGGCGGGCGCTCGAGCGGCCGCATCGAGTGCGCGCCCATGCCCGCCAGCAGCGCCCTGCCCGCGTCCGACCGGAACGTGGCCGTGGCCAGGCCGGCCGCCCCTCGCATCCCCGACCGCGCGAACCTGGCGGCGAGCAGCGGGTGGCGGGGCGGCCGGGGCGCGCCGAGCACGACCGGGGCGAGGTCGTCCCAGCCCTCGGCGAACGGGCGCAGGAGGTCGGCGTAGGCAGCGCCGTCGCGCCCGCCGAGGTCCGCCGCCGTCTCGTCGAGCGACCGGTGCAGCACGGCGGCGCGCCCGCCGTCGAGCGGGTGGGCGGCCTGCACGTCCGGCTCGATCAGCTCGAGCCCGTGCTCACGGAGCGGCAGCGTGCGCAGGAAGGGCGAGCCGACCGCGAGCGGGTGGATCGCCGAGCAGACGTCGTGCCGGTAGCCCGGGAGCGTCAGCTCGGCGGTCGTCGCGCCGCCGCCGACCGCCGGCGCCCGCTCGCACAGGAGCACCGAGCGGCCGGCGCGGCAGAGCTCGATCGCGGCCGCGAGGCCGTTCGGGCCCGCCCCGACGACGACCGCGTCGGGCAACCCCTCAGCCGCCCCGCCGGAACGGCCGGGAGATCATGCGGATGGGTGCGGCGGTCATGTAGATGCCGGAGCGTATCCCGGCGTTCTGCCAGATGTTCGTGGCCTTCGACCACTGCCGGCCGCGGTCGACGCAGACGCTCTGGATCGACACCTCGCCCTCGGCGCCGAGGTGGGCCGCCAGCGACCGCAGCGTGTGCGACCAGTGCTGGTCCTCCTTGCCGTGGCCGCCGAGCGTCATCCCCAGCTCGTACATGGGGTCGCTCGCCCGCATCAGCACCTGGGCCTGGGCATGCGTGACGCCGTCCTCGACGAACGCGCTGAACGTGATCCACCCCGCGAACATGTGTCCCTGCGGCGTCATCAGCGTGAACGACTCGTCGTCGGCGTAGAGCACGAGCACACCGGTCGAGAGCTTGAGCCCGCCCGGCATGCTCAGGTCAAGCGCGGCCACCTCGCCCGGGGCGATGCCCGCAAGCGGCGCGAAGAAGCTGTTGCCCTTCGGCCAGAACTCGGGGAAGTGCCGCTTCCAGACGTCGATCACCTCGGCCGGAGCGATCTCCACGCCGCCCAGGGGGATGCGGTAGGTCTTCTGCCACATGCGTCCGAACCCCTGGATGGGCGAGGTCTGCCTGCGGCCGGCGACGTTGATGTTGCGCGCCCCGGGGGCGGCCTCGGACACCTGCAGGCGGTCGATCGGCCGCGCCCATGCGGCGGCATCCCGGTTGTCGGGTTGGCTGGTCATGTTGCGTCCCTTCTGAGGTCAGGCGGCCGCGGCGAGCGCCGCGTCCTCGGTCTCGTGGATCGCGATCGCCTCGTCGAGGCGAGTCAGCTCGAAGATCTGGCGGTAGTGCTCGGAGAGGCCGTAGGCGAGCATGCGCTGGTGGTTGCGGTTGGCCCGCACGAGCAGCGTCACCAGGAGGCCGATGCCGCTCGAATTCATGTACTGCAGGCCGCCGAAGTCGAGCACCACGGCCCTCGTGCCCGGCGTCGCGGCGCGGTCGTATGCGTCCGAGAGGGCCGCTTCGCTTGAGCCGGTCACCTCCCCGGCGAGCTCGATCACGCTGCAGCCCGGCTTGGGAGTCCGCACCTCCAGCCGCCGGATGGTCGTGTCCGTCATCGTGTGCCTCCGTTTCGAGTCGGCGGCGGGCACCGGCCCGTCCGCGAGGATGGTCATGAAGTCCGACAGGCGCGTGATCTCGAAGATCTCGCGGTAGTGCTCGGAGAGGCCGCAGGCGCTCACGGGCCGGGCCTGGGCGCGGGCCCGGGCCAGCACGCCCGACGATCAGGGCGATCCCGGTCGAGTTGATGTAGCCGACGCGGGTGAAGTCGAGCAGCACCGGGTCGTCGCCGGCGACCGCGGCGTAGGCCGCGTCGAGCGCGTCGCGGGCGCTGCCGTCGATGTCGCCGGCGAGGGCGATCGTCGTGCCGGCATCGGTGTGCCGGGCGGTTGCCTCAAGTGGGGTCTGGCTCATCCGTCTCACCGTCTCCCTTCAGGTGCGTGACGAGCTCCAGCGTGTGCCGGTGCTCGTCGCTCGCCGCGTGCACCTCGTCGACCATGTTGGAGATCAGGAACAGGCCCCAGCCGCGCGGCGACTGGGTGCCCTCGAGCTTTGCCTCCAGGTCGGGCGTCTCGGCGGGCGGGATCTCGCGGCCGCCGCCGTGATCGGTGATGCGCACCCGCAGCGAGGAGTCCGACCGGGCCACGGCGATGTCGACCGCAAGGTCGGCGTCGAAGCCGTTGCCGTGCTCCATCGCGTTCATCGTGGCCTCCGCCACCGCGGTCTTCAGGCGCTCGAGCCGCACCGGCGCCATGCCGCTCGCGGCCGCCGCCTCGCCCACCCGCTGCATCGCCTCGCGCTCGTTGCCCTCGGCGCTCGGCAGCGAGAACTCGAGCACGGGCACCATCTCGGCGTCACCGCCGGAGCGGTGCAGGGCGACGAGCGTGATGTCGTCCTCCTGCTCGGCGTCCGACCCGGTGAAGCGGTCGAGCTGGGCGAGCAGATCCGCGATCAGCTCGTCGGCGACGCTGCCCGGCCGCCAGGCGCTCGCGCACCCGGCCGGTGCCGAACATCGCCCGGCCGGGGTCGTGCGCCTCGGTCAGCCCGTCGCTGTAGAGCAGCACGCTCGATCCGGGGGCGAGTGTCGCCTCCTTCTCCTCGTAGCTCATGCCCGGCATCAGGCCGAGCGGCATGCCGGTCGCGCGCAGCTCCGAGACGCCGCCGCCGCTCTGAACGATCGGCAGGTTGTGGCCGGCGTTGGCGTAGCGGAGCAGGCCGGTGGCCGGGTCGAGCACGCCGTAGAGGCAGGTGACGAACATGTTGGGCGGGATCTCCGAGCACAGCGTCTCGTTGATCCGCTGCAGCACCGTGCCCGGCTCGAGCAGGCGCTGGGCGGCGGCCCGCAGCACGCTTCGGGTGGCCGCCATCACCATCGCCGCGGGGACGCCCTTGTCGGTCACGTCGCCGACGACGAGGCCGATCAGGCCGCCCGGGAGCTCGATGAAGTCGTAGAAGTCGCCGCCGACGGTGCGCGCCGGCCGGTAGTAGGCGGCGACGCGCCATCCCGGAAGCTCGGGCAGCTGCTTGGGCAGGAAGTTCTGCTGGATCAGGCGGGCGACCTCGAGCTCCTGCTCGAGCCGCTCGCGCGCCCGCACCTCGACCTCCTGCTCGCGCACGAGCTGGCCGACCTTGACCGCCGGCGCGACCTGGGCGGCCAGGCTCTCGAGCAGGCGCCGGTCGTCGGGCGAGTACTCCTGGTCGGAGAGCCGCGGCCCCAGGTTGAGCAGGCCGATCAGCTCGCCCTGCGTGACGAGCGGGACGACCATCGTGATGCCCTGGGCGCGCATCTGCTCGAGCGCGGGCGAGTCGAGCTCGAGCTGGCGCAGCTCGACGGCCCCGGGCGCGCTCTGGAAGTAGGGCACGATCGGGTCGGTCGGCGCGATCTCAAGCCCGGGCTCCGCGACGGCATCGGCCGGCAGCGCCGCCCGTGTCTCGATGGCCGCCGCCGGCGCGTCGGCCGTCTGCGGCCTGCGCAGCATCGACCCGGCGGATCGTGTGGTGGATCATCGTCATGCCTCCGTTTTACCGGACGCGCGTTCCGGGATCGTTACGGGCGCGAGCCAGACGCTCGCAGTGCGCGGACGCACCGTCTCACGGACGGTGACGAGCAGCCGGTCGGCGAGCACGTCGAGGTCGATCTGCTCCCGCAGCTGGCCGCTGAACGCTTCGACGGTGGCGCTGGCGTCGTACGCGGCGCGGTAGAAGCGGCGGTCGACCGCCCGCTGGGTGCGCCGCCGCAGCGGCTGGAAGGCGGCGACCACGGCGAGCGTCGAGAGCGTGACAGCGAGCGAGCTCGACAGGCCGGTCGCGGTCCGCAGCCCGGCCCCGAGCCCGGCCACGCCGGCCAGGTAGAGGCCGGCGAGCATGCCGACGAGCGCGCCGTAGACGAGCGTGCGCCGGATGACCACGTCGACGTCGTAGAGCCGGTAGCGCAGCATTGCGAGCCCGACCGCGGCGGGGATCAGCGCGTAGTCGAGGGTGTAGAGCGCCTCGTTGGCGCTCAGCGCCGAGATGGCGATGAAGCCGACGAAGGTCGCCCCGGCGGCGAAGACGACCTCGCGCAGCTGGAGGCGCTCGATGGCGCCGGCGCGGCGATAGCGCACGACCGCCGACACGAGGTTCGCCGGGATCAGGATCAGGACGAGCGCGGCGAGTACGGCCACGACCGGGGCGCTGTCGGCCCAGCCGACACCAAGCGGGTTCGTGACGCCGTTGAACATCTGCCCGGGCTGGGTCATGAGGGCGGCCGCGATCAGCGCGAGGCCAACGAGGTCGATCCGCAGCAGCCACCGCCACCGCCCGGCCGGCGGCCGCCCGTCGGGGAAGAGCAGCGGCAGCAGCACGAGGAACCCGACCAGGCCGATCGGCCACGCCCACAGGCTGAACCAGCCCGGTATGGCGGCTCCAGGGATGTCCGCATGGTCCGGCCCCATCCACATGGCGATCGTGCCGCCGCCGACCGAGACGGAGACGAGCAGAGGCGTGGCGCAGAAGAGCCATCCGATTGCGTTTCGCGGCTCGCGCCTGACGATCAGGATCCCGATCGCCGCGACGCCCAGCATCAACACGGCGTAGGCGGCGGCGTCCAGGATGGCCCGCGCGTCGAAGCGGATGTGGGTGGCCGCGATCAGGCCGGCGATCAGGAACAGGGCGATCGTGACCATGAGCGACGCGATCGCATACCGGGTCTCGTGGCCGCGGATCACCGCTCGTCCCCCGTCGGCCGCAGCCACAGGGCCACGTGCGCGGGGTGCAGCGCGTCGCCCACGAGCGCGATCACGTCGCCGCTGAGCGCGTCCAGGTCGATCTCCCCGCGCAGGCGGGCGCTGAACGCCTCGAGCGTCTGCGCGGCGTCGTAGCGGCCGCGGTAGAAGCGCCGGTCGACGGCGGCCTGGATGCGGCCGCGCAACGGCTGGAACGCCACCGCCACCGCCAGCGTCGAGAGCGTGACCGCGAGCGTCCCGGACCTCCCGCTCAACCGCCGCACGACGGCCTCGATCGCGTACACCCCGATCAGGTAGATCGCCGCCAGGCACGCCACCAGAGCGGCGTAGACGAGCGTCTTTCGGACGATCACGTCGATGTCGAACAGGCGGTGGCGCAGGATCGCGATCCCGATCGCGACCGGAATCAGCCCGAAGCTCACGAGGGCGAAGCCCTGCGACACGAGCAGCCATCCGGGTGCGTGCGGCGACGACGGGTACACGATCACCGAGATCAGCTCGACAACGGCGTAGGTGGAGGCGACGAAGCCGGCCGCGGCGGCGAACCACTTGATCTGCCGCCGGGGCTCACCGCGGGCGCGCCGGAAGCGGACGATCAGCGCCGCGGCCGACGCCACCATCAGGATCGGGACGAGAGCGATGGCGAGCTTCGCGTCGTCGACGATGCGCGCGGCCGCCGCCAGCCCGTACGGATTGGTCGTGTGGGGATAGCCCGCCTGGGTCATCAGCCCCGGCGTGAGCACCTCCGACAGCACGCCCACAACGATCGCCGCGCCGCTCAACCACGCGACGGGGCGCCAGCGCGGCCCGGGTAGGCGGCCGTCGGGGAAGAGCAGCAGCAGGAACGTCCCGGTGAGCACGATCGGGACGATCCAGAACGACGAGCCGATCGCGGCGACGGCCATCGACGCCGGGAGCGGATGGTGCAGGACGAGCGCGTAGTCCGAGTACGAGGTCGCGTTCGAGACCCCCCAGCCGACGCCGATCGCAAGCAGGAGCCAGCCGATCCTGTTGCCCGGACGGAGCGTCGCGATCAGAAGGCCGACCACCGGGAACGCGAACACCGCGACGACGAACAGGGCGTTCGCGAGGAAGCCCCCGCCCGACCAGCTCGCGCTCGACTCGTGCAAGCCGACGCTGAGCCAGCCGAACACGATCGACACGATGAAGAGCGCCACGCAGAGCGCGAACACGACCCAGGCGAGGGCGCGGGAGCGCCGCGCGCGCGTGATCGGGCCATCCTCCATGCCGGCAAGTGTCACGGCCGCACCGTCCCGGAAACGTTACGGCGCGACGCCGGGGCTGGATTCTCGTTGCGAAGTCGTGTCATGCTTGACACGTGCACCCGCTCAGGATCTCACTTCTCGGCACGCCGATCGTCGAAGTCGACGGCAATGCCGCTCGACGGTCGACACGCGCAAGGCCACCGCCATGCTCGCCCACCTGGCGGTCACCGGGCATCCGCAGAGCCGCGAGGTGATGGCGACCCTGCTCTGGCCGGAGTTCGACATCGACCGCTCCCGGGCGGCCCTGCGGCGGACGCTCTCGACGCTGCGCACAGCCCTCGGCGGCCGGTACCTCGACGTCGACCGCACCTCGATCGCGCTCACCCTCGCCGGCGCCTGGTTCGACCTGGCCGAGTTCCGCCGCATCGCCGCCGACCCGGCGGCCGGCGCCGACGCCCTCTCGGCCGCAGCCGACCTGCACCGCGGCGACCTGCTGGCCGGGTTCTCGATCCGCTCGAGCGCCGCCTTCGACGACTGGCTGCGGCTGACCACCGAGGGCATCCGCCGCGAGCGGGCGGCGGCGCTCGACCGGCTCGTCGACGCGCTCGCGGCGGCCGGCCGCGGCGACGAGGCCGTCGCCCGGGCCGAGCAGCGGCTGGGGCTTGACCTGCTGCACGAGCCCGCCCACCGCCGCCTGATCTCCTGCTACGCCGCGAGCGGCCGCCGCGGCGACGCCATGCGCCAGTACCGCGAGTGCGTGCGCGTGCTCGACCGCGAGCTCGGCGTGCGGCCGCTGACCGAGACGACCGAGCTCTACAACGCGGTGAACGAGGGCCGCAGCCCGGCCGTCGCCGAGGTGGCGCCCGCCGTCGCGGCGCCCGCCCAGCCCCTGGTCGGCCGCGCCGGGCCGTGGCGTGCGCTGAGCGACGTGCACGGCGCCGTCGCCGCCGACGGCCGCATGGCGGTGATCGAGGGCGAGTCGGGCGTGGGCAAGACCCGCCTCGCCGAGGATCTCGTCGCCGCCCTGCACGGCCGCGGCGCGACGGCGATCGCCGCCCGCCCGTCGGCCGGTGAGCGCGGCCTGGCCTACGGGGTGGTGGCGCAGCTCCTGCGGGCCGCCGTCGAAACGATCGGCCCGGCGCTGCCGGCGCACAGCGTCGGCGAGGCCGCTCGGCTCCTGCCCGAGCTCGGCCCGCCGCCGGCCACGAGCCTGGAGGATCCGGGCGCGCGGCTGCGGTTCCTCGAGGCGGTGTGCCAGCTGATCGCGCTCGCCGTCGACGGCCGCGCGGCGGGCATCGTCCTCGTGGACGACCTCCACTGGTGCGACCCCGCCTCGCTCGATGCGCTCGGCTATCTGGCGCGGCGGCTCACCGGCCGCCGCCTGCTGCTGCTGCTTACGCGCCGCACCGACGAGCCCGATCCCGGCCACTTGTGCGCCCGCCTTGCCCAGATAGGCGACCGGATCACGCTCGAGCGCCTGACCCGTGCCGACGTGGCCGAGCTCGCAAGCGCGCAGGGGCTCGGCCCCGGCGACGCCGACGCGCTGTATGCGGAGAGCGAGGGGCTGCCGCTGTTCCTGGCCGAGCTGCTGGCGGCGGGGCGCCCTGCCGACACGACGCCGGCGGGCGTGCGCGAGGCCGTCGAGAGCCGCCTCGACGCGGTCTCCGAGACGGCCGCGCAGGTGCTGTCGGCGGCCGCGGTGATCGGGCGCACGTTCGACGTCGACACCGTGCGGGCCGCCAGCGGTCGCTCGGGCGAGGAGGTGGCCGGCGCGCTCGAGGAGCTGTGCGCGCGCGGCCTGATCGTCGAGCGCGACGCCGCCTATGACTTCGGCCACGAGCGCGTGCGCGCGACGGTCGACGAGCGCGCCGGCCTCGCCCGCCGGCGGCTCCTGAACGGACGCGTGGCCGACGTGCTCGCGTTGCGGCACGGCGACCCGGCCCTCGTCGCCCGCCATCTCGAGCTCGCGGGGCGGCAGGACGAGGCCGCCGCCGCCTACGCCACGGCCGGCGACCGCGCCCGTGCGCTCTCGGCCGGCGCCGAGGCGCTCGCCCACTACCGCTCGGCGCTCGCGCTCGGCCATCCCGATCCGGCCCAGCTGCACGAGGCGATCGGCGACGTCCACACGCTGCGCGGCGAGTACGCGGCCGCCCTGGCGGCCTACGACGCCGCTGCGGCACATGCCGAGGCGAACGCGCTCGGGCGGATCGAGCACAAGCTCGCCACCGTCCACGAGCGCCGCGGCGAGTGGGAACCGGCCGAGACGGCACCTGCAGGAGGCGCTCGCGCTCGGCGCCCCGCCGGCGCGGGTGCAGGCCGACCGCGGCCTGGTGGCCTGGCGGCGCGGCGACCCGGGCGCGCTCGAGCTCTGCCGCGAGGCGCTGCGGCTGGCCGAGGCGGAGGGCGACGACGAGGCCGCCGCGCGGGCGCACAACATCCTCGGGCCTACTGGGCGAGGGCGCGGGCCACCTCGAGCGCAGCCTCGCCCTGTCCGAGCGGCTGGCCGACCCCAGCATCCGCATCGCCGCGCTCAACAACCTCGCCCGCGCGCGGTTCGCGGCCGGCGATCTCGAGCCCGCCGCGGCGCTCGTCCGCGATGCGCTCGCGCTCGTCGCCGCCCAGGGCGACCGCCACCGCGAGGCCGCGCTTCGCAACAACCTGGCCGACACGCTGCACCGCGCGGGCCGCGACGACGAGGCGATGGAAGAGCTGAAGCGCGCGGTGGCGATCTTCGCCGAGGTCGGCGGCCACGACGAGGAGCCCCAGCCGGGGGTGTGGCGGCTGGTGGAGTGGTAGCGGGCAGCATGGCACCGCAATCGCGGTGCCATGCTCCCGGCGTTACGCGGCCGCCTCCTCCAGCATGACGTCGTAGGTCATGCGGACGAGGCCGGCCCCGATCGTCCCGGTGTCCACGAGCCGCACGGCTTTCTGGTCGCTCGTCTCGCCGAAGAGGCGCTCACCCGCCCCGAGCACGACCGGGAAGACGACCAGTCGCACCTCGTCGACCAGGTCATGCTCGATCAGCATGCGCCCGAGCTGATAGCTCCCGAAGACGGCGATCTCCCCATCGAGCGTCCGCTTGAGCTTCGAGACCTCGTCCACCACCGCGATGCGAACCATGCGTCGCTGCGCCGACCCAGCAGCAGAGCGTCGGTTTCGAGCGCCTCGGCGGTGAAGAGCCGCGCCCAGGCGTCGAGGTCATCTCCGCCGAACTCGCGGAACCAGCCACCCAGCCTGAAGCCCTCCTCGCCGTCCGGATCCTGCACCACTCCGTCGAGCGAGGCGTTCGTACTGATCACGATCTTTGCCATGGTTGTTCTCCCTTCGAGTTGGACTCGTCGCTGCAGCACTCGTTGAGGCGTCCGCCGCGAAGGAAACTGATCGGCGAATTTCGCGCCGCGCCGTCGTCAGAACGTGTGATGGCGGCGAACCCGAAGAGCCTTTGGAAGGATGCGGGCGTGACCGAGCTCGCCCTCACCCGTGCGCGCGCCGGCGACGAGGAAGCGTTCCGCGAGCTGACCGGCCCGTACCAGCGTGAGCTCCAGCTGCACATCTACCGGATCGTCGGCTCGACACAGGACGCCGAGGACCTGCTCCAAGAGACGCTGCTCGCCGCGTGGCGCGGCCTCGGGCGGTTCGAGGGGCGCGCGTCCGTGCGTGCGTGGCTGTACCGGATCGCCACGAACCGCTCGCTCGATGCCCTGCGCGCGGGCCGGCGCCGGCCCGGCGAGGGGCGGACGCCCGCACTGCCCGAGCCGACGCGCTGGAACGAGGCGGTCTGGCTCGAGCCCTACCCGGATGTGCTCCTCGAGCGCATCCCGGACACGGCCCCCGGACCGGAAGCGCGCTACGAGACCAGGGAGGCGATCGCCCTCGCCTTCGTCGTCGGCCTGCAGCACCTCCCGCCGCAGCAGCGCGCGGTGCTCGTGCTGCGCGATGTGCTCGGCTACCGCGCCGACGAGGTCGCCGAGATGCTCGAGACCAGCCCGGCGGCCGTCAACAGCCTGCTGCGCCGCGCGCGAGAGGCGTTTGACTCCCGGCTGCCGGCAGCCGGACGCGACCGAGCGCCGCTGCCGGACTCTCGGCTCGAGCGCGACATCGTGGGCCGCTTCGCCGGGACGGTCGAGAACGGCGACCTCGACGGACTGGTCGCCCTCCTGACTGCCGACGCGTGGCTCACGATGCCGCCCCTCCCGCACGCCTACCAGGGCCGGGCCGCGATCGGCGGGTTCCTGCGCGGCGCGAACGAGCGCCGCGGCGCCCCGTTGCGAATGGTGCCGACGCGCGCGAACACGCAGCCGGCGTTCGCCTGTTACCTGGCCGAGGGCGAGAGCGGCGTCGCCCGCGCGTACTCCGTCTTCGTGCTCACGCTCGAGGGCGACCGCGTCTCCGCCATCACCTGGTTCGGCGGCGGCGATGCCTTCCCCCACTTCGGCCTGCCGCAGACCATGGATTGAGGCAGCTGGGCTGCCCGGTTACCCCGCCACCCGCGCCCGCTCGCGCTCGACCAGCACCCGGCGCAGCAGCTTGCCCGACGCCGACTTGGGGATCTCGTCGATCAGCTCCACGGCGCGGATGCGCTCGTGCGGGGCGACGCGCTCGGCGACGAAGGCCATCAGCTCGTCGCCGGACACCTCGCCGCGCGCGACCACGAATGCCTTCGGGATCTCGCCCGCGTCCTCGTCGGCGACCGGGATCACGCACGCGTCTCCGACCGCCGGGTGGGTGAGCAGGAGCGCCTCGAGCATCGCCGGGGCGACCTGGTAGCCCTTGTACTTGATCAGCTCCTTCAGCCGGTCGACGATCCGCCAGCCGCCGGCGCGGAACGTGGCGATGTCGCCGGTGCGCAGCCAGCCGTCGGGGTCGAGCGTCCGCGCCGTCGCGGCCGGATCGTCGAAATAGCCGGTCATCACCTGCGGGCCGCGCACCCACAGCTCGCCGGGCTCACCCGATGCGGCATCCTCGCGCGTGCCGACCTTGACGAGGCGGGCCTCGGTGTTGGGGACGAGCTGGCCGATCGTGCCCGGCCGGTGCTCCTCCGAGAGCGGCGTGATGTGGGTCACCGGGCTGGCCTCGGTGAGCCCGTAGCCCTGCTGCAGCCGCGCGGGCACCCGCGCGCGGCAGGCCGCCTCCAGGTCGTCGCCAAGCGGCGCCGCCCCCGAGTTGATCATGCGCAGGCTCGAGAGGTCGTACCGCTCGACCGCCGGATGCTTCGACAGGGCGACGATGATCGGCGGCGCGACGAAGGCGCGCGTCACCCGGTGCTCGGCGATCATCTGCAGGAACGCCTCGAAGTCGAACCGCGGCAGCGTGACCACGGTGTCGCCGGCCCGCAGCGCGCAGTTCATGACCGCGGTCTGGCCGTAGATGTGGAAGAACGGTAGCACCCCGGCGATGACCTCGTCACCCCCCGGGCATACCGCGAGCGTCTGCACGACGTTCGCAACCAGGTTGCGGTGGGTGAGCATGACCCCCTTCGGCAGGCCGGTCGTGCCGCTCGAGTAGGGCAGCGCGACGAGCGCCGTCGCCGGGTCGAGCGCCGGGGCGCGCAGCTCGCCTGGCGCGGCAAGCATGTCCGCGAGCGCGATCGTGCCCTCCCCGCCGTCGAACGAGAACACGGTCTCGACACCCGCCGCGGCGGCAGCGGGAAGCGCGCGGTCGAGCAGCGCCGAGACGGTGAACAGGAACCGCGCCCGCGAGCTCCGCAGCTGATGGGCGATCTCGGCCTCGGTGTAGAGGCCGTTGATCGTGGTGTTCGTGCCGCCGGCGAGCGCGACGCCGAAGAAGGCGGCCGCGTACTCGGGCACGTTCGGCGCGAGGATCCCGACCACCTGCCCGGGCTCGAGGCCGCGCCGCTGCAGACCGCTCGCGACGCCGCGGGCGAGGGCGTCGAGCCCCGCGTAGGTGAGCGTGCGGCCCGAGGCCGCGTCGACCAGCGCCGGGCGCTCGCCGCGGGCGGCGGCGCCGGCGAGCACGAACTCGGCCAGCGCGACGTCCGGGATGTCGACGGGCGGGTGAGGGCTTTCGTGGATCACGCGGGGTCCTTTCTCGGGCGTCAGAACGCGTCGTCGCCGATGGACGTGATGGAGTCCTTGCCTGCGCGCACCGCCCGGGCGAGGCCGGCGGTCTCGGGCAGCACGCGGTCGCAGAAGAAGCGGGCCGTGGCGAGCTTGCGGCCGCCGAACTCCGCCCCGGCGCCGCCGTCGAGACAGGCCGCAGCCATGCGCAGCTCGAG
Organism: uncultured Actinomycetes bacterium; assembly: GCA_963813245.1. Classification (GTDB taxonomy): domain Bacteria; phylum Actinomycetota; class Thermoleophilia; order Gaiellales; family JAICJC01; genus JAICJC01. The sequence continues at coordinate 125,098 of CAWEYE010000009.1, forward strand.
GTCGGCAAAGGCGGTCAGGGCGAACAGGCGCAGGTAGTCGGTGGCAGCCGCCGCGGCCTGCTCGCGGTCGCGGCCCGCGCTCATCAGCCACACGGTCGTCTCCTGCAGGTGGGCGAGCGCCTCGGCCACCGGCTCGGCCAGCTCCCGCAGCTCGGCGGGGTGCGGCCCGGCGGCGCGGGCGGCGGCGGGGTGGAAGAAGCGCCGCAGCAGCCGGCCGTGGTGCATCCCGAGCTTGCGCCCCACCAGGTCAAGCGCCTGCACGCCGTTTGTGCCCTCGTAGATCTGGCTGATGCGGGCGTCGCGGGCGAGCTGCTCGACCCCCGACTCGGTGATGTAGCCGGCGCCGCCGTGGACGCCGATCGCGAGGTTGGCCGCCTCGAAGCCGTTGTCGGTGCAGGCCGCCTTGACGACCGGCGTGAGCAGCGCCACCAGGTCGTCGGCGGCCTGGCGGCGGCCGGGGTCGGGATGGTGGTGGGCGACGTCGAGCTCGACGGCCAGCCACATCGCCAGGGCCCGCCCCGCCTCGGTCAGCGCCCGCATCCGCAAAAGCGCCCGGCGCACGTCGGGGTGGGCGATGATCGGGTCGGCGCCGTCGCCGTGGGGCCGCCCGGGCGCGTGGCCCTGCAGCCGCTCGCGGGCATAGGCCACGGCCGACTGGTAGGCCACCTCGCCGATGCCGACGCCCTGGATGCCCACTCCCAGCCGGGCCCGGTTCATCATCGTGAACATCTGCGCCATGCCGGCGTGCGCCGGGCCCACGAGCTCGCCGACGGCGTCCTCGAAGTGCAGCACGCAGGTGGCCGAGCCGCGGATGCCCATCTTGTGCTCGATCGAGCCGCAGGTGACGCCGTTTGGCGTCCCGCCACCGTCGGGCGGCCACAGCTTGGGGACGAGGAAGAGCGAGATCCCGGCAGTGCCGGCCGGCGCGTCGGGCAGCCGCGCCAGCACGAGGTGCAGGATCTGGTCGGTCAGGTCGTGCTCGCCGCCGGTGATGAACACCTTCGTCCCCGTGATCCGGTAGGTGCCGTCCGCGCCGGCCTGCGCCCGCGTGCGCAGGAGGCCGAGGTCGGTGCCGGCCTGGGCCTCGGTCAGGCACATCGTCCCGCTCCACTCGCCGCTGGCCAGGCGCGGCACGTAGCGCCGCACCTGCTCGGCCGAGCCGTGGGCGATGAGCGCCGCGGCGGCGCCGGCGCTCAGCAGCGGATAGGTGGCGAAGGCCAGGTTGGCCGAGCAGGCCATCTCCTCGAACGCCGCCTGGACGACGGCGGGCAGTCCGGCGCCGCCCCGCTCCGGGGCCACGCCCAGCCCGGGCCAGCCGCCGGCGACGAGCGCCGCGTACGCCTCCCGGAAGCCGTCGGGCGTGCGCACGGCGCCGTCGCGGTACGTGCACCCCTGCTCGTCGCCCGTGCGGTTCAGGGGCAGGAGCACACCCTCGCTGAACGCGGCCGCCTCGGTCAGCACCGCCATGACCGTCTCGAGCGGGGCGTCGGCGTACGGCGGCAGTGTGGCGACGACGCCGTCGTGGTCGAACACGTCCCGCAGCAGGAACGCGAAGTCGGCCAGTGGGGCGCGGTAGGCGAGCATCCTCAGTTGCGCAGCGGCCGGCCGGTGCCGAGGAGGTGGCCCATGCGCGCGAGCGACCGCTCGTCGTGGAAGAGGGCGCCGACCGCGGCCGCCTCGAGCTGCGCGATCGCCGTTTCGGGCACGGCCGCACCGGAGTCGGCGTCGCCGCCCGTAAGCACGCCGGCGAGGATGCCGGCCAGATGCAGGTCATACGCGGTGACCGTGCCGTTTCGCAGCGCGAGCTGGTGGGCGCCGAGCTCGAGCGTGGCCCGGCCAGAGCGGCCGGCGACCGTGACCGTCGTCGGCTCCGGTGGCGCGTAGCCGTCGGCCAGCTCCAGGGCGAAGGCGCGCGCGTCGGCGAGCAGCCGGTCGCGGTTGGGGGTGATCCGGTCGTGCGGGCGCAGGAATCCCAGCTCGCGCGCCTCCTGCGCCGAGGTCGAGACACGCCCGGTCGCGATCACCTCGAACGCCTGCCGGGCGGGCGGCATCGGCCCGCCGGCGGGCGCGCCCGCGACGCAGCGCAGCAGCAGCTCGCGGCAGCCGCCCCAGCCGGGCACGAGCCCCGCGCCGAGCTCCACGAGCCCCATGAACGTGTCGGTGTGCGCCTGCACCGCGGCGCAGTGCATGAGCAGCTCGCAGCCCCCGCCCAGAGCGCGCCCGGCCACGGCGCCGACGACCGGCACCGGCGCGAACTTGAGCGCCGCGAACGCCTCCCGGCCCGCGGCCCCGAACTCGGCCAGCCGCTCCCAGGCGGCCACGTTGGCGAGGCCCAGCACGTACGCCAGGTTCGCGCCGACGCTGAAGTGCGCGGCGTCCGTGTAGACGACCAGGGCGCGGTGGCTCTCGCCCGCGATCGCGACGGCGCGCGCGATCATCGCGAGCATGCCGGCGTCGATGGCGTTCGCGTGCGAGTGCAGCTCGAGGCCGGCGACGCCGTCGCCCGTGTCCCACAGCGAGGCGGAGTCGTTGCCCGCGATCCGCTCTCGCGCCACTGGGTCGGGCCGGGCGCGCCCGCCCGACCGGGCGGCGTCGAGCTCATCGATCAGCGCGAACGGGCCCCGCTCCCACCCGTAGCCGCGCCGCATCGCCAGGTCGATCAGCGCGGGATCGGCGGTCACCTCCGGCACCATCGCGGCCGCGTAGGCAAGCGTCCGGCCGAGCACGGCCGCGGCGTAGTCCCCGAGCGGGCCGCCCATCTCGACCAGCTCGCGCGCCGTCCTGGGCAGCCGCGGCGGCCGCGCCACCGGCCGGTACTCGAGCGTCGCGAGGTCGATCGCAAGCCGCGTGTCGCCGTCGCGGGCGTAGAAGCCGCGGCCGGCGCCCCGGCCCGTGGCCCCCATCGCCACCATCCGCCCCAGCAGATCGGCATGCGCCGGGACGCCGTGCCACGGATCGCCGGGCGGCAGCAGCCGGTCGAACGACGCGTTCACCTGCTCGTGCAGACCCAAACCGACGATGTCCATGAGCCCGAACACGCCGCTTCGGGGGATGCCGAGCGGCGCGCCCATCACGGCGTCGGCCTCCTCGACCGTAAGGCCGCGGGCGAGCGCTTCGCCGATCGCCGTCCCGATCCAGAAGACGCCGAGGCGGTTGGCGATGAACCCCGGCGTGTCGTTGCAGCGCACGACCGTCTTGCCCAGGCGCAGGTCGCAGAACTGCTCCAGGGCGTCGACCGCCTCGGGCCGGGCGCCGCCCGGGACGATCTCGAGCAGGCGCATGTACCGCGGCGGGTTGAAGAAGTGCGTGATCACGAGGTCGGGCACGAGCCCCGCGGGCGCGCCCTCGAGCAGCTCGCACAGCGGGATCGTGGAGGTGTTCGACGAGACGATCGAGCCGGGCTTTCTGACCGCGTCCAGGCGGGCGTACAGCGACCGCTTGGCAGCGGCGTCCTCGACGATCGCCTCGACGATCCAGTCGGCATCGGCCACGAGCTCGAGATCGCCCTCCAGGCTGCCGGTGCGGATCAGGCGGGCGGCCGCGGCCGAGACGAGCGGCGGCGGCGAGCGCTTCGGCAGCGCGGCGAGCGCGCGCTGGGCCGCATCGCCGAGGTCGAGCATCACCACCGCAAGGCCCGCGTTTGCCAGGTGCGCCGCGATGCCCGCGCCCATCGTGCCGGCGCCGATCACCGCCGCGCGGTCGATCCCGCTCACGCCGACCGCCTCGAGCACCGTGGCGATGCCCTGGCCGCCGCCGATGCACTGGGTGGCAAGCGCATAGCGGCCGCCCTCGCGGCGCAGCAGCTGGGCGGCCTTGCCGGTGATGCGCGCGCCGGTCGCGCCCAGCGGATGGCCGAGCGCGATCGCGCCGCCGTCGATGTTGCACCTCGCGGGATCGATGCCGAGCTCGCGCAGGCAGGCCACCGCCTGCGAGGCGAAGGCCTCGTTCAGCTCGACCACGTCGAGCTCGCTCGACGCCGATCCCCGCCCGCTCGAGCGCCTTGCGCGTCGCCTGCACCGGCCCGATGCCCATCACCTCGGGGTCGCAGCCCGAAACGGCGACCGAGCGCACCAGCGCGAGCGGCTCCAGGCCGTGCTCGCCGGCGAAGCGCTCCGACGTCACGAGCACCGCGGCCGCCCCGTCGGTGAGCGGCGACGAGGTGCCGGCGGTGACGGTGCCGTCGCGGACGAACGCCGGCTCGAGCGCGGCCAGCCCTGCGAGCGTCGTCTCGGGCCGCGGGCAGCCGTCCTCGCCGACGCCGGCCACGGTGACGATCTCGTCGGCCAGCCGCCCGCCGGCCACCGCGGCCGCGGCCTTGCGCTGGCTCTCGACGGCGAACGCCTCCTGCTCGGCGCGCCCGACCCCGAAGCGGGCGGCGACGTTCTCGGCCGTCTCCCCCATGCTCACGTACACCTCGGGCCGGCGCTCGACGAGGCCGGGGTTGTAGAGCGGGTTCCACCCGCCCATCGGCACGCGGCTCATCGACTCGACACCGGCGCACACGTAGGCGTCGCCCGCGCCCATCGCGAGCGCCCCCGCGGCCATGTGCACGGCCTGCATCGACGATCCGCACAGCCGGTTCACGGTCGCGCCCGCAACCGACGCCGGCAGCCCGGCGATCGTCGCCGCGATCCGGCCCAGGTTCATGCCCTGTTCGGCCTCGGGGAAGGCGCACCCGAGCAGCACGTCCTCGAGCGCGTCCGGATCGACGCCGGTGCGCTCCACCAGCGCCGCGATCACCGCCCCGGCCAGGTCGTCGGGGCGGACGCCCGCGAGCCGGCCGCGGCGGGCGGGGTGGAACGGCGAGCGGGCATAGCCCGCGATGACGGCGGTCACGAGCGTCCTCCTTGTGTGCCGCAGTATGGTCGTTTTGCGGCGGTGATAGGTTGCGAAACGCGGCGCTCACATGGTCCCCTCGTTTGGAGGTTCCCCGATGGCGGTCGAGACTCAGGCGAAGACGCGACAGGGCTCGGAGACGGTGTTCGTCGACCGGTTCAGCGACGGGATCATCGGCCCGAGCTCGGAGATGCTCGGACCGGTGCGCGACGGCGGCCACATCGTCGCCAACACCGCGCCCGGATGCTGGGGGCCGATGATCACGCCGGCCATCAAGGGCGGCCACGAGGTGACGCTGCCGGTCGCCGTCGAGGGCGCCGAGGTCGGGGACGCGGTCGCCATCTCGATCCGCGACATCTCGGTGACCTCGCTTGCGACCTCGTCGGGCAACGACCGCATGATCGAGGGCCGTTTCAACGGCGATCCGTTCTGCGCGAAGGTGTGCGCGTCGTGCGGCCAGGAGGACGAGGCCACCGTCGTCGAGGGCATCGGCCCCGACAGCGTGCGCTGCGCCAACTGCGGCGCGCCCGCGGCCCCGTTTGCGTTCACGAACGGCTACACGATCGCGTTCGACGACGAGTGGCGGGTCGGGGTGACCGTCGGCCGCGACCGGGCCGAGCAGTTCGCGAACGACGCGCACGCCGTGGGCGCGATCCCCGAGCATTCCATCCAGAACCCGATCCTGCTCTTCGCGCCGCATGACCTGGTCGGCGTCGCCACGCGGCTGCGCCCGTTCATGGGCCAGATCGGCACCACCCCGGCCGTCGACCTGCCCGACTCCCACAACGCGGGCGACTTCGGCGCGTTCTTGCTGGGCGCGCCCCACCGGCACGCGGTGACGCCGGAGCAGCTCGAGAGCCGCACCGACGGGCACCTCGACATCGACTCGGCCCGGGCCGGCGCGATCCTGATCGCGCCTGTGAAGGTGGCCGGGGCCGGCATCTACCTCGGCGACATGCACGCCATGCAGGGCGACGGCGAGATCGCCGGCCACACCTGCGACGTCTCGGGCACGGTCACGCTGCAGGTGCACGTGCTGAAGGGGCTTGCGATCGATGGCCCGATCCTGCTGCCGGTGGCCGAGGACCTGCCGTTCCTGGCCCGGCCGCTGTCTGCCGCCGAGCGCCGGCGGGCGGCCGAGATCGCGCGCCGAAACGGCGTCGCCGAGATCGAGGAGTCGCTGCCGATCTCGGTGATCGGCACCGGGCCCGACCTGTCGAGCGCCGTCGAGAACGGCCTGCAGCGGTCGGCCGCGCTGCTCGGCATGGGCATCCCGGAGGTGAAGAACCGGGCCACGATCACCGGGGCGATCGAGATCGGCCGCTCGCCGGGCGTGATCCAGGTCACCTTCCTGGCCCCGGTCGCGGCGCTCGCGAGGCTCGGGATCGAGGAGCTCGTGCGCACGCACTACGGCATGGAGGGCTAAGCCTCAGCCGCCCGCGACCGGCACCAGCACGTCGAGACTCTCGCCGTCGACCACCGCGCGGGTGCGGCCGACGAAGCTGCCCTCGGCGACGACGGCCAGGCCGCGCAGCGACGCCGGATCGAACCCGGCCTCGCGGCCAAGCTCGGCGACCAGGTCGTCGACCGTGGCGCCGGGCGCGAGGGAGACGCTGCGGCGTGCCCCCAGCCGCTGCGCCAGCGTGCCGGAGAGGCGCACGTTCACGCGCAGGACGGACATCGCCTCACCGCCCGCACGACCACACCTCGTCGAGCTCGGGCCGGACGTGCTCCGCCATGAAGAGCATCGCGAGCAGCTCGCGCTCCCCGGCGTCGCCCGCGTCGATGCGGTCGGTCAGATACCAGGCCAGGGCCATCCGTTCCACCGTGGGCACATCCTGGCCCCCGTGCAACCGGGTGTTGATCTCGACCGCCTCACGAAAGGTCATCGCTCCGCTCCCTGCTCCCAGACGATAGATCAGCCCGGCGCTATCGTCCATGTCAGTCTGACCGAGGGGGAACGAGCATGGCGGAGTCTCGAGCAAGCGCGGTATGGGCGGGTGACCTGGTCGGCGGGGGCGGGAGCGTGAGCGTCGCGAGCGGCGCGTTCCCCGAGCAGGCCGTGACGTGGGCGGCGCGGACTGTTCGTCCCGACCCCAAGACGAGCCCGGAGGAGCTGATCGCCGCCGCGCACGCCGCCTGCTACGCGATGGCCTTCTCGAACACGCTCGCCACGGCCGGCCATGCGCCCGAGCGGCTGGCGGTGGACGCCGTCTGCCACCTGGATCCGCTCGACGGCGGCGGCGTGGCGATCACCCGCATGGATCTGACGGTCCGCGGCCGCGTCGCCGGGCTCGACCAGACCGAGTTCCAGCGGCTGGCCGAACAGGGCGAGCAGGGCTGCCCGGTCTCGAACGCCCTGCGCGGCAACGTCGAGATCACCCTCTCTGTAACGCTCGAGGCCTAGCCGAGACGGTATGAGCGACACCATGAAAGGACTCCTCAGCATGTTCCTGCGCAAGCCAACCGCCGTCCCCGACGCCGCGTCTGCCCTGCCCGGCCGCGATCAGCCGATCGAGGTGCCCGACCGCCACACGGTGCTCGGCACGCCGCTGCTGCCGCCGTTCCCCGAGGGGATCGACCACCTGGTCGTCGGCATGGGCTGCTTCTGGGGCGCCGAGCGGATCTTCTGGCAGACCCCGGGCGTCTACACGACCGCGGTCGGCTACGCCGGCGGCTCAACCCCGAACCCGACCTACCGCGAGGTGTGCTCCGGGATGACCGGCCACACCGAGGTCGTGCTCGTCGCCTACGACCCGGCCAAGATCTCGACCGAGCAGATTCTGCAGAAGTTCTGGGAGGGGCATGACCCCACCCAGGGCATGCGCCAGGGCAACGACCACGGCACCCAGTACCGCTCGGCCATCTACTGGCGCACCCCCGAGCAGCGCGACCTGGCGCTCTCGACCCGGGACGCCTATGCCGAGGCGCTGCGAAATGCGCACCGCGGCGAGATCACGACCGAGATCGCCGAGCTCGGCCCCTTCTATGCGGCCGAGGACTACCACCAGCAGTATCTGGACAAGAACCCGGGCGGCTACTGCGGCATCGGCGGCACGGGCGTGTCCTGCCCGATCGGCGTCGGCGTCAGCGCCTCGTAGCGTCGTTCAGGTGCCTGGCACCGGTGAATACCGGTGCCAGGCACCTTTATGCAGGCGGACTCACGCGCCGTCGCCGTACAGGTCGATCCCGTGCGGCTCCTGGATGGTGTTGCCGCCGTCCACGACGAAGACCTGCCCGGTGACGTAGCCGGCCGCCTCGGATGCCAGGAACACGGCCACCGCCGCGGCCTCCCGGGCGGTGCCGGCACGGCCGATCGGGGTCGAGCGGGCCGCGACGAGCTCGTCGTCGAGCGACGAGGCCGTGTCGATCCACCCCGGCGCGACCGAGTTGGCGGTGACGCCGTGGCGGCCGTAGTCGAGCGCGATCGAGCGCATGACGCCGTCCATCGCGCCCTTGCCCGCCCCGTAGCCGGCCTGCCGCGGCGCCATCACGACCGGCCCGGTGACCGACGAGATCATGACGATGCGGCCATAGCCGCGCCGCACCATCCCTGGCAGCGCCGCCTGCGTTGTGTAGATCGCCGTCATCAGGTTCACGTCGAGCTCGCGCTGCCACTGCGCCGCCGTCAGGTCGGCGAAGGCAGCCTCGGGCGCCGGGATGCCCGTCTGGGCGATCCCGGCCGCGTTCACGAGCACGTCGATGCGGCCGTGCGCCCGCTCGACCGCCTCGGCGAGCGCGAAGGCCTGCTCGCGGACGGTCAGGTCGGCGACGTGCGCCGTGGCGGCCGCACCGGCCGCGCGCAGCTCGGCCGCCCGCTCCTCGACGCGCTCCGTGGTCGCCGTCAGCGCGACCCCTGCGCCGAGCTCGGCCAGCAGCCGGGCGCAGGCGTGGCCGATGCCGGACTCGCTGCCGCAGCCCGTGACGAGGGCGATCCGGCCGGTGAAGTCGAACGGGCTTGGCGTCATGGTGCGCGTGATTCTACGAGCCCGGCCCGAACGTGAGATAACCCACGCCGGCAACCGAGACCGCGGAGGACCCATGCCCTACTTCGACGCCCCCCTGGAGGAGCTGCGCACCTACCGCTCGGCGGTGGCCAAGCCGGACGACCTGGACGAGTACTGGCAGGAGGCGCTCGCCGATGCCAGGGCGCGGGCGCGGCCGGCCGTGTTCGAGTCCTACCGCACCGCCGTGTACCGGCACATCGATGTCTCCGACGTCACGTTCACCGGCGCCGGCGGCGACCCGGTGCGGGCGTGGTTCCTGTGCCCGCGGGGGGCCGAGGGCCGGCTGCCGTGCCGGGTGACGTTCATCGGCTACGGCGGCGGCCGCGGCCCGGCGGCCGAGCACACGCTGTACGCCGCCGCCGGCTGTGCCGAGCTCGTCGTCGACAGCCGCGCCCAGGGCGGCAGCTGGACGTCCGGCGCGACCGGCGACCCCGGCGGCGGGAGGTCGGGCCCGGAGGCGCCCGGCGTGATGACGCGCGGCATCCTCGACCGCCGCGACTACTACTACCGCCGCCTGTACATCGACGCCGTGCGCGGGGTCGAGACCGCCGCCGCCCACGACCGCGTCGACCCCGACCGGATCGGCGTCGCCGGCTTCAGCCAGGGCGGCGCCATGTCGCTGGCCGCGGCGGCCCTTTACCCCGACGGCGTCCGCCTGTGCCAGGCCCACATGCCGTACATGTGCGACATCCCCCACGCCATCACGATCGCCGCGGAGCCGCCGTACACCGAGCTCGTCGACTTCCTCTCGCTGCACCAGGAGCACATCCCGACGGTGCTCGACACGCTGCGCTACGTCGACAACGCGGTGCTCGCGCCCCGCATCCGGGCCTCGACGACCGTGAGCGTCGGGCTGATGGACGCGTGCTGCCCGCCCTCGACCGTGTACGCGGCCTACAACGCGATCACGGCACCCAAGCGCCTGCTCGAGTACCACTACTGCAACCACGATCTGCCCGGCCACCACATCGAGGCCGAGCTCGAGGAGTTCGTGGCCGCGTTCGGGTGACCCCGACGGAGCTAGCGGGTGTAGTAGCTGACGGTGACGGTGTTCAGCTGGACGCGGGCGTCGCCGCACACGGTCACCGTGACCCGGATCGACTTGCCGCTCGCCGTGGCGGAGTCGTAGACCCGGCCCCGGCCGGTGTCGGCAAGGCGCGGCATGGGAGCGGTGCCCTGCACCGTGCGGCTCGTCGTGAACACGTAGGTGAGCGTCGCCCGGTGGTGGTCGGGGCAGGTCACGAGCAGCGAGCCCGTCCGCGAGCCCTTGTCGAACCAGCAGCCGCCGGCCACGCGGGACGCGGTATCCGAAGCCGTTCTTGATCTGTGTGTTCCAGTGGGGCGACGCGAGTGCTGGAGGCGCCGCCACCGCCAGGCCGGCCAGGGCCAGCGCGATCATCCGTCGAAGCATGTGAGCCGCACCTCGATCACGGAAAGGGGTCGGGACTCACCATGACGTGCTCCGGCCGATCCGAGAACCCCCCGTTATGGGGAACCGGCCGCTACCAGAAACTGGATCACACCGTCCCGTCGAAGCCGTCTTCGAGGTAGGCCCGGCGGGCCTCCGGATCACGGGCGGAGCGCAGGTAGCGGGCCCACGCGCGCGCCTCGTGGCAGACGACGCCGAGCTCCCAGACGCAGTAAGGTGGGCCGGTGCGGCCCGGCGGTCGCGCCACGGCCGGAAGGCGGCGTCGGCGTCGCCGTCCTTGGCCCACACCGTCTCCCACACCTCGTTCTGGTTGCGCCAGGTGCAGATCAGGAGGAAGTAGAAGTCGTGTCCGCAGCGGTGCAGGATCACGAACCCGATGTCGGCCGAGAGCTCGAGCTCCCAGGCCGCCGAGGCGTCCTCCAGGGCGCCGCGGGCGAGCGTGCGGATCGCGTCCGGGACGGGTGCGTCCGCCGCCGCGACCTCATACCACTTGAGCACCGTGCCCTCGACGCGCACCGGCCGGCCGGGGACGGCCAGCTTCGGCGACGTGCCGGTAGTCGGCCGGGATCAGCCCCACCTCGTCGACGGCGCTCATCGGTCGTCCTCCGCGCGGGTGAAGTCGCTCACGAAGTTCGTCTCCCACGTGTGCCCGTCGTCGTCGGAGAACGCCTGCTCCCAGCGCGGCGTGGGCGTCGTCACCCCCGACCAGGTGTAGCGCACGAGGATCGGCCGGCCGGCGAACGTGTCCGGGCCTTCGAACACGCCCACGTCACCGGCGAACCCGCCGATCACGGGCGGCTCGAGCAGGCCCGGTGGAACGGCTGTCGGCCCAGTAGATCGACCACAGCCGCGTCTCGGGGTCGAAGAACCGCATGGCCAGGCCGACGTAGCCGCCGGCGTAGTCGGTGCGGAACTCCTCGACGTTGCCCATCCCGCCGAGCACCGGCCGGGCCTCGATCGTCGCCGTGAACTCGTCCCACTCGTCGCAGCCGGCGAACCGCTCGCGCAGCCGCCGGTTGTGAGCGGTCCAGCTGGCCATCCAGAAGTCGAAGTCGCTCATCGTCCCCTGCATCTGCGCGGTGTCGCTCATCGATCGTCATCCGCCCTTGAGAACTCCATGACCCAGTTCGTCTCCCAGGTCTCGCCGCCGTCGTCTGAGAACGCCTGCTCCCAGCGCGGCGTGGGCGTCGTCACGCCCGACCACACGAACCGCACCCGGATCGGCTCGCCCGCAAAGGTGTCGTCGCCCTCGAACACGCCCACGTCGCCGGAGAACCCGCCGATCAGCGGCGGATCGAGCAGGCCCGAGCGGCGGCTGTCGGCCCAGTAGATCGACCACAGGCCGGACTCCGGGTCGAAGAACCGGAACGACATGCCAACGAAGCCGCCGGCGTGATCGGTGCGGAACAGGTCCTCATTGCCGAGCCCGTCCAGGATCGGCCGGGCCACGGACGTGGCCGCGAACTCGATCCACTCGTCACAGCCGGCCAGCCGCTCGCGCAGGCGGCGGTTGTGGACGTTCCAGCTGCCGAACCAGAAGTCGAAGTCGTGCTCGGTGCCCCGAGCCTGCATCGTCTCGTGCATCGCTCCCCCATCCGTCTCGCGTCGTCGTGTCCCGGTGACGCGTATCGCTCAAATAGGGCAGATTCCGCCCTCAATCTGTGCTTGACTTGCACGCATGTCGCACTCCGACCGCACGCCTGCTCGAGCTGCTCGAGCTGCTCCAGTCCCACCCGCGGCAACCGGCCGCGAGATCGCCGATCGGCTCGGCATCGACGCGGCGCACGGTGCGCCGCGACATCGAGGCGCTGCGCGGGCTCGGCATCCCGGTCGAGGGTCAGCGCGGCGTCGGCGGCGGCTACGCGATGCGGCCGGGGTTCCGGCTGCCGCCGCTGATGCTGAGCGACGACGAGGCGGTGGCCGTCGCGCTCGGCGTCGTCGCGGCGCGGCCGGCTGGGCCTGGCCGGCTCGCCCGAGGCGGCCGAGACGGCGCTCGAGAAGATCCACCGGGCGCTGCCCGAGCCGCTGCGCCGGCGGGTGCAGGCGCTCGAGGCCACGCTCGACTTCACGGCCGCGGCCAGCGCCGCGGCGCCCGTACCCGCCGACACCGCGCTCGTCCTCGCCGAGGCGATCCGCCGCCGCCGGCGCGTGCGCACGAGCTACCGCTCGTTCACGGGCGAGCGCACGCGGCGCGAGCTCTCGCCCGTACGGACTCGTCGTGCACCCGGGCCGCTGGTACCTGGCGGCGCACGACCACACTTCGCGAGGAGCTGCGCACGTTCCGGGTCGACCGCATGCGCCGCGTCACCGCGATCGACACGGCCGGCGAGCCGGCGCCGGACGGGTTCGACGCCGTCGCGCACGTCTCGACGTCGCTCGCGCGCGTGCCCTGGCCGTGGCAGGTCGAGGTGCTGCTCGACCTGCCGCTCGACCAGGCCGCCCGGCGCCTGCCCGGCACGCTGGCCGAGCTCGTTGACGCCGACGGCGGCACGCTGCTGCGGATGCGGGTGAGCTCGCTCGACTGGATGGCGACGGTGCTCGCCCGGCTCGACTGCGCCGTTCACGATCCGCACGCCGGAGGAGCTGCGCACGAGCGTGAGAGCGCTGGCCGAGCGGCTGGCCGCCTGGGCGTGATCTCAGCCCGCGGCGGCGGCACGAGCCAGAAGCCGTGCTAGGGTGCAGTGGTCAAGAACGCTCGTTCGGTTGCGCATTCGCACTTCCTTACTCGTTCGTTACTCCGTAAGGGAGGTGCAATATGTCAACTGGAACTGTGAAGTGGTTCAACGACGCGAAGGGCTACGGCTTCATCTCGCCGGACGAAGGGTCGAAGGATCTGTTCGTCCACCACTCCTCGATCGCCGGCGACGGCTTCAAGTCGCTCGTCGAGGGCTCGAAGGTCGAGTACGAGAGCCGTGAGGGCTCGAAGGGCCCCGAGGCGACCAACGTCTCGCCCGTCGCCTAGACCGTGACCGTCCGCGGCGTGCGGCGCGCCCTTGAGGCGCCCCGCACGCCGCGTTCGTCTTTCAGGCTTCGGTCGCTGCGACGCCCATCTGCTTGAGCCAGCGCGTGTGCGAGGCGAGCGCGGCCCGCATGGTCGGGTGCGCGTTGTAGGCGACGCCGCACTCGAGCGCGGTCGTGCGCACGATGCCCGCAAGCTGCGGATGCAGCGTGTGCGGCACGCGCGGGAAGAGGTGGTGCTCGATCTGGTGGTTCAGGCCGCCCACGTACCAGCGGATGACCGTGTTTCTCTGGGCGAAGTCGGCCGTCGCCTCGACCTGATGGATGTGCCACTCCGCGCCCGGCGCCGCATCGGCTCGGCGCGAGCGTGATCGCCTCCTCGAGGCAGTGCGAGAGCTGGAACGTGACGGTCAGCGAGAGCGAGGCCACGGCGGACGCGAGCAGGAACACCTCGGCCACGTGCAGCGGCGTGTGCAGCACGAGCGGGATCGCGATCGCCCAGATGACGAAGAAGACCTTGCCGCCGACCAGGCCGGCCAGGTTCCAGCCGCGCGGCCGCCGGAACGTGGAGCGTCCGACCGACCCGCGGGCCAGGAACGTGAAGTCGGTGACGGCCTGCCAGCGCAGCGTGACGAAGGCGTACAGGAGCCACATGTACACGATGCTGGTAGCGATGCCAGCGAGCGGCGCGCCTGGCTGGGCTCGAAGCGGCCGAACGGGAGCGCGTCGATGTCGGGGTCGTGGTCGGCGACGTTCGTGTAGGTGTGATGGGCCAGGTGCTTGGCCGACCACACGTAGGAGGAGCCGCCGATCAGGTCGAGCGAGTGCGACGCGAGGCGGTTCACGAGCCGGCTCGCGAGTAGCCGCCGTGGTTGGCGTCGTGCATGATGCAGAACCCGATCGCGGCGGCGGCGAGCCCGAGCGAGATCGACGCCGGGATGACCGCGACGGGGCTGCTCGCCGACGAGCAGCAGGAACAGGTACGACGCGATCGTCCAGACGATGCACGAGTGCCGGACTTGGCCCACATCATCCGGTAGGCCCGCCGCATCATGCGCGGCGTCGCCGAGCACCACCTCGGCGCGCTGGCTGAGCAGGCGGGAGAAGTCACCGGTCTCCGCGGAACCGCACCCGCTCTGCTGCAGGTGAAGACGCGACCGAGCCGCTCACTCCGGGCGTGGAACGGCGTGCAGCGTCGCGCGGGCGTCGGTGGTGTCGCCGCCGCCGGAGACGACGGTCAGCATCGGGTGCGGCGGTGGCCCGTCGGCGGGCTCCTCGAGCGCCGCCGCCGCGATGGCGTCTGCCGGCGCGCTGCCTGCTGGTAGGACGGGGATCTCCATGTCGCTCCCTGGAGTCAGACGGCTACGGCCGTCGGCGACGAGTCAGCGAGCTACCTGGGAGCCTCTGGCGAGCAGGACCACCATGCGGCGGGCGTTCTCCGAACCGCCAGTTTAGCAGCGCTTCCCCGCCGATTCGGGGTCTCGAGAGCCGCGGCGCTGCTAAGGTGTGGGTGAGGGGCTCCGCCCAGAGGCAGCGTTCGCAAAGCCGGCTGGCTCGGATTTGACCGGCCCGACGCACACGAGGGGAGCGCATGCGCAAGACGCCCGACGACGGTGGGAGCTCCCAGGTGGAGCAGGACAAGCCGCTGCGGGCGGCTGCGAGCGGGGTCCGCACGGAGCACGACCTGCGGGTCCAGCTCCGCGACGCGCTCGAGCGCAACACGAAGTTCGAGCGAGCGCTACGCGAGTCGGTGGCGTTCGCCTACGGCCGGCGCGAGCTCGCCGACCTGCGCCGGCTCAAGGCCGTCCTCTGGGCGGCCGGGTTCCCGGACCCCAGCCCGAGGAACCAGAACGGCGACGACGGCGAGGCCGAGCCGTCCGCGCCCGACGGTCAGCTAGCCCGACTCGTTTCCGCGGGGCCGGTTCGCACGGCCCACACGAATCACCCACTCAGGAGGAGCGCCACATGGAGTTCACCGTCGAACTGCGCTACCAGAGCGGCTCGTCAACCGTCCTCTCGACGGAGGCAGAGACGGCCGACGAGGCGCTCCAGAGCGTGCGCGACCCGCGCCGCCCGCTGATCGGGATCCACATCACCGCGCCCGGCCGAGGAGATCGTCGAGGCCCCCCGCGAGCCGCGCCCCGCGATGGCGTTCAACGGCCGCCGCATCCCGGCGCAGCACCGGCCCTCGCGCCGGCACCGCTAGCCGCGCGGCCGCGCGGCTACTCCGCCCAGGGCGGGACCATCCGCACTCCGTCGACCGTCGCCCGGGCGCCGGCCGGCAGGACGACGACCGCGTCGAACGGCGGCCGCCGGGGTTTGCGATCACGAACTCGCGGCCCGCGGGGACGACGAGCGCGCCTCCGGCCTCGACGCGCTCGGTCGCGTCCTCGAACCGCGCCTCGGCCGCTGCCGGCGAGCACGACGAAGATCTCCTCGCGATCGAGCGAGTGCGGCGGCGACGCGCTGCCGGGATCGAGGCGCAGGCGCCACGTGCTCGTCTCGGTCGCCCCACGGCTCGGCGACGCGAGGCCGACGACGTGGGTGCCCTCGACGTCGAAGCGGGGGGCGGCGGAATCGGTGATGACGGGCATGGCAGACGGCTCCTTCTTCGGTGTCTGTCCGCAGCAGATAGTACACTTTGGTGAATGATTCGCCAAAGAGAACCATCTGACGGGCCCGACATCGCGATCCTCGTGGTCGCCGCCACGCGGGCCGTCGGCCGACCGCCTGCAGGAGGCGATGAGCGCGGGCGGGCCACGCGCACATGCGCCCGCCGTTCGGCTTCGTCATCCGGGCGCTGGCCGAGGCCGGGCTGACGCTGACCGAGCTCGCCGAGCGGCTCGGCGTCACCAAGCAGGCGGCGATCAAGGTGGTCGACGAGATGGAGGCGCACGGCTTCGTCGAGCGCCGCCCCGCCCCCGGAGACCGGCGATCCAAGATCCTCGGCCTGACGGAGCGCGGCCGCGACGTGCGCCGGGCCGCGCTCGCCGCCAGCCACCGCATCGAGGACGAGCTGCGCGCGCGACCTGGGCGACGCCGACGTCGATGCCGCCCGGCGGGTGCTCCTGCGGTTCGCGGAGCGCAAGCGGCGGCCTCGGCGACGTGCACGCCGGCCGCGCCCGCCCGGTGTGGTGAGGTCGACCACAGGAAGAAGGCCCCCGGCGGAAATCCGCACTGGGAGCCTTCCCAAAGCCGTGTGACGGACGCAACAGCGCCCCGTCACGGCCGTCCAAGAGCCGTAGTGGGCGGGTGAAGCACGATTCCCGTAGTGGGCGACTTCCTTGCCTTGAGCGATTGTATCACCGATTACAATCTCACGCCGAGCGGCCCGGCCGGCGGCGCGAGCGACTCACTCCGGCAGGTCGGCGACCGTGCGGTGCAGCCCCGCGAGCGCCTCGCGGCCGAGCGCGGGCATGTCCACCTCGCCGGCGTACTCGGCCAGGACACCCCACAGGAAGACCGCGAGCACGCGCGCCCGCAGGAGGGCGGCCGCGGCGACCGGCCCGTATTCGGCGTGGAATGCCGCGCGGCCGGCGGGCGTCAGGTAGCCCCAGTAGAGCGGCAGGTCGATCGCCGGATCGGCCCGGCAGACATCGATCCAGTCGATGACCCCGGAGAGCTCGCCGTCGTCCCCCACCAGGAGGTGGCGCAGGTGCAGGTCGCCGTGGCAGATCGCCTGCTCCGCGGCCTCCGGAAGCCGCCGCGCCCGCTCGAGCACGCCGTCGAGCTGCACCGGCGCCCGCCACAGCCCGATCGCGTCCAGGCGGGCGAGCTGCTCCCGCGTGCGCTCGACCCGGAAGGGCATGTCCGCCCGGCGGACGGGGTCGACCGGCAGGAGCGCGCCGTCCACGGCGACCGCCGCGGGGTCGATGTCGTGCAGCGCGCGCAGGAAACGGCCGAGGTCGCGCCCGTGCCGCGCGCGGTCGGCGTCGGTGGGCGCGGCGTCGGCGAGCTCGCAGCCGGGCAGGAGCCGGAAGCCCGCCCACGGCCAGCGGAACCGGTCGTCCGCCTGCCCCTGGAATGCCGCCACCGGCACCGACAGCGGCAGCTCCGGCGCCAGCCGGGGCAGCGCCGCGAGCTCGCGCACGAACCCCGCCACCACGACCTCGCGGCGCGGGAACCGCAGCACCCACTCCTCGCCGAGGAGCCACACGGTGCTGTCCCAGCCCTCGCCGAGGAGGCGCATGGGCGCGTCGCGCAGCCCCGGCAGCCGGTCGCCGGCGAGGGCGCGTGCGAGCTCCTCGTCGACGACCAGCTCCGGGGTCCACATCGGCATCGGCCGGGGACCGTAGCCGCTGCGGCACCTCGTAGCTTCCCGAGCGGCGACCGGGAAAACCCCGATGCGCCGGGATCGGGGCCGGCCTACGCTGGATGCGGAAGGAGATTCGTGTCGACCGCCGAGCAGCAGCTCGCACAGCTCTACCGAGCGCGGCGCTCCCCATCGCTCGTCGACGTGCCCGAGCTCGCCTTCCTGATGATCGACGGGCACGGCGACCCGAACGTCTCCGACACCTACCGGGCGGCGCTGCAGGTGCTCTACTCGGTCTCCTACGGGCTCAAGTTCGCCATCAAGCGCGCGGGCGGGCCGGTCTACCGGGTCGGGCCGCCCGAGGGCCTCTGGTCGGTGCCCGACATGGCCGACTTCGCGACCGCCGCGAAGGCGGAGTGGGACTGGACGATGATGATCCGCCAGCCCGACGCCGTCACGCCCGCGCTGTTCGAGCGCACGGCGCTCGACGTCGCCGAGCGCAAGCAGCTTCCGCAGGCGCGCGACCTGCGCCTCGAGCGGTTCGCCGAAGGCCGGGCGGCCCAGGTGCTCCATCTGGGGTCGTATGCCGGCGAGGAGCCGACGATCCTGGCGCTGCACGCGTTCATCGCCGAGCAGGGGTATGCGCCGCGCGGCCGCCACCACGAGATCTACCTCGGCGACCCTCGCCGGGCCGCCCCGGAACGGCTGAAGACGATCATCCGCCAGCCCGTCTCGGAGCCGCCGGACGTCACGGGTTAGCCACGCGCCGCCCGCTGTGCGACGCTACCGGCGATGGCCGCCATCCGCCAGATCGTCCTGCTCAGAGGGATCAACGTCGGGCCGAACAACCGGATCCCGATGCCCGCCCTGCGTGAGCTCCTCACCGGCGCCGGCCTCGCCGACGTCCGCACCTACGTCCAGAGCGGGAACGTCGTGCTCACGAGCGATGCGAAGCCGGCCGCGCTCGCGGAGCGGTGCGAGGGGCTGATCGCCGAGGCGTTCGGGCTCACGATCCCGGTCGTGACGCGCACCCGCGACGAGCTCGCCGAGGTGGTGCGCCGCGATCCGCTGAAGAGCGTCGTGGAGAGCCCGAAGCGCTATCAGGTGAGCTTCCTTTCGGCCGCGCCCGACGCCGCGATCGTGCGCAAGCTCGAGGCGCTCGTCTCCGGCGACGAGCGGTTCACGGCCGTCGGCCGCGAGTTCTACACGTGGCACGCCGAGGGCGTCGCCCGCTCGAAGCTCTGGGCCGAGCTCGCCGGCAAGCGGCTGGGGGTGGCGGCGACCGCCCGCAACTGGACGACCGTGACGACGCTCCTTCAGATGGCCGACGAGTAGCCGTCAGGCGCCGGTTCGCGCCGGAAGGCTATCGGCGGCGGCGATGCAAGACTGCAGATGCAGCGAACTGACTGGAGGACATCCGCATGAGCAGGCACACGATCGTCAACCTGAAGCAGATCGAGATCTCCGAGGCGGCGCGGGCCAACGGCGTCGACGCCCACATCGGGCGCAGCCACCTCGGGTCGGAGCACCTCGGCATCTCCTACTTCCGCTATCCGGCGGGCCTGCGCACGACCTCGGGCCACCATCACCGCGAGCAGGAGGAGGCCTATGTCGTCGTCGCCGGGTCAGGCCAGGTCAAGCTCGACGACGAGGTGTTCGACCTCGCTCAGTGGGACGTCGTCCGGGTGGCCCCCGATGTCGTGCGCGGGTTCCGTCCCGGCCCGGATGGGCTCGAGGTGATCGCCGTCGCCTCCGACCGCCCGGAGGGCGGCGACGGCACGCTGGTCAAGGACTGGTGGCCGGGGTGAGGTCGCGGTAGTGCCCGCGAAGGGGATCCACCACGTCGACCTCGCAGTCGCCGACGTCGAGCGCTCTCTGACGTTCTACCTCGACCTTCTCGGTCCGCTGGGCTGGATCGTGAGCGACCGCTACCCCACCTACCGCGGCACGGAGCAGGTGACGTATCTGCGCTGCGGGCTGCAGTACCTCGGCCTGCGGCCCGCCGACGGCGGCGCCCATCGCCACTACGACGTGGGGATCGAGCACCTCGCGTTCGACGTCGACCGTGAGGACGAGGTCGATGCGGCGTACGAGCGCTGCGTCGCGATGGGCGCGAGCATCCACTTCCCGCCCGAGTTCGACCGTGACGAGGAGACCTACTACGCCTTCTTCGCCTTCGATCCGGACGGCATCCGGGTCGAAGTCTTCTCCTGGGCGCTCGCCAGGTAGACGATGTCGTCCGGCCCGCGCGGGACGGCGATCGCGACCGTCCGCACGGCGGCGAAGTGCCGCCGCAGGCGCGCGGCGAAGCCCGGGTCCGCCTCGGCCGCCCAGACGGCCAGGCGGCCGCCGGGCCGGAGCAGCATGCGCATGCGACTCGAGCGCCGCATCGGCATAGATCGCGGCGTTCGCCGGGTGCACCAGCCAGCCGGGCCCGTTGTCGATGTCGAGGCAGATGGCGTCGAACCGGCCGTCGAGCGCCCCGAGCGCTTGGCGTAGATCGGCGCCGATGAGCCGGACGCGCGGGTCGTCGACGCCGCGGCCGCAGCGGCCGCGCAGATGCGACCCGGCCCATTCGACCACCGCCGGCTCGAGCTCGACCACGACCACCTCGCAGACTCCGGGCAGGCTCAGCGCCTCGTCCAGCGAGAACCCGACGCCGAGGCCGCCGAGCAGCACCCGCAGATCGGCGCCGGCGGGGACGGCCTCGCGCACGAGCGCCCGCTCGGAGCGGCCGTCGCGCGTGTCCATCAGAAACGTCCCGTTCGCGATCACCTCGAAGTGCTCGCCCGCCCGGCGCAGGACGAGCTCGCCCCGCGGAGTCTCCCGGCGGTCGACCACGACCGGCCGGCCGGCATCAGCGCTGTCCGGAAGCGGAAACATCGCTGGTCAGGTTACAAATTCCTGGTCACGCGCGGCCGTGTGGAGTAGAGTCTGCCTCGGCCGAGAGGGGAGGTGGGCCGAGGGGTAATCCAGGCGGGATCAGAGCGATGGACCGTGCGCGGCCGCCGCGAGCCGCGGCGCCGCACGGAGGCATGTTCTTTGCGTCCACGGAGGGAAGATGAAACGATTAGTCGCACTGGCCGTCGTGGCCATTTCGGCGCTCGCCGGGCCCGCGGCAGCGGCGCACGCCGACACGTACACGGAGACCCTGTGCCAGGCGAGGCCGTTCCTGTGCGTTGACCCGTACCACTCGATCGGCGCAAACGGCGAGTACACCGGTCACGACGAGCCGTCGGTGCTCTTCTACTCGCACCGGCACGGCACCGGGAACGACCTGACGTACACAATGAAGCTCCCGAAGAACCCGCCGACGAAGCCGAACCAGGCCGGCACCGCCGGCACGTTCGACTTCCAGCTGCGGGCGACCTTCTGGCTCGGCCTGACGATGTGCGACTCGCAGTCGTCGCCGAACTACACCCACAAGTGCAAGGCCGACAGCGACCAAAACGCACGGTTCACGAGCACGAACCCAAGCTCGCCGCACTACCTCGGCAAGCATCCGGGGCAGGCGTACATGGAGCTGCAGTTCTACGAGCCGAGCTACATCCCGCAGTTCGACGGGTTCGGCTGCAGCCCGACGAAGTGGTGCGCCAACATGACGATCGACAGCCTGTCCGACCAGGACAACACCGGCGTCCAGCAGAATGCGGACTGCCTGAGCAACCCGAACAACTTCCTGGTGGGCGAGGAGCCGATCAACTGGGCCTACATCACCAAGAGCGGCAAGTCGCAGGCGCCGGCCAACCCGCTCGCGCTCTCCCACGACCCGAACCTCACCGGGCTGCGGCCGGACCTGAAGAAGGACCTGCTGATGAGCTCCGGTGACACGATCCGCGTCCACATGCACGACACGCCGGCCGGCTTCCGGGTCGACATCAAGGACATCACGACGGGCGGCAGCGGATCGATGACGGCCAGCAAGGCCAACGGCTTCGGCCAGGTGCTGTTCCAGCCAAAGGCGAAGACCTGCCACGTGCGCCCGTACGCGTTCCATCCGGAGTATTCCTCGGCCGTCCGCCGCGGAACGACCTGGGGCGCGCACACCTACAACGTGGCGGCCTCGGACGAGATCGGCCACTTCGAGTACTGCAACGCCATCGACCCGACCACGGGCGCGTGCACCAGCCCCGCGGGCGGCGACACAACCGTCGACACCGACGACCAGTTCTGCCTCGACGGCGCGAACTACTTCGGTGCGATCCCGATCAAGGGGTGCTTCCTCGACGACGGCGACTTCGACGGGCCGTCGTACAAGCTCGACTGGCCGGGCACGTTCGCGAACCCGGTGGCCGACAGGAAGGTGCATCCGACGCCGATGCGGTTCACCGTGCCCACTTCGGGCGGACGGCCGCTGGAGAAGACCGCATTCGAGACGGACATGGCCCGCATCGAGCGCGGTGAGCCGGGCAACCCGACCGTGCAGTGCGACGGCCCGACCGGCGCCAACTGCGTCAACCCGCCTCCGGGCGCGGAGTTCTATCCGATCTACTCGCTGACCCACAACGACGGTCGGTGCATGTTCCAGCAAGGCGGCACGCACATCCCGGGTACGACGAACCTCTTCGGAGGGTCGTCGAAGACCGAGTACGGCAAGCTGCTCTTCGTCACGTACCCGGACGTCGGATTCACGACGATCCGGCTGGCCGAGGACTTCCACAGGGACCTCGGCGGCAACCCCTGCTCGAGCTGACGCAGGCGATCGATCCCGGGGCGGCCGTCCGGCCGCCCCGGGGTCATCATCCGTGGACGTGGAGGAATGAGAACCGCATGCGCACGTGCGCGACCCGCCCGGCGACGATGCGCACGGACACGGGCCGCGCGAAGCCCGAGCGGATCACGTAGCGGCCGGGCGCAAGCGCGACCCGGAAGCGGCCGTTCGGCCCGGCCAGTACATGCCGCGTGCCCGCCGGCCCGGTGACCGTGACGACGGCGTGCGGCCGCGGCGCCGGATGGCACAGCGACTCCTGCGCGGTGGGCGTCGGGCACAGAGGCCGGCCGGTGAGCGCCACGCCGGTCACCCAGCCGCTCGCCGGGGGATGGTCGGCCGAGCCGCCGCAGCCCGCGACGAGCACACAGGCGATGAGGGCGGGGACGATGCGCATGTCTGTACGACGGGGATGGACGGCGTTCGGTTCCCGGACGGCTATGGGATGATGGCGGCCGATGCGTGACCTCGATCTGCTCGTCGTCGGCGATTGCAATCCCGATCTGGTCATGGCAGGCCGGCGGGTGCGACCGGAGTTCGGGCAGGGCGAGACGTGGGTCGAGCACGCCGACCTCGTCGTCGGCGGCACGAGCTCGATCACCGCCTGCGGCGGCGCCCGCCTGGGACTGCGCACGGCGATGGCCGGCGTGGTCGGCGACGACCTCTTCGGGAGGTTCATGCTCTCCGAGCTGCAGGCGCGCGGCGTCGACACCGGTCCGAGCGTCGTCGACCCGGCCTGCCCGACGGGCGTCTCGGCCGTGCTCGTCGAGCCGGGCGACCGGGCGACGCTCACGTTCCGCGGCACGATCGGCGGGCTGCGGGCGGACATGGTCCCGGACGCTCTGCTCCGGCGGGCCCGTCACGTCCACACCGGCGGCTGGTTCCTGCAGGGAGCCGCGCCGGTGCTCTCCGACATCCTGCGGCGCGCGCGGGCGGCGGGGGCGACGACGTCGCTCGATCCGGGCGCCGACCCCGACGGGACGTGGGACGGCGGCCTCGCCGAGCTCTATCCGGAGATCGACCATCTGCTGCCGAACGCCGCCGAGGCGCTGGCCCTGACCGGGCTCGCGGACGTCGCCGAGGCGGCCCGCACGCTCGCCGCCGCCGGCGCCGGTTCCGTGCTCGTCAAGTGCGGCGCGAGGGCGTGCTGGCCGTCGTGGACGGCGCGCTCGTGGCGGCCCCGGCCGCTGGCGGTCGAGGTCGTCGACACGATCGGCGCCGGGGACAGCACGAACGCCGGCTGGCTCGCCGGGGTGCTGAACGGCTGGCCGGCCGGCCGCTGCGCGGCGCTGGCGGCGGCCTGCGGCTCGCTCTCGACCCGGGCGCGGGGCGGCACGGCGGGTCAGCCCACGCTGCCCGGAAGCGATCGCGGCGCTGTGATCGTCTGCGCGGCGGCGAACCCGTCGGTCGACCGCCTGTTCGAGGTCGAGCGGCTGCACCCGGGAAGCGTCCATCGCCCCGGGCTGTTCGCGCAGGTGGCCGGCGGGAAAGGGCTGAACGCCGCCCGGGCCGCCGCCACCCTCGGGGCGGATGTGCACGTCGTCGTGATCCTCGCCGGGCACGCCGGCCGGCTGGCTCGAGGGCGAGCTGGAGCGCGCCGGCATCGCCGTCCACGCGGTCTGGGTGGACGGCGAGTCGCGATCGTCGCTCTCGGTCGCAAACCGCAGCGGCGGAGGGCTGACCGAGTTCTACGAGCACGGCGTCGAGATCGGCGACCGAGGCCTGGCACCGGTTCGCCGGCGCGGCGGCGGCGCTCTCGGCCTCGGCCGACTGGATGACGATCTCGGGATCGCTGCCGCCCGGCGCCCCGGCCGACGGCTACGCTCACGCTGCGCTCCTCCTGCCCGCTCGCCGCGGACACCGGTCGAGCGGCGACCGGCCACGGCCGACCTGGTCAAGGTGAACGCCGGCGAGGCGGGGCAGGTGACCGGGGTCGACACCGGCACCGCCGACGGGGCGCTCGCTGGCGGCCGCGGAGCCTGCGCGGCGGCGGCGCCGGCGCCGTCACCCGCGGTCCGGCGGGCGCCGTGCTGGCCCTCGCCGACGGGTCGGCCTTCACGGGGACGCTGGACGCGCCGGGGGCGTATCCGGTGGGCAGCGGCGACTCGTTCCTGGCCGGCCTGGTCGTCGCCCGCGCGACGGGCGCCGGCATGGGACGACGCGCTCGCGCTGGCACTCGGGGCAGGCGCCGCGAACGCGGCCGTGCCCGGGGCGGCCTGCTTCTCGCGCGATCGACGCCGAGCGGCTGGCGGCGCGGGCGAGCGTCACGCCCGTCTGAGCGGGGCGCCGGTGCCGGCGTCGAACACGTGGGCGACGGCGGGATCGAACGCCAGCCGCAGCGTCGTGCCCACCCCCGGCCGCGCTCCCGGCTCGAGCTTCGCCGTGATCGGCCCAGCGGCCCTCGGTGACCACGACCGGCGCGGCGGAGGCGCCCCCGGCGACCGATCCGTGCACGATCACCTCGCTGCCCGAGCGGCTCGACCACCTCGACCAGCATCTCGAGCGCCGGCGGCGGTCGCCGGCGTCCGCCGGGGACAGACCCGCTCGGGGCGCACTCCCAGCACCACCTCGCCGTCGGCCACGCCGGGGCATGGCATCGCGACCGAGCCGGCCGAAGGACGCCGGAGCGGACGACCCCCGGCACCAGGTTCATCGGCGGGCTGCCGATGAAGCCGGCCACGAACAGGTTCGCGGGGCGGTCGTACAGGTCCTGCGGGCGCGCCGAGCTGCTGGATGCGGCCGTCGGCCATGACCGCGATGCGGTCGCCGAGCGTCATCGCCTCGACCTGGTCGTGGGTGACGTAGATCGACGTCGTCGGCACGAGCTGGTGGATGCGCTTGAGCTCGGCGCGCAGCTGCATCCGCAGCTTGGCGTCGAGATTGGAGAGCGGCTCGTCCAGCAGGAACACCTGCGGGCGGCGCGCGAGCGCCCGGCCCATCGCCACCCGCTGGCGCTGGCCGCCCGAGAGCTGCGCCGGCGGCGCGTCGAGCAGGTCGTCGAGCTCGAGCAGCGCGCTCACCTCGCGCACCCGCGCGGCGATCTCGCGCCCGCGGCATCTTCCGCTGGCGCAGGCCGAAGCCGATGTTGCGCGCGACCGTCATGTGCGGATACAGCGCGTAGTTCTGGAACACCATCGCGATGTCGCGCCGGCCCGGGCGACTCGTCGTTCACGACCCGATCGCCGATCGCGATCTCGCCGCTGGTCGGCTTCTCGAGCCCGGCCACCATCCGCAGGGCGGTCGTCTTGCCGCACCCCGACGGCCCGACGAAGCACCATGAACTCGCCGTCGGCGATCGCGAGCGACAGGTCGTCGACCGCGACCACGTCGCCGGAATCGCTTCGTCACCGAGCGGAACTCGACCGTCGCCATGCGGCTACCCCTTCGAGCCCGGAGGCGGCGATCGAGCGCACGAACGAGCGCTGCGTGAGGACGAACGCGACCACCATCGGCACCAGCGCCATCATGTTGCCGGCCATCAGGATCGTCCACTGGGTCTGGTGCGCGCCCTGGAACGTGGAGAGCCCCACCTGCAGCGTCATGTGGCTTTCGGTGTTGATCGCGACGAGCGGCCACAGGAAGTCGTTCCACGTCCACAGGAGCATGATCAGCGCGAGCGTCGAGAGCGCCGGCCGCGACAGCGGCAGCACGATCTTCGACGAGCACGCCGAGCCGGCTGCAGCCGTCGATCCGGGCCGCCTCCTCGAGCTCGATCGGCAGCGTGCGGAAGAACTGGCGCAGCATGAAGATGCCGAACGCGTTCACCAGGTTCGGCGCGATCAGCGCGCCGAGGCTGTCGATCAGCCCCAGGTGGCGGACGATCAGGAACGTCGGGATCAGGATCACCTGGAACGGCACCATCAGCGTGGCCAGCAGCGCGACGAAGAGCACGTTCGAGCCGAAGAAGCGGATGCGCGCGAAGGCATAGGCGGCCAGCGCGCAGAACGTGAGGTTCGAGGCCACGACGACGGCGCAGACGATCACCGAGTTCAGGTACCAGGCGCCGAAGGGCGCCGAGTCGATCGCGCTCGTGTAGTTGTGCCAGTCGATGCCGGACGGAATCAGCACGGGCGGAAAGTGGCGCGACTCGTCCGGAGTCTGGATCGACGTGATCGTCATCCAGATCAGCGGCGTCGCCATCAGCAGCGCGAACGGCGCGAGGAACAGGTGGCGCAGACTGAAGCGGGGCAGGCTCATGACGTGTAGTGCACCGTCCGGCGGCTGATCGACGAGCTGGACGACCGTGACCACCAGGATCGGCCAGGAAGAGCACGTACGCGATCGCGGCCGCGTAGCCGGCCTCGAAGAACTGGAACGCCTGCTGCCACAGGTAGTAGACGACGACCGTCGTCGACTGCAGCGGGCCGCCGCGGGTGGTGTTGTAGATCTCGTCGAAGAGCTGCAGGGCGTTGATCGTCGACCAGACGACCAGGAAGAGGGTCGCCGGGCCGAGCAGGGGCAGCACGACGGAGCGGAACGTCGACCAGCGCGACGCGCCGTCGATCGCGGCCGCCTCGAGCAGCTCCTGCGGGATGCCCTGCAGCGCCGCAAGGTAGATGATGACGTCGAACCCGACCCAGCCCCACACCGTCATGGCGACGATGCCGTAGAGGGCCTGGTCGGGGTCGTGGAAGAACCCCTGCGACGAGATGCCGACCTCGTTCAGGAGCCAGTTGGCGATCCCGTAGGTGGGGTCGAGCCACCCAGTTGAAGATGATCGCCGTCGCAACGGTGGACACGGCTACCGGGATGAAGACGGCGGTGCGGTAGATCGAGATGAAGCGGATGCGCGCGTTCAGCGCGACCGCGACGGCCAGCGCGAGCCCGATCGAGATCGGCACGAACAGCACCGTGTACTCCATCGTGTTCTGGACCGACTTGCGGAACACCGGGTCGTGCTGCAGGGCGCGGTAGTTCGCCGTCCCGACCCAGTGCGGGGCGAGACCAGGTCGTTGTGCTGGAACGAGAGCAGCGCCGACCATCCGATCGGCACCAGCCCGAACAGGACGAGCAGGATCGTCGCCGGGGCGACGAAGAGCCAGCCGGTCACGTGATCGGAGCGCAGGAGGCGCATGCGCGCGATCTTACGGAGCGGCCAGGATCGTGTTCACCTGGGCGCGGCCTGGTCGAGCGCCTGCTGCGGCTGCGCCTTCCCCAGCAGCACCGCCTGCACCGCCTGCCCGAGCGCCGTCGAGATCTTCGGGTAGAGCGGCGTCACCGGGCGCACCTGCGTCGCGTTGCTCAGGTTCTGCGACGAACATCGGCGTCGCCCGGATACTTGGCGATGAACTGCGCGTAGCCGGGCAGCTTCTGCACCGACTGGCGGATGGGCAGGTCGCCCGTCTTCGTCGCCCACTCGAGCATCCTGCTGCGGGCTCGTGAACCAGCTCATGAACGTGAACGCCGCCTTGGCGCGGTCGGAGCCGTTGTTGAACAGCACCCAGTTGTCCGGGCCGGAGATGGTCTGGTGGTTCTGGTCGCCCGGGAGGATCTGGACGCCGAAGTTCACCTTCGGGAACTGCGAGAGATCCCACGGGCCGGTGTAAAGCATGCCGATGTTGCCGGAGTTGAACAGCGGCGCGTAGAGGTCGTTGCCGCTGTCGAGGTAGACGGAGTGATCCTGGACGGCCATCTGCTGGAGCAGTGTGAGCGCCTGCACGCCGGCCGGGGAGTCGAACGCGGCGTGCTTGCCGTCGCTCGAGAGGATCGTCGCCCCCCGCCTGCCAGAGCAGCGCCTCGAAGCGCCACACGGTGTCCTCGCTGGCGTCGTTGACGTACGCCCAGCCGAACTGCTTCTTGCCGGCGTCGGTCAGCTTCTGCGCGGCTGACCGCGAGGTCCTGCCACGTCCAGCTCGCCGTCGGGAACGGGATCCCGGCCTGCTGGAAGAGCTTCTTGTTGTAGACGAGCGCGAGGTTGTCGACGAGCGCGGGGATGCCGACGATCTTGCCGTTCACGGTCGCCACCTGGCGCTCGGAGGGCCAGAAGTCGTTCCAGTTGAACGACTTGTCGGCCTTGATGTAGTCGTTCAGCACGAGCGTCTTCGGGCTCTGAGCGATGTTGGCTGCCCAGGAGCCGTAGAGGTAGGCGATGTCGGGCGGCTTTCCGCCCGCGATCGCGGTCGTCACCTTCTGCAGGGCGTAGTCGGAGTTGCCGTAGAACTGCGCCGTGACGTGGATCTTGGGGTGCGAGGCGTTGAACTGGGCCACCATCTCCTTGATCGCCTTGCCCTCGGTGTCGACGTAGCCGTGCCACAGCACGATGTTCGTGACGCCGCCCGACGAGCCGCCCGAGGAGCCACCACACGCGGCGGCCGTCGCGATCAGCCCCGCGAGGACGACGAGGACGCACAGGTTGCGCACGGATCTCATGGGAGCACCACCGATCGGGTCAGGTTATGGGGGTGGTCAGGGTCGAGGTCGCGGGCCCGCGCGAGCGCGACGGCGACGCGCTGGGCGAGCACGAGCGATGCGAGCGGGCTCTGGACGATTCGGCGGCGATCGCCGACCCGGCGCCGGATGGCGGCGTCGAGGACACCGGGTCGACGGCGCCGATCGGCCACACCAGCGTGTCGTCAGCGTTCGCGCTGATCGGGCCGTGGCGGTACTCCATCGCCGGGTAGGCCTCGGTCCACGCTCCGGCCGCCTCGCGCAGCTTGAGCGCGGCCTCGTTGGCCAGGCCGACCGTCCAGCCCGCGCCGAGAAAGGCGAACCGGCCGTGGCCGGTCATATCCGGCAGCGGAGCATGCGCAGCACCCGCTCGGCCGCATCGGCCTCGGCGCCGACGTCGATGCCGATCGAGGCGAGCAGCAGCGCGAGCGCCGTCGTCGCAAAACGGGTCTGGACGACCGACTCCTCGTCGGCGAAGTCGAGCACGATCGCCGCGGTCCGCGCGCTCGGCGCACCGGCGAGCCGGCGACCGCCGTGATCACCACGGCTGGGCACGCTCGGCGCAGGTCCGGCCGAGCAGGCGCACCACCTCGCTGGTCGTCCCGGAGCGCGAGATCGCGACCACCCGGTCGTACGCGGCGGCCCGCCGGCATCTCGGAGGCGGGGAAGGCGTCGGTCTCACCGGCGCCCGGCGGTCTCGCGGGCCGCCGCGTAGGCCTGGGCCATGTGCCAGCGACGTGCCGCAGCCCGACCGCCGACGACCCGCTCACCAGGCTGCGGAAGGAGTGCCGGCGTGCACCGCGCGCAACGACCGCCGCCCGCGCCAATCTGCTGGCTGCGTCGACGATTTCGCGCTCGATTACGCTCATAATGGCGATTCTATGCAGATATCGTGCAAAATACAACGCGAATGTGCAGTCAGATCGTCTCAGTAGACTTGCGCGCATGCGCCAGGCCGACCGGCTGAGCCAGCGTCCTCGAGCGCCTCTCGGGAGACGGCAGCGTCGGCGTGGGCGACCTCGCGGCCGAGCTCGGGGTGTCGGCCGCCACCATCCGCCGCGACCTGCGGCTGCTCGAGGAGCAGCACCTGCTCGCCCGCACGCACGGGGGCGCGGTCGGCCCACGGCGTGCTGTACGAGCTGCCGCTGCGCTACCGCAGCGGCCGGCACGGCGAGGAGAAGCGGCGGATCGCGGCCGAGGCGGCGTCGCCGGGTGACCGAGGGCACGGCCGTCGGCCTCACCGGCGGCACGACCACGACCGAGGTCGCCCGGGCGCTCGTCGCCACCCCCCGGCTGACGGTCGTGACCAACTCGCTCAACATCGCCTCCGAGCTCGCCGTGCGCCCGAACCTGAAGCTGGTGGTGACCGGCGGCGTCGCCCGGGCCGAGTCGTACGAGCTGGTCGGGCCGCTGGCCGAGGCGTCGCTCGTCGGGCTCAACCTCGACCTGGTGCTCGATCGGCGTCGACGGCATCTCGGCGCGCGGCCGGGCTGACCACCCACCACGAGGTCGAGGCCCACACCAACCGCGCCCTGATCGACCGCGCGTCGGTCGTGATCGTCGTCGCCGACAGCTCGAAGCTCGGCGTGGTCGCGTTCGCCCGGATCTGCGAGCTCGGCCGCGTGACGAGGTGATCACCGACGCGGCCGCCGCCCCGGACGCGGTCGCCGAGCTGACCGGCGAGGGCGTGCGCGTCACCGTGGTGTAGTCACGGGACGTCCCTGGGGCCGTTGTCCAGGTGCCTGGCACCGCGACGCGGTGCCAGGCACCTTCCAGGCGTTTACCGCCTGATCCCTCGGCAGCGCGGCGCCGTGGGCGTCGATCAGCTCCTCGACCATCGTCGTGGATGGCGTCGGGCGACAGCGCCGCCGCGGCCGCGGGATCGAGCAGCGCGGCGTGGTGCACGTGCTCGCGGCTGCCCTCGAGCGCCGCGCGCACGGTCAGCTCGCACACGTTCAGGAACGTGCGGTTGAGGGCGGCCAGCTGCGGCGGCAGCGGCGCCGACGCGCGTCGGCTGGACGCCGTTTCGGTCGACCAGGCACGGCACCTCGACGCAGGCCCCGTCGGGCAGGTTGGGGATCAGGCCCGTCGTTGCGCACGTTGCCGTAGATCACGCGCTCCTGGCCGGTCACGATCGAGTGGATGATCAGCGACGCGTACTCCTGGCTGCGCTCGATCTCGATCGCGGCTCCCCGGCTCGAGCTCGGCGCTTGATCGCGCTCGTACAGCTCGAGGTTCTCCTCGCTGCGGTCGACGTAGTCGCCGACCGGGATGCGGAACCGCTCGATCGCCTCGTCGCTGCGCATGAACCACGGCAGGTACTCGGCGGAGTGCTCGCTCGACTCGGTCGGGAAGTAGCCGCAGCCGCCGGTACATGCTCGACGCGGACGCGCCGCCGCAGCTCGGGATCGGCCTCGATCGCGCGCGTCGAGCCGCGGGTAGAGGTCCTCGCCGTCGCGCTCGAACCGCAGGATGAAGGCCTGGTGGTTGACGCCCGCGCCCAGGAACGACACCTCCTCGAACGGCACGTCCACGAGCTCGGCCAGCTCGTGCGGTCGTGTTCTGCACGGAGTGGCACAGCCCGACGATCCGTCTGCTGCGGCGTGCCCGGCGTAGGTCGCCCAGCACAGCATCGCCATCGGGTTCGTGTAGTTCAGGAGCCACGCGTCCGGGCAGAGCTCGACCATGTCGTTGGCCGATCGCCGAGCATCACGGGGATCGTGCGCAGCGCGCGGAAGATGCCGCCGATGCCGAGCGTGTCGCCGATCGTCTGGCGCAGGCCGTGGGCGCGCGGGGATCTCGAAGTCGAGCAGGGTGGCCGCGTGGCCGCCGACCTGGATCATGTTGATCACGTGGTCGCGCGCCGTCGAGCGCCGGCGGCGGTCGAGGTGGGTCGCGATCCGCGGCGCCGCCGCCGAGCTCGCCGGCCGGTGTAGCGGGCCATCGCCTCGGCCACCGCCAGCCGCTCGGGGTCGATGTCGTGCAGCGCGATCTCGGCGTCCTGCGAGCTCGGGGAACGAGAGGATGTCGCCGAGCAGGTTCTTGCGTGAACTCGACGCTGCCCGCGCCGATGAACGCGATCCGTGACATGATCGAGAGTGTTCCACATCGCGCCGAAGCGAGCAAGAGTGTTCACGACATCAGAGAAGCGCGCAGTCCAGCAGCTGTCCACTCGCGAGGGGGCGCTGGCCGTCGTCGCCGCCGATCAGCGGGCCAGCCTGCGGTCGATGCTGGACCGGGCCGGGGCCGACACGTCGCTCGAGGCATTGCGCGAGTTCAAGCGCGCCCTGGTGACGGCGCTCGCGCCCGCCGCGAGCGCCCTTCTGCTCGACCCCGAGATCGCGCTTCCGGATGTCGTCGACCGTGGGCTCCTGCCGGGGGACGCGGGGCTGCTCGTCTCGGTCGAGGTGAGCGGCGCCGTCGCCGACGGCGACCTGTTCCCGGCCCGCCTGCTGCCCGGGGTCGGCGCGGCCGGTGTGCGCCGGATGGGCGGCACCGCCGCCAAGCTGCTCGTGCGGATCCGGGCCGACCGCGAGGACGCCTCCGGCCACAATGCCGCGATCGTGCGCGAGGTCGTGAGCGACTGCGCCGACCACGACCTGCTGGCCGTCGTCGAGGGGCTCGTGTTCCCGCTGCCGGGCGAGCCCGACGAGCGCTACCGCCGGCTGCGGCCCGGCCTGATCCGCGATTGCGCCGTGTTGCTCGAGGAGTGCGGCGCGAAGTACCTGAAGCTCGAGTACCCGGGCAGCGAGGCCGGGTGCGCGGCGATCTCGGATGCGATCTCGGTACCCTGGGCGCTGCTCTCTGCCGGTGTCGACCATCCCACGTTCATCGGTCAGCTGCGGGCGGCCCGGGCGGCCGGCGCCTCCGGCTTCATCGCCGGCCGCTCGATCTGGAAGGACGCGGTCGGCCTGCCGGCCGCCGACCGCGACGCGTACCTGACCGGCGAGGGGCGGCGCCGGCTCGACGAACTGCTGGAGGTGCTCTAGATGCGCAGAATCGCCATTCTTGTCTGCATTCTCGCCGCGTTGGTGGTGCCTGGCACCGCCGCAGGCGGTGCCAGGCACCTGATTGGGCCGCCCGTGGGCACCGGCAGCCTGCACATCCGCGGGCCGATGCGCGACGGCGGCACCGTCACCGCCGCCGGCGTCGCCTGGCGGCCCGGGCGGCTGCCCCACGGCGACCGCCTGCTGAGCTTCGAGGTGGCCTACACCTGGCAGGCGTGCCTTGCCGGGACGTGCCGGACGGCCGCCGACACCACATCTACGCCATTCGCCGCCCGCCGCCACGTGGTCGGCCATGCCGACACCGGCCGGGTGCTGCGGCTGACCGAGACCGCGACCGAGGTCGTCGAGACCGACCCGGCGACGTTCGCCTTCTCGGTCGCGCACGCCTCGCGGAGCGTGCTCGCCGTGCGACCGGTGCGGGCCTATGCCGCCGGGCGGGCGCCCTGGAGCGCGTTCATGAACGGCACCCCGGAGCGGCGCACCGGGTCGAGGTCGGAGTGGTTCGCCGTCTCGGCGCCCCACTACCGCGCCGCGGCCGGCGCCCCGGCCGTCACCTACCGCATCGACAGCCGCGGATGGCGTCCCCTGTCCGCCAAGCGCCTCGTCTACACCGGCCTGCTCGGCCTCGGCCCGCACCGCGTGTCGGTGCGCACCGCCGACGCCGCCGGCGCGACCGTGCGCTCGTTCCGCTGGCGTGTCGTGCCCCTGCCCGCGCCGGCCGCCTGCGTCCCCCGACACGGGCCGGACCTGCTGGTATCCGCCGCACCTCGACCGCACCGGCCGGCCGATGCGCTGGGACTGGCAGATCGGCCGGGTGACGCCGCTCGAGCGCGCGGGCGCAAGCGCCGTCGACATCTACGACATCGACGGCTTCCTGACGACGCCGGCCGAGCTGCACGCGCTGCACACCGCGTGGCCGGCCGCAACGCTGCCCCACCCGAAGGCGATCTGCTACCTCGACCTCGCCTGGGAGGACTACCGCCCGGACGGGAGCCCGCCCGCGCGCGGCGGGCGCTTCCCGGTCGCGACCCTCGGAAACGTGTACTTCGGCTACCCGCAGGAGCGCTGGCTCGACTTCCGCCAGTTGGACGTCCTGAAGCCGATGCTGCACGCGCGCATCCGGATGTGCGCCGCCAAGGGGTTCGACGCGGTGGAGCTCGACGACATCGACAGCTTCGACCCGCCCTCGACGACCGGGTTCCATCTCACCCCCGGAGACGCCCAGAACTTCCTGAGCTACGCGATGAACGCGATCCACCGAAGCGGCATGACCGTGCTCTGGAAGAACTCGCCGCTGCTCAGCTGGTGGGGCCGGCGCTACTCCGACGGCGCGGTCGTCGAGGAGTGCTACACGTACGGCCCGTGCTTCTCGGCCGGCGCTGCCGGGAGCACGCAGTACGGCTTCACCTGTACCGCACTCGCCGGCCCGCGGCCGTGCGGCTGGGACGACTTCACGACCGACACGACGCCGAACCAGCCGAACGGGAAGTGGGTCGGCGAGGACGAGTACGCCGAGGACGGCTACGTCTGCGCCCCGGGCGCCGCCTGCACCGGCCCGCACCGGTTCTCGGCCTACTGCAAGGCGATTGAGTCGCCACCGTACGGGTTCTCGGCGATGCGCCTGGACGTCGACCTGGACGGGCGCCTGTTCCAGACCTGCCGTTGATCGCGCTGGGACTGTCCCCCCGGGGACAGTCCCCGGCTACAGCCAGTCGATGCGGCGGAAGTGGCGGTAGAGCGCCGAGCAGACGAGCAGGATCAGCCGAGGCCGGCGGCACCGGCCTTCTTCACAAAATGACCGACGATCCATGCTGCTCCTCCATGTGAGGGACAAACAGGAGGCCCTCCGACCCTCCCTCTACGGACCCGCATTCGCCGCGGACCGCCGGCCGGTTCGCGCCATGTAGGCTCGCTCACATGCGCATCCTCGGCCTCGTCTTCGCCGGGACCGCCACCGAGCACCGGGCGGCGATGGCCGCCTTCGCGACCGGCACGCTCGACCTCGATCGGGTCGCGATCGGCGGCGTCGAGGCCGACATCTTCGCCCTCCCCGACGGGTCGCACTTCGCGATCGCCGACCCGCGCGGGATGGGCGACACGTCCCGCTCGATCGGGTTCCTGGTGGCCGATCTCGACGAGGCGATCGCCGAACTGCGCGACGCGGGCGTGCGCGGTCGGCGAGCCGGCCATGAACGACCGCCACCGCTACGTCCACTTCCGCGCGCCGGACGGCGAGCTCTACGAGCTCGTCGCCGAGCGCTGAGCGCTCAGGAGCCGCCGCGCCGCCCCTGCCGCAGGGCCTGGATGCGGCGCCGGTCCTGCTTGGTCGGCCGCGCTCCTCCCGCACCCGCGCCAGGGGGACGTTCCAGCCGGCGCTCCGCCGCCAGGCGCTCGCGCTCGGCGACCGACTCCGCCGTCTCGGAGTAGAGCGCAGCGGCGACCCGGGCCGAGCCGCGCTTCTCGGCCACGCCGTGTACGGTGACCGTGAAGCGCGTCTCGCCGATCCGCACCTCGACGACATCCCCGGCGTGGACGTCCTTCGCGGGCTTCACCCGCTCGCCGTTCAGCCGCACCCGGCCGCCCAGAACGGCCTCGTTGGCGGCGCCACGGGTCTTGAAGAACCGGGCCGCCCACAGCCACCGGTCGATGCGCACGCGCTCCATGGTCACATCATGCCTGCCGCGGCGCCTGCTGGCATGATGCCCGTATGGAGATCGCCTGCACCCTCACCACCCGCGATCTGGCCGCCCAGCGCGAGCGCTGGCTGCGCCTGATCCGCGCGTCCGGCAGCGGCCGCGCAGACACCCCGAACGGCCTTCGGCTCGGCTTCCGCGCCGACGCCGGCGTGGCGGAGGAGCTCGAGCAGCTCGTCGCGGTCGAGCGCGAATGCTGCGCCTGGGCGAGCTGGTCGGTGGTCGTCGCCGGCGACCGGGTCGAGCTCGACGTCACATCCACCGGCGACGGCGTGGCAGCGCTCCACTCCATGTTCGCGGAGGTTACGACGCTCTAACATCCGCCCGGTGGCGCCGAACGACACGCACGCCGCGTTCGCGGAGGCGGCGGCGCACGACGGCATCGCGCTCGAGAGCCGGTCGTTCGACTGGTTGAGCGAGCAGGGCCACGTCGGCCTGGAGCGGGTCGCGAAGGCCCGGCGCGACCCGGCGCTCGTCGCGCCCGTGACGGCGGCGCTCGCGGTGCTCGCCGCGATCTGCGCCCGCCTGCGCGGCGACGTCTCGGTGCTGGCGGCCGCGCGCGCGAACCTGCTCCTGCCCGTCGATCTGGTGCACCCGCCCACAGGGACGGTGATCGAGGTCGACGGGCCCGAGCACTTCACCTCGCCGCGGCTGGCCGCGCTCGAGCTCTACCCGCCCGGCGTCCGGCTCGGGTTCGACGTCGAGGAGCAGCGCGATCTGTGCCTGGAGTGGCGGGCCACGTCGGACGTGCTCTCGCGCGGCCTGCCGGCGAAGGCGTTCGGATTCGGCGGCGTGCAGCGCGAGCGGGCCTACCACGACGCGCTGCGCGACCTGGCGACGCCCGCGATGGGCCACCCGCCGCTCATCCGGATCGCGGCGACCGACGGCGACGGGGCGGCCGCCTATCGCCGCCACCGCGAATCACTGCGGGCGCTCGCCGGCCCCTGAGCGGCGCCGGCGCTCGTCCGGGCCGCGATCGTCGTTGACCGCGACGTTCACGGTCCTGCAGCGCCCGCAGCGGACGCGCACCCGGAACGTCATGTAGTCGGCGGCCATCGCCTCGGCGAGGAGGTTGCCGCACTCGACGCACACGTAGTCGTCCGGGCCGTTGCCGTGGAACACCGGCCGGCCGGGATCGTCCTGCACGGCGGTGCCGCCGTCGCGAGGCACCTCCCCCGGGCGCACGTGCCGCATCACGATCGTCGCCACCGGCCCTGCCCTCAGAGCTTCCCGAGCTTCTCCGCGAAATCGGCGACGAGCGCGTCGAGCACGCCGCTCACGACGCCCTCGCCCATCGACGCCGCCTTGCCCGTGATCTGCGCGTTCGTGTGGATCGTGCCGCCGCCGTCGCTGCACTGGAACGTGATCGTCGCGTTCGCGTACCCCTGGCCGCCCGCCTCGCGCGACTTCACGGTCAGCACCGCGCGATGCGCGGCGGCGTCCTGCTCGGTGATCTCGAGCGTGCCCGAGAACGTGAGCGACATGGCCCCCATCTTCACCTTGATCTGCGCCTTGACGGCGTCAGGGCCGGTGTGCTCGAGCACGGTCGCCCCCTCCACGCACGGGATGACGCGATCGAGGTCGAGGATCGTGGCGAAGCTGTCGTCGAGCGGCCGCGCGGTCGTGAACGGATGATCCAGCACAACTGCCATTCGCGTCGTCCTTCCTCGGGGGTGATCGGGTCACACGGAGGCGCCCAGATTATAGGGTTCGGCCATGCCCATCCCGGTCGGCACATACCGCTTCGGCCCCGACAACGCCACGCTCGCGCTCAACACCGGGCGGATCGGCAAGGTCGCCCGGGCGGGGCACGATCTGCTGATCCACGTGACCGCCTGGGAGGGGACGCTCACGGTCGGCCAGGACGCGGCCGACTCGCGCATCGAGGTGACCGCCGACGGCGGGTCGATGCGGGTCATCGACGGCACTGGCGGAATGAAGTCCCTCGACGACGACGACAAGGCGAACATCGCCCAGACCATCGACGAGGAGGTGCTCATGAAGCAGGGCGTCACCTTCCGCTCGGCGCGCGTCGAGCCGGCGGGCGAGGGCCTGCACGCCGTGGGCGACCTCACGCTGCTCGGCCACACGCGGCCGCTCGCGTTCGACGTGAGCGTTGCGGGCGACGGAACGCTGTCGGCCGTCGCAGTGGTCAAGCAGACCGACTTCGGCATGAAGCCCTACTCGGCGCTCTTCGGCGCGCTCAAGGTCGCCGACGAGGTCAAGGTCACGCTCGCGGGGACGCTGAGTCAGAGTCCGCCAGGCTAGTCCTTGTAGACCGCCTGGGCGTCGAGCCCGCCCTCGACTCCGGGCGGAAGCGCGCCCGTGCCGTGCGCGTAGAGCGCGACGTCCGCGATCGTGCCCACCTGGGTCGGATCGCTGCCGTCGCCGCTCACCCAGGCGCCGTTCGACCACGTGAGCGTGTCGGGCGCGGCGCCGAGCTGCATGCCGGCCAGCAGCCGCGCCTTGTCGCGGATCTTGGCCGTCGCGCTCGCGATCGCGGCCGTCGCACCCGCCGAGGGGGCGGTGTTGTAGCCGTGCCCCACGCCGAAGCGGTCGGTGTCGGCCGGCACGACCTTGACGTCGAGCGGCGGGACGCCGAGCTCGTCGGCGACCTGCTGCGCGTACTGCGGCTCGTTGCCGTCGGCGGCGGTGGTCAGGCTGAGCACCATCTTGCCGGTCGGGTGCACACGCAGGAAGACCGCTCGGTAGGCCTCGTTCGCCACTAGGTGCTCCTTTCGTCGTCGGGGCTCGACTCGGCCGCACGCCGCAGCCGTTCGTGGTGCGCGGTGAGCGCATTGTGCTCCTCGAGGTCGCAGAACGCAGGCTGCGGCCCGCCCTGTGGATGCGCGGGCGCCGCCGGGCGCTCGCATCCTGGGAAGATGCAGATCTTGCCGCCGGGGCCGGGACGGTCACTCATCGGTCACCCAGCCCGGCGTGGTGTTGCCCTTGCTGGGCCCGTGCCCGCTCGGCATGGCGACGGAGCTGCCGGGCACGGGCGTCGCGCTGGCCCAGGGCTCCGGCTCGTCTGCGGCCGGCGCCGCGGCCTCGGCGCTCGGTGCATCCCACGCCGACGCCCCGATCGCCCGCACGACCTCGGCGAGGGCCGTCGAAGCTGTGCCCGCTCACGAGCGCGTCGCAGTACGGGAGCGCCGCGACCATCCCGCCGGCCCGCACCGAGAACGCGCTCGCGCTCAGGCGCGGGTTGACCCACACGATCCGGTGGGCAAGCCGTCCCAGCCGCTGCATCTCGCGGCCGACGACCGCGGGGTCGCCCCGCTCCCACCCGTCGGAGAGGATCACGATCACCGCGCCGCGGGCCATGCCGCGGCGGCCGTGGCGGTCGTTGAAGGCCTTGAGCGCGTCGCCGATGCGCGTCCCGCTCGACCAGTCCGGCGCGGCCGCGGCCGCCCGCTGGATCGCCCGCTCGGGACGACGGGAAGAGAGCGCCCGGGTCAGGCGCGTGAGCCGGGTCGCAAACACGAATGCCTCGGCATTCGGGCCGCTGCCCGCCGCGCACGTCAGGAACTGCAGGTAGGCCCGGGCGTAGGGCTCCATCGACCCGGAGATGTCGCAGAGCATGACGAGCCGGCGCGGCACGACCCGCCGCCGCCGGCGCGCGAGCCGGATCGGATCGCCGCCGGTGCGCAAGCTGCGGCGCAGCGTCCGCCGCATGTCGATGTGCTGGCCGTGGCGGCCGCGCTCGTGGCGGCGGGTGCGCCGAAGCGGCGTCGCAAAGCGCAGACGCGACATGAGCGCGTAGAGCTGGTGAAGCTCGTCGTGCGAGAGCATGTCGAAGCTGCGCCGAGACAGCATCTCCTCGTCGCTCGCGGCCGCGACCGGCACGTCGACCGCGTCCTTCTGGTCGTCGTCCTCGGGGCGCGACCCCGAGGCCGCGAAGGCGCCCTCCGACGACCGGTCGCCGCGGCCCGCAACCGTGCGTGGATCGGGCACGCTGCGGTCGTCGCTCTCTGCGGGAACGGCGTGCACGTCGTCGGGCGTGAACGGCGCATCCGCCCGCACGCCGCCGAACACCTCGGCGAAGACGCCGTCGAACACCGGCGCCTGGACCGGATCGGACACGAGCACCGAGCGCGCCGTGAAGTAGAGCCGCCGCCGGCTCACCGGGCGCACGAGCGCGAGCGCCCGGGCCAGGTCGGCGGCGCGCGCCGGGGTCGTCGGCATGCCGGCGTCGTGCAGGCGGCGGCAGAAGGCGCCCGCGAAGGCCGGCAGGTCGAGCGCGATCGTCTCGACCTGGAATGCCTCAGTCACCGCTCGTCACCAGCCCTTCCAGCCCCGCCGCGCGGATGACCTCCTGGTCCTCCTCGTACTTGAGCACCGAGCCGAGGGTGCGATCGGCCGCGGCGGCGTCGAGGCGCTCGACGCCGAGCAGGTCAAGGGCGCGCAGCCAGTCGATCGCCTCCGCGATCCCCGGCGGCTTCTGCACGTCGGAGGCGCGCATGCGCGAGACGGCGTTTGCCACCTGCACGGCGAGCGTCTGCGACGAGCCCGGCACGCGCCGGCGGACGATCTCGACGGCCCGCTCCGGGCTCGGGTAGTCGATCCACTGGTACAGGCAGCGGCGCTTGACGGCGTCGTGCAGGTCGCGCGTGCGGTTGGAGGTGAGCACGATGATCGGCGGGTGCGTGGCGGCGATCGTCCCGATCTCGGGGATCGTCACGCTGGCGTCTGCGAGCAGCTCGAGCAGGAACGCCTCGAAGTCGTCATCGGCGCGATCGATCTCGTCGATCAGGAGCACGGCGGGCCGCGGGCCAGGATGCTCGAGCGCCTGCAGGAGCGGCCGCCGGATCAGGTAGTCGGGCCCGAACAGGTCCTGCTCGCTGAGCTCCGACCCGCGCGCGTCCGCGAGCCGGATGCTGAGCAGCTGGCGGGGGTAGTTCCACTCGTAGAGGGCCTCCGCGGCGTCGATGCCCTCGTAGCACTGCAGCCGCACGAGCGGCGTGGACAGCACCGCGGCGAGCGCCTTCGCCGCCTCGGTCTTGCCGACACCGGCCTCGCCCTCGAGCAGCAGCGGCTGGGGCAGGCGCACGCCGAGGAACAGGGACGTCGCGAGCGCCTCGTCGACGAGGTAGTCCACGTCGGCGAGCCGGCGGGCGAGCGTCTCGATGTCCGGCGCGAGCACGCGCACCTCATCCGCCGCCGCGCCGGTGACCCCGCGCGGGCTCATGCGCGGCTCGCGGCGGAGGCGCGCACGGCGTCGTAATCAGCCTCGGTGTCGACATCGAGCGGGATCGGGCCCGCCACGGCAACGTCGATCGCCGTAGCCGCGTGCCGGTCGAGCAGGCGCCACACGCCCCGGTCGCCGTGCAGGTCGGCCAGCTCGCCGAACAGGCTGCGGCCGAAGGCGATCGGATGGCCGCGCCCGTCGTCGTAGCGGCACACCGCCACCGGCGCGTCCCCGCGGCCGGCGAGCAGCGCCGCCACCGTCGCGGGCGTCACCCCCGGCTGGTCGCCGAGCATCAGCACGAGCACGTCGCAGCGCGGGTCGAGCCGGTGCAGCGCGGCGGCGATCGACGACGAGCAGCCCGCGCCGTAGGCGTCGTTTCGCACCACGTCGGCACCGGCCAGATCGACCGCCGCAGACACCTCGTCGGCCGCGCCGCCGATCGCGACGATCAGCTGGTCGAATGCGCAGCCCCGCGCGACCGAGACCACGTGCCCGAGCAGCGTGCCGCCGGCATACGGGAGCAGCTGCTTGGGCCGGCCGAGCCGCGCCGAGCCGCCCGCGCCGAGCACCAGCCCGGTCACGAACACCCCGTCAGTCCGAGATGCCGGCATGCGGGTTTGCGGCCTCGAACTTCGCCTTGCAGCCCTCGCAGCAGAAGTAGACGGTCTCGCCGTCGCGCTCGACCGACGGCGTGCCCGCCACGGCGGCCACCGTCATGCCGCAGATCGGGTCGACGGCCAGGGGCGGTGTCTCCACGGCCGGCCTGGTCGCGGCGGCGGGAGGCGGCGGCTGCGCCGCCCCGACGTGGCCGTTTCGCACAGAGACGATCCGGGCCAGGATCGAGAGCGCGATCTCGGCCGGCGTGCGCGCGCCGATGTCGAGCCCGGCGGGCACATCGATGCGGGCGACGTGCTCCTCGGAGACGCCGTCGCTGCGCAGCTCCCCGAGCACGCCGTCGCCGCGCTTGCGGCTCGCCACCAGGCCCACATAGGCGATCCCGGCCTCGAGGCCCTGGCGCAACGTGTGCAGCTCGTCGCGGCCGTGCGCGGCCACCACCAGCGCGAGATCGCCCACACGGGGCTCGACCTCGCCGCCGTTCACCCGGGTCATGCCGAGCCCGAGCTCCATCCCGAGCCGCAGCACCGCAGCCGCGACCGGCGTCTCGCCGACCACGAGCACGCGCGGCGCCGGCAGGACGGGCTCGAGGAACACCTCGATCGCCCCGCCGGAGAGGCACGGGTTCTGGACGGTGACGGCGCCGTCGGCATCCGCCTCGCCTGCGTGCGGCTGCTCCTCGTCGCTGAACGGCAGGATCCGCAGCAGCACCGCCTCGCCCGTCTGCATCGCCTGCAGCGCGTAGGCGCGCACGCTGTGCTCGGTGCAGACGCCGCCGACGAAGCCCTCGATCGCCCCATCGGCCAGCACCAGGGCCACGTTTCCCGCCTGCACGCTCGTCGGCCGCTGTGCGCGCACCACCGTCGCCGTCACGAACGGCGCTCCATCGGCGGCGAGCTCCTCGGCCCGCCGCGACATGGCGGCGGTGATCATTGCGGCGGCTCTGGCCTTCCCTGCATCGCCGCCCACACCCGTGCGGGCGTGCACGGCATGTCGATGTGGTCGACGCCGTGCGTGGCGTGGAGGGCGTCGATGACGGCGTTCACGATCGCCGGCGGCGAGCCGACGTTCGGCGACTCGCCGACGCCCTTTGCGCCCAGCGGATGGTGCGGGCACGGCGTGACCGTCTCGCCGAGCTCGAAGTCGGGGCACTCGAGCGCGGTCGGGATCAGGTAGTCCATGAACGACGAGTTCAGGCAGTTGCCCTCCTCGTCGAAGCTGATCAGCTCCATCAGGGCGATGCCGATGCCCTCGGCGAGGCCGCCGTGGATCTGGCCGTCGACGATCATCGGGTTGATGCGCACGCCGCAGTCGTCGACCGCGATGAACCGGCGCACCGTGACCTGGGAGGTCTCCGGGTCGATGTCGACGACCGCGATGTAGGCGCCGTAGGGGTAGGTCAGGTTGGGCGGGTCGTAGATCACCTGCGCGTCCAGGCCGCCCTCCATGCCCTCCGGCATCGCCTCGCCGCTGTAGGCGCGCATCGCGATGTCCTCGATCAGCGCGCCCTTCTCGGGATCGCCCTTCACGTACCAGCGCCCCTTCTCCCAGGCCAGGTCCTCGGGCCGCGTCTCGAGCATCGTCGCGGCGATCAGGCGGGCCTTGTCGCGCACCTTGCGCGAGACGACCGCCACCGCGGCGCCCGAGACCGGGGTCGAGCGGCTGCCGTAGGTGCCCAGGCCGTAGGGCGACTTGTCCGTGTCGCCGTGGCGCACCTCGACGTCCTCCGGCGGGATGCCGAGCTCCTCGGCGACGATCTGGGCAAACGTCGTCTCGTGGCCCTGGCCCTGCGTCTGGGCGCTGATCGAGACGACGGCCTTGCCGGACGGGTGCACGCGCAGGTCGGCGCCGTCGTTCATCGCCAGGCCGAGGATGTCCATGTGCTTGCGCGGGCCCGCGCCCACACCCTCGGTGAAGAAGGCCACGCCGATGCCCATCAGCTCGCCGCGGGCGCGCTTCTGCACCTGCTCGCGGCGCAGGTCCTCGTAGCCGGCGATGTCCATGGCGACGCGCATCGTCTTTGCGTAGTTGCCCGAGTCGTACGTCCAGCCGGTCGTCGTCTCGTACGGGAACTGCTCCGGGGCGATGAAGCTCTGCATGCGCAGGTCGATCGGGTCGACCTGCATCTCGAGCGCGAGCGCGTCCACCATGCGCTCGACCAGGTACACGGCTTCGGTGATGCGGAACGAGCAGCGGTAGGCGACGCCGCCCGGCGCCTTGTTGGTGTAGACGGCCTTGACCTTGACGTGCGAGGCCTCGAGGGCGTAGGAGCCGCAGACGATGTGGAAGAAGCCGGCCGGGAACTTGGTCGGCTGGGCGGTCGAGTCGAAGGCGCCGTGGTCGGCGATGACGTCGACCCGCAGGCCGGTGATCCTGCCGCCCTTCGAGCACATCTCGGCGTGCATGACGTAGTCGCGGGCAAAGCCCGTCGACACCAGGTTCTCGGTGCGGTTCTCGACCCACTTCACGGGCACGCCGGCCACGATCGAGCCGGCGATCGCGCACACGTACCCGGGGTAGACCGGCACCTTGTTGCCGAAGCCGCCGCCGATGTCCTGGCAGCGGATCCGGATCATGTGCTCGGCCAGGCCGGCGACGTGCGCATACACCGTGCGGTGGGCATGCGGCGCCTGGTTGCCGTTGTAGATGTCGAGCTGGCCGGTCTTCGGGTTGAAGTCGGCGATGATCCCGCATGTCTCCAGCGGCGCCGGGTGGCAGCGCGGATAGATGATGTCGCGCGTGACGACCGTGTCGGCCTCGGCGAACGCCCTGTCGGTGGCGTCCTCGTCGCCGGCCTCCCACGTCGGGCTCGCCAGGTTGTCGCGCTGGCCGGACTTGTCGTCGCGGATGATCGGCGCGTCGGGGTCGAGCGCCTTTCTGGCGTTCACCACGGCGGGCAGGGGCTCGTACTCGACGTCGATCAGCTCGAGCGCGTCGTTGGCCGAGTACTCGTCGGTCGCGATCACGAAGGCGACCTCCTGGCCCTGGAAGCGCACCTTGTCGCCGGCGAGCACGGCCTGGGTGTCGTAGGAGATCGTCGGCATCCACGCGAGCCCGAGCGTCTCGAGGTCCTTCGCGGTGACGACCGCGGCCACGTTCGGGTGCGCGAGCGCCCGCGACGTGTCGATCGAGACGATGCGCGCGTGGGCGTACGGGCTGCGCAGAAGCGCGCCGTACACCATCCCCGGGAGCTTGATGTCGTCCAGGTAGGTGCCCTGGCCGCGGATGAAGCGCGCGTCCTCCTTGCGCTTCAGGCGGCCGAAGCCGATCGGGCG
Source organism: uncultured Actinomycetes bacterium (assembly GCA_963813245.1). Classification (GTDB taxonomy): domain Bacteria; phylum Actinomycetota; class Thermoleophilia; order Gaiellales; family JAICJC01; genus JAICJC01. The sequence goes on from CAWEYE010000009.1 coordinate 169,453, forward strand.
CTCGGTGGAGGGGCTGGGGAGGTTCTCGACGGTGGCCATGCTCATACCCCCTGCTTGGCAGCGGCTTCGTGTTCGGCGGCCCAGCGCACGGCGCCGACGATGTTCTTGTAGCCGGTGCAGCGGCAGATGGCTCCCGAGATCGCGACCCGGATCTCGTGGTCGGTCGGGTTCGGGTTCTCGTCGAGCAGGGCGCGCGTGGTCATCAGCATGCCCGGGGTGCAGAACCCGCACTGGAGCGCGTGCAGCTCGTGGAAGCCCTGCTGGATCGGGTCGAGCTGCCCGTCGACCTCGAGCGACTCGACGGTGCGCACGTCGTGGCCGGCGCACATCGCCGCCAGGGTCGTGCACGACTTGACGGGCTGGCCGTCGACCTGCACGACGCAGGCGCCGCAGTTGGAGGTGTCGCAGCCCCAGTGGGTGCCGGTCAGGCCGAGCGTCTCGCGGATGAAGTGCACGAGCAGCATGCGCGGCTCGACGTCATGGGAGACGCGCGTGCCGTTGACGGTCATCGTGACGTCCATGAGTGCTCCGTTCCAGAGGTTCCGTGATGATCGGGCGAGCGAAAATCGAGCATGGCAAGGACGCAGGGAGACCCGATATCGAGAATATCGGGGCGAACGAGGACGCGGCCAGGCGACGATTTGCAGCCGTCCGAGCGCGAGAGACTTCTGGGACGGAGCACTCAGGCCTCCTGCTTCATGGCTCGCGTGGTGGCGCGGCGGAGTGCGCGCTTCGTGAGGACGCCGGCGAGGTGGCGCTTGTAGTCGACCGGCCCGCGGCCGTCGGGGGTCGGAGAGCAGTCGGCCGCGGCGATCGCGCCCGCCTGCTCGAACAGCTCCTCGCTGGGCGCCTGGCCGCGCAGGAGCTCCTCGGCGCGGGTGAGGTGGATCGTGGTGAGGCCGACGGCGGAGAGCGCGATGCCGGCGTCGGCGATGGTGCCGCCCTGCATCCAGACGGCCGCCGACGTCGCGGCGATCGCCCAGTCTCCGGCCCGGCGCTCGACCTTCTCGTGCGCGCTGCCCGCGCCGGGGCGGATGCCGAGGCGGATCTCGGTGAGGATCTCGCCGGCGCCCACCGCGGTCATGAACGGGCCGACGTGGAAGGCCTCCATCCCGATCACGCGCTCGCCGCCGGCGCCGCGGATCACGACCTGGGCCTTGGCCGCGCTGCAGACCGCCGAGAGGTCCTCGGCCGCATCGGCCTGGCACAGCGAGCCGCCGATCGTGCCGCGGTTTCGCACCACGGGGTCGGCGATCACGTTCTCGGCGTCGCGGAAGAGCGGGAAGTGCTGGGCGAGCAGGTCGGACTTGAGCAGGTCGACGTGCCGGGTGAGCGCGCCGATGCGGATCTCGCCGGCCGCCTCGCGGATGTAGGCGAGCTCGGTCAGGTCGTTGATGTCGATCAGGTGCTCGGGTTTGGCCAGCCGCAGCTTCATCATGGGCAAGAGACTGTGGCCACCTGCGATGACGCGCGCCTCGGGCTTTTGGAGCGACGCGATCGCGCCCTCCACGCTCGTCGCGCGCTCATACTCGAATGCCGCAGGTGTCTGCAATGCGTGCTCCTTTCAGGGCAGGCGCCGAGACGATCGTGTACCGGTCAACGACCTGGAGGATAGCGCTCGTGGATTCGAAATCACGTGTTCCGGGCCGGCAGCCGCTTGCGGGGCGCGCCGATGTCATCGCGCTGCTCGTACTGGACCGGCGCATCGGTGCCGATGACCGGCGATCGGGGCAGGTTCTCGGGACTCGACTGGCGCAGGTTCGGGTAGAGCAGCCGCGCTGCGAGGCTGCCGCCCTCGACGTTTCGCAGCACCGGGCCGGCCGGGTTGGCCATCGCGATCGGGGCCTCGCGGCCGAGCCGCGCGAGCGTGAGCGTGCCCTTCGTGTAGACCTCCGAGATGCGCGGCGCCGTGACCTCGGTGCTCTCGGGGAAGTTGCGCAGGCCGGCGGCGGCCGCCCCGGGGTAGAGGCCGTCGATCAGGCCGACCGCGTCGACCAGGCCGGCCTTCTTCACGAGCAGCGCCTCGAGCATGTCGACGCCCGCGTCGAGGTCCTTGTTGATCGCGTTCACGATCTCGTTCACCGGGGCGCTCTTCTCGACGATCTCGGTGACGCTCCCGATCACCTCGTCCAGGCCGGAGGTGATCTTCTGCAGCGCGAAGATGGTCAAGACGAGGTAGTACACGAGCGCGAGCACGATCAGCAGCACGATGATGATCAGGGCGACGCCGGCTGCGGGGATGGCGTAGACGGGCATTTAGCGCTCCTCCTCCGCGTCGTCCAGGATCACGTCGAGCGAGCCGCCGTAGCCGGCGACCCCCGCGACCGTCTGCGACACCTGCTCCCGCGTTGTCAGAAGCAGCGCGGCGGCGTCGAGGTCCTTCGACCCGGCGGCCGCCGTGGCCGCGATCGCGCGCACGCTCGGCACGATGCTGCGCGCCGCCTGCAGCGTGCCGTTCAGCAGGTAGAGCGCGATGGGCACGACGACGAGGAGCAGGATGGCATCGCCGATCCAGAGCAGGGTCATCTCGGCCTCCTCTCGGCGACGATCGCGGCCTTGCGGCCGATGCCCGGAAGGGCGCTCAGGATGATGTCGAACTGGGCGTTGATGGCCTTCACCGCCGGCTCGAGCGGGCGCAGGTGCTCGGCCTCGACGCCCTGGAGGGCGCCGGCAAGCGTCGCCAGGCCGGTCGAGATCCGCTCCAGGCCGCGGCAGACGACCGTGAGCGCCGCGACGAGCACCGCCACGACGACGACGATCAGGAGCACGGTGAGCACGACGAGCACGGTCATGACTCACCGAACCCGTCGGTGAGCGCGTTCATGTAGCCGTCCTGCACGACAGCCTCCGTCACGATCAGCCCCAGCACGGGCGCGGTGGCCTCGAGCTGGGGGATGTTGGCCGTGTTCCCGGCGACGGCTGTTGCGACCACGAGCAGGCCGTCGACCGACTTCTCGATGCTCGTGACCGCGCGGACGAGCATCGCCAGCAGCGCGGCGACCACCAGCGCCGCGACGGCGCCAATGACGAGGGCGATCACCCAGTAGGTGTGTGCGGATATCGCGAGCACCGTCATTTGCCGACCGCCACCTTCCGCAGAGCCCGGGCGGCGTGCAGGATGCGCACGCCGGAGTCGTTGATCCGGCCGACGCCGCCGTCGAGGGCGGCCGTCTGCTGACGCACCACCTCGACCGCCCCCTCGGCCGTCTTGGCCTGGCGGGCGATCCGGCTCGCGAGGGCCACGATCGTAATCACGATGACCGCCGCCACGGCGATCACCACGACCCCGAGCACGATGCCCGTAAGCCACTTCCCGGACTCCGACAACAGCATCACCATGCGATTCCCCTCCGCTCCTCGCTCGGGCTGCCTAACGTCTGAAGCAGATCGTACATTGCGTAGGCAACGGATTCTGTGCGATTCCCCGCCAGAAGTCCAGCCCGCCTGGAAGGCCGCTTACGGAGCCAGCGGGACGGCCGCCTCCGGCGTGACCACCCGGAAGCTGAAGCTCTCTTCGAGGTAGAGGTGGACGGCCTCGCCGTCGTGGCGGTCGTAGCCGATCGAGATGTCCTCGCCGGACTCGAACAGGAAGTCGCCGCCGCGCAGGCTCACGACCACCGCGCCGTTCACGCCGGGCGCCCACACGAGCGGGCCGCCGAGGATCTGGCGCAGGTGCTCGAGCAGCGGGTAGCCGCCGTGCTCGCTCGTCTCGAGCACGCGCGTGTAGGGCTCGGGGCCGAGCGCCAGGCCGTACGGGCCGTCGATGCCGGCCGCGAGCAGCGCCTCGACCGCCTTCGCCACGTGCCGCGGGTAGCGCTCGCAGTCCTCGCCGAGGGCGACCGGGTCGTGCGTCGGACGCCTCGCGCGATGCCGGCGATCCCGGCGTCCTTCCAGCCGTGGAAGACGGCGGCGTTCTCGGCACCGCGGCCAGGCGCGCGCGGCCTCGTCGAGCGCGTCGAGGTCGATGTCCTGCGCGCCGCGGTCGGCGTCGGCGCAGCTCGGCGCGCGAGATCGCGAACGGCGCGCGCAGCTCGACCAGCGGCAGCACCCGCCGCCGGCGGCCGTGAGCCCCGCGCCGGGCGGCTTTCGGATCGGCTCGGTGCGGCCGAGGTTCGTGGCCGAGTGCTGCCAGCCGAGCGGGCCCGGCGAAGTCGACCAGCTTGCGGGCCGCGAGGGCGGGCGTGAGCCGCTCGCGGGCCTCGTCGTCGATCAGGCTCCAGCCGTCGCTCGGTGATCGGCGCGTGCTCGCGCAGCAGGTGGCTCACAGGCGCCGCTCCTGCAGGCTGCCGATGCCCGAGCGAGTCGGAGCCGGCGACGGGCGCGCCGCGGTCGGCGGCGCCCTCGACCGCCGCCTCCTCGGCCTCCTCGCCGTGCTCGACGATGTCGCCCTCCTGGAACAGGATCCCGCGGGCGATCTCGCGCCAGAGCGGCGTGCGGCGCAGCAGGAACTCGAGGTCCATGCAGAAGTGCTTGAACTCCTCGCCCTGGGCGTCGCGCATGATCGCCGCCGCCTCGCGGTCGGTCTCGACGCGCCAGGCGCTGCTCGTACCAGCCGATCGCCTCGGCCTCCTCGGTCAGCGACGCGCACAGGCGCGCGAACGTCCGCGTCTCGTCGGGCAGCTCGTCGGGCGGCTCGTGGTACTGGTCGAATCCCACGGCGACTATCTTGCCACGCCGAGCGGGTCGGCAACGTCACTGCTGGAAGAGCGGCACGAGGGCCGGGTCGGCAAACGCGTCGAAGCCGGAGATCGCAGCGCCGGTGACCTCGAGCACGAGGATCCCGTGCGGCTGAAGCGTCCCGTCCGCCGAGCGCCGGTGCATGACGACCGCGGGCCGGCCGTTCGCCCGCGTCGGGGCGAGGCTGATGCCGCGCAGATCGCCGTTCGTCGCGGTGGTGCGGAAGAACGCGGCGATGGCCGCGGCGCCGCGCACCGCCGGCTGGGGCGGCATCCGCAGGACGGCGTCCTCGCGCAGGAGCGACACCAGGCCGTCGACGTCGTCGCGCTCCCACACGTCGATGTAGCGCCGCAGCAGGTCGCGCTCGGTCGCCGCCGGCGGCCGCGGCGCCGGCCGGGGCAGGTGCTCGTCGATCGTGGCCCGGCCGCGCTGGAGCGCGCTGTTGACCGCCGCCGTGGTCGTGTCCAGGAGCTCGGCCACCTCCGGCGCCGTCCAGCCGAGCACGTCGCGCAGGATCAGCACCGCCCGCTGGCGGCCGGGCAGCTGCTGGATCGCCTGCAGGAGCGCGAGCTCGATGCCCTCCCGGATCGCATACCGGGCGGCCGGCTCGTACACGGGCGCCGCGGCCTCCTCGACCAGCGCGTCGGGGAACGGGCGCACCGGCTCGGCCCGGCGCGGCCGCCGGCGCAGCTCGTCGAGGCAGGCGTTCGTCGCGATCCGGTAGAGCCAGGTGTGCACCGATCCCCGCCGGTCGAAGCGCGCCAGCCCGCGCCAGGCGCGCAGCAGCGTCTCCTGGACGATGTCCTCCGCGTCGTGGGCCGAGCCGAGCATGCGGTAGCAGTGCACGTCGAGCGCGCGCCGGTACGGCTCCACGAGCAGGCGGAAGGCGGTCTCGTCGCCGGCCTCGGCGGCGTCGAGCAGCTGCCCCTCGGCTGCGCGCTCAGCGCCCGTGTCTGGCATCAGCTTCACGGGGGGTTAGACGAGCGCGGGCCCGCGACCTCATCGCGGGCGAGCTCATCGACGCACGCCTGCGTCGCGATCCGGTACAGCCAGATGCGCGCGGAGGCGCGCTCGTCGGCGCAGGCGCGGCCGTGCCACGCGTCGGCCACGGTCGCCCGCACCACCCGGTCGGCCCGGTGCGGGCAGCCGAGCATGAGGTAGCAGTACGACTGCAGGCCGCGCTGGTGGCGGCCGACCAGCCGGCAGAACGCGCGCTCGTCGCCGGCGCGCGCCGCGGCGAGCAGATCGTGGTCATCGGTGTCGGTGCGGTCGGCATGCATGGCCTTTGTCGTTACAGACGACGGCGGCCTCGCCACATCATCGATGAGGTCGGCGGCCGGCGTTCGTCAAACCGGCCATGAACACGAACTCACACACACGCTGGGTGCTCATCCTGACCGGGGTCGGATCGCTGATGGCGGCGCTCGACACGCTCGTCGTCTCGACCGCGCTGAGCACGATCCGGCTCGATCTCGGCGCGTCGATCGAGCAGCTCGAATGGACGGTCAACGCCTACAACCTGAGCTTCGCGGTGCTGCTGATGACGGGCGCCGCGCTCGGCGACCGCTTCGGCCGCCGCAACCTGTACGCCGCCGGTCTCGTGCTGTTCGCCGTCGCGTCGGCCGCCTGCGCGCTCGCGCCCACCGTCGGCTGGCTGATCGCCGCCCGGGCGGTCCAGGGAGCGGGCTCGGCGCTCATCGTGCCGCTCGGACTCGCGCTCCTGAGCGCGGCATTCCCGCCCGAGCGGCGGGGTACGGCGATCGGGATCTTCAGCGCGATCATCGGCCTCGCCGTCGCCAGCGGCCCGCTGGTCGGCGGCGCGGTCGTCCAGGGCCTCGCCTGGCAGTGGATCTTCTGGATCAACGTGCCGATCGGCATCGTGGCCGCCCCGCTCGTGCTGCTGCGCATGCGCGAGAGCCACGGGGCGGATACCGCCCTCGACATCCCCGGGCTCGCGCTCGTCACCGGGGGCGCCCTCGGCGTCGTCTGGGCGCTCGTGCGCGGCAACACGGTCGGGTGGAGCAGCCCCGAGGTGATCGGGTCGCTGGTCGCCGGCGCGGTGCTGATCGCCGGCTTCGTGGTCTGGGAGCTGCGGGCCGCCGAGCCGATGCTACCCATGCACTTCTTCCGCTCGCGGGCGTTCTCGGCCGGCAACGCCGCGATCTTCTTCACGTTTGCGTCGCTGTTCGGGGCGGTGTTCTTCTTCGCGCAGCTCCTGCAGACGGCCCTGGGCTACGGCCCGCTCGGCGCGGGGCTGCGGCTGCTGCCGTGGACGGCGATGTTCATGACCGTGGCGCCGATCGCCGGCACGCTGGCCGACCGCTACGGCGAGCGGCCGTTCATGGTGGCCGGGCTCGCGCTGCAGGCGGTGGGCATGACCTGGCTCGCGCTGATCGCCGCGCCGGGGCTCGCCTACACGCACATGCTGGCGCCGCTCGTCGTCGCCGGCGTCGGCGTCTCGCTGGCGATCCCGGCGGCCCAGAACTCGGTCGTCGGCTCGGTCGGCCTGGACGCGATCGGCAAGGCCGCCGGCACGAACAGCATGATGCGCGAGCTGGGCGGCGTCTTCGGGATCGCGATCGCGGTCGCCGTGTTCGCCGCCGCGGGCAGCTACACCTCCGCCCAGGCGTTCACGGACGGGTTCGCGCCCGCCACGGGCGTCTGCGCGGCGCTCTCGCTGGCCGGCGCGCTCGCCGGCCTCGCACTGCCCGGCCGGCGCCCCGCGCCCGCGGTCGCGCCGGGTCAGATCCCCGCAACAGCTCAGGAGGGAACACGATGAGATACGTCATGGTGCGCTACCGGATCAAGCCCGACCGGGTCGACGAGAACGAGGCGCTCGTGCGCGCCGTCTACGCCGAGCTCGCGAGCCTGCAGCCCGAGGGCTTCCGCTACGCGACGCTCAAGCTGCCCGACGGCGTGAGCTTCGTGCACATCGCCGAGTCCGAGGAAGGCCGCACCCCGCTGCCGGGCCTGGCCGCGTTCCAGCGCTTCCAGGAGGGGATGGGCGATCGCTGCGACGAGCCGCCCGTCGTCAGCGACCTGACGCCGATTGGCTCATACCGGCTGTTCGGAGGATGACGACCGGATCGCCGACCCGCACCGTCCCCGGTGTGGCGACGGCACCGTAGACGCCGATGGGCAGCGGCTCGAAGCGGCCGTCGCGGCGGTAGCGGGCCAGGGCGCCGAGCGTGTCGAGGTCGCGCGTGCCGCGATCGGGGTCAAGCGTGGTGATCATGCAGCGGCCGACGTCGCCGCCGACGTCGATCGCGGCCGTGCCGACGCCGATCCGCCCGCCGATCCAGCCGTCCTCGGCATGGGCCGGCACGCCGTCGATCTCAAACAGCATCCGGAAGCGGCGCCCGTCCACAGGCTCGCCGGCGCCGAGCTCGGCCTGCAGCCGCTCGAGCGAGCCGCGCGAGATCAGCGAGACGGCGCCGCCGCGCGCGGTGCGGTCGGGGGCGCCCGTCTGCGACCACAGCAGCCGCATCGGCGTCCGGGCGTAGGCGGACAGGGCGTCCTGCCACGGGCCGACGACGCTCCGCGACGGGTGGGCGTCGTGGTGGAGCTCGACCTCGACCTCGCCGCCGAGCTCGACGATCCCCTCGACCACATGCCCGTCGGGGAAGTCGAGCCGCAGCCGCCCGGTGGCCTCGTCCCAGGTGGGCCGGATCTGCATGAGCCGGCCGTGGCGGCGGCCGTTGATCAGGCGCCCCTCGGCGTCCACGAGCCAGAAGCGGCGGTCGCCGGCGACCCCGTTTTGGCCCAGCTCGACCGACTCCGGGTGCACCAGGCCGAGCGCCTTCACCGGAGCGATCGCGATCCGCACGACCCGCCCTGTCATCGAGGCAGGATACCGGCGAGCTGGACGACCTCCCGCCGGAACGGCGGCAGCGTGTCGTCGCCCGGCGGCGCATCGAGCTCCTCCGCGTAGCGGCGGCCGTCCCACACCGCGGCCGCGATCGTGCCCGGGGCGGCGGCGTCGCCGATCGCGCGCACGGCGAGGCCCGCCGCGCCCGCGGCCTCGAGCTCGATGCAGAGCGCGTCGTCGGGCAGCCGGCCGGTGACGAGCACGACGGCATCGCAGGCGTGCTCGGCCTCGCGCTCGGTGAAGACGCACGCCGAGACCGCCGCTCCGGCACCCGCCCGGGCGAGCGCGCGCGACACCCGCACGTCGACGCCGACCTCGAGCAGCCCCGTCTGGATGCGCGTCTGCTCCATCGTGTTCACCGTCCACGCCGACGCGCAGCGGCTCCGGCGTCACCAGCGTCACGTGACGGCCCTCGCGCTGCGAGCAGCTCGGCCAGGACGCCGCCCATGTAGTAGTGGTCGTCGTCGTAGACGACCACGCGCTCGCCGTCGGGCCGCGGCCGGCCAGCAGGTCGTCCGGCGTCAGCACCTGCACGCCCGGGCCCAGCTCGAGCGGACGGCGTGTGCCAGCGGCCGACACCGTCGGCGCGCCAGTGCGCGCCGGTGGCGACGGCGATGTGGTCGAACTCGTAGGAGAGCGCCTCGGCGGCCGTCAGCCGGCTGCCCACGCCGACCTCGACGTTCGTGCAGCCGCTGCGAGCTGGGCGCGGCGGTAGTCGACCACGCGGATCCAGGCGGCCAGGCCGGGCAGCCGCGCCTCGGCGACCACCCGGCCGCCGACGTCCTCGCCCGCCTCGGCCAGGACGACCTCGTAGCCGCGCTTGCCGAGCATCATCGCCGCCTCGAGGCCGGCCGGCCCGCCGCCCACCACGAGCACGCTCGCGTCCGAGGCCCTCGGCCGGATCCGCTCCGGGTGCCAGCCGCGGCGCCACTCCTCGCCCATGCTCGGGTTCTGGGTGCAGCGGATCGGCGTCGCGGTCGCATCGCCCGTGACGCAGATGTTGCAGCCGATGCACTCGCGGATGTCGTCCCAGCGCCCCTCCTCGATCTTCTTCGGGCAGGAACGGGTCGGCGATCGACGGCCGCGCCGCGCCGATCATGTCGAGCACGCCGTCGCGCACCATCCGCACCATCGTGTCCGGCCGAGGTGAACCGGCCGACGCCGACCACGGGCTTCGAGGTGAGCGCCTTCAGCCCGCGCACGTACTCCTCCTGCGCGCCCTCCTCGCGCGAACCGCGAGGTGAGCGAGTCGAAGTCCCACTCGCCGACCATGAAGTCCCACACGTCGGGCAGCTCGCCCAGGATCCCGAGCACGGTCCTCGATCTCGCCCCGGTCGATGCCGCGGTCGCCGAGCTGCTCGTCGACGCAGATGCGGCAGGCGACCGCCGCCCGGCCGGCGACGAGCTCGACGGTGTCCTCGAGGATCTCGCGCAGCAGGCGGGCCCGGTTCTCGACGCTGCCGCCGTACTCGTCGGTGCGGTCGTTGTAGCGGCGCGACAGGAAGTGCTGGAGGGTCGTGAGGCCGTGGGCGGCGTACACGTAGACGAGGTCGTAGCCGGCCCGCAGCGACCGGTCGACCGCGGCCCGGTGCCAGCGGCGCAGGTCGGCGATGTCACGCTTGCTCATCCGCCGCGCCTGCACGGGATCGGTCGTCTGCACCGGCAGGTGCGAGGGCCCCATCGGCGGCTGGCGCACGTACAGGTTGGCCGCCGTCATGCCGCTGTGCACGAGCTCGATCCCCGCCAGCGAGCCGTGCTCGTGCACCTTCTCGACGAGCAGGGCGTGCATCGGGATGTCGGCGTCGTCCCAGAGCCGGCCCTCGACGAACCCGGCGACGTCGGTCGAGTGGTGCAGCTCGACCTCCTCGGTGCACACGACGGCCCAGCCGCCCTCGGCCTTGACGCCGCGCATCTCGGCGTGCGCGCTCGGGTGCAGATGGCCCATCCCGTTGCAGTGCGGCACCTGGAAGAAGCGGTTGCGCGCCGTCACCGGCCCGAGCGGCACCGGCTCGAACAGGACGTCGTAGCGGGCGTCGCGCACTCGATGCTCACCCGGCCGTTCGCCGCAACGAGCCGGCAGGGCGCTCCTTGCGCGGGTCGACGAACGGGATGGCGGCCGTGCGGCCGCTGGTGGGGCCGTGCTCGCAGTCGACGTCGATCTGCGTCCCCGGCTCGGCCAGCTCGATCGGCACCCACACGTAGCCGATGTTCTTGGAGAGGCCCGGCGACCACACCGCGTCGGTGACCTTCCCGACCGGGACGCCGGCGTGGCTGGCGGGCCAGGTCTGCGTGATGCCCGGGAACGGCTCCTCGCGGTCGAACTCGATGCCGACCAGCTTGCGGTCGACGCCCTCGCGGCGCACGCGCTCGAGCGCGGCCTTGCCGATGTAGTCCTGCGGCTGGTCCTCGACCAGGCGCTCGAGGCCCATGACGTGAAACGGCGTGTCCGCCAGGGTCATGTCCGAGCCCCAGTTGAAGATCCCGGCCTCGACGCGGCGGGCCTCGTTGGGGGCGATCGGGCGGATCCCGAACTCCTCGCCGGCGGCCATGATCGCGTCCCAGAGCTCGCTGCCGCGCGCCCCGTCGAGCAGGTTCACCTCGAACCCGGGCACCGCCGACCAGCCGGTGCGGCTGACGACGACCGGGATGTCGCCGATGACGAACCGGTCGCACCAGTAGTAGCGGACGTCGTAGATCGCCGGCCCGACGAGCTTCTCGAGCGTGGCGGCGGCATGCGGGCCCTGCACCTGCACCGGGTGGACGTCCGGATAGGTCACCTCGGCGTCGAGCCCCGAGCCGGAGAGCACGCCCATCGCGTACAGGCCCGCGTCGCTGTCGGCGAGCTGCATCCACCACACGTTCTCGTCGACGTGCAGGAGCACGGGGTCGTTCACGATGCCGCCGCTCGGCGCCATGACCAGCATGTACTTGGCCTGCTTGACCGCGCACTTCGTCAGATCGCGGCAGGTCAGGCTGTCGATCAGGCGGTCGGCGTCGGGGCCGCTCACCTGCACAGTGCGCTCGACGCCGACGTCCCACAGCGTGACGCCGTCGTTCAGGGCCCAGTACTCGACCTCGGGGTCGTCGTACTCGGCCGGCAGGTACATCTTGTTGTAGACGTCGTACGCCTTGCAGCCGGCGCGGAGCGTTGCCTCGAAATATGGCGATCGCCGGTACCACGGGCCGAAATAGAGCTTGGTCGTCGCGGGCAGGGTGACCATCGGAAGACCTCCAGGAACGAGCCGTTGGGGCTGACTGACTCGTCAGTCAGGACCGCGAGCGTACCAGAGCCGCGGGTCGGTACGCCCGCGGAGGGCCACGCCCGATCCCACCGGTGGGGGAGCGGTGAGGGCCTCATTCGGGGGAGGTTGTGGTGGCAGGCTCAAGTTGCCCCTCGGGTGTCCGACGACCGGGTTGTGGCTCGCGCGCCCGCGCCGGCCGAATGCTCGATCAGGAGAAGTCGCACATGACGGTGCCACCCGGAGATCGTCCGTTTGGCCGGAGGAACAGCGGGCTCGGACTCTCGACCTCATCGCTGTCGGCGGCCCTCGGCGGCGCCGGATCGGCCGCCCCCACCGTGTTCGTCGCCCGCGAGGCGATCGTCGACCGCAAGGGCGACGTCTACGCGTACGAGCTGCATCTGCAGGCTGCGCTGGGCGCCGGCGGTGAGCACTCGGACCGCGCGAGCGCGCCCGCCCTCGTGGCCGCCGTGATCGAGCTCGGCGTCGAGCGCCTGGCGAACAACCGCCCGGTGCTGCTCGGCGTCACGCCCGCGATCCTGCGCGACATCGACCTCCTCGAGCTGACCGGCGAGAACGTCGGCTTCGTCATCCTGGAGGGCTGCGCCGAGCCCGCCGTCGTCGCCCAGGTCGCCGGCTTCGCCGCCGCCGGCCGCATCGTCGCACTGGCCGACTACCGGCCGTCGATCCTCACCGACGCCCTCCTGCCCCACGCCCACCTCGTCAAGATCGCGGTCGCCCACACCTCGCCGGAGCAGGTCGCCGAGCGGTGCGCCGCCGCGCGCGCGTACGGGGCCCAGCTCGTGGCCGACCGGATCGACGGTCCCGCCACGTCGCAGCGGTGCCGCGACGCCGGCTTCGAGCTCTATCAGGGCGACGCCCACACCCAGCCGGCGACGGTGTCCGGCCGCGGATCGCGGGCCGACCAGGCGGCGACGCTCACGCTGCTCGTGCAGCTCTCCGCTGCGGGCACCTCGGTGGACGACCTCGAGCGGATCGTCTCGTCCGACCTCGGCCTCACCGTGAGCACGCTGCACGCCGTGAACTCGGCCGCCATCGCGCTGCCCAACCGGATCACGTCGATCCGCCAGGCGATCGTCCTCCTGGGCGCCCGCGCGGTGCACGCGCTCGCGGCTCTGCTCACGATGACCGAGCTCTCCGACGCCCCGGTCGAGCTGTCGCGGCGGGGGCTGATCCGGGCATCGATGTGCGATGCGCTCGCCCGCGGAGCGATGGAGCCGCACCCGGCGCGCTTCTTCACGGCCGGAATGCTCTCGATGGCGGGCGCACTGCTCGACCTGCCGCTCGACCGGATCGTCGCCGAGCTGCCGCTGGCAGACGAGATCGGCGAGGCGCTCACCGACGGCACCGGGCCGATCGGCCCGATCCTGACCTCGGTCATCTCCTACGAGCAGGCCCGGTTCGGCAGCGTGTCGGCCGCCCAGACGGTGATCCGGCGCGACATCGCAAGCGCCTACCTGAACGCCGTGGCCTTCGCCGACGAGCTGACCTCGGCGCTCGATGACCGCCGCGCCGCCTGACCGATCCGTCGTATCCGTCCTGCAGGGCCCCCGCGACACCGAGCTCAAGCGCGCGCTCGTGTCCGGCATCACTCGACCGACAGCTGGGGCACGGCCGGAAAGCTGACAGCCGACTGACCCGCCGCGCTCACCGCTCGCGGCCGGGCGGGCTCACGCCCGGTTCGGCGCGGTCAGCATGAACTGGTGGGAGTCGCTCAGCACGAGCGCCAGCGCGCCCAGGACCTCGGCCCGCTCACCCAGCTGGGCGGGCACGAGGTCGACGGCGTCGGTGGCGGCCTGGATGGCCGAGCGCCGCACCGCACTTCGCAGCGGGTCGAACAGCAGCTGCCCGGCCTGGGTGAGCTCGCCGCCGATCACGATCCGGGAGGGGTTCAGGATGTTGCACAGGTTCGCGAGGGCGACGCCGATCGCCGCGGCCGCGTCCTCGACGACGCGACGCGCCCCGCGGTCGCCGTTCACCGCCATCTCGATCGCCTGCGGCAGACCGATCTCGGGCTGGCCGGGGCGGCCGAGCGGGCCCGTGATCGCCTCGGCCGAGGCGACCGTCTCCAGGCAGCCGCGGTTGCCGCACTTGCACAGGCGGCCGTCGGGGATCACGGTGGTGTGGCCGATCTCGCCGGCGGTCCCGGAGGCGCCGCGGTGCAGGCGCCCGGCGATCATGAGCCCGCAGCCGATGCCGGCCCCGGCCTTGACGTAGACCAGATCGTCGCAGCCGCGCCCGGCCCCCCAGAACGCCTCGGCGAGCGTGCACATGTTCGCGTCGTTGTCGACCCGCACGGCCATCCCCAGCCGCCGGCTGATCTCCGCGCCCACCGCGACGTCGGCCCAGCCGGGCATGAGGTACGGAGCGCCGATGGTGCCCGTCTCGGCGTCGATCGGCGCCGGCAGCGACATGGCCACTCCGACCACGCGATCGTCGGACACGTGCGCCTGCTCCAGGCATGAACGGGCGAGGCGGGCCGCGAAGTCCAACGTGTCCTGCGGGCCGAGCCCGGCCAGAGGCTTGGCGTGCTCGGCGACGATCCTGTGGCCGAGGTCGCAGACCGCCACCCGCAGCATCCGGTGGCCGACGTCGATCCCGAGCGCGTACCCCGCGCTCTCGCTGAGCGCGACAGGGACGCCCGGGCGGCCGCCACGCGGCTTGTCGTCTGCGCCGTCGCGCGGGCCGACCTCGACGACGATGCTCGTCGCCGTCAGGTCGCGGACGACGCTGGACACCGTCGAGCGCGACAGATGGGTCTTGCGCGAGATCTCCGCCCGGCTGATGGCCCCGTGCTCACGCAGAGCCTTGATCACCCGCGATCGGTTCGACTCCCGCAGCGCCTCCAGCGTGCCGTGGCCGGACTCCGCCGGGGTGATCCTGGGCAAGGGATCGGAGGGCACGGGTCACATTTTACCCGACAATTGCTCCTATCGAACCGAGCTCGGACAAATACAGCGGGTATCAGCCGCACGTTTGTGCACGCTCTTGACAAACCCGAGCAGGCGCGTATATCGTCCGGGGCGCCAATATCCGATCGGTTACCTCTGGTGATCCGGGATGCATCGCCCGCGGCTGGATTTCCGCACTGCAACATCGCGTTTCACACGCGGTCGACCGTGTGAGGGAGGACCAATCATGAGTTTTGTATCCAGACGGCTTCTCGCCGTCGTTGGCCTGGCGGGCGTTGCCCTTGCCGCGGCCTGTGGTTCTTCGGGGTCGAGTTCGTCGGGTGGGGGTTCGTCGGCTCCGGCGGCGTCGGTGCCTGCGCCGGATGCTGCGGCGTTTACGGCTGATTTTTCGTTGATGAAGACGTTGGCGCCGTTGGCGGCGCAGGGTAAGGGTTTGGTGGGGGTGCTTTTGCCGGATACGACGACGTCTGCGCGGTATGTGGAGTTTGATGCGCCGTATTTGAAGCAGGCGTTTGAGGCGGCGGGGTTGAAGTCGTCGCAGTTCAAGATTGATAATGCGCAGGGGTCTGCGAGCACGATGCAGCAGCAGGCGGAGGCGGATATCACTGCGGGCGCGTCGGTGTTGCTGGTGGATCCGTTGGATCCGGGGTCGGGTGCTGCGATCGAGTCAAATGCGGAGTCGCAGGGCGTGAAGGTGATCGACTATGACCGCTTGGTGACGGGTGGTCCGGCTGATCGGTACTACGTCAGTTTCAATAATGTGCAGGTGGGTCAGTTGATCGGCAAGGGCGAGGTTAGTTGCATCGCTGCGTGGGGTGTGAAGAAGCCGAATATCCTGATCATGGACGGCGATCCGACGGATAACAACGCCAAGCTGTTCGCGCAGGGGTATAACGGTGTCTTGGCGCCGCATTTCGCGGATAAGTCGTATGTGAAGGTGGGCGAGCCGACGGGGACGTGGGATCCGCCGACGGCGCAGACGACGTTTGAGCAGCAGCTGACCGCGCACTCCAACATCAACGCGGTCGTCACCCCCAATGATGACAATGCAAACGCGGTGATCGCGGTGTTGCAGAAGGACAAGATCCCCCCGAAGACGTTTCCGACCACGGGTCAGGACGCGTCACCGTCGGGCTTGCAGAACATCCTCAAGGGCTACCAGTGCGGAACCGTGTACAAGCCCATCTATCTGGAGGCGCAGGCGGCAGCCGCGCTGGCCATGTACCTGCGCGCCGGCCAGACACCACCGGCCAGCCTGGTCAACGCCCAGACGATGGACACCACCCTGGGCAAGAACATCGCCTCGGTGTACACCACCCCGATCTGGGTCACCACCCAAAACATGGCCGCGACCGTGGTCAAGGACGGCGCCGTCAAGGTCTCCGACCTGTGCGCCGGAGCCGCACTCAAGCAAGCCTGCACAGCAGCAGGCATCAGCTAGCAACCCGGCCAACCTGGGCGGCCCGCACACGCTCCGTGCGGGCCGCCCAGGCCCGAGCCGGTGCCCAGGGGACGGCCGGAATAGACGCTCGGGCCGCCCCCGCGGGGCTATACTTGCGCCCCCGCGGGGCTATAGCTCAGTTGGGAGAGCGCCTGGATCGCACCCAGGAGGTCAGGGGTTCGAATCCCCTTAGCTCCATGCCTGTCCGGGAGACCCTGGATGGGTCTCCCGGACGGGCATGCTGTTGATGGTTCCAGCTCCCGACATTGTGGGTGCGAGCCAGGCGAAGCCTGGATCAAGGGGGCTGCTATCCAAGCAGCCCCCGCCACGAGGCGGTCAAGGGAGCGCCAGCGACCTTGACCGCCGAGTCCAGGAGGTCAGGGGTTCGAATCCCCTTAGCTCCATGCCGTCGGGGGGCGGGCCTGAATGGCCCGCCACGCGACGGCATCGTGTTGTGGGACCCGCCCTCGCCTTTCTGGGCGCGATTCCAGGCAAGCCTGGATCAAGGGGGCTGCTATCCAAGCAGCCCCCACCACGAGGCGGTCAAGGGAGCACAGCGACCTTGACCGCCGAGTCCAGGAGGTCAGGGGTTCGAATCCCCTTAGCTCAATCAGGCTGGGCAGGCCCTGGATGGGCCTGCCCAGCCTGATTGCGTTGCGGGACCCGGTCTGGTCCTCATGGGTGCGAGCCAGGCGAAGCCAGGATCAAGGGGGCTGCTATCCAAGCAGCCCCCGCCACGAGGCGGTCAAGCGAGCGCCAGCGACCTTGACCGCCGAGTCCAGGAGGTCAGGGGATCGAATCCCCTTAGCTCCATGCCGATGGTTCCAGCCCCCGATGTTATGGGTGCGAGCCAGGCGGAGCCTGGATCGAGGGGGCCGCTATCCAAGCAGCCCCCGCCACGATCGTCTCCATGGGGCCGGTGACCTGGTGCGTAGGGCGCTTCAAGGGGGACGCTCGCATCAGCTGAGCTTGGACTCGATCTGGTCGAGTCGCCTGCCGAGGTCGTCGATGGCGGCTGTGGCGTCGGTCAGGGCGGCGACGATCGCTTCTGTGTTCTGCTGGGTGCGGGCGCGATCATCCTGCTCGGCTTGTGCATCGGCGCGCTGGATTACGGTGCTCGTGACGCCGGCAGTCAGAAACGCGATAAAGGAGACCCCAAGTACCATCTCGACGGCGCCGACCAACCGACCGGCGGTTGTGGTGGGTACGTGGTCGCCGTAGCCGACTGTGGTGATTGTCTGGATCGCCCACCAAAACGCGAGGCCGAGAGATGGGAAGTTGGGGATCGGCGATCCGCATCACGATCGCTCCAGCCACTCCCAGGGTGACGAACGCGAGCGCCAACCCGACCGTCACGGACCGCGCGTTGGCGATCCTCGCGACCTGCCGGTCGATGAAAGACGCACGCTCTGGGCTCGGTGGCGAGTCGATGTCGGGGAGTCCCTCGGGGTCGATGGTGAGGCTACGCCGCTGGGGCAGCTCTGGCGGGCTGTGCACCGGGTTGCACCGTGGGGATGCCGCGCGTGAAGATCAGCGCGATCAGCGCGATCAGCGCGAGGATCGAGAGGGCGGCCCGGAGGCCGTCGATCCGGCTCTGCTCATCCGTCTTCACCACCGCGTCGGCGGTGGTCTGGGGGACGTGAGCATCCGCCAACGCGGCCTTCAGGTCGCTGTTTGACATGAACGGGACGCCGCCGGCGAGGTTGGTCTGTGCCTTCGAGACGACGCTCTTGGGGACGTCTGGGTTGTTCTGGATGCCGGTCAGGAAGGATGCGGTCAGGGCGGAGATGAGGATCGCGCCCGCCAGGGCGGTCCCGATCGAGGCGCCCAGCTGGGTGCCGGTGTTCTGCAGGCCGCCCACCTCGCCGCTCTGTTCGTCGGGTACCGCCGAGACTGTGACGCTGCCGAGCTGTGACGCCATGGCGCCGAGGCCGGAGCCGGCGATCAGCAGGGGCCAGGTCACGATCTGCGGGCCGGCGCCGACGTCAAGCAACGCGACCAGCAGCACCAGGCCGACGAACAGCGCCACAAACCCGAGCCGGACGACCCGTCGCGGCGAGGCGTTGGGTCGCAGCTTGGGGATGCCGATGGCGAACAGCAGCAGCGTCAGCGACAGCGGCAGCAACCTGACGCCGGTCTGGATCGCCGAAAGGCCAAGCGCAACCGAGAGGAACAGTGGCACAACGAAGAACGTCCCGCCCTGAACCAGGAACATGAAGAAGAACGCGACCACCCCGTCGCGCAACTGAATATTGCGCAGCATTGTGGGGTCGACCAGCGCGCTCTTGCCGCGCTTGATCCGCTGCCTCTCCCACATCACAAACAGGGCCATCACCACACCGCCGCCGAGGACGAGCCAGATCACGGGTGAGAGACCCAGCCAGTGGGGAGCCTCGGGCTTGGGCTGGACAAGGCCCCACGACCCGGACTTGAGGACGCCGATCACGATCAGGCCAAGGCCCAGCGCGGACAGTGCCGTGCCCACCAGGTCGAGCTTGACTCCCGGCTGCGCCGGGCTGTCGTTCACGCGCCGCGCCAGAGCCAGGATCACGAGCACCATCAGCACCTCGCCGACGAACACCCACCGCCACGAGGCATACGTGGTGAATGCGCCGCCGATCACCGGGCCAAGCGCCGCCGCGATCGCAGCCGCGGCGGCCACCAGCCCATACGCGCGCGGCCGCTCCGCCTTGCCGAAGTTGGTGGCCACGAGCGCCACGATCGCCGGCATGATCAACACGGCGCCAAAGCCCTCCAGGAACGACCACCCGATGATCAACACCGTCAGACTGTGGGCCAGCGCGGTCGTCAAGGATCCGCACGCATAGATCACGCAGCCGATCGAAAACGCGCGTTTGCGGCCGAGGATCTCACCGACCTTGCCGCCGGTGATCATCAACGACGCCATCACCAGCGTGTACAGCGTGATCGCCGTCTGGATCCCCGTGACATCCGTCCCGACGTCCCGGGCCACGGTCGCGATCGCGGTGTTCATGACGGTCGTGTCGAGGGCCATCACGAACTGCCCGGCCGCCAGCGTCAACAACACCAGACCGGCACCCGCAACAACGCCTTTCTGCCCCACAGCCGCCACCGCGTCCCCTTCTCTCGAAAAGTTGGTCGCCGTCCCTCACGCCGGCTCGGGGCGAGGGACGGCGAAGCGGTGCGTGATTACTCCTGGTCGGCCTCTGCTTCGAGCTCGGCGATCTCGATCGCGACGCCGATCGCCTTCATGATCTTCCCCGCCGCCGATACGACCCGGGCGGTGCCCACGATCGGGGCGACAGCGGCGAGAATGCCCTCGATCTGGTCGGCGCCGATGTCAAGGTCCTCTGCGACTCGCAGGTTCATCAGGTAGGAGGCCACCGGCGCGTCGACCGCCACCAGTGCGGCGATCCGCACCTGCAGCAGCGTCTCGGCGTCGAGGTTGGACGCCTCGATCGACTCGGTGGTCATGCCTGCGAGAAGATCGAGCACCGGTGTGTCATGTGCCTGGTCTGCCATTTCGGATCTCCGTTCTTGTCGGAGCGCCGGCAAGCGGCGCTCGCTGTGTGATCAGGCGGTGGTGCCGGCGGTCGCGTTTTTGGCTTGTTCGACGCCGTCCTTGTCGACCTCGTGCTTCGACACGCCATCGGCGCCCTTCAGTGCCTTGTCCACCTCGGTCGTCCACTGCTCCTCAAACAGCGCCACGATGCCGGAGCTGTTCGGCGGGAGATCATCCGCCACCTCAGCCTTGATCTCCTTCTTCTCCTTGTGCGAGATGAGCCCGCCGACGCCGGCACCAATACCGGCTCCGACAACCCCCGACGCGAGGAATGCCGGCGGGAAGATCAAGCCCACCAGCAGGCCACCGGCCGCGCCCAACGTCGCTGCGCCGCCGACGGCATGAAAATCGTCCTTGACGTCGATCTTGCCGTCCCCGTCGCGACTGACAAGCACCAAGCCGTCAACCATGATCACCTTGTCGTTGGCCAGCTGCTTGATCGCATCCCAGTCAGCCTGGGCAGCGCTCGCGTCGGAATACGCAGCGATGTACAGATCAACAGGATTGTCATCGTGCGATGCCATCACATCTCCTTCCATCCGTTTGCGAGGCCACCACGGCTTCGCCGTTGCACCGTACGCCGCGAACCCCTGACGGATGTCCGAGCACGGCGAGGTTCACCTAGGTGATTCGCCGGTACCGCCGTGGAAGAGCTCGCCACCGACGCGGCGGTGGAATCACCTAGGTGATCGCGTGGATCCGCGCCCTCGGTGCTCGTCGATCTCGTGATACTGCGGACAGCATTCAGGTGATTCGGAGTTGTGCCGGTCGCCGATACGGCCAGGGGGCTTGTGCCATCTCAGCTTGACTCGGAGCCAGCGGCTACATCAGTCTGGCCGGCCCTCCGCGGCGTTCCGGTCTCGGACGCGGCGATGAACCACACCGGCGCGTTTGGCGGCGCATAAGGATGCAACCCTGCCGATACCAGGTCACCGTCGAAGGTGAACTCGGCCCCAGCTATGCCGCGGTATTCCGACCGTTCGAGCTCGACTGCCATGACGGCAACACGATCATAACCGGCATAGTCCGCGACCAAGCCGAGCTCGCTGGGTTGATCGACGCGGTCTTATCCCTCGGGCTGTCACTCGTCAGCGTGACGCCGGAGGGTTGGCGGGGGCTGCCCGGATAATTCGTCGTCGGTTACGGCCGGGTGTGAGGCGGGGTTCGGACGACTGGCGCGTCCATTTCGCCGATCAGCCCCTCTCGGAGCGCACTCGCGACCGCTTGTTCGCGGGTGTGCGCCCCGAGCTTGGAGTAGATCCGTCGAACGTGCGTGCGGACGGTGCTGGTCGACAGGCAGAGTCTCTCCGCAATCTCACGGACAGACATGTCGGAGTCCAAGAGCTGCAGAACTGACAGCTCGGCTGGGCTCGGCGGCTCGACCATGCGGCTGTCACCGGCGCTCGCGGCTGCCAATGCATGCTTGACGTCGGAGGCCATTTCCGGCAGCCGCCCGGCGTCGGAAAACGCGCTCAGGAGCTCGTCGACGGCGTCGAGATCCGATACGGCCACGGCGAGTTTGCCGCCTGCCACGCGGGCGCGGGCGAGCTGAATCAGTGAGTGGACCGTGTCGAGGCGAGGTTCGCCCGCCTGTCGAAGGGTGACCGCGCGGCTGAGTTCTCGTTCGGCGTCTCGCGGGTGGCCACCCGCGAGTAGTGCCTCGCCCAGTGCGTGGCGGGCGACGCCGGCAGACCACGTACCGCCAATGCCCAGATCGCGAGCGCGCGCCACCGCGTGGCGCGCTTCGTTCTCTGCTACTTGGATACGACCAGCGTCGCATTCAAGCAGAGCGTGAACCGAGTGCGCATAGACGACGCCGTGGGGCCGCTGGGCCGCCTCGGGCCGGTTCAGTGCCTGGTCGGCTGTGCTGCGGGCGCGGGTGGCGTCGCCGGCGAGGTAGTGCGCGTAGGCAAGGGTGGCGAGCGCCGCGACTGCGATCTCCGGCACGTGCTCGAGCGCGAGGTCGGCCGCCTCGCGGGAATTGGACAACGCCTGGCCTAAGTCGGTATCGAGCACGCCCCCTCGCGTGAGCGAGATCACGGCCTGGGCATGCCACCGCTCGGATACGCGGCGGTTCTTGAGCCCGGCTTCGGCGAGTGTCGCGTAACGGCGGCGGACGGGCGCCGGTTGAGCCGCCATCATCGACATCAGGACGCCGCTGGCGGCGAGGAGCGGCCGTTCGCTGAGCACGGGATCGGGCAGCCGCTCCAGCCACCCGGTGAACGTCGTGAACCTGCCTACCCGCGCCAGGTCCAGGTAGTGGATCTGAAGCAGGTCGGCCAGCTCGGCCGGATCGCTGGTCGCCCATGCGTACCCGAGCGCATCCTCGATAAGGCCATGCTCGGTGCACCACGTCGCGGCGCGGCGGTTCAGGTCGGCGATCGCTGACGGGTCGCTGGCCACGAGCTCGGCGTGCACGAGCTCGCGAAACAGGTTGTGGTAGCGATACCACTCGCCACGCCCGTCGAGCGGCACCAGGAACAGGTTGGATTGCTCGAGCGCTTTCAATCGCTCCGCCGAGTCCACCGCCACGGCAACCCAGTCGCACAGCTCGGCATTGAATCGTCTGAGGATCGACGTCTGCATCAGAAACGTCCGAACATCCGGCGCCAGAGCCTCCAACACCTCGCTCGTCAGGTAGTCGGCGACGTGTCGATTGCTCGCAGAGAACTCGCGCAACTGCTCGTGGGGGGCGTCCAAACCTCCCAGCCACATGCCCGCGAGCACGACGGCCGCCGGCCAACCTTCCGTGTGTTCCACCAACACCTCGACATCCTCGTGGTCGAGGCCTGTGATGCCGCGGCTGTCGAGAAACGCCTCTGCCTCTTCGACTGTGAAGGCAAGTTCTCTCGCGCGCACCTCGCCGAGCATCCCGCGGCCCCGGAAGGTGGTGAGCCGGATGGACGGGTCGGCGCGCGTCGTCGCGATCAGTCGAGTCGAGTTCGGCAGTCGCTCGACCGCATATTCAAGCGACTCCAGCCCATCCTTGTCGGTCACGTGGTGAAGGTCGTCAAGAACGATCACGATCTGCCCCGCGTAGCCGGCGATGTCGCGGAGAAGCTCGTCGATCGCCTCCGCGACGGTCGAGTCTGGGGCTCGCAGCTTGGCCAGCGCCGGTCGCGCGATCCCCGGACGCAACCGATCAACGCCCATCCCCACCGACGTCCACAGCTCGCGGGCCGCGGTCTCACCGCGTTCCACCGTCACCCACGCGACCGACAGGTCACGGCGTCCGCGGAGCCACGAGGCGACAGCCACCGTCTTTCCCGACCCCGCGGGCGCGCTCACAAGCGTCAGCCGCGCCCCCTCGAGCCGCTCAAACAAGGCCACGACCCGTGGCCTGTCAAGGACACCCACACGCGCGCGCGGCGGCGCAACGACGGCTTCGCGAAAACCCTGCACTCCTCGATCACGCTCTTCCGTCGACATCGCTCTCCCCGGTACTATCGCCGATCCAGCCGCACACCGCGTTCCGAAGCGCGAATGTGCTCTCGCGCCACCTCGCGGAATCACCTAGGTGAATCGTCCGGTTTGAGGCGGTGATCGCGTGCGTGTCTGGGACACTGGAGCCCGGTCGGGCTGGGCGACCGCTCCGCGCGGAGCGACACAACCAGTGAAGACGAACGGGGGAGCGTGATGAGCACGACAAGATCGGCTTCTAGGTCGAGCGGAGTTGTGAGAGCCGCCTCGAAGGGTGGACGCGCGCGATCGCCGCGGGGGGCGCGTGTTGTGCCGCATCTGAGCGTGGCGGAGCGAGCAGCGCGGGGGCGCGCAGCGCGGGCCGACGTGCCAAGGTCGAGCCATGCGGGGTTCGAGCGGGGCGCCCACCACCCCGATCCAGTCGAGCTCCTGCAGTCACAGGCAGCATCGCGCGTGCCGGAGCTGGTGCCGATCCGCTACGGGCGGATGCTGGTGTCGCCGTTCACGTTTTATCGCGGGGCGGCGCTGATCATGGCGGCGGATCTCGCGTCGACGCCGAGCTCCGGATTGCGCGCCCAGCTCTGCGGAGACGCGCACCTGTCGAACTTCGGGGTGTTCGCCTCGCCGGAGCGGCGGTTGGTGTTCGACCTCAACGATTTCGACGAGACGCTGCCTGGCCCGTGGGAATGGGACGTAAAGCGGTTGGCCGTGAGCATGGAGGTCGCCGGCCGCGAGAACAACTACTCGGACAAGCAGCGCCGCGCGATCGTCATGCAAACGGTCGCGGGCTACCGAGAGGCGATGCGCGGGTTCGCGGGTATGCGTGCGCTGGATGTGTGGTATGCCCGGGCGGATGTGGACAACCTGATGGCGCAGATCCAAGGTCAGATCAAGAAGTCGCAGCGCAAGCGCACGGAGAAGACGTTGGCCAAGGCGCGCACCAGCGACAGCATGACCGCCTTTTCTAAGCTCACCCGGACCGTGGACGGTGAAGTCCAGATCGTCTCCGACCCGCCGTTGATCGAACGGGTGAGCGACCTCGCACGCGGCAGCGAGGGCGAAGCGGTCATCGACTCGCTGCACGCGTTGCTGCGACTGTATCGAGGGTCGCTGCAGACCGATCGGCAGATCCTTTTGGAAGAGTTTCGGCTGGTGGACCTTGCTCGAAAGGTGGTCGGTGTCGGGAGCGTCGGCACTCGTGCGTGGATTGCGCTGATGCTCGGCCGAGACGAGAGCGATCCCCTCTTCCTGCAGTTCAAGGAGGCACAGTCGTCGGTGCTGGAAGAGTTCACCGCCAAGAGCGAGTTCGGAAATCACGGGCACCGTGTCGTCGCCGGCCAGCGCCTGATGCAGGCCTCGAGCGACATCTTCCTGGGTTGGGTGCATGTCGAGAGCGGTATCGACGGGCAGGCTCGCGACTTCTACGGTCGCCAGCTGAAGGACTGGAAAGGGTCGTTCGAGACGGCGGGGGCGCTGCCCCAAGGCATGGGCCTCTACGGTCGGGTGTGCGGCTGGACACTTGCCCGCGCACATGCCCGCTCGGGAGATCGGATCGCGATCGCCTCCTACCTTGGCGGCAGCGATGTCTTCGACCGCGCCATCGCAGATTTCTCCGCAACCTATGCCGACCAAAACGAACGCGACTACGCCGCGCTCAAAGAGGCAGTGAGCGATGGCCGTGTGGATGCTCGCACAGGTCTCTAGTTACGGTAGAACAGATACCGACGAAAGGATCCCGATGGACCTCACCCACTACCCAATCCTGCACGTCCTGTGGTCGATGTTCCTGTTCTTCGCCTTCTTCGCCTGGATTTATGTCGTCGTGATGGTGTTCATCGACAACTTCCGACGCACCGACCATACCGGTCTGGCGAAGGCCGTCTGGACGGTGTTCATCATCTTCGTACCGGTCATCGGTGTACTGACGTACATGATCGTGCGGCCGCCGGTCGTAAGGGTTGAGTAACGGGCGCTACGGAACGCAACCTACGACGGCTCAGTGGTCGAGTCGCCCTCGGGCGACTCGACCAGCGCGCGGGGATGACCTCGCGCGGCCGTTCCAACGATCACGGAGGGTTCACGTGTTTACGAAAGCCTTGAATGGGTTGAAGCGCCGAAGGTCACAAGATGATCCACGGCGCGTTTTGATGCTTGTGCCGGTGACGCTTGTCGCATCCGTCGCTTTGCTTGCGGCTGCGGGGTGTGGCGGGAGCAGCAGCAAGCCGGCGTACTGCTCGGATCGGAGCACCCTCCAGAGCGACGTTCAGGGGCTGTCGGTGCCGACGTCGAGCAGCGATGTCAGCAGTCTGCAGTCGCAGCTCACCACGATCCAAAGCGACGCGACGGCGCTGGTCAACTCCGCCAAGTCTGACTTCCCGAGCGAGACGAGCGCGATCAAGTCGTCGGTCGACACGCTTTCGAGCGCGGTGAAAGCCCTCCCGTCGAGTCCTTCGACGAGTCAGATCGCCGCGATCGGAGTTGACGTGGCCGCGGTGACGAGCTCGGTCAAGAGCTTCAACGACGCCACCAGCTCCAAGTGCTAGCTGGGTAAGGATGTCGAGCGGACGCACGACCCGGGCGCGGCGATCGCTCGGCAAAGGCCGGATGGAGGCGTTCAGCGACGGCGTGTTTGCGATCGCGATCACGCTGCTCGTCCTGGACTTCGCGATCCACCCACCCGGCTCACCGCTGCACCAAGTGCTGCACATCTGGCCGTCGTTCGTGGCGTACGTGGTCAGCTTTCTGACGATCGGCGCGGCCTGGCTCGGCCACGCCGCGCTGACCGATCGGCTGGATCGCACAGATTCGATCTTCCTGCGAATCAACCTGCTGCTCTTGCTCGTCGTCACCTTCCTGCCGTTCCCAACCGGGCTGGTCGGGGAGGCCCTGCGCGAACCATCCAGCGAGCGGGTGTTCGTCACCATGTATGGGCTCACCCTGCTGGCCATCCGGCTGATGGGATCCGTCCTGGACGAGTATGCCGACCGCGAACACCTCTACTCGCAGGGCGATGCCGACCAGGAGCAACGAGAGCGGAAAGGACTACTGCCGGTCGTTGCGGCGTATGTGATCGCGATCCTCATCGGAATCGTCTTCCCCGTATTGGCAGTTTGCGTGTACCTCGGCATCGCCGTCTACCTCGTCGTGCCGTTCCGCGAGGTGCGACGACTCCTCGTCCCACGATCGTGAACCGCGCGCGGATCCACCCCCACGCCAAGATCGTGTTCACCTGATCCCCGAGGCTACCCCAGTGCCATACGAGCACCTCGTCACCTACATCATCAAAGCGGTCGAGGCGGTCGGCATCGCGATCATGGTGTTCGGCGGCTTGGCCGCCCTGATCGTGTTTGGCGTCGCAGCGCTCGATCCTCAGCGGCGGGAGAACTCGTACTACCAGCTGCGTCGCACGTTCGGACGATGCATCCTGCTCGGCCTCGAGGTGCTGATCGTCGCCGACATCATCCGCACCGTGGTCGTCGACCAGACCTTCCAGAGCGTCGTGGTGCTGGGAGTCATCGTCCTCATCCGAATCGTCCTGAGCTTCTCCCTCGACGTCGAGATCGACGGCACATGGCCGTGGAACCGACGGCGGACAGATGTCCGCACATGAACCGCGATGCAACCCCCCGCCACCTCACGTTACGCGTCTGTCAGCTCCCACCCGGCCGACCACTGACCAGGCCAGGACACCACGACTGGTCCCGGCCTTGAGACAGGAGCAACCCATGGACGAAACGACCCGGTCGGAGCCCGGGGAATCGCGCTGGCCGATGGCCGGCGCGGTGGTGGCGGTGATCGTACTCACCTACCTGCTTCCGGCGCAGGTGCGTGTGGTCAGCTTCGGGAGCGTGCGCGTGGTGCCGATTCTGGAAGCCGTACTGCTGGTCGCCCTGATCATCGGCGATCCGGGGCGTATCGACCGGCGCACAACGGCGTTGCAGCGGTTGGCGACGGCGCTGGTGCTGATCATGCTGGGCGGCGCACTCGTCCAGACCGGGGGGTTGACGGTTGATCTGATCAAGGGTGGCGGGGTGACCGACTCGGGGCGTCTCCTGCTGGAGGCCGGCTCCATCGTCTGGGTCGTCAACAACATCTCGTTCGCGCTGCTCTATTGGCAGCTGGACGGCGGCGGGGCGCCGGCCCGCCTGCACCACGTGGCCCGACATCCGGACTTCGCGTTTCCTCAGCAACTCGCACCTGATCTCGCACCGCCGGGGTGGATGCCCGGATTCTTCGACTACTTCTATCTTGGCTTCACCAACGCGATTGCGTTCAGCCCCGCCGATGTCCTGCCGCTCACGGTCAGAGCCAAAGTGCCCATGCTGGCGCAATCCCTGGTCTCGCTGGCGCTCGTCGGACTGGTGATCGCCCGGGCGGTCAACGTCTTGCCAGGGTGACCGATCCGACGGGCTCCATGCCGTCAAGCCTGGAGTCCAGGAGGTCAGGGGCTCGAATCCCGGCCTCGACCTGTCACGACGTCTGGTGTGCGCTCCACGGCCCTCCGCCGCCCGGCGTGTTGTACGTGCCGGACATCGAGCTGCCGGAGACCGTGCCCGTGTAGGTGATCGCCTGGCCGCCGACGGTGCCGAACTTGATCGAGCTCCCGGTCACCGTCCCGTGGACGGGAAGGGTGCCGCCCGTCGAGAGATCGATGGTCCCGCTGAGCTTCGAACCGTTCTGGTTCCAGTCGAGCTTGAAGGTGCCCGAGTACGCGCCGCTGTACTGGCCAGACCACTTCCCGGAGACCCCGCTGCTCTGCGAGCTCGAAGCCGGTGGGGTTGTCGTCGTCGGCGTCGAGGCCGGCGTGCTCGGGGTCGTCACGGCGGCGGGGGTCGACGTCTGCGTCTGTGCCGACGTCGATCCCGAGCCGCCGCCGCAGCCCGAGATCGCCAGGATCGCGGCGATCCAGACCCCCACGGTCAGGACTGCTGCGCGCGGCCGCAACGCCGCGCTCTTCGTGTTGCTGCTCATCTGCTCCTCCAGTCGCTCCGTATGGACCACGGCGAGCACGCCGCCTCGAGGATCCGGTCGCACGGGATCCGCGCCGCCTCGGCCACGCGGCGGACGTCGTCGGGATCGCCCCGGAACAGGCACAGCACCACCTCGTCCTCGCGCATCAGCAGCGATCCCAGGTAGCGCACGGATCCGCCGCGAGCGGTCAGCCGCTCGGACTCCTCGGCCGCGCGCACGTCGAGCGCTTGCAGGTCGCCTTCGTGCACGTCGGGCCAGAGGCACTCGGCCACGAACTCCGTTGCGATCCCACCTGCCATCGCCGCCACCCTAAGCGCCGGCCGCCCCCGTCCGAAAGCGGGGAAACCCTACGTGTGAGGCGACTCGCCGGCGGCGCCCCGCAGCGCGTTGGCCAGGCCCACGCGCGACCTCACGCCGAGCTTGCGGTAGACCCTGGTGAGGTTGGACTCGACCGTCTTTACCGACACGAACGCGCGCTCGGCGACCTCGTGATTGGAGAGCCCCGAGGCGGCCAGCTCGGCCAGGCGGCGCTCGGTCTCGGTGAGCGCGTCGTGGGCCGCGCCCGGGCGCCCGACGCGCTCGAGCGCCCCCCGCGCCCTCGCCGACCACAGCGGCGCGCCCACCGACTCGAACACCGAGACCGCCTCCTCGAGGAGCGCTCGCGCCTTCCGCCGCTGCTTGAACCGCCGGTGCACCTCGCCGGCAACGAGCAGCGTCCGTGCCCGCTCGAAGGGCATGCCCGCTCGGTCGTGCGCCTCGAGCGCCCGCTCGAACGCTGCGAACGCCTCCAGGCGGGCGCCGCGCGCTCCCTCAAGTGCCCCGCGGCAGCGCGCGGCGGCAGCGACGGCCCACTGCCGGTCGGTCGCGCCGGCCAGTCGCTCGAACGGCTCGAGGTACGCCTCGGCCCGATCCAGCTCGCCCAGCGTGATCAGCGCCTCGACCTCGTCGGGCAGGAACATCGTGAGCACGGGGTCGCCGGCGCCCATCCGGGCGACCTGCTCGACCAACGGGCCGAGCAGCGCATCCACGCCGGCCGGGTTCTCGGCCGAGAGCTCGGCGAGGCCGAGCGCCCACATCGGCCAGATCAACCCCGATCGCCACTGCAGGCGGTCGAGCAGACCGATCGCCTCCCCGGCCTCGCGGCGCGCGAGCGCGGTGCTGCCGTCGTGGGCGTGCACGAGCGCGCTCGCGGCCAGCGCGATGCCCGACACGGCCGGGTCGTCGAGCAGCCCCGCCTCCTCCACGGACAGGGCGGCGGACCGGGATGCCAGGTCGAGCTCTCCCCGCCAGAGGTGCGCCCACACCACGTACAGGGACAGCATCGGCGCAGCCCCCTCCTGCCCGCGCTCGACGACATCGGCGCGCATCGCCTCGAGCGTGTCGCGGGCGTCCTCGAGCTCCCCCGTCCACAGCTGCAGCATGCCCTGGATCACCCGCGGACGCATGACGAACGATCGCGCCGTCGACGGCGTCTCGAGCCGGAGCGCCCGCTCGAGTCGCGCCCGGTCGAGACCGCGTCCCGACAGGAACTCGGCCATCGTCAGCACCGCCAGGGCGTCCGCCAGAACGCCGTCATCTCCGACCTCCTCGGCGTATCCGATGGCCATGCGCGCATGCGCGTCGGCGCCGGCGAAATCGCCGGCGCTCACCGCGCAGTACACAAGGTGCAGCTCGATCGCCGCCCGCAACTCCCGATCCCCGCCCGCAAGCTCGAGCGCCGCGAGCGCCAGCTCCGTCGCCTCCATGAAGTTGCTGCGACGAGCCGCGAGGTCGGCCGCCAGCCACCGCGCCCGCGCGTGCTGCGCGGCCGTTGGCGAGCCGGCGAGGACGGCCTGCACGAGCTCGTCGGCACGTGCCAGATCGCCCGCGTCGAACTGGAAGCGCGCTGCCGCGAGCAGCCTCGTCCCCTTGGCATCGGCATCGTCCGCCGGCGTCAGCCGCGAGGCCAGCTCGGCCAGCTCCGCGGCCGCGTCCGATGCACCGCGCGCCGCGGCGTTCGCCGCCCCCTCGTCGAGCTGCGCCGCGACGACGGGATCCGCCCCGGCCGAGGCCAGGGCGAGCTGCCGCGCGCGCTCCTCGGGCTCGGTGACGAGGTCAGCCGCGCGTCGGTGGAGCTCCCGGCGCCGTGAGGCGGAGACCGACCCGTACGCCGCCGACGCGAAGAGCGGGTGGGTGAATTCGATCCTCCCCGCCTCGTCGACCGTCACGATCCCGGCCTCCTCGGCGGGCGCGAGCGCCTCGAGGTCGACGCTGCGGCGGTCGGGCCCCGACACGACCGCCGCCAGCAGCACCGCCTCGCGGGCGGCCGGGGGCAGCCGGCGGATGCGCGCCGCGGTCAGCTTGCGCAGGTCGTCGGGCACGGGCACGAACCCGGCGCCCGCGGCCCGCTGCGATCCGGCCTCGCCCGCCAGCCGCGCGATCTCGAGCGCGTAGAACGGGTTGCCTCCGCTCTCCTGGGCGATCCGCACGAGGTATGGCCGCGGCAACGGCCGGCCCAGGCGCGCGCCCACGATCCGTCCCAGCGCCGCCAGCGACAGCGGTCCCAGCACGACCCGCGTCGTTCGCTCCTCCGCGGCGCCGTCCGCCGGCGAGCCGGTGAACGGCGGCCTGATCGAGCACAGCAACCCGACCGGTTCGTCCTCGAGCCGCCGGGCTGCGAACTCGAACACGTGCCGGGAAGGCAGGTCGAGCCACTGCCAGTCGTCAACCGCCAGGATCACCGGCCGGTCCTTCGCCAGGCCCCGGATCAGCGTGAGGAATCCGGCCGCGATCGCCCTGGCGGCAGGGCGCCTCGCCGTCGGCCGGCTGCGCATGAGCGCCACGTCCAGCGCCTCGCGCTGAGGATCGGGCAGGGGGGCAAACGCCTCGTCGTCGACCCTCGCGATCAGATCCGCGACGGCCGCGAACGAGAGCTTTGCCTCGGCCACCGACGGCCGGCACCAGAGCACCAGAGCGCCCTGCTCCTCCGCCCGTCGCCGCGCCTCGCGCCACAGGGTCGTCTTGCCGATCCCCGGGCTGCCCTCGAGCACCAGCGCGGCGAAGCCTCGTGCCGACGCCGCGAGGAACCGCTCGATCTCGGTGAGCTGCGCTTCGCGACCAACGATCCCGTGCCCCACGACGGACGCAACTGTACCGGCCGGTCGGGGGCGCCGGGCGGGCACCGGAGCGCGAGCGCGGTCTAGGTGGTGAGCACCATCGCAGACCTGGCCTCGCCGCTGACCGCCTCACGGGTCACCCAGCAGTGATGCCAGGTCATCCCGGCCGGGATGACCGCCCTGAACGTCGCCCGGCCGCCGTCGGCGGTGTCGAACGTGACCGCCGAGACGTTCTCGTTGCCGGGTGTGCGGAACCACATCTCGTAGTAGTGGCCGGCGCCGGCCGGGGGCAAACCCTTGACGTGCACGACCATCTGCCGCACGCCGTTCGCGGGATGCCCGAAGTCCACCTTGGCCGTCGCGCCGTGGGGGCCGCTCAGCGAGACGGAGAACTGTGTTGCCGGCCCGCCGCCTCGGCCGCCGATCGCGAGCACGACCGCGACGGCGACCGCGGCGCCGAACGCGGCGGCCATGGACGCCACCCGCCACCACTCCGGCATCCGCCACGAGCGCTTCGCGCGGGTCACGATGCTGGGCGGCTCACCCAGGGCGGCGCGGCGGGCCGCGGCAGCAGCCGTCGCGGGCACGAACTCCGGTGCAGGAGTCCGCCGCAGCATGCGCTCGACGCGCTCGAGATCGCGCTCGTCGCTCACCGGCCCACCTCCTCACGCAACATCGGCGCCATCCGCTGCAGGGCGCTTCGGGTTCGGGTCTTGACGGTCCCCAGGGGCAGCTCGAGCTGCTCTGCGATCTCGCTCTGGGCAAGCCCGGAGAAGTACGCAAGCTCGATCACCTCGCGCTCGCGGTCGGG
This sequence comes from uncultured Actinomycetes bacterium, assembly GCA_963813245.1. Classification (GTDB taxonomy): domain Bacteria; phylum Actinomycetota; class Thermoleophilia; order Gaiellales; family JAICJC01; genus JAICJC01. The sequence continues at coordinate 201,452 of CAWEYE010000009.1, forward strand.
CAGCGAGTCGACGGCGAGGTGCACGCGGAACGCCTCGAGCTCGGAGATGGCCTGGGCGTCGGGCAGCGGCGACGGGTCGGGCCGGTCGGGCAGCTCGCCGACGACCAGCGGCACCCGGGCGCGGCTGGCGTCGATGGCGGCGTTGCGCGCGATGGCGAACATCCAGCCGGCGGCGCTGCCGCGGCCGCGGTGATATCCCGCCGCGGCCCGCCACACCGCTGCGAACGCCTCCTGGGCGACATCCTCGCCGGTGTGGCGATCGCGCAGGATCCGTACGACCAGCGAGAAGACGGCGCGGGAGTAGCGCTCGTAGAGCGTCGCGAACGCGTCCTCGTCGCGGTCGCGGGCGACCCGCTCCAGCAGATCCTCGTCGGTGAGCGGCTCGGAGACCACGGCAGCCAGACTAGACCATCGCCTGGGGGCGAGGGCGCGCGGCGCCGCAGTGACCGAAACGACCGTCATCGTGCATGGAATACGGATTGCCCGGCGTAGCGGTTTGTGAGCAAGAACCCGAAGCGGCGTCGCCGGCGACGCGAGGCGCGTCGAGTGCGGTCGCCGCTGCGCGGCGTCGTCCCAGAACGCCACGGAACGACTCGATCCGGCCGGCGACACCACTTCGGGTCGGCGAGTGCCCCCGCCGGGCAGCGGCATGACCGCGACCGAGGGGAGCGCTAGGCTCACGATGGGGGCCACACCACCTGCGCGCGTCACCCGAACGGTTATGCGTCTGGCGTGACTGCGCGGCGGGTCAGGGGAAGTCCGAGCCGACGTGGGCGTCGGCGGAGTGGATGTGCATGCCCGACGTGACCAGGTCGCGGATGCTGACGACGCCGACCAGCTCGCCGTCCTCGACCACGGGGATGTGGCGGAACTTGCCCTCGGCCATGATCTGGGCCGCCTCGCTGGGCAGATGGTCGGGCGGCAGCGTGATCGGGTCGGGGGTCATGTAGGTGCGCACGTGATGCTGATCGGGGTGGCGGCTGTCGGCGATGGCGCGCAGCAGATCGCGCTCGGTGAAGATGCCCACGAGCCGGCCGCCCTCGTACACGATCGCGGCGCCGACGTTGCGGCGGCGCATCGCGCGGGCAGCCTCCGACAGCGTCACCGTAGGCTCGATGGTGAGCACGTCCCCGCTGCTCATGAAGTCGCGCAGGGTGACCGCCATGCCGGGATCCTACTCGGTTTCGCGCGGACGCAGACGCATCTCGAGCAGCAGATCGGCGTCGAGCGCGTCGGCGATGCGCATGAGCGTGTCGAGCTTCGGCGGCCTGCCACCGCGCTCGAGCCGCGCGATCGCCGACTGCGTCGTGCCGCACAGGACGGCCAGCTCCTGCTGGCTCATGCCCCGCTCGATGCGGTTGTCCGCCACCATCCGGCCGACCTCCGCGAACCGCTGCTCATGGTCGCGCCCGAGCGCCTCGGCGCGCTTGCGGATGCCCTCGCGCATGCGCTCGAGGGACTGGGCCGTGAGGCGGTGACGCTGGGCCTGTGACTGGCTCGACACCCACACAGTGTATCGCGCCTGCGCTATCAACCGCCAGCGGCGGCCGCGGGCGGGCCCGGGCGCAACCCCGCGGGCGGCTCCGCCGTCAGTTCGCCCAATGAGGCGCGTGGTCATTACCGGGGTCGGTGCGGTCACCCCCGTCGGGAACGATGCCGCCTCGACGTGGGATGCCCTCGTGGCCGGCCGAAGCGGCGTCGACGTCATCCGCGCGTTCGACGCCGATGCCTTCCCGGTCAACATCGCCGCCGAGGTGAAGGGGTTCGACCCGGCTGCGGCCATGAGCGCCAAGGAGGTGCGGCGCACGGCCAGCGACGTCCACTTCGGGGTGGCCGCCGCGATGGAGGCTGCCCGGGACGCCGAGCTCAAGGTCGACGAGCCCCGCCGCGTCGGCGTCGTCATGGGGAGCGTCATGGGCGGCCTCTCCTACACCCTGCGCCAGCAGGCCATCCTGGAGGAGCGCGGCTGGGAGCGCGTCTCGCCGCACTGGCTGCCGAACACGCTCGTCGACACGACGACGAGCCACGTCGCCACGATGCTCGGCGCGCGCGGCCTGAACTACGCCACCGAGTCGGCCTGCGCCACCGGCACGCACGCCATCGGCGAGGCCGCCGCGGCCATCGTCCGCGACCAGGCCGACGTGATCCTGGCCGGTGCGACGGAGTCGGCCATGCTGCCGATCATCCTGGCCGGGTTCTGCGCGATGCGGGCGCTGGTCGACGGCCGCGACGACCCCGCCGCAGCGTCACGGCCGTTCGACCTCACCCGGGCCGGGTTCGTGATGGCCGAGGGCGCGGGCGTGGTCGTGCTGGAGGAGCACGAGCGCGCCCGCAGCCGCGGCGCCCGGATCTACTGCGAGCTGGTCGGCTACGGCGCCTCGAACGACGCCTACCACGTCGCCACGCCCCATCCCGACTCGATCGGCGTGATCGAGATGATGCGCGATGCCCTCGACCGCTCGCACATGGAGCCGGCCGAGGTCGACTACATCAACGCGCACGGCACCTCGACGCCGTACAACGACGCGGCCGAGACGCAGGCGATCAAGGCCGTCTTCGGCGACCACGCACGGCGCATGGCGATCTCGTCCAACAAGTCCATGTTCGGGCACCTGTTCGGCGCGGCCGGCGCCGTCGAGGCGGTCGCGACCGCCCTGACCCTCCACCACGGCGTGATCCCGCCGACGATCAACCTGCACACGCCCGATCCCGAGTGCGACCTCGACTACGTGCCCAACACGGCCCGCACGGCCGACGTCCGCGTCGGCCTCTCCAACTCGATGGGCCTGGGCGGCCACAACGCCTGCCTGATCTTCCGCCGCCTCGGCGACTGACGCCCGGAGAAGCGGGGCCTGGCCCCGGTCACACCGGGGCCAGGCCCCATCCCGCCCATGCCTCACCCCAGGCCGGCCCGGCGCGGGCGCTCGCCGGCCATGCCGCTCACCACCGTGTCCACGAGGCCGTAGTCGCGCGCCTCCTCGGCCGTCAGGAAGTAGTCGCGCTGCGTGTCGGTGTGGATCTGCTCGACCGACTTGCGGGTGTCGGCGGCCATGATCTCCTCCATCCGCCGCTGCAGCGCCAGGATCTCGCGGGCCCGGATCTCGATGTCGGTCGCCTGGCCCTCGAAGCCGGACGTGTGCCCCTGGTGGATCATGACCTTCGAGTTGGGCAGCGCCATGCGCTTGCCCTTCGCGCCGCCCGCAAGCAGCACCGCCCCCATCGACATCGCCATCCCGAAGCAGATCGTCTGGACGTCGGCGCGCACGTACTGCATCGCGTCGTAGATCGCGAGGCCCGCGTACACGTCGCCGCCGGGCGAGTTGATGTAGAGCGAGATGTCCTTGTCGGGATCGTCGGACGCGAGGTGGATGATCTGGGCCACGATCAGGTTCGCGATCTCGGCGGTCACGGGCGTGCCCAGGAAGATGATGCGGTCGTTCAGGAGCCGCGAGTAGATGTCGAACGAGCGCTCGCCGCGCCCGGTCTGCTCGACGACCATCGGAATCAGCGGTGACATCGTGCCCCCCTTGCGGTATGGTGCAACCAACTGGTTGCCCATCATAGGTCGGCCGCCGCGAATGCGCAACCTATAGGTTGCATATCGTCAGGAGGAAGCCCATGTCCGAGTCCGTCACCCGTGAGATCGTTCTGCCTCTGGAGCGCGACGAGGCCTGGCGCGTGGTCACCGAGCCCGACCACCTGCGCGAATGGCTGGCCGACGATGTCGAGATCGACCTGGTCGAGGGCGGACTGATCGACCTGCGCTGGGACGGCGGCGGCCGCCGCCACGGCGTCGTCGAGACCGTCGAGGAGCAGGAGCGGCTCGTGTTCCGGTGGCGGCCCGACGAGACCGGGCCGGTGCACATCGAGACGACGGTCGAGATCGGCCTGGACGACGCCGCCGAGGGCACGCGCGTCACCGTGGTCGAGACGGGCTTCGAGGCGCTCGCAGCCGCCGTGGCGCCGGGCTGCACGGCCGTGTCGAGCTGGGCCTGGGACGTGCGTCTGGGAGCGTGCGGCGACCTGCCGCTGATGCTCGCGGCATGAGCCCCGATCCGGTCGGGACGACGTTTGCGGCGCTCGCCGACCCGACCCGCCGGCACGTGATCGGCGTCCTCTCGGCCGGCGAGGAGAAGAGCGCGACCCAGCTTGCGCGCGAGCTTCCGATCAGCCGCCAGGCCGTCGCCAAGCACCTGGCGGCGCTGGCCGACGCGGGGCTCGTGGAGTCGTCGCGGCACGGCCGCGAGACGCGCTACCGGCTCACTCCCGGGCCGCTGACCGACGCCGGCGCCTGGCTCGACCGGGTCGGAACCGAGTGGGACTCGCGCCTCGGCCGGCTGAAGCGCCACGCCGATGGGCAGCGTCGATCCGGCTGAGCGCCTATCCTGACGCCGACATGTCGACCGTCCGCCAGGCCAATCCGCTGATCTCGCAGGCGGAGGCGCGCGAGCTGGGCCTCGACCGGCCCGACCTGATCGGCATCTACCGCAACATGCTGGCGACGCGCCGGATCGAGGAGCGGGGCAACCTGCTCTTCAAGGCGGGCAAGCTCCCCGGCAGCTACTACACCGGCCGCGGCAACGAGGGCGCCTCCGTCGGCATGGCGACCGCGATGGGCGCCGACGACGTCGCCTCGCCGCTGCACCGCAACCTGGGCGTGCACGTCGTGCGCGGCGTGCAGCCGGCGGCGATCTTCTGCCAGTTCATGGGCCGCCAGGGCGGCGCCACCGGCGGCCGTGACTCGAACCTGCGCTCGAACGACTTCACCTCCGGGCAAGGGCTGCTCGCCGGCGTCAGCCATCTGCCGGCGATGATCCCCACGATCACGGGCATCGCGCTCGCATTCCAGCTGCGGCGCGAGCCGCGGGTCGCGATCGGCTGGTGCGGCGACGGCGCGGCGGCGCGCGGCGACATGCACGAGTCGATGAACCTGGCGGGCGTGCGGCGGCTGCCGATCGTCTACGTGATCGACAACAACCAGTACTCCTACTCGACGCCCAACCGGCTCTCGTTCGCGTGCGAGCACCTGGCCGACCGCGGCCCGGCGTACGGGTTCGAGGGCATCGTGGTCGACGGCACCGACGTCCTGACCGTGCTGCGTGAGGGCCAGCGCGCGATCGAGCGCGCCCGCGAGGGCGGCGGCCCGACGCTGCTCGAGCTGGTCACGCTGCGCATGGAGGGCCACGCCGTGCACGACGACGCGGGCTACGTCCCCCGCGAGCTCCTGGCCGACTTCGCCGCGAAGGATCCGCTCGACCGCTTCCGCGCCTGGCTCGAGGAGGTCGAGGAGGTGGGCGAGGCCGAGCTCGCCGCACTCGACGCCGAGGTGACCGCCTGGATCGACGCAGGCGTCGCCGAGGCCGAGGCCAGCCCCCTGCCCGACCCGGCGACGCAGCTCAGCGGCATCTACGCCTGACCCGCTCGCCGCGCTCGAGCCGGCGCGGCCGCGCGGTCTGCTCGACGCCGAACGCCGTGCGCACGACGACCGCGAAGAGGCCGATCCCCGACACGAGCAGCACCCAGATCGGCCAGAACCCGCCGTTTGCGCCCGTCGCCAGCCAGACAGCGATCGCCACGACGTTCACGATCACGAACCCCGCGGCCTGCCTGCGCAGGGCCTCCGACCGCCAGGGCGACGCGGCCGGTGGGGGCGGCGGGGCGGGCGCCGGCAGGTCGGCGGCAAGCCGCGCAAGCTCGCCGCGCGTCTGCGCCCGGTAGGCCAGGTCGATGCGGCGCTCGAACTCGGCCGTGTCGAGCCTGCCCGCGGCCGCCTCCTCGCGCAGCCGGGCCACGGCGGCTTCCCGCTCCGCATCCGACGCCAGGACGTCGCTCGCCTCGGCCACGCGGCGATCATACCCAGGCCCGCCGCCGGGCCGGCTGGGCTATCCTCGTCGCATGAGTGAGTTTCCGTTCAACATGTTCGGCGGGGGCGACCCCGAGGAGCTCCAGCGGGCGATGGCCCAGTTCATGGAGCAGGCCCAGCAGGGCCAGCGGGTGGCGTTCGCGGACCAGGCGATCAACCTCGCCGTCGGCGTGACCGTGGCGGCCATCGGCCGGCTCGAGCTGACCGGTACGGCCGACGAGCAGGCAAACCAGGTGCGCGACGCGATCCGGCTGATCTTCCCCGAAGCGGTGACGCTTGTGCGCGAGGCCCGCGAGGGCCTGGCCTAGCGCGAGAGCGCGCTTGCGGTCGACGGGCGTCCACCACGTCGACCTGGTCGTCTCGGACATCGGCCGGTCGCTTGCGTTCTACCGCGGCGTGCTCGGCCCGCTGGGGTGGCACGGGCTGCACGAGATCCCGGGCGAGCGGGGCGAGACGATCCACTACGTCCACGGCCCCGGGTCGACGGTCGGCCTGCGCCAGGCGCCCGACGGCGCCGCATCGCTGCCGGTCGACCGCTACCGGGTCGGCATGCACCACGTCTGCTTCGAGGCGGCTACGCGCGAGCTCCTGTACGCGTCCGCCGGCCGCATCACCGACCTCGGCGGCACCGTCTCGGAGGGGCCGCGGCACTTCCCCGAGTACCGCGAGGGCTACCACGCGATCTTCTGCTTCGATCCCGACGGGATCAAGCTCGAGCTGTCGTGGACGCCGCCCGGGACGTACGACTGGCAGAGCCCGCCGCCCGGCTGAGGTTGCGGGCTGCCCGGAGCGCTCGTACTCTCGGTAACGGAGTGGGGAACTCGACCGGGGCACGGAGACGGCTGGCGGCGCTCTGCGCCGTCGTTGGCCTGCTCGTGCTCATCCCGGCCGCCCAGGCGGCGATCGCGACCAAGCCGCTCGCCACGTGGCAGACGAACGGCCGCGTGAACGCGATCATCCAGATCGGCGGGGTGACCTACGTCGGCGGCAAGTTCACGCAGGTGATGAACCACACCGGCGGTGCGGTGACCGCGGTCTCGAACCTGGCCGCGTTCAACAGCAGCGGCAACTTCAACGGCTGGGCGCCGCTGGCCAACGGCACGGTCAAGACATTTGCGACCGACGGGGCAGGCGCGATCATCGCCGGCGGCAGCTTCACCAAGATCGGCACCGCCGGGCGTCCGCACATCGCCGAGTTCCTGGCGGACGGCACGCTGGTCGACAAGAGCACCTTCGCCGCGACCGCCGACGGCGACGTGCAGGCGCTGGCGACGGCCGCCGGCACGCTCTACATGGGCGGGCAGTTCGCGACCGTCGACGGGCAGTCGCGGCCGTTCCTGGGCGCCGTGTCGCTCACCGACGGCACCCTCGCCTCCACCTGGACGCCGTTCGTGGACGGCCGCGTGGACGGCCTGGAGACGGTGGGCGGAGACGTCGTCGCGGGCGGGTTCTTCCTGAACGCCGGCTCCGCCGGCCGGCGGCCACCCGTCGGTGGCCGAGTTCGACGGCACGACGGGCGCGTTCATCAGCAAGTACACCGGCCACACCACCTCGCCGGTCGTCTCGATGGCCGAGAACGGCGACGGCTCGATCTACACCGGCCACTTCAACAACCGCCTGCAGCGCTTCACGCCGACGGGCGGGCAGAGCTGGCAGGTCAGCTTCGACGGCAACGTGCAGGCGCTCACCGTCTCCGACGGCGAGGTGATCGCGGGCGGCCACTTCCAGAACCTCTGCGACGTCGGCACGAACTGCGCGAACCCGATCGTGCGCCACCACATCGCCGCGCTCGACCCGGCCAGCGGGGCGCTCGACACGACGTGGGCGCCGAACGTGAACAGCGACCTGGGCGTGTTCGCCCTGGCCGACACGTCGGTCGGGCTCGCGGTCGGGGGCGACTTCACGAACTTCGGCGGCACCGCCCAGGCGCACCTGGCGTTCCTGCAGACCGGGGCCGTGGCGGTCGACCAGTCGCCGCCGACGATCGGCACCGCCCCGGATGCCGTCCTGCGCAAGGCGACCACGATCGCCTCCGGGCAGGTGCCGCTGCTCGTGCGCTGGGCGCGCCAGCGACCCGAGCGGCGTCTGCTCCTACCGGCTGCAGCGCAGCGTCGGCGCCGGATCGTTCCAGAACGTCTCGCTCGCCTCCAAGACCGCAACCACGAAGTCCGTGTCGCTGGCGGCGGCCACGACGCACCGCTACCGCGTGAGCGCCACCGACTGCGTCGCCAACGCCTCGAGCTTCGTGCCAGGGGCCGCCGGTTGCGCTGACCGCGTTCCAGGACTCGAGCTCCGGCATCGCCTACACCCGGGCCTGGTCGCGCGCGGCGGCGGCGAAGGCGTACGGCGGCACGATCCACTCGACGAGCAAGGCCGGGGCGTTTGCGACGCGCACGTTCACCGCCCGCCAGGTGGCCTGGGTGGCCACGCGCACGGCGACGCGGGGCAGCGCGCGCGTGTACCTCGACGGCAAGCTCGCCGGCACCGTCGACCTGCACAGCGCGACCGCCATGCACCGCCGGATCGTGTTCGCCCATGCCTGGGCGAGCGACGCCGTGCACACGATCAAGATCGTCTGTGTCGGCACGCCGGGCCACGCCACGGTCGACGTCGACGCGATCCTGACCGTCAAGTAGCGGCTACACGTCCTCGGTGGCCGTGAGCGGGCCGCCGGCGTCGCCCGTGTTGACGGTGCCCACCGGCTCGATCAGCAGGATCTGCGCCTCCTCGTCGGCCCGCGGGCAGTGCTCGACTCCGCGCGGGACGACGAACAGCTCGCCCTCCTCGAGGTGCACGTCGCGGTCGCGCAGCTGGATCGTCAGCCGGCCCTTGACCACGAGGAAGAAGTCGTCCGTCTCGGCATGCGAGTGCCACACGAACTCGCCCCGCGCCTTGACCACAGCCACCTTGTAGTCGTTCAGGCGGGCGACCGTCCTGGGCGCGAACCGGCGGTCGACCCCGGCCAGCGCCTGCGCGAGGTTCACCTTCGCGTCCACCTCATCCGTCCTTGCGCATGAAGAGGGCCATCGTCGCGGTGAAGCCGTGCAGGAAGGTGTGCCCTCCCACCGGCCCGATCTCGCCCGAGCAGAACATGCCGGCGAGCGGGATCGGGCCGAGCTCGTCGGCCACCGCGCCGGCGTCGTGGTCGGGGTCGGCGTACATGTTCGTGCCGCGCCCGTTGCACGCGAAGAGCAGGGCCGCCTCGGGCCGCTCGCCGTCGGCGGCGCTCGCCCGCAGCGCCGCCCGCAGGTCGGCGTCGGCGCTCTCGGCGTCGCGGGCGTGGAACCGGAACGTCTGCCCCACGCGGACGGAGTCGCCCACGACCAGCGACCCCTGGTCGGCGTCGCCGCCCATCACCGCCCGCATCAGGTAGTCGTCCGATCCGTAGTCGTCGCGGTTCTCGTCGATCACGAGGCCGGCCAGGAGCCCGCGCTGGACGAGGTCGCGGCCGTGATCGTCGAGGCCGGCCACGATGTCGGTGAGGCGCTCGTAGGCCGGCCGTCCGGCCAGCTCGTGGATGATGTTGCCCTCGGCGCTCGTGATCACCATCTCGGGCCCGACCGGCGCGCACCCCTGCGAGACGAGCACCCGCATCGCCACGCCGCCCTCGACCACGACGGCGACCGCGCCGTGGCGCAGCACCCGCCGCCCGCACACGAGCGCGTGCTCGCCGGGCCCGCCGCCGCCGGAGGCGAGCCCGCCGACGGCGACCGCGCCGTTGAAGCGCCCGCTCACGCCCGTCCAGGAAGGCGTCGGCGGGGAACGAGTACGGGTCGGCCATGAGCAGCATCGGCTCGCCCGGCGAGGGCACGAGGTCGATCGGCATCTCGACCGCGGGGCCGTCGCCGGTGTCGCGCACGCTCAGGTGGTGGACGCGGGCCCGCCCGCCGGGCAGGCTGGTGGCGAGCAGGCTCAGAGCCGGCACGCCCTCGAGCTCGCGGCCCGTCCCGATCACCGCCTCGCCGGTCGCCCCCGCGAGCGCACCCGGCCGCAGGATGTCGGCCACCGCAGCCGCGGCCTGCTCGGCGTCGGCGGCGTGCTCGGGCGAGAGGAACAGGAACGCCACGTCGGCGGGAGCGCCGGCGAGCCCTTCGAGCACGGCGCTCGGCGGCCTCCTCGGCCGCCGCGCGCGTGTCGGCGAGCGTGGAGGTGGCCGCCGCCGGGCGCGCGCCCGCCGTCATTCGATGATCCGCCAGTCGGTCTCGATGTGCGCGGTCGTCGAGGCCGTGATGAAGCAGTCGCGCACGGCCTTTCCGGTCAGCGCGCGCGCGGCCTCGGCCTGGCCGGCGGCCATGCGCACGCTGCACGACCACGGCGACGTGCGTGAAGGCGTAGCGGTGGTCCTCGCCGCGCCGCTCGATCGACCCCGACGCCGAGGCCGAGTACTCCGTGACCTCGAGATCGTTGTGCTCGCAGTGCGCCAGGAACGAGAGCATCGTGCACGACTGCAGCGCCGCCAGGAACAGGTGCTCGGGGCTCCAGCGGCCGCTCTCCCCGGCGGGGAAGTCCGGCGGCGGAGCGATCGTGAGCTCGGGGCGGTCACCCGATGCGACGGTCGCCGTGCGGCCGCCCTGCCACTGGAGCTCCGCCTGGTACGTGAAGACTTTCGATCGCATTGCCATCGTCCGACTCCTCCGTGCGTTGCCGACCCGACCATACCCACAAACCACCCCGGCCCATCACGCTCCCAGCACGGAGCGGACGGCGTCCGGGGTCACATCGTGCCACGGACCGCCGTGCCAGGCCTGGTCGAGGTAGCGGGCGCGGAGGAGCTCGGCAGCCGAATCGCGCTCGGCCGGGGTCAGATCGGAGGCATCCGCTCCCGGCGCAGCGAGGGCCGCGACCACGGCCCGTGTCGCCGAGTCGACGTCGCCGCCGACGAGCGCGACGTGGTCGGGGCGGCTGGCCGCGGGCCGCGGGCGGCCCTGCAGATCGCCGTCGCGCGGGCCCGCCAGACAGGCGCGCAGAGCGTCGAGATCGGCGGCGACGAGCAGCGTGCCGTGCACCAGGGTGACGGCGCGGCCGCGATGGGCGGCGATGCCGGTCACCTTGCGATCGCCGATCCGCACCGTGCGGTCGTCGCGCCCGGCGTCGGCGCCGAGCGCCCGGCATGCGCGCACCATGCCGTCGAGCAGCGGCGCGTACAGCTGCGGGATCGCCGCCGTGGCGGCCGGGTGGCTCGCCGGAAGCGCGAGTGCCGCGCACACCGTGCCCGGGTCGAGGTAGACGGCGCCGCCGCCGGTGAACCGGCGCCACACGCGCACGCCGTGGCGGGCGCACGCCGCGGCGTCGACCTCCCAGTCGGCCCGCTGGAAGCGGCCGATCACGACGGCCGGGCGTGTGCGCCAGACGAGCAGCGTCGGGACGCCGACCGCAGCCCGGACGAGGGCCTCGTCGAAGGCGAGGCCCTGCGGCGGGTCGCACAGCCCGGCCGAGATCGTGCGCTGCGCGATCACCGCACGCGCAGGCCGGCGCGGCGCAGCCGCATCGCCACCGAGGGCGGGGTGTCGGGGCCGAGCTCGAGCTCGGCGGGCAGCTCACGCTCGAATCCGGCCAGCCGCTCCGCGATCGCGTCGCGCCCGCCCGAGGCGGCCAGCTCCGCCCGCACCGCCTCGAGCCGCACGGCCGCGGCCGAGGCGGCCGCCTCGGCCGCGCCCCCGGCCTCCTCGGCGAGGCGGATCAGCTCGAGCGCGTCGCGGCGCAGCGCCTCTGGCCGGGCGTCGTCGGCCACCGGAGGGGGCGGGTCGAGCTCGAGCGGCGCCCCGAGCAGCACGTCGGCGAGCCGCTCGCGCTGGGCGGCCAGCCGCTCGCGCTGCTCGCGCGTGGCGAGCCGCGCCGCCTCGACCCGGCGGCGGGCCTCATCGGCGTCGGCGCGGGAGGGCGCCGGGTCGGCGCCGGCCGCCTCGGCCAGCTCGGCGAGGTCGACGGCGCGCTGCCACGCGGTCACGAGCGGCCCCTGCGCCACCCACTCCCGCTCGAGCTCGCGGGCGACGGGCTCGACCTCCCCGGCCGTCTCGCCGGCCGCCGCGCGCAGGCGCGGGGCGGCGCTCACAACCTGTTCCAGGTGGGCCGCCTCGGCCTCGAGCGCCTCGGCATGCCGCAGCGCATCTCGCAGCCGCTCGACCTCCTCGGCGGTCGCGAGCAGCCGTTCGAGGTCGACGTCAGACCGCGTCATCGGGCAGCGGCCGCAGCGCCGCGGGCACCGGCGGCCGCCGGTCGATCCAGGCCACCACGCGCGGCGCAAGCGCGATGCCGAACGCGTCCAGGAAGCAGTACCCGCCGGGGATGCCGCTCGGCGGGTTGCCGATCGTGAGCACGCCGGTGGGATCGTGCAGCGCCCACCTCCACGCGCCCACGCCGGTGCCGACCAGCTCCAGGTAGCTGCACACGATGAACGCGCCCGCGTACACGAGCGGCTGGCGGCCGACCAGGATGAACCGGACGAGGAAGAGGTACATCACGGCTCCCAGCAGGTCCTGCCGCGGCGCGAGCAAGGCCCCCCAAAGCGCCCAGACGCCGCAGGCGACGAGCGCGAACGTCACGAGCGGCATGCGCAGGCGGTCGGCGATGGCGGAGCGGCCGATGTTGAGCGCGGCGAGGTACACCAGGCCGTGCCCGGGCGGCACGTAGGAGGGGACGTTGTGCAGGCGGTAGGTGTAGAGGCCGAGCAGCGGCGAGGCGGTGTACTCGACGCAGGTCGCGATCACGATCACGACGCCCACCTGCGCCCGCACGGAGCGCGGCTGGCGGCGCAGGATCGCGATCAGAAGCGCCCAGGTGAGCAGGCCGACGAGCCGCTGCCGCCAGATGCCCGCGGCCGAGTCCAGGCCGGCCCCGAAGGCGATCCACACGAGCACGACGGCGACGAGGGTGAGCTCCGTGCGCGACCGCAGCAGCGCCTCGGTGACGGAGCACTGCAGCGGCAGCCGTTCTGTGCGGCGCAGCATCGCCGCACTTTACCGGGACGATCTACCATCCACCCCGCATGGACGGTCACATCGAGGTCAACGCGATGGCGGTGCGGCACGCGCTCGCGCGCTCGTTCACCGGCACCGAGCCTCAGGGCCACGCATGGCGCGGGACGACGGACCTCGGCGGCACCATCGTCACCGTCGACGTCGAGCCGGCCGCCGAAGCCACCGTACACGTGCACGTGTGGGCGCCGGCGATCGAGACCGGCCCGCTCGACGCCCGGGTTGCGCGCGTCCTCGCCTGCGAGAACGGCGAGCTCGTGCTCGGCCGGTTCGGGCATCGCGAGAACGGCGTCGTGGTCGAGCACACCATCCTCGCAGGAACGACAATGGATCCGGTCGAGGTGCAGGCGTCGGTGTGGACGGTGGGCTGGGGGGCGGCGGCCTGGGGCGCCCGGCTGCACGCGCTCCTGAGCGACGCGGTGCCGGTGCCGCCAGCCCCGCAGACGCCCGCGGCCCGGCTGCGCGATGCCGCCGACCACGTCGAGATGACCACCCGCCGTGTCCGCCGCTACCTGGACGAGCGCCACGGCGGCTTCCAGCACGACCCCGACTGGGGGTTCCACGGGGCGTTCGGAAGCGCCCGCGTGTTCGTCGACGTCCTGCCGGTGCTCGACGACTCGACCGCGGTGCGCGCGTCGGCGCCCGTGCTCTCCGACGTCGACCTGTCCGACGGGCTGGCGGTGAAGGTGGCCGAGGTCACGGCCCAGACGCCGTTCGGCGCGTTCGCCTACCTCGGCGGCCGCCGTGAGCTGTGGTTCCAGCACGCGATCCTCGGCGACGACCTCGACGAGGTCGAGCTCGAGGCCGCCATCGGCATCGTCGCCGAGGTGGCCGACGGCTGGGACGACCGCCTGGCCGCGGAGTTCGGCGGCCTGCGTTACGCCGATCTGGGCTGAGCCGTTCACTCGTTCGGGTGAGTTACGGGCGCGCGGTTTGCGCCTACAAGGAGCTTGAGATGTCCCTCAAGCTCTGCGTAGTCCTGCCGATGCATTGCGAGAGGTTCCGCGTCAGCGCGCGGAGGAAACCCCCCGGCAGGATTTGCTCTAGGAGGCGTGCACGTATGAACGAGTTCTTCACCGAGGTTCGTGACGAGGCCGGTCAGACGATGGCGGAGTACGCCGTCGTTCTCGGCGTCATCACGATCGCCGTCGTTGTCACTCTGGGTCTGCTCTCGACCGCGATCCAGAACACGCTGAACAACGTCATCTCCTCGCTGTAGTTCGAACCGTGCTCGCGGCCGGCTCTGAATGGCCGGTCGCGAGCACGTGCGTTTCCAGCTCCCGCCGGTGCTATCGTCACCGGCGCATGAGCGCAGGCCGAGCCGCAATGTGGGTCATCGCCGGTGGGATCGTGTCGGCCCTCGTGATCGTGCTCGGCGTTGACGGCCTCTCCGGCGTCCCCGGAGAGTGGGTGGGCGTCGTGGTCGCCGCCATCCTGGCCTCGGCCGCCTTCGCGCTCGGCTACGCGGAATAGTCACCCGCCCGGTGCCTGGCACCGGTTCACTGGTGCCAGGATCCTGTCTCAGCGCAGCGAGGCCGCCACCAACTCGACGGGATGCACGATCGGCAGGCCGGGGTGGCCCGCGCGGCGCAGCGCCGCGGCGATCTGGAGCGCGCAGCCGGGGTTCGCGGTCGCGAGCACGTCCGGGGCGGCGTCGAGCACCGCGCGCGCCTTGCGCGCGCCCAGCTCGCGGGCCGTCGCCGGCTCGAGCAGGTTGTAGATCCCGGCCGAGCCGCAGCACATGTCCGGCTCGGCGAGCTCGACCAGCTCGACGCCAGGGATGCCCGCAAGCAGCGATCGCGGCTCGGCGGCGACGCCCTGGGCCTGGCGTAGATGGCAGGCGTCCTGATAGGCCACACGCACCGGCGCGTGCGGCGCCCGCTCGGCCACCGGCCCGAGCTCGGCCGCGAGCTCGGTCACGTCGCGCACCGCCGCCGAGAACCGGCGGGCGGCGTCGGTTCCGAGCAGCTCGCCGTACTCCTTCATCGCTGAGCCGCAGCCGGCGGCGGTGACGACCACCCGCTCGAAGCCGCCCAGGGCGGCGATCGTCGCCTGCGCCCGCCGCCGCGCCTCGTCCTCGCGCCCGGAGTGCAGGGCAAGCGCCCCGCAGCAGCCCTGCCCGCGGGGCACCGTCACCTCGCAGCCGTCGGCCGCGAGCACGGCGGCGGCGGCGCGGTTCACCCGCCCGAAGAACACACGCTGCACACAGCCCTCGAGCAGCGCCGCCCGCATCCGCGGCTCGCCCCGGGCGGGCACCAGCCGCTGCGGCCGGGCGCGCAGGTCGGCCGCGGTCACGCGCGGCGCCAAGCGGGAAGGGGCGCACGCCGGCCGCAAGCGGCCACGCCAGCGCCCGCAGGACCCGCGGCCGCGCGGCGAGCGCGAGCACACCGCCCTCGACCGCACGCTGGCGCAGCGACCGCGGCGCCCGCTCGCGGCGCTGCGCCCTCGTGCGCTGGATGAGGATGTCGTAGCGCACGCCGCTCGGGCAGGCGGGCACGCACGCCAGGCAGCCGAGACAGCGGTCGAAGTGCCCCGCGACCGTCGCGTCGAGCTCGATCTCGCCGCGGTCGACCAGGTTCATCAGATGGATGCGGCCGCGGGGCGAGTCCATCTCGTCCCCCCACAGCGTGTACGTCGGGCACGCCGGCAGGCAGAACCCGCAGTGCACGCACGCGTCGAGCAGCTCGCGCGTCTCAGCCACCGTAGGCCTCCACCACGCGCCGCTCGAGCGCCTCGACCTGCATATCCGGGGTCTGACCCCGGATATGCACATCGGCGTAGAGCAGGCCGCGGGCGTAGCGGCCGACGATCGTGGTGGCCCCGGCGGCCTGCAGGCGCGCGATCGTCGCGGGCACGTCGGCCGGCAGGCAGCGGGTGAGCGCGAGCCCCGCCGCCCGCTCCCGGTGCTCGGCCCAGAGCGCCTCGTCTGCGTCCACGAGCTCGCCGCCGACGAGCTCCGCCGCCTGCTCTGCCAGCGCCCGCGCGACCGGGCTCTCGAAGCGCACGAACATCCGCTCCGGCGGCCACGCGTACTCGACGCACGCGGGCGCGAGCTGCTCGAGCACGAGCGGATCGGCCGGGGACGTCACGACGGTGCATGTGGACGCCGGCAGCGGGTGCAGGCGCAGGGTCAGCTCCAGGATCTCGCCCAGCCGGCCGCCCGCGCCCGTGAAGAGCTTGGGCAGGTCGTAGCCGGCCACGGTCTTCACGACCCGGCCGCCTGACCGGGCGACCGTGCCGTCGGCGAGCCGCACCGTCATCCCCAGCACGAGGTCGCGGGGCGGACCGTAGCGGTGCGCGCGCGGCCCGAGCTCCGCGGCCGCGAACGCCTGGCCGACCCGCAGGCCGGCCGCGCCCGGCGGATCGAGCGCGAGCATCTGGCCGCCGCGGGCGAGCACGGCCCGTAGCTCCGGGAGGGGCACGTCGGCAGAGACGGTGCACGTGAGATCGCCCGGCTCGTGCTCGATCACCAGCGCTCGACCCCCTCGCGCTCGGCCGGGTGCTGCCGGTAGGGGCCGGGCACCTCGCCGCACAGCCGCGGCGTCGGGAACGCCTTGCCGGGGTTGCAGAGCCCGTCGGGGTCGAAGGCGGCGCGCAGCCGCAGCATGGTCGCCAGGTCGTCGGGCGAGTACATGAGCGGCATCTGGCAGGCCTTGTCGAGCCCGATGCCGTGCTCGCCGGTGAGCGAGCCGCCGGCGTCCACGCACGCCTGCAGGATCGCGCTTGCGAGCGTCTCGGCCCGCTCGGCCTGGCCCTCCACCGCCCCGTCGTAGAGCACGAGCGGGTGCAGGTTGCCGTCGCCGGCGTGGAACACGTTTCCGACCTCGAGCCCGTGCGTGACCGAGAGCTCGCGGATCCGGCGCAGCGTCTCGGGCAGGCGCGTGCGCGGCACCACGCCGTCCTGGACGTAGTAGTCGGGGCTGATCCGGCCCATCGCCGCGAACGCGGCCTTGCGCCCCCGCCAGAAGCCCGCGCGCTCGGCCTCGGTCGCGGCCACGCGCACCTCGGTGGCCAGGCCCAGCGGCGCAGCACTCGCGCACCCGCGCGAGCGTGACCTCGACCTCGGCCGCGGGCCCGTCGAGCTCGACCAGCAGCACCGCGCCGGCGTCGAGCGGCAGGCCCGCCCCCACCGCCGCCTCGGCCGCGCGGATCGTGAGCGCGTCCATCATCTCGATCGCGGCGGGCACGATCCCCGCGGCGATCACCGCCGACACCACCTCCCCCGCCGCGTCGGTGGACGCGAATGCGGCCAGGATCGTCTCGACCCGCTGCGGCCGGCGCAGCAGACCGACGACGATCTCGGTCGCGATCCCGAGCGTCCCCTCGGAGCCGACGAAGCCGCCGAGCAGGTCGAGCGCGCCCGCCCGGTCGATGCGCACGACCGCGCCGTCGGCGAGCACCACCTCGAGCTCGAGCACGTGGTTGGTGGTGAACCCGTACTTGAGGCAGTGGGCGCCGCCCGAGTTCTCGGCCACGTTGCCGCCGATCGTGCACACCTGCTGGCTGGAGGGATCCGGCGCGTAGTAGAGCCCGTGGGCGGCCACGGCCCGGCTCACGTCGAGGTTGGCGACGCCCGGCTGGACGCGCACGCGCCGGTTCGGGATGTCGACCGCGAGGATCGCGGTTCATGCGCGCGAGGCCGATCACGATCCCCTCGGCGATCGGGACGGCGCCGCCGGAGAGCCCCGTGCCGGCGCCGCGCGCGACGAACGGGATCTGGCGCTCATGACACACCCGCACCGCCGCCTGCACCTGGGCGGTCGTCTGGGGCAGGACGACCGCCTGCGGCACGCCGCGGTGGCCGGTGAGGCCGTCGCACTCGTACGTGCGCATCTGCGCCGGCTCCGAGATGACCGCATTGGCGCCGACCGCGCGTTCGAGTTCGGCGACGAGGCTCACGTGCCCAAGCTACTCCACCAGCTGGCGCATGACCATCTGCAGGAGGCCGCCGGCGCGGTAGGTGGTGACGTCGGCCGGAGCGTCTAGCCGCGCCGTGCACTCGAACGAGCGCTCGCCGCCGTCCAGCTCGACCGTCACCGTCGAGCCGACGTCGAGCGCGCCGAGCCCGCGGATGGTGTAAGTCTCGGTGCCGTCCAGGCCGAGGCTCTCGGCCGACTCGCCCTCCCGGAACTGCAGCGGGATCACTCCCAGGGCCACCAGGTTCGTGCGATGGATGCGCTCGAAGCTCTGGGCCAGCACCGCTCGCGCGCCCAGGAGCGCCGTGCCCTTCGCGGCCCAGTCGCGCGAGCTGCCCGAGCCGTACTCGCGGCCGGCGATGACGACGAGCGGCACTCCCTCGGCCGCGTAGCGCTGGGCGGCGTCGTAGATCGGCAGCTGCTCGCCCGACGGCAGATGCCGGGTGAAGCCGCCCTCGCGGTCGGCGAGAGCATTGCGCAGGCGGATGTTCGCGAACGTCCCCCGCACCATCACCTCGTGGTTGCCGCGGCGCGCGCCGTAGGAGTTGAAGTCGCGCGGCGCGACGCCCTGCGAAACGAGGTACTTGCCTGCCGGCGTATCGGGCGAGAAGGCCCCCGCGGGCGAGATGTGGTCGGTGGTGACCGAGTCGCCCAGCACGGCCAGGACGCGGGCCGAGACGATGTCGGAGAGGTCGGCGTCGTGCTCGAAGAAGGTGGCCTCGCGCACGTAGGTCGAGTGCGGATCCCAGGCGAACAGCTCGCCCTCGGGCACAGGCAGGGCCGTCCAGCGCTCGTCGCCGTCGAAGATGCGCCCGTACTCGTCGGTGAAGAGGTCGGAGCTGTAGGAGCCCGCCAGGGCCGCCTCGACCTCGGCCGCGCTCGGCCACACGTCGCGCAGGTACACCGGGCCGGCGCTGCCCTCTCCGAGCGGGTCGGCGGTGAGGTCGGTGTTGACGCTCCCGGCCAGCGCGTAGGCGACGACGAGCGGCGGCGAGGCCAGATAGTTGGCACGCACCGCCGGGTGGATGCGCGCCTCGAAGTTGCGGTTGCCCGAGAGCACCGCGGCGACCTTGAGGTCGTCGCGCTCGATCGCGCCGGCGACCTCGTCGGGCAGCGGGCCGGAGTTGCCGATGCAGGTGGTGCAGCCGAAGCCCACCAGGTTGAACCCCAGCTCGTCGAGCGGCGCCATCAGGCCGGCCCGCTCGAGGTAGCCGACGACCACCCGCGATCCCGGCGCCAGGCTGGTCTTCACCCACGGCCGCCGCTGCAGGCCGAGCGCGAGCGCCTTCTTCGCGACGAGGCCCGCGGCCACCATCAACGCCGGGTTGGACGTGTTCGTGCACGACGTGATCGCCGAGATCACGACCGATCCGTCGCCGAGCCGGGTGCCGTTCTGCGTGCTCACCCCGAACGCGTCCGAGAACGAGCGCGCCACCTGGGGCAGCGACACCCGATCCTGCGGCCGACGCGGGCCGGCCAGGCTGGGCACGACCGCGTCGAGGTCGAGGTCAAGCGTCTCGGAGTAGGCCGGCGGCGGCTCGGATGCCGGTGCGGAAGAGCCCCTGCTCCTTCGTGTAGCGCTCCACGAGGGCGATCAGATCGGCCGGCCGGCCCGTGTCGGTGAGGTAGCGCATCGTCTGGGCGTCGACCGGGAAGGTGGCCGCCGTCGCCCCGAACTCGGGCGACATGTTGGACAGGGTGGCCCGATCGGCGACCGTCAGCGAGCGCCAGGCCGGGGCCGAAGAACTCGATGAACTTGCCCACGACGCCGTGCTTGCGCAGCTGCTCGGTCAGCGTCAGGACGAGGTCGGTGGCGGTGACGCCCGTGCGCAGCTCGCCCGCCGATGCGCACGCCGACGACCTGCGGCGGTGTCATGTAGAGCGGCTGGCCGAGCATGACCGCCTCGGCCTCGATGCCGCCGACGCCCCAGCCGAGCACGCCGATCGCGTTGATCATGGTGGTGTGCGAGTCGGTGCCGACGAGCGTGTCCGGCAGCGCCACGCCGTCGCGCACGTGGACGACGCGGCCGAGGTACTCCAGGTTCACCTGATGGCAGATGCCCATCCCGGGCGGGACGACGCGGAAGTTGCGGAAGGCGCGCTGCGCCCACCGCAGGAGCTGGTAGCGCTCACCGTTGCGCTCGTACTCGCGCTCGATGTTGCGCGCATAGGCGCCGTCCGACCCGAACGCGTCCACCTGCACGGAGTGGTCGATGACGAGGTCGACGGGCACCAGCGGGTCGACGCGGCCGGGGTCGGCTCCGCGGCGGTCGACGGCGGCGCGCAGCGCGGCCAGGTCGACGACGGCGGGCACGCCGGTCAGGTCCTGCATGAGGACGCGGGCCGGCATGAAGGCGAGCTGCGCACCGGGATGCGGCGCCGGCCAGGCCGCCAGGGCGCGGACGTCGTCCTCGCGCACGTGCTCGCTGCCGACCCGGCGCAGGAGGTTCTCGAGCAGCACGCAGATGGTGTACGGGAGCGTGAGCGGGTCGACCAGGCGGTCGAGACGGAAGAATGCCTCGCCGCTCGGGAGCGTGTCCCGGGCGCCGAAGGGATCGGGGTCTGCCATGACTGGAATCTAGATGATTGATCCGTAACTCCGATGATGTCCTGGGCGGCCGCGAACCGAGCAGCGCAAGGACGCAGGGAGCGTTCATACCGGTAAGTCGTATGGGCGCGACCGAGGACGCAGCGATGCGACGGTTCGCGGCCGCAGTCCCACCACACTCCGCCAACCCACCGCAATCTGACGTCCAGGCGCGGCGGAGTTACGGATCAATCATCGAGTCCGGTTGTGCAAGATTTCGGGTCATGACCGGATCCCGCGTACGACTGCCCGATGGTGTGAGCCGGCCGTTCCAGGTGTTCGTGAACGGGGTCGAGCAGACGGAGGGCGGCGACTTCACGGTCGCCGGAGCAGTGGATCGTGTTCGCGCAGGAGCTCGTCCCACCGAAGCAGGACAATGCGCGCAGCGTCTTTCGCGGGTTCTTCTACGGCCGCTACCGCACCGAGCACGTGGTCGACCTGGCCTGCCACGTCGGCGGCCAGGCGCACGTCTTCAGCCGCCTGCCGATCGAGCCGCCCGGCCGGGGAGGGCTGCGGCCTAGAAGACGGCCTTGCCCTGCCACCACACCGTCTCCAGGATCGCGAAGACGGTGATCAGGCAGACGGCGAGGATGTGGCCGCCCTTCGAGCGCGGGTTCAGCAGGTAGCCGAACAGGGCGACCGCGAGGGCCGAGGACGCCCATGTAGATCGGCCGCGTCCAGGTGCCGACGACCGCGAACATGATGGCGAGGCCGTTGATGACGGCGACCGCGTCGTCGCGGAAGGACTCGTATTCGGGCGTGTAATCTCGCACGGGGCGCTCCTTGGCCGGACTGGGGCGCAATCTTAGCGGGAGCATGGGCGGGAGCGGCGACGAGCGAGACGCGAGGCACGACGGTGCTGCGCAAGGCCGGGATCGAGCACCGGCTGCTGCGGTACGACTATCGACGCCGACGGCGGCGCCGAGCAGGCCGCCGCCGACCTCGGCGTCGAGCCGCAGCGCATGTACAAGAGCCTCGTCGCGAAGGCCGGCGACGAGCTCGTCTTCGCCCTCGTCCCGGCCGACTCGGAGCTGTCGCTGAAGAAGCTCGCGGCCGCCGCCGGGGCCAAGCACGCGGTGATGGCGCAGCCGCGCGACGCCGAGCGGGTCACCGGCTACCAGGTCGGCGGGATCAGCCCGCTCGGGTCGCGCAAGGCTCTGCGGGTCTTCCTGGACTCCGGCTCCGCGGCGTTCGAGCGGGTGTGCCTGAACGCCGGCAACCGCGGCCACATCGTCGAGCTGGGCACGGCCGACCTCGTCCGCGTGACGGACGCGACGGTGTGCGATCTGCGCGCCGCCCCGTGAATACCGGTGCCAGGCACCGGTATTCACGCACGCCGCTGGAGGATGATCAGCGCGACCACGTAGGCGATGCCGCCGACGGCACCCAGCTGTCCGTACGGCGACGGGTCGTGGCCGCGTGCGACGTCGTACAGGAATGCTCCGATCACCACCGTGATGAGCACGAGGCCGGTGAACGCCGTCGCCCGCAGGTCGAGCATCGCCAAGCGCTCGTCGGCCTGAGGATTGCGCATGACCTCGAAGACGGCGCTTCGGCCGCTGAACGCCACCAGCGCCGCGGCAAACGCCACCATGATCGCCAGGCTGACGAGGCCGCCGCTCAGGTCGTCGTTCGCCCACTGCGCGGCGAGGAAGACCACACCCATCACGACGGCGAAGCCGGGGACGAGCCATTTGGACTTATGGAGTCGCATCTGCATCGAACACCTCCTCGACAGGACGAGCGAAGAACCGCGCGAGGGCGATCGCGAGCGGCAGCGACGGCGTGTAGCGACCGGTCTCGATCGCGTTGATCGTCTGCCGCGAGACGCCCATCTCGGATGCGAGCGCACCCTGCGAGAGGCCCGCGGCCCCACGCAACTCGCGGATCAGGTTCTGCATGATGTAAAGCTAGCTTGACAGCGGGCGAGTGTCAAGCAAGCTTTACATCAGCGGTAGCGCTCGCCCGCCACCGCGGCCAGCTTCTCGAGCGAGTGCGTGGCCTGCAGCGTGCGCACCGTGCCCGACTTCGAGCGCATGACGAGCGAATGCGTCCGCGCGCCGCCGCGCTGGTAGCGCACGCCGCGCAGCAGGTCGCCGTCGGTCACGCCGGTCGCGGCGAAGAACACGTTGTCGCCGCGGATCAGGTCGTCCACCGTGAGCACCTTCTCGAGGTCGTAGCCGGCCGCCCGGGCGCGCTGCGCCTCGTCGTCGTCGCGCGGCCACAGCCGCCCGACCAGCTGGCCGCCGAGGCACTTGAACGCCGCCGCCGAGAGCACGCCCTCGGGCGTGCCGCCGATCCCCCACAGGAGGTCGATGCCCGTGTCGGGCGTGGCCGCCATCATCGAGCCCGGCGACGTCGCCGTGCTGCGATGAAGCGGATGCGCGCGCCCGCCTTGCGGATGCGGCCGACCATCTGCTCGTGCCGGGGCCGGTCGAGGATGACCACCATCAGGTCGCGCACACGGCCGCCCTTGGCCCGGGCGATCATCTCGAGCGTCTCCTCCATCGGCGCGTCCAGGTCGAGCGGCTCCTCGATGTCGGCGCCGCAGGCGAGCTTCTCCATGTACACGCACGGACCCGGGTCGAACATCGTGCCGGACTCGGCCGCGGCCACGACCGCGAGCGCGTTCGGCTGGCCGCGCGCGACCAGGTCGGTGCCCTCGAGCGGGTCGACGGCGACGTCGACGGCCACGCCCTGGTGGGTGCCGATGCGCTCGCCGTTGAAGAGCATGGGCGCCTCGTCCTTCTCGCCCTCGCCGATCACGACGACGCCGTCCATCTCGACCGTGGCCAGCATGTGCCGCATCGCGTCGACGGCCGCCCGGTCGGCGGCGATCTTGTCGCCGAACCCGACCCAGCGGGCGCAGGCGAGCGCGGCCGCCTCGGTCACCCGCACGAGCTCGAGCGCAAGGTTTCGATCAGGTGCTTCAGCCACGAGCAGCCTCCCCGGCGAGTTGACCGCCCGGGAGGATACCGGGGAACGGGGTGGTGGTGCCGTACGATTACGGTGTGCCGTTCACGCTCAGAAACCTCAGGGCGGATCTGGAGGATCTCGGCTCGAAGTTCGACGGCGCGCCGGACCTGGAGTTCCGCGCGGCGACCGGCGCGCTCGAGCTCGAGAGCTCCGGCCTGACCTACCAGCGCGTCCCGCCCGGCTATCGCTTTCCGTACGGCCACACGCACAAGACGCAGGAGGAGGTGTACGTGGTCGTGCGCGGGAGCGGGCGCATGAAGGTCGACGACGAGATCGTCGAGCTCAAGGAATGGGACGCGGTGCGCGTCCCGCCCGGTTCGTGGCGGGGCTACGAGGCCGGGCCGGGGGGCCTCGAGATCCTCGTCATCGGCGCGCCCAATCTCGGGGCGACTCCGCGCGACGACGTCGATGGGAAGCGCGATTGGTGGGTGGACTAGACCCGCACGAGCCGGTTCGCAAGGCCGCCGATCCGCTCGCGCTGCAGGCAGCGGCTCGATCCAGCGCTCGGGGATCGCGCCGGCGCCGAAGCGGGCGCCCGCGAGCGCCCCGGCGACCGCGCCGTTCGTGTCTGCGTCGCCGCCCAGGTTGACCGCGAACACGATCGCCGACTCGAGATCGGGCTGGCCGAAGGCGGCCGCAAACCCGATCCGAAGCGCGGTCAGGACGTACCCGATCTGCTCCTGCGCCTCGGCGCCAGCAGCTCGGCCGGCGCGCCCATCGCCGCCTGCGCCGCCTCGCGGCGGGCGACGTCGAGCTGGGCAGCGTGCGCTCGCGCAGGAGCGCGGCCAGCGTCAGGTTGAGCCACGCGCACGCGTCGCCGGCGAGCGGGTCGTGGTGGGTGAGGCTCGACTCGAGCCGCGAGATCCGCTCGAGCGCGCCCGCATCGGCGCGGTAGCGAATGCCGATCGGCGCGGTGCGCATGAGCGAGCCGTTGCCGGCGCTGCGGCCCCCGCTGGCCGTGTGGTACGCGGCCGCGGCCGTCCTGGCCTCGTCGGCGGTGCGGGCGCGCCGCAGCGCCGCGGCGACCGTCGAGCCGATGTCCTTCGGCCCCGACCGCGCCCACATCGCGTACCGGGAGAAGACGTCGTCCTCGTCGTAGCCGCCCTTGTCGGCCAGGCTCGAGGCGAGCTCGAGCGCCATCGCGGTGTCGTCGGTCCACTCGCCCCGCTCCCACGGCGGCGCCGCCACCATGTCGCGCAGCGGCCCGCCGTAGCGGGCGTGGATCTGGTCGGGATGCAGCCACTCGACGGCGGCGCCGAGCGCGTCGCCGACGGCCAGCCCGAGCAGCGCACCGCGGGCCCGCTCGGCCACCCCCGCCGCCCCTCGCCGTCTCATCGCTGGCAGCCGGGGCAGAAGTACAGCCGCCGCGGCACCTCCCGGCCCTGCATGACGGAGCGCACCTGCGTCCGGCAGCGCGGGCATGGGCCGCCCGGTCGCGCGATACACGCGCTGGGGCAGGCGGCCGCCCGACTCGACCCCGGCCCGGAGCATCCGCCGGGCGACGACGGCCAGCTCGAGCAGGCGCCGGTCGGACAGGCCCGACAGCGGGCGCGAACGGATCCTGGCGCAGCTCCCACAGCACCTCGGCGCGGACGATGTTGCCGATGCCGGCCAGCACGCGCTGGTCGAGCAGAAGCTCGGCCACCGGCCGGTCGACCCGGCGCGCGCGGCGCAGGTAGGCGGCGGCGTCGAACCCCTCGCCGAGCAGATCGGGGCCGAGCCCGAGCCGCAGATCGCCGCGACGCCTGACCTCGACCCGGCTCGTGCCGGCGATGACGACGTCGGCCGCCGCGGTGCGCAGGACGTGCGGGCCGCGGCCCGCGCCGGCCGCGGTCAGCCGCACGCGGCCGTGCATCCCCAGATGCACGTGCAGGCAGCGCCCGTCGGCGCCGTGCACGAGCAGGTGCTTGCCGCGCGTCTCGACCGCCGCCACGTCCGTCCCGGCGAGCGGGCCGGCGGTGACGTGCTGGCCGACCACCGGGCGGATCCGGCGCGCCACGAGCACGAGCGAGTGGCCCTCAGGCACGCAGCACCAGCCGCCGGTGCCCCTTCAGGAAGCCGTGGGCAAGCAGCAGCCGCTCGGCCTCGGTGCCCGCGATCGGCTCGCCGTCGATGCGCTCGGGGGCCAGCCGGCGCGCGCGGCCCGTGTCGATGAGCTCTGCCAGCGCCGCCACGGCCGGCGCGAGCAGCTCGGCGTCGCAGCGTGACGAGGCCGCGGCCGCCGCGCTCGACGTAGAGGGCCGGCCGCCCGCCGGCCAGCACCACCCACGCGCCCGCCACCCGGGCCGGGCGCCGCGGCCGCCGCGGGCCACGGCAGCGCCGCGCCGTAGGGGTTGGCCGGATCGATCGCCGAGAGCACGATCGCGGGCGCGTCGGGGTCGGCGTCGCGCACGTCGCGCAGCCGCTCGACGGCGGTCGGCGCCGCGAACTGGGCGCCGCCGAGGCCCTCGACGAAGTACCCGCGCTGACAGCGGCCGGCCTCCTCCATCATCCGCAGCTCGCCGTACACGGCCGAGAAGCCGCCGGGGATGCCCTCGGCGAGCACGGCGGCCCGGGTGAGCACGCCGTGGCGGTCGAGCAGCGTCTCGGCCAGTGCCCGCGCGCGTTCCGCGGGCGCCGGGACGGCGGGCACCAGGCTCTCGACGAGCGACCAGCGGCCGCGGGCGGCCGGAAGCGACGAGGTCGGCCGCGCCCGCCGGGCGACGCGGCCCGCGCGCACGGTCGCCGGCGGAGGCAGCGCACGCAGCACGGCCCCGCCGCGCAGCGGATGCCAGGAGTCGTTCGTGACCGCACCCGCCCAGGCGAGTGACCACAGCTCCGCGAGCACCGTGCGGTCGGGCTCGCCCACGGCCATCGCCAGGTCGGCGAAGAACATCGGCCCGCGCGCCGCGCAGCGCCGCCACGATCGGATGGTCGGGCGGCTCGGCGGGCGTGTGCAGGAGCGCCGGTCTCGCCGCGCAGATAGAGGGCCACCCGGCCCTGGCCGGCGCCGACCCAGACGAGCTCGCCGCCCGCGCACAGCTCGTCCAGCATGTCGGGCCGATAGCGGGGGACGCGCAGCGGCAGGACGTCCGTCTCCCACGCGGTCACCGGCAGGGCGACGCCCTGCAGCTGGGCGACCACGTCGCGCAGCCGGTCAAGCCCCCTGCCGGCGTCGCGGCCGACACCCTGCCAGGCCGGGACGAACCGTGCCAGCGCGTCGGCCTCGACCGGCTCGACCGCCCGCCGGATCGCGGCGAGCGTGCGCCGTCGCACCCGCCGCAGGACGTCGGGCGCGATCCACTCACGGCCGCCTCCGCCGGGCCGGAACCCGCCTTCGATGACCGCGCCCTCGGCCGCGAGCCGCGCGAGCTCCGAGTCGGCGTCGATGCCCCAGCGGGCGCGCAGGTCGTCGGCGGCGAACGGCCCGTGGGTGCGGGCGTAGCGCAGGACGAGCCGGCGCAGCGCATCGGGCACGGGCTCGAGGAAGGCGGCTGGGATCCCCTGCGGCGGCACCACGCCGAGCCCGTCGCGGTAGAGGCCCGCGTCCTCGGCGGCGATCGTCCGCTCCTCGCCCGCGACCCGCACGACGGCCGCGCGCCGCTGGGCGACGAGCTCCACGAGGTGGGCCTCGCAGCCGCGCGCCGCGGCCTCGGCCGCCGACAGGTCGCCCGAGCCGGCGCAGCAGGTCGTGCGCCTGGTCGAGGGTGGGCGTGCGGCCGGCTCCCTGCAGCTCCTCCTCGACCTGGTCGATCGCCCCGGCGTCGAGCAGCTCGCGCAGGTCGTCGTTTTGCAGGAGCTCGGCGAGCAGGGCGCGGTCGAGCTGCAGCGCCTGCGCCCGCCGCTCGGCCGCGGGCGCGTCGCCCTCGTACATGTAGGTGGCGATGTAGTCGAAGAGGAGCGCCGAGGCAAACGGCGAGGGCTGGGCCGACTCGACCTCGATCATGCGCACCTGCCCGCGCCCGATCGCCTCGAGCAGGCCCTTCAGGGCCGGCACCTCGAACACGTCGGAGAGCACCTCGCGGTAGGTCTCGAGCAGCACCGGGAACGACCCGAACTTGATCGCGACCTGCTGCAGGTCGTGCGCCTTCAGGCGCTGCTGCCAGAGCGGCGTTCGCTGCCCCGGGCGGCGGCGCGGGAGCAGGAGGGCGCGGGCGGCGTTCTCGCGGAAGCGGGCGGCGAAGAGCGGGCTCTGCGAGATGCGCTCGAGCAGCAGGTCGTCCAGCTCGTCGGCGGCGATCGCGATCAGGTCGACCGGCGGCGGCGTGTCGGAGTCGGGCAGCCGCAGCGCGATGCCGTCGTCGGCCCACATCGCCTCGACCTCGATCCCGAGCGCGCTCGACATGCGCGCCTCGAGGGCGAGCGCCCAGGGCGCGTGGACGCGGCCGCCGAACGGCGAGAGCACGCAGATGCGCCAGTCGCCGATCTCGTCGCGGAACCGCTCGACGACGATGGTGCGGTCGGACGGGATGACGCCGGTCGCGGCCTCCTGGTCGTCCAGGTAGGCGTGCAGGTTGCGGGCGGCACGCTCGTCGAGGTCGCTGAAGCGGCGGGTGCGGGCGGCCTCGCCGACGGCCCGGCCGAGCTCGTACGGGCGGCCGACGCCGTCGCCCTTCCAGAACGGCATCCGCCCCGGCACGCCGGGCGCGGGCGAGACCAGCACGCGGTCGCGGGTGATCTGCTCGATCCGCCACGACGACGCCCCGAGCTGGAACACCTCGCCCTGGCGCACCTCGTGCACCATCTCCTCGTCGAGCTCGCCCACCCGGGCGCCCGACTCGGCCAGGAACACGCCGTACAGGCCGCGGTCGGGGATCGTCCCGCCGTTCGTGACGGCCAGGCGGCGGGCGTCGGGCCGGGCGCGGACGATGTCCGCCGTGCGATCCCAGACGACGCGCGGGCGCAGCTCGGCGAACTCGTCCGACGGGTACCGGCCCGCCAGCATGTCGAGCACGCCCTCGAACTGGGGCCGGGACAGGTCGCGGTAGGGGTACGCCCGGGTGACGAGCGCGTACAGGTCGGAGACGTCCCAGTCGTCGATCGCCGTCGCGGCCACGAGCTGCTGGGCGAGCACGTCGAGCGGCTGGCGGGGCACGCGCGTGTGCTCGATCTCGCCGCGGCGCATGCGCTCGACCACGACGGCGGTCTCGAGCAGGTCGCCGCGGTACTTGGGGATGAAGCGGCCGAGCGACGCCGCATCCACCTGGTGGCCGGCACGGCCGACTCGCTGCAGGCCGGCCGCGACCGACTTGGGCGACTCGACCTGCACGACGAGGTCGATCGCGCCCATGTCGATGCCGAGCTCGAGCGACGAGGTGGCGACCAGCGCCGGCAGACGGCCCGACTTGAGCATGTCCTCGATCTCGAGCCGCTGCTCGCGTGCGATCGAGCCGTGGTGGGCGCGGGCGATGTCGGCGTCGGCGAGCTCGTTCAGGCGGTGGGCCACCCGCTCGGCCGAGCGGCGGCTGTTCACGAAGACGAGCGTCGAGCGGTGGTCGCGGACGAGCTCGAGCAGGCGCGGGTAGAGCGCCGGCCAGATCGACTGGCGCGGCTCGCCGTCGATCTCGGCCTCGCCGCCCAGCTCGCGCATGTCCTCGACCGGGACGATCACCTCCAGGTCGAGTGCCTTGCGCGCGCCGGCGTCGACGATCTCGACCTCGCGGTCGCGCCCACCCAGGAAGCGGGCGATCTCCTCGAGCGGCCGCTGCGTCGCCGAGAGCCCGACCCGCTGCACGGAGTGGCCGGCGAGGTGCTCGAGCCGCTCGAGCGAGAGCGCCAGGTGGGTGCCGCGCTTGGTCGCGGCGACGGCGTGGATCTCGTCGACGATCACCGTCTCCGCCGAGGCCAGCATCTCCCTGGCCGCCGACGTCAGGATCAGGTACAGCGACTCCGGCGTCGTGATCAGGATGTCCGGCGGGTGCCGCCGCATCGCGGCGCGCTCGTTCTGGGGCGTGTCGCCGCTGCGCACCGCAACCGTGATCGGGCGCGGCAGGTCGATGCCGGCGAGCGGCGCGCGCAGGTTCTTCTCGATGTCGTGGTTGAGCGCCTTGAGCGGCGAGACGTAGACGACGCGCGTGCCGCGCGGCTCCGGGTCGCGCACGAGGCCGTCGATCGCGCCCAGGAACGCCGCCAGCGTCTTGCCCGAGCCGGTCGGCGCGAGCATGAGCGTGTGGCGGCCGGCGGCGATCGGCGGCCAGCCCTGCCGCTGGGCGCGCGTGGGCTCCGCGAACGAGCGCCGGAACCAGTCCGCGACGGCGGGGGTGAAGGCGGCGAGCGGGTCGGCGGGCATGGGTGAAATCTAGAGGCCCGCCCCGCGAGGTGCCTGGCACCCCTCGAGTGCCAGGCACCCGTCAATTGGCATCCATTGCACGCGCCACTTGGCGCGCCCGCCGCATACGATCCCGGTGCAGGCGACGAGGAGGACGGCGTGGAGACGGTCGGGTTCACACACATGGCGGACGGCACTGCCGAGGACTACGCGCTCCTCGACCGGGTGCAGGAGCCGTTCGTGGCGGCGCTTCCCGACCGCCTGCTCGAGGCGCTCGACGCGCTCAAGACATCGCTCGCGGGCTACCAGGTGTCGCGCTACGAGCACTCGCTGCAGTCGGCCAGCCGCGCCCACCGCGACGGCCGCAGCGAGGAGTACGTGGTGGCGGCGCTCCTGCACGACATCGGCGACGAG
Organism: uncultured Actinomycetes bacterium; assembly: GCA_963813245.1. Lineage (GTDB taxonomy): Bacteria > Actinomycetota > Thermoleophilia > Gaiellales > JAICJC01 > JAICJC01. The sequence goes on from CAWEYE010000009.1 coordinate 231,429, forward strand.
CTCGCCCCGTGGACGCACGGCGAGATGGTGGCGGCTGTGCTGCGCCCCTACATCGCGCCGGAGATCTGCTGGATCGTCAAGCACCACGGGCTCTTCCAGATGTACTACTACGCCCACTACACGCGGCGGCGACCGCAACGCCCGCGACCGCTTCCGCGACCACCCCTGCTACGACGCGTGCGTCGAGTTCTGCGAGCTCTACGACCAGTACTGCTTCGACCCTGCCTACGACTCGCTCCCGGTCGAGACGTTCGCGCCGATGGTGCGGCGCGTGTTCTCGGAGCCGCGCTACCTCGACGCCTCGGCCCTGCCGTGAGCGGAGCGTGAGCGGCCGGTGCTGATCGAGGTGCTGGGCTCGTCGGCCGGGTGGCCGATCCCCAGGCTCGGCTGCGACTGCCCCCAGTGCACCTCGCCCGACCCGCGCGACCGGCGGCTGCGCTCGTCGCTTCTGATCGACCGGCGCATCCTGGTCGACGCCGGCCCCGACGCCTACGCGCAGCTCATGCGGACGGCCGCGGTGCCGGAGCAGGTCGTGCTCACCCACGACCACCACGACCACATGCTCGGCCTGCACGCGCTGGCCAAGCTCGGCCGGATCCCGCTGCACTGCACGAAGGAGTGCGAGCAGGGCGTGCGGGTGATCTTCCCGCGGCTCGACTTCCGGGTCATGCACATGACGCCGGGCGTCCCGGCCGAGCTGGGTGAGGGCCTGCGCGTGCAGGCTTTCGACGTCGACCACAGCGCAAAGACGCGCACGATGGGACTGCGGTTCACCGACGCCTGCGGGCGCACACGCTGGCCTACATGCCCGACCTGGCCGAGCCGCCCGGGTCGAAGCTCGCCCGCGGCGCCGACGTGGCGCTGCTCGACGGCTCGAGCCGCGACCGCCCCGTGCGCGGGCACGTGCCCATCGCCGAGACGGTCGCAGCCGCGGCCAAGCTCAAGGCCGGGCGGATGCTCTTCACCCACATCGGCCACCGCACGGGCACCCACGCCGAGCTCTGTGCGTGGCTGCCCGAGGGTGTCGACGTGGCCTACGACGGGCTGGCGATCGAGCTCTAGCCCTACATCCGCATGGTGCCCGACTCGAGGTCGAGCAGCCAGCGCTTGCACTCGAGGCCGCCGCCGTAGCCGCCCAGGCCGCCGCCGGTGCGCAGCACGCGGTGGCAGGGGACGACGATCGGGATCGGGTTCTTGGCCATCGCGTTGCCGGCGGCGCGGACGGCCTCGGGGCTGCCGGCCGCCGTCGGCGAGCTCCTTGTAGGTGCGCACCTCGCCGTAGGGGATGGCGGCGCATGCCTCCCGCGCCCGCAGCAGGAAGCCGTGCGAGAGCTGCCAGTCGATCGGCGTCGAGAACTCGGTCAGGCGACCCTCGAAGTACTCATCCAGCTCGCGGCGAACGCTCGTCCAGGCGCGCCGGCGCCTCGAGCACGCGCGGCGAGATGCGGTCGGCCAGCTCGGTGAGCACATCGTCCTCGCGCTCCGCCTCGAAGGCGGTGCGCACCAGGCCTCGCGGCGTCGTCGCGACCAGCATGCGGCCGAACGGCGCGTCCACGGTCGTGTAGGCGACGTCCAGCAGCCCCTCCTCGGCGGCCCGGCGGGCCAGCTCGTGCGTGTCCATGTTCATCGGTCCCACTCCTTCCGCACGCCGGCCAGGCCGGCGCGCACGTTCTGGCGCGCGGCTGCCTCGGAGCAGTCGATCACGGCGCCGATCGCGGCGTAGTCGAGGTCGGCCGCGAACCGCAGCGCGACCGCGGCCCGCTGCTTGTCCGGCAGCCGCCGCACCGCCCGCCACAGGGCCGGGTCGGGCGGCGCGGGCGCCTCGACGCCGCGCTCGGGCACCGCCTCGACCGGGATCGGCCGGCGGCGAGTGGCCCGGTGCGCGTCGAGCACCTTGCGGGCCGCGATCCGAAGCAGCCATCCGCGCAGGTTGCGGTCGTCCTGCAGGCCCGGATAGGCCCGCAGGGCGGCCAGCATGGTCTCCTGCCAGCAGTCGTCGGCGTCGATGGGCCCCACGCACGCGACGAGGTAGCGATGCACGTCGCGGCCGTGGTGGTCGATCAGCGTCTGGAACGGCGGCAGTCTCACGTGGAAAGAACGCCAGGGATCGCCCGGACGTGAGACTGCGTGAATATCCGGGGTCTGACCCCGTGGTATTCACGCCGGCTGGAGCTCGGGGGCGTGGCGGCGCTCCCACTCCTCGGCGTCGGGGCTGAAGTAGACGAGCCGCGTCTTCTTCCACTCCTTCGTCGAGTAGAGCACCACCCGCTCGGCCAGGCCGGTCTCGGCGGCGATCGCGTCGAGCACGTCCTCGCACTCCTGCTTCGTGCGCCCGTGCGTCATCGAGAACAGGTTGTAGGGCCAGTCCGGGTAGGTCGGCCGCTGGTAGCAGTGCGACACGCCGCGGAACGACGCCATCAGCGCGCCGATCTCGTCCATCCGCTCCTCCGGCGCCTTCCACACGCCCATGCCGTTGTAGGTGAACCCGGCCGAGCGGTGGTAGAGGACGGCGGCGAAGCGGCGCATCTGGCCGGTGGCCTGGAACCGCGCGGCCGACTCGAAGAGCTCCGGCACCGTGAACCCGTGCCGCGCCGCCGGGCCCGCGAACGGCTCGGCACGGCGCGCAGGTCGGTCTGCAGCGCCCGGATCGCGGCGATGTCGCGCTCGCCGATCGCCTCCGGCGGCGGCGCCGGCGCGGTCGGCGCGCGCCCGCGCGCTTCTTGGCGGCCGGGTCGCGCCCGCCCTTCATGTCGAGGTCGACGCCGATCTTGAAGAAGCGCAGCGCCGGCATCGGCCGGATCACGTCCACCTCGGCCAGCTCGCCCAGCAGCTCGACCGTGCGGTCGAGGCCGAGCCGCGAGGTCGGCGGCACGCCCACCGTGAACCAGATGTTGAAGTCGTGCTCGCGACGGTAGTTGTGCGTGACGCCGGGATGGCTCGTGATCACCTCGGCGGCCGCGTCGGCCCGCTCCGGCGACGTGCGCGCGGCCACGAGCATCGACGTGTAGCCCAGCTTGCGCGTGTCGAAGATGGCCGAGATCTGGCGGATGATGCGCGTCGCCGCGCAGGCGCGTGACCCGCTCGAGCACCTCGGCCTCGGACATCCCGAGCCGCTCGCCCAGCGCGGCGTACGGCCGCTCCGTGACGGGGAACTCGTTCTGGATCAGGTCGCACAACTGCTTGTCGGCGCCATCCATCGCACGGCGAAGGATACGCTCGCGGAGCGTGCGCGCCGCCCCGCTCATGGTCCCGCTCGCCCTGACCGCGACCGCGGCGGCTGTGGCGGCGGAGACAGCGCCGCCCAGCACCAGCGCTACCTGTGGGTGCAGAACGTGCGCCGCGTGCCACGCCATCGCCGCCGGGCAGCGCAGTCGCCCGATGTGAACGCCAGGAACCTGTGCCGGACGTCCACCCGAGCGTCGAGCAGGTGCGCCGCGCGGTCATCGACGGCCGCCCGGGCATGCCGAAGGGGCTGCTCGGCGGCGACGACGTCGACAGCATCGCCGCCTACGTCGTCGCCAGGACGAAGCGGTGAGCGCCGCGCTGCCTCCCGGCCTCGACCCGGCCGCCGTGCGGGCCGTCGCGATGGACCTGGATCGCACCATCCTGCCCTCGTCGCTCGAGCTCTCGCCCGCGACGGTGCGGGCCGTGGGCCGGCTCGCGCGCCGCCGGCATCGAGCCGATCATCGCCACCGGGCGCATGTTCGCGCTCGTCGCGCCCTACGCGCTCCAGCTCGGCATCACCGCGCCGGTGATCTGCTACCAGGGCGCGCTGATCGCCGACCCGGTCACCGGCGAGTGGCTGCAGCACCGGCCGATCGACGTGCCGATCGCGCTCGAGGTGATCGCGGCCGTGCGCCGCGAGGGCTTCCACATGAACGTCTACGTCGACGACCAGCTCTGCGTCGAGAAGCCGACGCCGGAGGCGCGCACCTACGCCGAGCACGCCCGGCTGGAGATGGTCGTCGTCGGCAACTTCGACACGTGGCTGCGCCGCCCGACCACGAAGATCGTGGTCGTCGGCGAGCCGGCCGCCCTGGACGATCTCGAGGCACCGGCTGCGCAGCCGCTTCGACGATCGCCTGTTCATCGCCAAGTCGCTGCCGTTCTTCCTCGAGGTGGCACAGCCCGGGCGTCTCGAAGGGCGCGGCCCTGCGCTTCGTGTGCGAGCGGCTCGGCGATCGACCCGGCCGCCACGGTCGCGTTCGGCGACGGGGCGAACGACCTCGAGCTGCTCGAGGCCGCCGGCATGGGCGTGGCGATCGCCGACGCCGATCCGGCCCTGCTCCGAGATCGCCGACTGGACGGTGCCGCCGGTCGGGCAGGACGGGGTCGCGGGCTTCCTCGACCTGTTAGTAGACTCACGAGCCTGATGCTCGACGCGAAGCTGATCCGTGCCGACCCGGACGGCGTGCGAGCGGCGCTCGAGCGGCGCGGCGGCGACGCCGCAGCCGAGAGTCGACCGCTTCCTCGAGCTCGACGGCGAGCGGCTGGAGCTGCTGCAGCGGGTCGAGGCCGCCCGCGCCGAGCGCAACGCCGCGGCCCGGGCGATCGCCGAGGCCAAGGGCCGGGGCGAGGACGCCGCCGCCGAGATCGCCCGCCAGTCCGAGCTGAAGCAGAGCCAGTCCGAGAGCGAGGCGGCCCTGGCCCGCAGTCGAGGCGGCGATCGCACGAGATCATGCTCGCGCTGCCCGAACCTGCCCGCACCCGTCCGCGCCGCTCGGCGACACCGAGGAGGACGCCGAGGTCGTGCGCGTGCACGGCAGCCCGCCGGAGTTCGGCGTTCGAGCCGCAAGGACCACCTCGACCTGGCCGGGCCGGACGGCCTGGGCCTGATCGACACCGAGGCCGCCGGGCGGGTGTCGGGCAGCCGCTTCCACTACCTGCTGGGCGACCTGGTGCGGCTCGAGTTCGCGCTCGTGCAGTGGGGCCTCGCCAAGCTGCACGCCCGCGGCTTCACCCCGGTCATCCCGCCGGTGCTCGTGAAGCGCGAGGCGATGGACGGCACCGGCTTCTTCCCCGAGGCCGAGGCCCAGGTGTACGCGCTCTCGAGCGACGAGCCTGTACCTCGTCGGCACGGCCGAGGTGCCGCTCGCGTCGCTGCACGGCGGCGACATGCTCGCCGAGCCGAGGACCTGCCGCTGCACTACGTCGGCTTCTCGTCGTGCTTCCGCCGCGAGGCCGGCGCGGCCGGCAAGGACACGCGCGGCATCTTCCGCGTGCACCAGTTCGACAAGCTCGAGCTCTTCAGCTACTGCCATCCCGACCGCTCGTGGGAGGAGCAGGAGGCGCTGCTCGCGATCGAGGAGGAGATCGCCCAGGAGCTCGGCTTCCACTACCAGGTGGTGAACGTCCCCGCCGGCGACCTGGGCGCGTCGGCCGCGCGCAAGTTCGACATCGAGGTGTGGCTGCCCGGCCAGGGCCGCTACCGCGAGCTGACGTCGTGCTCCAACTGCACCGACTACCAGGCCCGGCGGCTGAACACCCGCTTCCGCGGCGACGGCGGCAAGCCCCAGTTCGTGCACATGCTGAACGGCACGGCGATCACGTCGAGCCGCACGCTGCTCGCGCTGATCGAGTACGGCCAGCGCGAGGACGGCTCGATCGCACCACAGCCGCCGTCGCTGCACCCGTTCGGGCGCCGGCCGTGATCCCAGAGCGCTGCGTTCGCAGACGCCGCTCGACCTCCGCTCGGCCAGGTCGCGCAGAACGCGCGCGAACAGGGCCGCCGCCTGCTGCACCTCGAAGAGCGCGTTGCCGAGCGGGACGTTCTTCATCCACGGCGTCTCCTGCCCCCACTCCTCGATGTGGGATTCGGCCAGCTCGACGCACTGGTCGGCGACCGCTGCGAGCGTCGCGGGATTGAGGCTCGTGACGCTCATCTCGGGCCGACTCTACGTTCGCTGCCAGAAAGCGGCCATCCCCCTTTCGGGGCAGTTCGGCGGAGCGGCCGGAATGGGTATACTCGCTCGAGGTCAGGGATGGGCTCCCAGACAGTCGAGAGGCGGGGCAGAACCGGTGGGCAGATGGAACATGGTCGCGGCAGGCGAGGAGCTTGCACGACGTGCCCGCGGAGATCCGCGAGGTGTCGTTTCCGCTCGCGTTGCGCGGCTACAGCACGCGGGTCGTCGACGCCTACGTCGAGCGCGTGAATCGCGTGATCGCGCAGCTCGAGGCCGACCGCTCGCCCCGCTCGGCCGTGCGCCACGCGCTCGACCGGGTCGGCGACCAGGTCGGCGGCATCCTCGAGCACGCGCGCGTCGCCGCTGAGCAGATCACGAAGACCGCGCGTGACGAGGCCGACGAGATGACCGCCCGCGCGAAGGCCGAGGCGGCCGAGCTCGTCGTCGCCGCCGGCGCCGCGGCCGACCGCGACCGGGCCGAGGCGCAGGCCACGCTGGCCCGCGCCCGGGCGGCCGCCGAGGCCGTCGTCGCCCAGGCCAAGGAGGAGCTGGCCGCGCTCGAAGCGGCAGGCCGAGGCGCGGATGGACGAGATCCGCGCCGACACGGACGTGGCTCTGGAGCGAGCGCATGCGGCTGCTCGACGGCACGCGCGAGACGGCGGCCCAGCTCGAGGCGGTGGCGACCGAGGCCACCGTCCGGTTCCCGCGCGCCGACTCCGGCGGACGCACCGACCGAGCCGATGCCCGAGCAGGCGGCGGTCGTCGCCGTCGAGCCCGGCGACGTGTCGGCGAAGCGGAAGTCGCGCGCGGCCGTGGACGTCACCCGGCTACCGACCAAGTCTCGCGCCGGCACGCCGCGCGCCTCCTGAGCGAGCGGCGCCGGCCGCGAGCGCGCGGCCGGCGCCGATCACGCCAGAGCCTCAGGGCGTCACCTTTGCCACCCGGAACCCGGCGATGCCGTTGCCGGTCACGCTCGTGCCGCTGTCGCTCACGAACGTGTACAGCCGCTGGCCGCGATAGGTGACCTGGCGGCGGCCGCTGGCCAGAAGGACGGTGCTCAGGTGCGCCGTCCCGAGCGGGGAGGTCTTGCCCCGCGGCATGAGGAGCCGCGGCCAGATGGCCAGGCACGACCCCGTGCAAGGCCCGGCCGGGTGCTTGTAGAGCGCGCGCCCGGCGACGGTCGTCAGGATCCTCCCGAAGGTGCCGCGGGTCGCCACCTTCACGACCACCGCGGTGGTGCCGGCCTGCGCCGGCGCCGCGTGCGCCCGGGCCGGCAGTGCCGCCGCCAGCGCGAGCGTCGCGAGCGCGACGATCGCGATCGCCGCCCACATGCGGCGCGCCCTCGGGTCGGCCGCTCGATCAGAAGTCGTCATCGTGATCCCCTCGTAGTTGTCAGCCCAACTCGGACATGACGCTCTACGCGGGCCGCGGCCGAGCGGACTGCGCAACGGCCGGGACCGCGCAGCGGGTTGTGACGGCGCTCACCAGCGGCACGGTTAAGCTGGCGTCCAGCCCGGCGGGGTGGCGGAGCGGTTGAACGCACCGGTCTTGAAAACCGGCATCGGGGGTTCACCTCGATCGTGGGTTCGAATCCCACCCCCGCCGCTGTAGTAGCCAAATTGCGCATGGTTGAGCCACATCGCCAGGCAATAAGATCAGCGGTGACTGCCCGCTCAAGCCCGCTGGAAACCGCAGGATCTGGTGATCAACTGGCGCACAACAGGCGCACACTTCCGGTGCGATCTTGTTGTCAAAAGGGTTGCTCGCGGGATTCGTGTGCGGCATGCCCGCCGGTGTCCGGCGCGTGATGGTGGGCGGTGCGGGTGCCACCCGACGTACGAGGCGTGGGTGTGGAGAGTCCGGGATCAGAAGAAGTTGCGCAAGAGTTGCCCCACGTTGGCGGCGGCGCGTGCGTGGCGGGCGGACACGGAGGTCGGTGTGCGTCGCGGCACCGTCCGCGCACCGGTTCCGTCCACGTTGCGCCAGGCTGCAGAGGCGTGGCTCGACGGGGCGCAGTCGGGTTCGATCCGGACCCGGTCGGGGCACCCGTACAAGCCCTGCGCGCTGCGCGGGTATGAGTCGGCGCTGCAGGCGCGGATCCTGCCTGAGCTCGGAGGCGTCAAGCGGGCGGACATCGGCCGGCTGGACGTGCAGGATCTGGCTGACCGGCTGCTGGTGCGCACCTGCTAACAACTCGCTCGCAAACTCGTCGAGACTCTGCGGCGACCTTCTTCCCGTCGTGGCCTGCCGGCGCTCGGCGTGGCGGCCATCCTCGTCTGGCGGCGGATGCCGTTCCTCGTCGTCGTCCTCGCCGCGGCTGCGACCGCCGCGACCGTGCGCGCCTTGGGTGACCGGGGCGCCTGTCCGGAGCGTCACGCGGCGGTGCGGCCCCCGCGCCTGACCGGCGCGGCTAGGGTGTGAACTTCACTGACGCCGAGGCGTGGGAGCGGCCCTTGCTGCGGTCCTTGATCGACGCGGAGATGGTGTAGCTCCCAGCGGGAGTGTCGGCGGTCACCTTGGCGTGCTCACGATCGGTCAGCACCACACCCGGCCGGAACAGCTGATTGGCAAGAGCGGCGCTGATGCCGAATTCGGGGGTGCTCCACCCCACCTCCCATTCGCCGCGGTGGTTATGTCGCGTGCGGTTCACGATCTTCACGGTGGCAACGACCGTGTCGCCGACGACGGGATGGTTGGGCGTGATCGTGACCGTCACCCGAAACTGCGGGTTCTGCATCCCGGTCACGGTGACCGCGTCCGCCGCTCCGGCCGAAACGGCAAGCGTGAAACCAACAAGCACCAGCACCGTCAGGACATGTCGTCGCATACCGCCAGCGTATCCCCGTGGTCGCGGGTTCATGTACGGGTTTCCTACCAACCCGGCACACGGAGAAACACCGTCTTTCCGATTCGGGATGAAGCCGACCAGTTGCGTCCCGATTCATAGCCTGCCGGGTCGGCACACCATTCGCTCCGGCGCTCCGGGCGAGGTTCCCCCGACATGGAGCGCGACGACCGCCGACCCCGGCAAGCGCCGGATATACGAACTCGACGCTCTGCTGGGCGGCCCACAGGGGAGGCAACCCAGATCCCGCGGGTGTGAGTTCCTGAGCGCCGCTTCCGACTGCGGCCGACTACGGATCTCGGGCGGCTCGGGATCGGGGTGATCCCCGATGTCTGGAGCGGGCGTGCCTCCTAGCATCTCGGCATGGCACGAAGCGGGTCAGATGTCGCCTCAGCCGCCGTGCGAGATGTGACGGCGTTGGAACGCGTCGTCTGCGGGATCGACGGCTCGCCGGAGGCGATCGAGGCCGCCCGCCAGACGGCCCGGCTGGTGTCTCGCGAGGGCAGAATTCTGCTGGTCGAGGTGCTCCCGCGGGATGGGTCGCACGCGGCCGCCGACTCGGATCTCGCGGCCGCCCGCGGCACGATCGAGGCTGGCATCAGGATCGGCGTCGCCGTCCCGGAAGGGCCGGCGGCCGAGATGCTGGAGCACCAGGCCGTCCACGACCGAGCCGACACGATCGCCGTCGGCCCACATGGGCGCGGACGTGCGATGGGCGTCCTGCTCGGGAGTGTCGCCACCAGGCTGATCCACCACGCATCCTGCTCCGTGCTGCTCGCCCGCTCGGCACCCGTCGGCGCGTTCCCGCGCAGAGTGCTCGTGGGATTCGACGGGTCAGAGGCGTCGCGGCATGCCCTTGAGGCCGGCCGCTGCGTCGCTGCCCGGGTCGGTGCGCCGGTGCAGGTGCTGCACGTGCTCGACGGCGCAATTCCGCGCGGCGTGTTGCAGTCCGGCGGAGCGGAGGAGGTCGAGGAGGTAACCTCCGCGTGGTCGGCCGCCGACGGCCTGTGCGCCCGCGTTGCAGCCGGCGACCTGATCGTGATCGGCAGTCGCGAGCTGCGCGGGATCCGCTCACTGGGAAGCGTGAGCGAGGCCGTCGCTCACAAAGCGCCGGCGTCAGTGCTGATCATCCGCAGGCCGTAGCGAGCCGCGTCACTGTTCTTCGTTACTTTGCCTGAGGCGGCACCCGGCGCGCCCGCCGGGCGGTCTGCCGGATCGTCACGTCGAGCTCGTCAGCGGAGCCAGAGGTCGTCATGGTGGTGATCTTGTCCCGTTCGGTGAGCGATCGTCCGAAGTCGTGGGCGCGCTGAAGTTCGCCGTCGCGGAGTGGTCCCTTGGAGCCTGTGACCCAGAAGTGCTCCGGTTCGGCCACAGTCGTGACCCCGAGCGTCTTCAGTCGTTTGGCGATCGCCGCGGCGGCGGACCCGACGTGGCGCAAGAGCTTCGGGTGATCGACGTGTGTGTCGTACGCCGCCCCGACCGGCATCTCGGATGGCAGCTCGAGGCCGTCGAGCCACTCACGCACCCCGATCCGATCTGACACCAACGGGGACTCAGCCTCCTTGGCCGCGGCCTCACGCGTCCCGGGGCGGCTCATACCAAACGCGTGGGTCGGCCCCCCAACGACGACGAGCCCTACGTCCGGCGCGAGTTCACTCGACACGACACCGACCTCCACCACGTCGACGGGCATCCGCTCGGCAAGCCCGTCACCGATCGCTCTTGCGATCCGCTCAGTGTTCCCATACATCGATTCGTAGACGACAAGCGCGCGTTTCATACCGCTCTCCTTCCCGCTGGGCGCCACCCTCGGGCTGCTGGGGTCGCAACGTGTGCCGCGATCATCCGCGACCGGGCGTCGGGGTCGGCGAGCCGTGCTCGCTTCATCGGCCCCTCCGTTGCCGTGGTTAGTGGCACTGCTGGGTGCCGGAGTCGACCGTCTTTCCGTCGGTGGTGACGAACTTCCAGTCGTAGCTCGAGGGGTGCAGCGTCAGCTTGATGACGCCGAACGCCTTCAGGGTGTACTGGACGTTGTGCGATCCCTTCAGCCCGGAGTGGCTGTCGCCGCCGGTTCCGACGATGAACTGGCGGATACCGCGGGCGGTGTCGACGGCGCCGCTCGGATTCTGCAGCGCGAACCGTCCGTACGTGTGCAGGTGGCCGTCGAGGACGACGTCGGCCCCGGCGTTGTAGAGCGTCTGCCAGAAGAACTTGTACGCGGACGAGGCGGTGCTGGTGCCGGAGAAGTACGGCTGATGCCAGTACGCGAGCGTGCACTTGCTCGAACCGAGGTTCGCCTGCAGGAACTTCGCCTGCGCCGACCCCGATCCGCAGCCGCCCACGGCGCTGCACTGGCCGTTCAGGGCGATCAGGTGCCATGTCCCGAGGTTCCAGGCGTAGTCACCGTGGGAGTCGCCGGCCGCCGCACCGAAGTAGCGGAAGTACCCCGCCGCGCCGCTGGCGCAGTCGGTGCCGCCACTGGTGAAGTACTCGTGGTTTCCGGGCACCGGGTGGATGATCGACTTGAACCGACCCCAGCTCGAGCCGAACGCCTGCAGGTAGGCGCTGTAGCCGCCGCAGTCGTTCTGGTTGTCACCCAGGGCGAGCACCGCGGAGATTGAGGGATCTGACGCGATCAGGTTCGACGTCGCGAGCTGCTTGCACGCGGAGGACGTGCCGTTGCCGTTGTTGTACTCCGACTGTGCCGGATCGCAGGCGATGTCGCCGGCCGCGGCGATCACCGGATCGCCGGTCGCGGCGAGCGCGCGGCTGGCCGTGCCGGTCGATCCAGATTCCAGCGCCACCGACGCAGAGCTCGAGATCACAAGCAGGGCCGCACTTGCAAGCAGTGCAAGCACCGCGCCACCGAAGTACCCGTTTCGAGACATGCCCCCTCCTGTGCCATGGTGGTCGAGCGAAGCCCTCGGCGCTCCGCAAACAGTCTGCTCGTGACCATCGCTCACCGCTGCCGCAGCCGCATCGGGGAAACCACCAACGCAGTGCCGGAAGAACTACGGGAGCGTCGCAGTGGCCACGTGGACTTGGCTGCGTCGTTCGCCAGCCGAAGCTCGTCGCGGCAGCGAGCGATCATGATCTGCGCGTGTCTGATGGCGCGTTCGCCCGGGTCGGCGCCCGTACAAGCCGCGCGCTGAAGGCCCAGGAGACGGACCGCCATGGGCGCCTAGACAGCCGCAGGTGCTCGCAGGAGATCTGTCGACCGTGGAGAACGGGAGGGGCGCCGAGCTGGCAGCCGCGCACTGCGCGGTTTCCGTGCTCTTGGGAGTGTGAGCGAAGCTGTAGCGCGGCAAGGCGCCAGCGTCCGGGCTCATCGTCAGACAGACCGACGTCGCAGCCACGGGGAGCGTGGTCTTCGACGACGGTGTCATCCTCGCTGATCGCCATCGCCAAGTCGCCCAAGTGCCGCCCTTCATAAGTGCGCCGACCGATGTCGCCGCCGGCCGGAGCGAGGCATGGACGACCGGATTCAGCCGCCGCTCCGGATGCGTCGACCGCGCCCTACTCCAACATTGGACGCCACGCACCGGCTGGCACTTCATCTCCGCCGTCCAGCCCTGGGACAGGTTCGCACATCATCGGAGTGACGCGCGCGCCGGGAACCCACTCCGTGGGCTGTCGGCAACTACGTCGTCTCAGCGAAGTCAGGATGCGACACGTAGCCGCTCCTGCTACACCGCTGCCGCTAAACACGCGCCGCCCGCGCGGCTGGGCCGCAGAGGCGGCCCGGGGTGGGAGTCGTCCACTGGTTCGCGATGTTGATCCCGCAGCTTCGGACTACGAAACCGCGAAAGCGGATCGAGGGGCGTCCGGCTACGGCTCGGAACGGCGGACCGGGGTGTAGCGGCGTCGCCTTTCTGCGACAGGTACCGGTCCGCGGGACGCCATGACTGAGAGAGACTGCCCGTTTCCGAAGGGGGTGGTCACGGCTTGATCGCGCACCGTAGGTGTAAACAAGTCGTGCCTTGTTTACAGAGCGTCCTGGCGTCGCGTGGGAGGACGACCCTACGGCGAGCAGTAGGACTCGATCAGTGGTGCCCCATCCCAGCGGCCGACGGCCCAGTAGGTGTTGGGTGCGCACTTGGCGTAGGCGCCGTCCGTTAGGACTTGGGCGCCGGATGTCCGTTGAATCGGAGATCGCGTCCAGGTGCTCCCGTCCCAGTGCTCGGTGATGACGCGCGCACGGCTGTACGTCCTTGCCGTCCACCCGACCGCCCATACGTCATTGGGCCCAACGCCACCACAGTTGCGAGCCCGCCGATCCGCGGCGGTGAAGGCTGTGGTGGGATGCTCCACTTAGTGCCGTTCCAGTGGGTCGCTTGAGGGCCAACTTCCAACGCGTCGCCGTGGTCGATTGCGACCACCCCAGCGAGCACATCGGGCGAGCTGCCGTCGTACACCTCTCCGCTGACGGGCACGGCGACGCGGCTCCAACCATCGCCATTCCAGTGTTCTGCGTACGCGAATACCCCGATCGACCTACCTGACCCCGACTGCCCACACGTCGTCGCTCGCACTCGCCGAGACGCTGCTCAGGGAGATTGTCGCCCTCGGACTCGCGCTCGGGATAGCTGCCCCGGTGCGGCTCGCCGCCGGTTGCGCAAGCGCCTATAACCGCGGCGACGCTCCAAATCCAGGTGAACCGACGCCCCGGCCTCTCCACCGGCACTCGCGTCCACCCGTCCCGTCCCCATGCTCGGCAACCGGCGTCGTCGGAGTCCAGTACCGCGTTCCGACCGGCCCTGGGCTCGAGCCGCAGACCCTCGCCCGGGCCGGTGCGAGCTACCGCTGGAGCCGGATCGCGTTCAGATCGCGCTCGCGCACCTCGTCGATGCGGGCGAGGAGCGCGTCGATGTCGTCGTGCTCGGCATGCAGGTAGCGGCCGGCGAGTGCGTCGTAGCGTCCGGTTGCGAGCGCGGCGACCAGCTGCGGGGCCAGCTCCGGCGGCGTCCAGGGCAGGTCGTCGGATCCCCACGAGGTCAGGTCGGTACGCACCAGCCCGGGGCTGAAGAAGAAGACCGGAATCCGCCCGTCCAGCTCGCCCGCGAGCGTCTCGCCGTACCGGCAGACCGCCGCCTTGCTGGACGGATAGGCCGTCTGGCGCTGGCCCGGCAGGTAGGCCGCGCCGCTGCCCGTGATCACGATCCGGCCCGACCCGCGCGCGAGCATGCCGGGGATGACGGCGCGACAACAGAGGTGAACGCCCAGCACATTGACCTCGAACGTCCGCCACCATGCCTCCGGCTCGACCTCCCAGGTGGCGCCGTCCTGTTCGGCGATACCCGCATTGGCGACGAGCAGATCCACCGGCTCCGCGTCTGCGACCGTCCGCTCGACCGCCGCGCGGTCGGTCACGTCAAGCTCGACCGCGCGGCCGCCCACCTCGGCGGCCACCGCGTCCACCTGCGCGCGGGTGCGCGCGGCGACGACGACCTCCCAGCCGTCCTCCGCGAGCTTCCGGGCGATGTTCGCCCCGATCCCGCGTCCCGCTCCGGTCACAAGTGCACGCACGTCGCAACCTTAGCGTGCCGGACCGACGAGGCAGTCGGCGGCTCGCCCAGATCCTGACCATAACTCTAAAGTAGAGACTTAGACTACGCTGGCGAGCGCGCGCATCGCGTCGGATCGGGTCTGGAAGATCTCAAACAGCCGGCCGACCCCGACGAGGTCGATCAGGCGCGCTGCTGCTCCGCCGGCGGGCGCGACGACGGCCAGGTGCTCGCCGTCGTCTTGGTCGACCCGCCGCTGAGCGAGGATGAGCTGGGCGAGTATCGACGAGTCGATGAACGTCGCCGCGGTCAGGTCGATGAGCAGCGTCGTGCCCAGGGCGAAGATGGCGGCGAGCTCGTCCTGCAGAGCCGCGACCGTCGAGACGTCGTGCTCCCCGTCGAGCGCGACGATCCAAGCCGACTCACCGACCTTTTCCACATTAATCCGTCCAACCCCACCGCGTGGCATGGTGACCCCTCCTGGTCGAGAAGGAGGGCGGAAAAGGCCGGTCCGAGATCACTGCGGAACGACCTTCTCCGCCGCGAACGAACGAGCCGCTGCTGGACTCGGAGGAATCCTAGAACGGTCGGCGGAGCGGCGTCAAGCCGGAGCCTTCAGCAGTTTGTCGAGGCGCCCCCAGGCGCTCGGGAAGGCCCTCCGTGCGGCGTGCTTTCGGGTCTGTTGCACGTCGACCAGCGCCGCAACGGCCATGTGGGCCATTGGCCGGTGGAGGTCGCCGTCGACGCTTCCAAGCACCTCCGCGGCGACGACGGCGTCCTGGTGCTCGCCGAGGACATCCTGGACGGCCTTGGCGCGTTTGACGTAGCGGCGCATCCCGGAGACTCCGGCGGCGTCGGCCAGCTCCGCGGCGTAGCGGGCGCGCTTGACCGCCTTTCGCACCCGGTGCAGCTGGGCATCCGAGGGGTGTTCGGGCAGGTGGCGCACAAGCCGCCGTGAGCGTCGATGCTCCTTGCGTACGACCTTCGTGACCGACCCACCGCGAGCCAATCTCGGTTCGGCGACTGCGATCTCGAGCCGGTTCAGAAGGCTCACGTACCAGGCCTCCGAGAGCGCCGTCACCAGTTCGGCATGCGCACGGTCACGCCGCTGCCGCACGAGCTCGAGGACGTCGGTGGATCCCGCTCGCTCCATGTCTCCGAGCGAGGCGGCCTGGTCTTCGAGATCGGCCACCACGACGTCGAGATCCCGGACATTCGCAAGCGCCTTGCCGGCGGGCCGCAATGCATCCCGCAGACCGTCAGCCCAGGTCCGATCGACCAGTGGCCGGCCGGCGCGCAGCAGCTCACCGAGCCGCCGGATCGCCACGCGGTGGTCGTGCAGCTCCTCCGGATCGGCTCCCAGCCGGGTGCCGGGATCGTGACCCAGGACATCCCGGAAATTCCGGCGTAGGGCCGTCGTAAGACAGCCCGCCGCATCGTCCCCAGCGTCAGGGAAAGGGCGGCCGCGGAGTGGCGCATCGAGCGCCTGCATGACCTTCGGGCGTCCATCCGGATCGACAGCTCCGGCGCGGCGCAGCCGCCGCTCGAGCTTGCGAAGGGCGCGGCCGTCGCCCTCCACGAGCTCGACCTCGATCTCCTCGAAGCTCTCCACCGCCTGTCCGCCGTCGACCACGTCGACCGCGTCCAGCACCACCTCAGCGACATCGAGGCCGGCTTCCTGAACCATCACCCCGGAGCGGCGTGTTCGCAGCGTGGCCACGGCGATGAGCGGGCGCCCGCGGGTATGCGCAAACACCAGGCCGGCGACATCCTCGGGGACGCCTGCGTCGAGGTCGACCGCATCCCACTCGAGTTCGAGCTGACCCGCTCGACGACGCAGCTTGAGCTGCCACACGACGGGATCGCCCCCGTCCGAGGCTTGCCGCCGTAGCGTGGCTGACCCCGCGGCCAGCCGCAGATCGTCCGTGTCGTAGTACGTGGAGGTCAGCAGTCGTTCCGCCAGCTCGCGTCCCGGCAGCTCGAACCTCGAGAACTCCGGCCCGGGTCGCAGCTTCACCTCTCGCTCCAGGGCAGCTTTCATCACTCGGTAGTGCCCGAGTCCGAGCCCTCGGAAACCCCACAGCGCGTCCCGTCAGGGAAACCAGGCGCGTTCCCAGCGGGAGACCTCGAACGGCCGTCCGGGGCGGCCTCCAACCGCGAGGATCGCCGTGCCGTCGGCGGTCGCCCGAGCGCTTCGGATCAGCTCCGGGTCGCGCACGAACACGAGCGTGCCGGCGGGGGCGTCGACATCCTGTCCGTCCACGGTGAAGACCGCGTGCCCGCTCATCACCGCGAACAGCTCCTGATGGCCGTCGGTGAGCTGGGCCTCGTCGTCGCGCTCGTGATGCGGCTCCACCATCTCGTCGCCCGCGTTCCCCGTGATCCCGTTCACGCCGAACGCCCGGATGTCGAAGTGCCGGCGCACCAGATGGAAGTTGCGCGCGCCCGCCCCCTCGCCATCGGTCGCGTCCGGGTAGTCCGGGTCGACGTCCGTCGCCAGGGCGACGTCGGCCAGCGCCACGGCACCGAAGGGCGCTGTGCGGGGATCGGTCATCGACCTAACCTCGCAGGTCACCGTGCGGAAGTCAATCTGACGCTCGCGGCGGCTCTCGCTCTGCGTCCGATGCCGTGAACAGGCCGCGCACGGCGCGCTTGATCTGGACGATCGGGGGGTCGCCGCCCGGCCCGGCCGGGGCCGACCACGCCGCCGCGACCTGACCGCCGAAGAGCAGCGCGGAGGCGTACAGGTAGACGGAGTAGAGGAACACGAAGGCTGCGGTCAGCGATCCGTACACGACGCTCAGGCGAGTCACGCTCTCGTAGATCCGGGCCGAGGCGAACGAGATGGCGAGCAGCAGGATCGCGGTCGTGACCGCGCCGGCAAGCGCGTCGAGCAGGCGCAGCCGGCGGCCGGGGACGAACCGGTAGAGCAGCATCACGATCGCCACCGACGCGGCCAGGGCCAGCGTGCGCGGGATCGCGGCGCTCAGGATCGACCCCGAAAGGCCGGTCTCGGCGTCGAGCCGGCGCAGGGCGTGCTGGGCGAGCCGGTCGAGCAGCGTCACGCCCACCGTGACCAGCACGAGCACGGCCGCGCCGACGACGAGCGCCAGATCGACGAGCTTGCCACGCGCCATCGGCCGCGACTGCTCGACGTGCAGCGCCACCTCGAGCCCCGCCCGGATCGACGCCATCATGCCCGTCGCACCCCACGCGAACACCACCAGCGTGACCAGCCCGAGCACGCCCGACGGCGACGCGATCGCGGTGAGCGCGCCGGCGACGTCGTCGTGGCTCGCGGCGCTCGACGGCAGCGCGCCGGCGATCGTGTCCACGACGAGGTCGTGCACCTGCTGATTGCCGAGGATCACGCCGAAGATCGACACCATCACGATCGCCAGCGGCACGATCGAGAAGAGCACGCGGTAGGCGATCCCCGCCGCATGCTGCGGGCAGCGGTCTGCGAAATACCGGTCAGCCGCGGTTATGAGCACGCGCCCGACCCGGCTTACGGCGGCTAGGCACGTGCGGGCGAAAGGGCGGAAGCGCCCGCCAGGCTCACGGCTGCGAGTCGGAATGGTTGTGCGCCTCGAGCGCCGCTTCGACGTCGTAGCCGATTGCGAGGCCGAGGTTGTGAGCGGCCGACACCGCGCGGTCGCCGCCGACGTCCGGGATCACGGCGACGAGCGTGCCGACGAGCTCCTCGTTCGTGATGCCCGCTTCCCGCGCGACCGCGGCCACGTGGATGTACGAGACGAGCGCGGCGTCGAGCGCAACCAGCGCCCCGAGCCGCACGAGCGCCGCCTGGCCAGCGTCGAGCTGGGACACCAGCACGTTCTCGGCCTTGTCCGGCCCGACGAGGTCGAAGAAGGCCTGGTCTCGGACAGCCAGCATCCGCAGGACGAGGCGGTAGTCCATAGGGAATTGAACCGCACTCGGCCGGTAAAGCCTTCACCCCTTGGGCATGAAAGCTCAACCATCCGGGCCCGCCGTCGCCATCGCATCGGTGCATCCGGTGACCGCCGCCCGCACCGTCGGATACACGTTCGCCGCGCCGATCCGCTCGACCAGTCCGGCCTGGTCGAGCTCGTGCAGGATGTGCGCGTGCACCCGGGCGAGCGCGAGCCCGATGTGCTCGGCGGCGAGCTTTTCGACCAGCCGGCCGACGGCGTCGAGCCCGGTCGTGTCCACGTGCGTCATCGCCTCGGCATCGAACACGACCCACCGCACGGGCTGGGACGCGCCCCGGATCGCCTCCTGGATGCGCCCGGTCACGTAGTCGGCATTCGCAAAGAACAGCCGGTCATCGAGCCGGTAGGCGACCACGCCGCGCGTGACCACGGCGTCGCGATGGACGGCCACGTCGCCGTAGGTCTCGCTGCCGCCCCGCCACCCGAGCACCGCGTCGTGGGGGCGGGCGCTGCGGCGGACGACGTCGACGATCGACAGGCTGACCGCCACCGTCAGCGCCTGCAGCACCCCGGTCGCGACGACGCACCCGGCGGTCACGGCGGCGATCGCGAGCTCGACACGATCGGTGTCGGCGAGCGCCCGCCACTGGGCCACGTTCACCAGTGTCGCGGCGGCGGCGACGATGACCGCCCCGAGCACCGCCTTCGGCAGATAGGCCACCGGGGCTGTCAGGAAGACGAGCACCAGCGCCACCGCGCTCGCGGCGACGACCCCGGCCACCTGGGTGCGGGCGCCCATGTCGTCGTTGACCGCGGTGCGCGAGTTGCTCGCGCCGACCGGAAACGCCTGCGTGAACCCGGCCGCCGCGGTCGCACCGGCCATGGCCAGCAGCTCCTGGTTGACGCGCACGTGCTGACCGCGCCGGCCCGCGAACGACCGGGCCGTGAGGATCTCATCGGCCGTGCAGACGAGAAAGAGCCCGATCGCCGCGGGGATCAGCTTGAGGAGGTCGACGACCGGGGGTGTCGGAATCCGCACCGAGGGCAGACCCGACGGGATGTCGCCGACGACGGCGATCCCGTGAGCGCTCATGTCGAGCGACCAGGAGAGGCCGATCATGCCCATGACCACGACGAGCGCCGCCGGGAGCCGCGGCAAGCGCAGACGGCAGCCGAACAGCACCGCCAGGGTGACCGCCGAGACCGCGACCGTGGCGCCGCTGGCACTCCCGAGGCCGGCGATCACCTCGAAAAGCTGCGGGATCGGGTCGCGCGCGGAGATGCTGATGCCGAGCAGCTTGCCCAGCTGCCCGACGATGAGCACGACCACGACACCGTGGATGTAGCCGATCAGGACGGGTCGTGAGAAGTAGTCGGCGATCCACCCCAGCCGCCCGATCCACGCGACCAGGAAGCAGGCGGCGACCATCAGCGCGAGCGCGGCGGCGAGCACCGCGGCCTCGGGGCTGCCCGCGGCCACGAGCGGCAGGATCGCAGCTGCGACCAGCGCTGCGATCGACCCTTCCGGGCCGATGCTGAGCGACTTCGACGACCCGAGCAGGGCGTAGACGAGCGCCGGGACGAGCAGCGCATACAGCCCGTTCACCGGCGACACCCCGGCGAGCTCCGCGTATGCCATCCCGGCGGGCAGCGCCAGGGCGGCGACCGTCAATCCGGCCAGGACGTCGCGGCCCGCCGTCACGAGCCGGTAGCCGGGCATGTCTCCCGCCACCGGCACCGCCCGCACGATCAGCGGCTCGGAGGCCCGCTCGTGGAACGGGGAGTCGCCCCCGTAGGCGTCGCCCGCCCGTGGGGCCGGGTGGTCGTCGGGCACGCGGGCCTACTCTGCGAGCGCCGAAGGGCGCGGATCCCGCAGCGCGCCGTGGCACTGCTTCCACTTGCGCCCGCTGCCGCAGGTGCACGGGTCGTTGCGCCCCCGCTTCGCGTCCTCGGTCGCGTAGAGCGCCATGATCTCGGAGGGGGCGCGGTCGGCGGCCAGGAGCCGGCCCATGATCTTCATCGGCCGGTCGACGTGGTGGAAGAACGCTTTGAAGCCGCTGCAGAGGTAGTTCAGGCCCGGATCGCCATCGGGCGTGGAGATGAAGCGGTCCTTCGGGCAGCCGCCGTGACACGCGAAGCGCACGTCGCACTCGAGGCAGTAGCGCGGAAGCGACTCGCGCTTGTCCAGGCCGAACTGGCGCTGCTGCTCGGAGGCGACCAGCTCCAGCATGTGGTGCTCGCGGATGTTGCCGAGCTTGTAGCGCGGCTCGACGAAGTGGTCGCAGGAGTAGACGTCGCCGGTGTGCTCGAGCGCCAGCGCGAGCCCGCACGTCTCGGAGTGCACGCACAGGCTGGGCGGCTCCCCCACCCAGTTGGCGAGGGCGACGTCGAACATCTGCACGTACACCTCGCCGATGTCACGCCGCACCCACTCCTCGAACACGTCGATCAGGAAGCGGCCGTACTGCTCGGCCGTGACCGAGCGGCCGGTCACGCGGCTGCCCTCCTGCACATACAGCGGCCGGTCGCGCCACGACGTCCACGGCACCGTCCCGTCGGCGTCCGCCTCGGCCACCCGCTCGATGATCGGGATGAACTGGACGAACCCGGCCCCGCACTCGTCGCGCAGGAAGCGGTACACCTCGCGGCCGCTCGCGGCGTTTCGGGCATGCACAGTCGTGAGCGCGTTCCACTCGACCCCGGCGGCGCGGAGATGCTCGAGCCCCCGCATCACCTGGTCGAACGATCCCCGGCCGCCCTTGTTCACCCGGTAGGCGTCGTGCAGCTCCCGCGGCCCGTCGATCGAGACGCCCGACCAAAAAGTCGTGCTCCTTGAAGAACGCCGCCCACTCCTCGTCCACCAGCGTGGCGTTCGTCTGGATCGTGTACGCCGCCCGCTGCCCGGGCTTGAGGTAGCGGTGTGCGAGCTCGACCGAGCGCCGGAAGAACTCGACGCCCATCATCGTCGGCTCTCCCCCCTGCCACGCGATCGTCACCTCCGGCACGCGCGCGTGCGCCTCGATCAGCTGGCGGACGTACGCCTCGAGCAGGTCCTCCGCCATCCGGAACCGCGAGCCCGGATACAGCATCTCCTTGGAGAGGAAGAAGCAGTACGAGCAGTCGAGGTTGCACACCGCCCCGGTCGGCTTCGCCAGCAGGTGGAACGCCGGCGGCGGGTCGAGCACCGCCGGCACTCCGAGCTCCGATCGTCTCGAGGCCGCCATACCCGCTACTCGCGCATGAGCATCGCCTGGGCCTCGCGCTCGAGGTCGAGGTACTCCGCGCCGCTGACATCGACGGCGACGCGCCGGATGGTGCCGCCCGTGAACGCCCACGGCTGCACTCCCGGGTAGTCCTCGGTGACGCCGGCGCCGCCGTCGCGGCCGATGCAGAGACCCTCGCCGGCGATCATGAACTTGCCGGGCTGGGTCTTGATCTGCGTCTCGCCGACCTTCTTGTCGTCATGCCAGAGCGTGAGCCGGCCGGTGGCGACCCCCGGTGGCTCCTCGCCGGCCTTGTCGAACGACGCCGAGAGGATCTGCCCGTCGCCGGGCGTGATGTCCTCGGTCGCGACGACGTGCTGCTCCACCATGCCCACCCAGTTGTAGACGTAGTGCAGCCGGTTGTCCTTCACGTACAGGGCGTGGCCGCCGAACGGCGAGCCGTGCGCGAAGAGGACGCCCTCGGCGCCTGAGGCGGGGATGTCCACCAGCGCGCCGATCGTGTAGGAGCGGTTGCGGACGTTCACCGCCTGCGACTCCGGCACCTCGGCGGTGCCCGGGAAGTAGACGTAGCGGTCACGCGGCGGCGAGAGCACGGGCCGCGGCGTGAGCATGATCTCGAGCGCCGAGCGGTCGTCGAGCGGGAATGCCCCGTTGGCGCCCGCTTCCGCGAACCACAGGTTCACGAGCTCGCGCACCTTCTCGGGGTGCTTGGCGGCCAGGTTGTGCACCTCCGAGCGGTCGACGGCCGTGTTGTAGAGCTCCCACTCGTCGTCGTTGAAGTTGCTCCAGCCGCTGATCGTGGGATGCGTGCTCACGACCTTCCAGCCCTCGTGCCAGACGGCCCGGGAGCCGAGCATGGCGTAGAACTGCGTCAGGCGGGCCGTGTCCGCCTTCTTGTCGTCCAGGCTGTAGCGCATGCTGACGCCGTCGAACCGGCTCTGGACGTGGCCCTTGATCGCCTGCGGCGTCTCCACCCCGAGGATGTCGAGGATGGTCGGGACGATGTCGATGGCGTGGTGGTACTGGTCGCGGATCTCCCCGCGAGCCTTCATCCCGGCGGGCCAGGAGATGATGCACGGGTCGCTGGTGCCGCCGTTGAACTCGTACCGCTTCCACATCTTGAACGGCGTGTTGAACGCCATCGCCCAGCCGTTCGGGTAGTGGTTGTACGTCTTCGGGCTGCCGAGGTCGGCCAGGTACGGCAGGTTGTCCTCGACGTTGTCGGGGAGCCCGTTTGCGAACTTCATCTCGTTGACCGAGCCGTTCGGCCCGCCCTCGCCCGAGGCGCCGTTGTCGGAGACGAGCACCACGAGCGTGTTGTCGCGATAGCCGAACTCCTCGAGGAACGCGAGCAGGCGCCCGATCTGGTCGTCGGCATGCGCCAGGAACCCGGCGTACACCTCGGCCATGCGGCTGAACAGCGTCTTCTCTTCGGCCGGCAGCGAGTCCCACGGCTTGGTCGTGTCCATCATCGGGAACGGCTTGCCGTCGGGGCCGGTGCGGGTCTCGGCGGTGCCGATCGGGTTGATCGGCGGCAGCTCGGTCTCCTTCGGGACGAGCCCGAGCTTCTTCTGGCGGGCGAGCGTCTCCTCGCGCATCGCCTCGTAGCCCATGTCGAAGCGGCCCTTGTACTTGTCGGCCCACTCCTTCGGAGCGTGGTGCGGCGCGTGGCACGCGCCGGGCGCGTAGTAGAGGAAGAACGGCTTCTCGGGTGCGATCGCCTTCGCGTCCATGATGAACTCGATGGCCTTGTCGGTGAGATCGACGGTCAGGTGGTAGCCCTCCTCGGGCGACCGCGGCTGATCGACGGCGTGGTTGTCGTGGATGAGGTCGGGATACCACTGGCTCGTCTCGGCGCCGAGGAACCCGTACCAGCGCTCGAAGCCCCTGCCCGTCGGCCAGTTTCGCCGCGTCGAGGCCAGGTTCATCTCATCGTCGGGGCACAGGTGCCACTTGCCGACCATGTACGTGTTCCAGCCGCGCTCGCCCAGGATCTCCGAGAGCGTCCCGTTCTCGGGCGGGATCGTGCCGCTCGCGTTGGGAAACCCGATCGCCGCCTCGGTGATGCAGGCCATGCTGTTGCGGGTGTGGTTTCGGCCCGTGAGCAGGCACGACCGCGTCGGCGAGCAGAGCGCGGTCGTGTGCCACTGGGTGTAGCGCACGCCGTCGGCCGCGATCTTGTCGATGTTCGGCGTATCGACCGGGCCGCCGTAGCAGCCCAGGGCCGAGAAGCCGACGTCGTCGAGCACGATGTAGACGACGCTCGGCGCCCCGTCAGGCGCCTTCGGCGGCTCGAACGGCTCCCAGTCGGGCACGGAGTCCCGGATGTCGATGTTGATCTTGCCCTTGAATGGCTTGTCCACGTTGGCCTTCCTCTCGCGATTCCCAGTCACCCTGGGCGCACCGGCTCTCAGAGGCCGGTCACGTCCTGGCCCCGAGTATCAGCGGCCGCTGCCGCACCCCCGTCATCCCCTGAGGACGAAAGGCGGCGGCGCGCGGCTAGCCGAACGGGCGCACGCCGGGGCGGACGACCAGGCGGGCCTGCGCCGGCCGCACCTCGACGACGTCCGAGACCAGCACCTCGGCGGTGCGCGCCCGCCACAGCCCCGATGTCACCGCGACGACGTCCGGCCGGTCGGCACGCGAGCGGTACACGAGGTGGTCGACAACCCCCAGCCGGCCGTCAGGGCCCTCCACGGAGAAACCCTCACAATGGCTGAGCCAGTACTCCTCGTCCACCGGCGCCGACGTGGTCGGCTCGGGCTCCGGCGGGCGGGTCGTGAGCGCAAGCAGAAGCGATCGCGGCACCAGGTGCATGCTCCACAGTCCCCGCAACCGGGCGCAGCCGCATCATCCGCATCGGACGACGTTCACGCCTCCGCCGCCCCGTACCGTCGCGCCGAGGCGCTGATGAACGTCACCACCTGCTCCTGCTGGGCGCAAACCTGATCGGCGCCGCGACCGCCGCGGCCCGCGCGTGACGGCGGGCTGATGGAGTGGCTGCTGGCCGTGCTCGCCGGTGCGCTGCTCGCGTATGCGGCGGTCTCGAGGCGGCTCGCGGGCACCTCGATCACGCCGGCCATGGTATTCGTCGCGATCGGCCTGGTGGCCGCGCCCCGGGAGACGGCGCTGATACCGGCCTCGGCAAGCCACGACATCCGGCTGGCGGCCGAGGCGACGCTGACGCTCGTCCTGTTCTCGGATGCCTCGCAGGTCGACCTGCGCCTGCTGCGACGCGAGGATGCCGTGCCGATCCGGCTTCTGGGCGTCGCGCTCCCGCTCACCATCGTGCTGGGCGCGGTCGTCGCGGCGGTTCTGTTCGGAGCGCTGTCCGTCCCCGAGGCCGTCGTCGTGTCCCTCCTGCTCGCACCAACGGACGCGGCCCTCGGGCAGGCGGTCATGACGGCGGACGGCCTGCCGTCGCGGATCCGCCAGGGGCTGAACGTCGAGAGCGGCCTGAACGACGGGATCTGCGTGCCGCTGCTCCTGATCGCCCTCGCGGTCGCCGAGACGAACGCCGGTGACACCGGCGCGGGCCAGGCGGTCGTGGTCGTCGTGAAGGAGCTCGGCTTCGGGGCGATCGGCGGGGTCGCCGCGGGCGTCATCGGCGCCGGAATCGCCCTGCTGGCGTCCCGCCATCGGACGATCGCCGCGGACTGGGTGGAGATCGTCCCGGTCGCCGCCGCGGCCCTCGCGTACGGCCTCGCCGTGCCTCTGGGAGGGTCGGGCTTCATCGCGGCGTTCGTCGGCGGAGCCGTCTTCGGCGGCATGCACCGCCGGGCGGGCCGCGAGTCCGCGCACCTGATCGAGCAGGCGGGTGATGTGCTCGACGCCATCACCTTCGTGCTCTTCGGCGCGCTGCTGCTCGCTCCGGTGCTGAGCGATGTGTCGTGGCGCGTGGTGGCGTATGCGGTCGCGAGCCTGACGATCGTGCGCATGCTCCCGGTCGCGCTCGCGCTGTGGGGCACGGGCGCCCGCTGGCAGACGGTCGCGTTCGTCGGCTGGTTCGGGCCGCGCGGGCTCGCGTCGATCGTGTTTGCGATCACCGTCGTCGAGGAGTCCGACCTGCCCCACCTCAACACCATCCTCGCCACGGTGTTCCTCACGGTGGCGATCTCGGTGCTGGCGCACGGGCTGACCGCGGCGCCGCTTGCCAACCGCTACACGGCGTGGACGGCGGCCCATCCGTCGCGCGCGGAGGCCTGACCGATGCACGGACTGCTGTCGGACATCGTCGTCAACGGGATCGGCATCGCGGCGGCGCCGTGGTGCATCATCGGCGTGATCCTGATCCTGAGCGCGGCGGGCGGGCTGCGCAAGGCGGTCGCCTTCCTGCTCGGCGCCGCAACCGCCATGACGGTCATCTACGCGGTCTGCTCCGCCCTCGTCGGACACCTTGCGGTCACGACCGGAGGGTCGGCGTCGTCCGGGGTCGACTGGGCGAAGCTCGGCGCCGGGATCGGCCTCCTGGGCTTCGGCCTGTTGCGGTTGAGCAGACCGAAGGCGCCGGCGGGCTCGCCGCGTTGGCTCACGCTGCTCGACCGGCTGAACGTGCCGGAGGCGTTCGCGATCGGCCTCGTCATGCCGAACCCGATCTTCGCCGCCGCCGGCAGCATCCAGATCGTGAAGGCGGGCATCGACCCCGCCGCCGAGGCGGCCTACCTCATCTGCTTCATCGTCATCTCGCTCTCGACGATGCTCGTTCCCGTCGCGCTCTATGCCGCCAGGCCCACCACCACCGCCGCACGGCTGGCGACGTGGAAGGCGTGGCTGGCCGCGAACAGCGGGATGATTCTCACGGCGCTCATGATCGGCTACGGGGCGCTGATCGCGGTCCATGCCGTGATCGCCCTGCGCTGAGCCCCCCAGCGCTCGTGGTCACACGCCGGTCGTGGCCTGCAGCCTCCCACCCGTGACCGCGTCCACCAGGGCCCGGTAGTCGCGCTCGTTCTGGTCGGCGTACGTCTCGGCGAACCGTCCGATCGCCTGGTCGAAGCTGTCGCTGTTGCCGAGGTACGCGGCGATCGCGACGCGGTCGCCGGAGCGGGCATGTGCCCGCGCGAGCGTCCAGCCGCACATCTGGGCGTAGATCTCCATCCCCTGAGGGATCATCTGCTCGACCTCGACGGAGCCCTTCCAGTCCTTGAGCTGACGTCCGTAGAAATCGCGCTCCCGGCCGTCGAGGCCGTTCATCACGTGGCACCAGCCGAGGAAGATGTCGCTCGAGGCCTGCATGAGGTGCTGGCCGTTCACGACGCGCTCGCCGCAGTTTCGGACGTCGCTCTTGCCGACGAACTCCTCGAGCACCGATGCCTGCGCCTCCTTGAGCTGCAGGAACAGGGGATCGCTGTTGTCGCGGCCGAGCAGCAACGCGATGTATGCGCGAGTGCCGACGCTGCCGACGCCGACCACCTTGCGCGCGACGTCGACCATCCGGAAGTCCTCGAGCAACAGCCGGCGGTCGTGCTGCAGCGTGCTGCGGTAGCTGCGCAGGATGTCGTGCAGGCTCTCCATCAGCTTCTGGCCCTTGATCCCGGGGGCGAGCTCGGCGAACGGCTCGATCAGGGGCGGGTCGGAGATGATCCTGGGCTCGCCGTCGACCTCATGGGTGAGCTTGGAGAAGACCTGCATGCTGTCCTTCGTGCGCGCCTTCGCCAGCGCCGCCTCGGTGCGCTTCAGCATCCTCTTCGTGGTGAGCTTGCTCAGCTCGGAGAGCCTGTCCTCGATCTCCATGCGGGCGTACCAGACGTCGAGGTTGCGCATGCCCGCGAAGCCGGCCATCGCCCTGCGGTAGGCGGCAACGCCGCCGACCACGATCCGCTGACGCTCCTTGAGCTTGTACCCGTTCTCACGCCCCGCCGCCGCGAAGCTCGCCGCCAGCCGCTTGACGTCCCACTCCCACGGCCCCGGCAGGGTCTCGTCGAAGTCGTTGATGTCGAACACCAATTTGCGCTCGGGAGACGCGAACACGCCGAAGTTCGAGAGATGCGCATCTCCGCACAGCTGGGCGCGCAGCCCGGAGCTGGGGGTCTTGGCCAGGTCCGCCGCCATGATCAGCGCCGCACCCCGGTAGAAGGTGAGCGGCGACACCAGCATGCGCCCGTACCGGATCGGGACGAGCTCCGGCACCCGCGACGTCGCCTGGCGCTCCAGGTGATCGATCGGGTCGAGCCGGTCGGCCGCGGGCTCGAAGTCGCCGTGGCTCGAACGCGGAATCTGGACGCGGGCGGCCTTGCCCTTGGCCACCCGCTCGGCCAGGCTCAGGTGCTTGGGCGCACGGGATGCGGATGCCTTGGATGAACGCTTGGGGGCCGCCTTCGCGGGCGCTTCGGTGCTCTCGACGGTCGTCATGTCGCTCTCCTCACCCCGGCTCGAGGCCGGAATTGGTCTCGCCAAGCGACCACTCTCGCCGATGCGAGCCGGCGGCCCGTCATCCCAGGCGGGTGATCGCACGCTGAAAGGCCTCAGATCGATCATGCCGTTGGGATGACAGCCCCGGGGTGGACGCCGGCATAGGCTCGAACCGTATTCACGGCATGCACGTTCCACCGACCACTGAAAGGGGTTGGCCATGGCAATTGGGCCCGTACAGCTGCTGGTGCTGGGCTTCACCGACCCGGACTTCCACGGCGAGATCATCGCCGAACTGGAGCGCCTGCGCGAGAGCGACACCGTTCGCGTCATCGACGCCCTGGCGGTGTACAAGGACGCGGATGGAGACCTCACGGTCGAGCATCTGAGCAACCTGTCCGAGGACGAGGCGATCGAGCTCGGCAGCGTTGTCGGCGCGCTGGTCGGCCTCGGCATCGAGGGCGAGGAGGGCGCCGAGGCGGGTGCGCTCGCGGGCGCCGAGGCGGCTGCGGAGGACGGGATCCACGTCTTCACCGACGAGGAGGCATGGGACATCCTCGACGAGATCCCGAACAACACCGCCGCCGCGCTCGTGCTGCTCGAGCATCACTGGGCCGTGCCGCTGCGAAACGCAATCGCGCGCGCCGGCGGGTTCCGGATCTCGGACGGCTTCATCAGCCCGCTCGACCTCGTCGAGGTGGGCCTGGTGACCGCCGAAGAGGCCGAGGAACTGCACGCCCTCGCGTCGGCAGACGCCTCGGCCACGAAGTAAATCCGCCGACGCCCGGCGAAACGACAGGAGGAGATCATGCTCGGAGGACGCAGAGTTGCACGCCGCACGGGCCGCCGCACGGCCCGCCGTGTGAGCCGGCGCCGCCGCTAGGTGGGTGGCGCGGCTGTGGCCGTGCCTGAGATTCACAAGACCGCGTACACGCAAAGAAAGAGGTAGCTATGCCTGTGCTCTCGCTCGGTGAGTTCCTGTGGTCACTGCTCGTGATCTTCTTCATGGTCGTCTACTTCATGATGCTGATTCACGTGATCTCCGACATCTTCCGCCGCCATGACGCGTCGGGCGGCAAGAAGGCGCTGTGGCTCATCTTCGTGTTCTGCGCTCCCTTCCTCGGGATGCTGGTGTACATGATCGCCAACTCCGATGGAATGGCCGAGCGCGGCGCTGAGGACGCCCGCCGGGCCCGGGCGCTCGACGAGAGCTATTCGCGCACAGTCTCCGGCGGCGGCGGCGCGGCCGCAGAGATCGCGCAGGCCAAGCAGCTCCTCGACGACGGGACGATCGGCGAGAGCGAGTTCGAGCAGCTGAAGGCAAAGGCGCTGCAGACGGCCTGAGTCTGATAGCTGGGCGGCACGGCCTCATGGCGGTCGATACACTCGGCCTGCCATGGGGCAAGAGGCCGTTTCCGAGCGCTCCCCGGCGACAAAGCGCGTCGTCGGTCAGAGCGCTCGATACCCGCTCGGAGTCGCGATCCTCGCGGCGCTCTACTACGGCTCGGCGCGGATCGGCATCAATCTCAACTTCGTCGGCCCGGTGGCGGCGATCGTGTGGCCGCCGGTGGGCGTCGGCATCGCCTTCCTCTACCTGCGGGGGCTGTCGTTCTGGCCCGGGGTGCTCATCGGCGACCTGCTCGCCAACGACTACTCCGCACTTCCGCTCGGGTCGGCGCTCGGCCAGACGGCCGGCAACGTCCTCGAGGTGGTCGTCGCGACGGTCCTGATCCGCCGGCTTGTCCCCGGCGGCTCGCCGCTCGAGTCCGTCCGCGGGCTCCTGCGGATGCTCGTCGCCTTCGCGGCCGGGGTGGGCGTGAGCGCGACGATCGGCGCGTTGAGCCTGCGGCTCGGCGGTGTCATCTCGACGGACGCCATCGGCACCATCTGGCGGACATGGTGGCTGGGCGACTTCTGCGGCGCGCTGATCGTGGCCCCGCTGGTGCTCGCCTGGTGGCCGCTGCCGCCGCGCGGGTGGCGACGCGGCCGGACTGCGGAGGCCGCCGCCGGGCTGGCCGGGGTGGCGGTGCTCGCCGACCTCTCAACGCGCACCGACCGCCCGGTGGCCTTCCTCGTCTTCCCCGCCCTGATCTGGTGCGCGCTTCGGTTCGGTCAGCGTGGCGCCACCCTCGCCGTCGCCATCGCCGTGTCGCTGACCCTCTGGAACACGACGCACTACCTGGGCCCGTTCGCCTACCGCTCGATCAGCCGCACCGAGCTCAGCACCCAGCTCTTCGTGGTTGTGGCCTCGCTCACGACGCTCGTCCTGGCCGCGGTGGTGTCGGAGCGCGCGGCGCTCGCGCGCGGGCTGCGCGCGTCCCGCGCCCGCGTCATCCGGGCGGGCGACGTCGAGCGCAGGCGCCTCGAGCGCAACCTGCACGACGGCGCCCAACAGCGCCTGACATGGCTGGCGGTCGATCTGGGTCATGCGGCCGAGCGCGCGCGCACGTCCCCGGAGCAGGCGGCCGGGCTGCTCGAGGAGGCCGAGGTGAAGCTCGAGCTTGCGATCGCCGAGCTGCGCGAGCTCGCACACGGCATCCATCCGGCGGTGCTCACCGACCTGGGCCTGGCCGACGCGATCAGAAGCGTCGCCCTGCGATCGACGATCCCGGTCACGGTGGCGGAGATGCCGGCCGACCGGGTGGATGAGTCGACCGAGGCGACGGCCTACTACGTCTTCGCGGAGGCGGTCGCGAACGCCCAGAAGCACTCCGGCGCATCCGCGATCACCGTGCGCGCCATCGCCGGACCGCGCACCCTGCGGATCGAGATCACAGACGACGGCGTCGGCGGCGCGGAGCCCAGGGCCGGGTCGGGCCTGGAGGGCCTGCGCGACCGCGTCGAAGCGGCCGGCGGCAGGTTCTCGGTGGCGCCCGGCGGGAGCGGTGGCACACGGATCATCGCCGTGATCCCGATCCCCGTGCGCTCGCCCATCTAGCAGTCGTCGGCCGCCCATCATCCTGATTGCATGATGTGCCCGGGGCGCGGGCGCGGTTTGATGGGCAGCGTGAGTGACCTGTCCGGGTCGGCCGCGTCGCCGCCGCTCGCCGATCGGCGGGAGCTGTGGGCGCTCGTGGGATACGCCGTCGCGCTCGGCATCCTCGGCGCGTTCGCCGGCCTCGTGTTCATGGGAGTGGTCAGCGTCGGGGGCCGCTGGTACACGGACTCCAATCCGGGCTGGTTCGGCGGGCACTGGTGGTGGGTGGCCATCGCAGCGGCGGCGGGCGTCGGCGTGGGGCTCCTGCGGCGCCTGACCCACCTGCCCGAGCACACTCCCGGCCTGATCGCCGACATGCAGTCCGGGCACGTCGACCCGAGCCTGGTGCCGGGGATCGCGGCGGTGTCGGCGGTGTCGCTGATCGGCGGCGCCAGCCTCGGCCCGGAGAAGGCGCTCGGCGCGATCGGCGGCGGCGCCGGCACGTGGACCGCGCGCCGCCGCAAGCTCGACGACGATGACAGCCGGGTGAGCACCCTCGCCGGCTTCGCCGGAGCCTACGGCGGGCTCTTCTCGAGCACCGTGATCGTGGTGATGATGATCCTCGAGGTCGCCCGCCCGGGCGGCCGCCAGCTGACGAAGGCGCTCGTCGGATCGATCGTGGCCTCAAGCGTGTCGTTTGGGATCTACTTCGCCATCGCCGGCTCGGTCTTCGCGGACGCGTACGAGGTGCCGAAGTACAAGTACGAGGACTGGCAGCTGCTGGCCGGTGTCGGCCTGGGCCTCCTGGCCGCCGTGGTGGTGACGCTCCTGGGGGTGTGCGTCAAGGTCATGATGCGGGTGTTCGACCGGTCGAAGCTGCCGGGCATCGCGCGAGCGACCATCGGCGGCGTCGTCTTCGGGCTCGTCGGGGTGGCGCTGCCCCTGACGATGTTCACGGGCAGCGACCAGCTCAAGACTGTGCTCAAGGACGCGGGCACGCTCAGCATCGGCCTCGTGGTCGCCGTCGTGATCGCGAAGATGCTCACCTTCGCCGTCTGCCAGGCAAGCGGCTTCGTCGGCGGCCCGATCTTCCCGGCGCTCTTCATCGGCGGAACGGCCGGAGTCGGCGTCCACCACGTGGTCTCGGGCGTGCCGCTCGGACTCGCGTTCACGTGCATGCTCGCCGCCGTGCCGGGCTCGGTCGTCTCCGCTCCGTTCTCGATGGTGCTGCTCGCGGCGTTCCTCACGCAGGTCGGTCCCCTCGAGACGGCGCCGATCCTGATCGCCGTCGTCACCGCGTTCCTGGCCGTGGAGGCCGTGCAGTATCTGATCGCGAGCCGCACCCAGGCTGACGCCGCCACGGCGAAGGCGACGACCTCGTGATCAGGGACTGAGCCGGCGCCCGCGTGCAGACGCTGCTCGTCTCGGTGGCGCTCCTGGGGTTGGCGGTCGCGTTCTCGAGCCCGACGTCCGTGCTGGCCGTGTACGTGCTCCTGAGCATGCCGTCCGGGCTGCGGCGGTCGGTCGCGTTCGTCGGTGGATGGATCGCGACGATCGGTCTGATCGGCCTACTCGTGGTCGTCTTCCCCTCGGTCGACTTCCACTCGTCACAGACGACGCCCTCGCGCGCGGCGTCGATCGGCGAGCTCGTGGTCGGCGCCCTGCTCGTTGTGGGCGCGGTGGTGGTGCAGCGGCGCCCGGCGACGGGTGAGCCGAAGGACCCGGTCCCCGGCTGGCTGGTGCGCCTCGTCGGCAGGCACTGGGCGGTGGCGCTGGTCGCGGGCGGCGTGATGCTCACGTACTCGGTGACGCTCGTCGCGGTGCTCGAGATCCTCAAGGCGGACGTCGGCGTGCTCGACCGCGTCATCGCGATCGGCGTATTCGCGCTCGCCTCGATCGTGACGATCACCGCACCGATCGCCTACACCGCACTCGCACCCGACCGGGCCGCGACCGACCTGGAGCGGTCACGGCGCTGGCTGATCGCGCACTCCCGCACGATCGCGGTGGCGCTCCTCACCCTGATCGGCGTCGCCATTATGCTCAAGGCCGGGTACGACCTCATCGCCTAGCCCCGTGCGGCGGTTACCGCTGCTCGAGGTCGCGCAGAAGGGACTCGATGCGGTCAAGCCGCAGCGTGAGGTCGTCGAAGCGGGCGTCCGCATCGCCCGGGGGCCGCGCGCCCGCGGCGGGGGCCATCCGCCGCTCCCGCTGCGCGCGGGCGACGAAGGTGGCTGTGACCGCGGCCGTGGTGATGGCGACAAAGGCGATCCCCGCGACCATCACCACGGTCGCCACGATCCTGCCGGCGACGTTCGTCGGCGTGATGTCGCCATAGCCGACCGTCGTCACCGTCTGCACCGACCACCAGATGCCGAGCCAGACGCTCGAGAAATCCCGCGGGTCGAGGAGCCTCATCGCGACACCGGACGCGATCACGACGATGGTGGTCGCCGTGACCACCACGGCGAGGGCGTTTCGCACCGACGGCGGCTCGCGCAGGAAGCGCGACATGCCCTTCTCGAGGGGGCTGATGCGCGGCGGCAGGATGCCCACGGTCGGCGTGGGGCGCGGGACGTCCTCGCCGCCGGCTGGGTCGGGCGTTCCCGGCGGGCGGCTCATCCTCAGCTCTGCGCGAGCAGGGCGGCCTTCTCGGCTGCGAACTCCCGGTCGTCGAGCGTGCCCCGCTCGTGCAGCGTCGCCAGCCGGTCGAGCGCGGCGTAGCGGTCGGCGGCGGTCGGCGCCGCGGTCGCAGGCGCCGACGGGCGGCGCACGCTCGCATACGCGTGCTTCGAGGCGCCGGCGAGGCGGCTGCCGAGGTCGCGCTCGGTGGCGTCGGGGAACTCGCGCTGGACGATGCGGCGCAAAGCCTCGATCCCGATCGCACCGAGCACCCCGAGGATCAGGATCATCACCGGGTTGCGCGTCGCGTTCACCGGGGCCCAGATGATCAGAACGAGCAGTACGAGCGCATACGCACCGTATGCCGTCGCCGGATCGCGGAGGTACGGCGTGAGCGCGTGCCGCGAGCTCGTCGCGCGCCGTCCCGGCCCGGCAAACCACGTCCCGAGGAGGAGCAGGAGGGCGACCGAGCACAGCGTGACGTTGGCGTTTGCGAGCTGATCGGTCGCCATATACCACGTGACGT
Source organism: uncultured Actinomycetes bacterium (assembly GCA_963813245.1). Lineage (GTDB taxonomy): Bacteria > Actinomycetota > Thermoleophilia > Gaiellales > JAICJC01 > JAICJC01. The sequence goes on from CAWEYE010000009.1 coordinate 265,232, forward strand.
GGGCGGCGGCACGCACGTCGGGCAGGGTGGTGAGCGAGTTGATGAAGTAGTCGCCGAGCACGCGCCGCACGACGACCAGCACGAGGCCGGCCGCCAGCATGCCGAACGCACACGCCCGCAGCGTCCGCCGGCGCGCCCGGGAGAGGTACACGGCGAGCGCGTACACCGCGAGCGACAGCAGCAGGAGCGGGAGGGCCAGCACGCGCATGAGCTTGACGGTCTTCTGCGCGGCGCTCAGCTGGTCCGACTTCAAGAGCACGATCAGACCCGCGTCCGCCGGCAGGCTGACCCTGCCGCCCGTGCGGCTCGTGAGCGTCGAGGAGATCTGGCTCACGAGCGGTCGCAGGTCGATCGCGACCACCCCGTTCGCCGTGCTCAGCGGGCCCGAGCCGCCGTTAAGGATCTTGAGGAGCGCCGTGTGCGCACGCAGGTTCGCGTTGCGCCACAGCTCGACCACCCGCGGCCGGTCGAGCCCCGCCGCGATCGCGCGCTCGACGTACGGCTGCCCGGTGACTGCCAACGGCCCGGCCAGCGCCTGCGCCCGCGGTGGGAGCACCTGCGAAAGCGCCTGCGGCACGTTCACATTCGCATAGATCTGATCCACGAGGTATGCCGAGAGCGCGGTCCTGACCTCGGGCTGCTGAAGCGCTTGCGCGCTCGTATCGGCCCAGTTCGTCGAGTCGAGGAATACCCGGTCAGCCCAGATCGCCAGAACCGAGACGCCAAGCATGAGCGACGCCAGCGCGATGAGCACGCCCAGGCCGACCTTGCGGCCCCGGCTGTTCGTGCCCGGCACACCTGTGCCGGCGCTCGTCGTCTCGACGACGTCTGTGTCTGTGCCCTTGCCTTCGATCGTCCAAGCATCCCGGAACGACGGCCCCGGGAGCCTCATCCCCATCGGATGAACCGGACCAGGTTTCACGGCCTGCGCAGGCGGGCTCGAGGCGCCTTCGCGGCTCCCGGGAAAGACCATCCCATGGGGATGATGGCGGCCCACGGAATGCGCTTTAGCGTCGGCACGACGATGTCTGACCTCACAGCAGGAGGGGATGCAATGGACACGAGCGAACGACGGGGGGCGAGCGGCCAGAGTGGCGTTCGCGTCACCGGCTGGGTGTGGTTCGCGGGGATCATGCTGATCGTCGCCGGCGGGTTCAACATGATCAACGGGTTCTCCGCCATCGAGCGCCACCAGTACTTCACGAACCACATCGTCTACTCCAACCTCTCGTTCTGGGGTTGGGTCTTCGTGATCTGGGGGATCATGCAGCTGTTCGCGGGCTTCGCGTCGGTCGCCGGGCAGATGACCGGCAACTACATCGGGGTGCTGCTCGCGTCGACCGCGACGTTCCTCTGGTTCATCATGATCTTCGCGGCGCCGTGGGCGGCGTTGCTCGGGGTCACGGTCAACCTCCTCATCATCTACGGCCTGACCACCGGCGCCGAGCCCGAATGGAACGGGTGAGCCATGGATGACGACGCCGGGTATGGATGGCGCAGCTTCGCGGGCATCCTCATCATCATCGCCGGGTTCTTCAACGCCATCGACGGTCTGGTGGCGATCATCAACGCCAACCGCATTCAGGGTGTCGTGAACGGCCAGGCAACGCTGCCGGTCACGGACAAGGTGTCGTCCTGGGGCTGGCTCGTGCTGATCGTCGGGATCGTGATGATCTTCGCCGGGTTCGCGATCTTCAACGGCGCCACGTGGGCGCGGGTCGTGGGCATCGTGGTCGTGAGCATCAACATGATCGTGCAGTTCAGCTACCTCGCTCACTTCCCGTTCTGGTCGTTCACGATGATCCTGGTCGACACGCTGGTCATCTACGGACTCGTGGTGCACGGGCGACCGGAGCGCCGGGCCCAGCCCGGCGGCTGAAAGCCGGGCGGGGAGCGTCTGCGCGGGTTAGAGTCATCTGAATGATCGGATGGCTGGAGCAGCTGTGGGACACGATGACCGCGGTCTCGCTGCCCCTGGTCGTCCTCGGGATCGGCTTCCAGACCGCGCAGACGCTCTTCGTGGCCCTGGCCTGGCGCAACATCCTGCGCTCGGCCTATCCCGACGGCGACGTTCGCTACCGGCCGATCATGAGCTACTACGCCGGGGGCAACGGCCTGAACGCCATCCTGCCCGCCTCGGCGGGCACCGTCACGATGCTCGGCTTCTTCCGCACCAGCATCCCGGGGGCGACGGTGGCCGGCGTCGTCGGGGCGACGATGGTCGAGAACATCTTCTTCGCCATCGTGGCCGTGATCGTCTACCTGGGGCTGTTCCTCAGCGTGAGCGGGTCGTTCGACGTCCACTTCGGCTGGTTCGCCGATCACCCCGTGGCCTCGGTCATCATCGTCGTCGGCGGCATCGCGCTGATCGCCCTGTCGGTGGTGGTGATCTACAAACGGTTCCGCAAGACCTGGGAGAACGCGAAGGAGGGCGGCGAGATCCTGCGCCACCCGCGCCTGTTTCTCGTCCAGGTCGTCGGGGTGGAGGCGGTGTCATACGCGGCCAGGATGGGCGTGAACGCGACGTTCATGCATGCCTACAACATCCCGGTGTCGCTCAAGAACGTCTTCCTGATCGTCGCGGCGTCGTCGATCTCGTCGACCGTCGCGGTGCTGCCGGGCGCGGTCGGCGCGCAGACGGGGCTCGCGTCGGTCGTCTTGAAGGGTGTCGCCCCGCAGGCCACCATCGCCGCGTACACGGTCGGTCAGGCGCTGATCACGACCGCGTGGAACGTCGCCTTCGGCTTCACCATGCTCTCGACCCAGATCGGCTGGCAGGCGACGCGCAAGCTCGTCCACCGCAAGAAGAAGGAGAAGGAGGCGAAGGACCCGGACGCGACCCCAGGCGAGGCCGACCTCGCGCCCACCGACCCCTAGAATCACTCAGCTAGCGCTGCCAGTACCCGCCGAGCACGATGCGACGCTCGGCCGGGTGGATCTCGAGGACGCTCTGCACGGGCACCTCCACCGCGCGCTGCCGGCTCAGCCCCTCGAGCCGCACCATCAGAAACTCGGGTCGATCGCCCCCCGCGGCGAAGACGACCTCCTCGACAACGCCCACCACACCCGCGCCTGCGTCGACCAGGTAGCCCTCGGTCTCGCCGAGGAGGTCATCCGCGGGGACGGGCGGCAGCGCCTCCGCGGGCACGGGTGCGAGGCGCGCGCCGGTCGCGTCCCGGCGATCGGGAAGGGGCTGGGTCACCGATCCAGGCCCGCCGTCAGTATTGCGCCATCAGCTCGGGCAGCATGATGCGCCCGGCGGCCTCCATCAGCGCCAGGTGGGAGAACGCCTGCGGGAAGTTGCCGAGATGGCGGCCGGTACCGGCGTCGAACTCCTCGGCGTAGAGGCCGAGCGGCGAGGCGACTCGGAGCAGCCGCTCCATGAGGTCGCGCGCGGGTTGCATCTGCCCGACGATCGCAAGCGCGGACACGAGCCAGAAGGAGCAGATGAGGAATGTCCCCTCCTTGCCGGAGAGGCCGTCGTCGGTCTCGCCGGTGCGATACCGCAGCACGAAGCCGTCCTCGGTGAGGTCGTCCGCGATGGCGGCCACCGTGGCATGCAGGCGCTCGTCGTCGCCGGGCAGGAACCCGAAGATCGCCGCCAGGAGCGTCGAGGCGTCGAGCGCATCCGTGTCGTAGTGCTGGCGCAGGTAGCCCTTGTCGCTCACGCCGTGGGTGAGGATGTCGGCTCGGATCTCGTCGGCGGTCGACCGCCAGGTGGTCTCGCGGTCCGGGTTGCCCCGGATTCCCGCGAGCTTGGCGGCCCGGTCGAGCGCGACCCAGCACATCAGCTTGGACGACACGTAGTGCCGCGGCTCGCCGCGCGCCTCCCAGATGCCCTGGTCGGGCCGGCGCCAGACCCGGGTCGCGCACTCGGCCTGCGACTCGACGATCGGCCACAGCCGCTGCGGCATGCGCTCGCTGCGGCGCGTGTGCAGCAGGATCGAGTCGAGCACGGCGCCGAACACGTCGTTCTGGCGCTGGTCGAACGCCCCATTGCCGATGCGCACCGGCCGCGCCCCGGCGTAGCCGGACAGGTCGTCGCGGGTCGACTCGGTCAGGTCGCGGCGGCCGTCGATCCCGTACATGATCTGCAGCGACCCGTCCTCGGTGGGCTCGACGTCGGCGACGAACTGCATGAACTCGTCGGCCTCCCAGTCGAGGTTCAGCAGGTGCAGGGCCTGTAGCGTGAATGTCGTGTCGCGCATCCAGGTGTAGCGGTAGTCCCAGTTGCGCTCGCCGCCCGGCGTCTCGGGCAGCGACGTCGTGAGCGCCGCCACGGTCGCCCCGGTCGGCATGTACGTCAGGCCCTTGATCGTGAGCGCCGAGCGCTGCACCGGGCCGCGGAAGCGATGGTCGGGGATGCGGGCCCCGTCCAGCCACGCCCGCCAGTAGCGGCTGGTGGCGGCCATGCGGGCCTCGGCCTCGTCGACGTCCCCCGGCCCGGCCAGCCCCTCGGCCCATGACAGGGCGCAGTAGGCGCGGTCGCCAGGCTCCAGATGATGGCGGGCTCGCACCCGGTTGCCCTCGACGCCGAGGTCGAGATCCGAGCTCAGGCGGATTGTGACCCCGGCCCCGCTCGCGTCGGCGGCGTGCCGGCCGCCGTCGACCGCGGCCCATTCGGCCGGGACCCTGCCGTAGTCGAACGCGGGCTCGCACACCAGCTCCACCTCGACGCGGCCCTCGAGGCACTCGACGGTGCGCACGAGCATGTGGTCGGCGTCGTCGTCGGCCGGCGGCCGCGTGTGGGGCGTGATCTCGTCCTCGTGATCCCGCGGGCCCATGGTCAGCGCGTCGTGAACACGGATCCAGCCGGACGGCGTCTTCCATGTCGTGATGAGGACGTTCGTCCCGGCGGCGTACCTGCGGGCGGACGGATGGTTGATGCCGAACGGCCCGAATCGGAAGAATCCCGCCCCCCGGTCGAGCAGGCTGCCGAACACGGCGGGTGCGTCGAAGCTCGGGACGCACAGCCAGTCGATGGCGCCGTCGGGCGCGACCAGCGCGCCCGTGTGGCAGTTGGAGATGAACCCGTACTCTGCGATGGGCGGAAACGGCGAGGGCGCTGCTGCGCTCTGCCCCTCGGCCTGTCGCGACGACTTCGGCGGCGTCGTCTTCGCGGCGTTGCCGGCCTGCTTCTTCGTACTGGCGATCCCATGCTCCCTTCACGCGCGCCGAGACATGCGCATCCCGGCGTCTCCCGACCGCTTCGCCGGGGAAGGTACGCCCATGGAGCCCCGCACTTTTCACCCCATGGGGACGATGCAGAAAAGGCCCGCCGCGGGGACGATTCAGGCCAGCGGAGGGCTCCCTGCTCTCCTGCGCAACGCTACGGGAAGGAGACCCCACATGGCGGATTTGATTGCCATCGGCTACAACGACACGACGACCGCCGATCTCGCGGTCGAAGAGGTCCACAAGTTGCAGGCCGATCTCATCATCGAGGCCGACGCGGTCGCCGCGATCGTGCGCGACGCTGACGGCAAGATGCACACCCATACGACCCATTCGCCCACGACGGGCGGCGGCGCGACATGGGGGATGTTCTGGGGGTTCCTGTTCGGGATCCTGTTCTTCGTGCCGTTCCTCGGCATGGCGGTCGGCGCCGGCATGGGCGCGCTCTTCGGACACCTGGGCAAGGGCACGATCGACAAGCAGTTCCAGGATCAGGTGCGCGACATGCTCAAGCCGGGCACCTCGGCGCTGTTCATGGTCGTCGAGAAGGTCACGCCTGACAAGGCGATCGCGGCGCTCAGCAAGTACGGCGGCACCGTCCTCAAGACCTCGCTGTCCGACGAGCAGACGAACCAGCTGCAGGACGCCCTGCACGGCTCCGGCTCCGTCGTCAACGCCTAACGGAGAGGAGCGAGGCGATGCTCAGACGCAGAAGGCCCCTGATGCGGGCGGCGATGGTCGGCGGCGGTGCCTACATGGCCGGCAAGCACGTCCAGAAGGGACGTCAGCAGGAACAGGACGCTGGTCCCGACGAGGCCGAATACCAGCAGGAGGCACCCGCGCCGGCTGCCGCAGCGACCCCGGACGTGTACGAGCAGCTCGCCAAGCTCGGCGAGCTGCGTAAGCAGGGTGTGCTCACCGACGCCGAGTTCGAGGTGCAGAAGCAGAAGCTTCTGCAGTCGGCATGAGCAGCGCGGACACATCCGGCGCACCGACGATCGTGGGCCCGGTCCAGGTGCTGGTCGTCGGGTTCGGGGACGACCGCTTCACCGGCGAGATCCTGCCGGAGCTGAAGCGTCTCAAGGAGCACGACGTCATCCGCCTGATCGACCTCCTGTTCGTGACGAAGGACAAGAGCGGGAACATCGCCGCCCTCCAGCAGACGGACCTGAGCCGTGAGGAGATGATGGAGTTCGGGGCCTTCGTCGGGGCGCTGGTGGGCTTCGGCGCCGGCGGCGAGGAAGTGGCGGAGGCCGCGGCGCTCGCCGGCGCCGTCGAGCTCGAGGACAGCCAGCTGTTCGACGACGCGGATGTGTGGTACCTCGCGGATGCCATCCCCGAAGGGACGTCCGCCGCGATCGCGTTGATCGAGCACCGCTGGGCGATCCCGCTGCGGGAGAAGATCCAGGCCGCCGGCGGAGTCGCCCTGGCCGATCAATGGCTCCATCCCGAGGATCTGATCGCGGTGGGGCTCGCGGCGGCCGGGGCAGGCAGCGTCGGCGCCTGAGGGCAGCCGGGTGGTGAGTCACGGAGGCGGGCGGTCCGTTCGTAGAAGGACCGCCCGCCTCTCGATCTGTGGCTGACTAGGGCTGCGGCTCGCCGTCGGCGTGATCAGGTGAGAGATCGGCGCCGTCGCCGCCCGGCCCCGAGGCCGGCCGCTTGCGCGCGATCCCTGCCGCCGCTCCACCGGCCACGAGCCCGGCCAGCACGCTGCCCGCGACCACACGGCGCACGACACGGCGCGGTGGCGGCTTGGCGGCCGCGACGGCATGCCGGTATCCCCGCCACACCTGCAACTTGACCCGCGAGTCGCCGACGGCGTTGCCGATCCCGATCCGCTGGGCGCGGCGGGTGGCACGGCGCAGGTGCCGGGCCGCCGCCCGCTGGTGCCGGCGACTGCGCGGATCGCGCAGGGTAATGGATGCGCCGTGCACGGACCCGCGCACCGACGCCTGGATCCGCTCCAGCCGGCCCGGGTCGGGCGATCGCCCGAGAGCGCGCCGCCGGATACGCTCGATCGATGTCGTCATCGCACGCTCCTCCGGTAGACAGAGCCTCAAGCCTAGGCGTCGTCGATGGGCGTCATATCGGCCAATCGGGATGAATCTCGCGAAGGCCCCTCGCCCGCGCCGCACGCGGCCAGCTGGTGCAGCGTCCCGCGCACGTGGGCGAGGCCGGCGTCGGGGGCCGGTCTGTCCCACCCCGTTGCGGCTCGATCGGCCACCGTCCTTGCGATCAGGGCCAGTGCGGCCGCGACATCTCCCGTGTCGGGCGCTCCGGCGCCCGGCGTGCTCACACACGCCGTCACCCGCAGGAGCGCGAGCGCGTCCCTGTCGACCGGTGCGCCCGCCGGACCGACAAGCTGCCGCGCCGCGCGCACGAGCGCGCTCGCGCCCTCGACCCGCTCGCGGTCGATCTGATCCCCGGACCGCTCGAGCTCATCGCCGAGGGTACGGAGCGCCGCGGCGAGCGCCGTGCTGGGATGCAGACCTGCCGGCTTCTGAGCCATTCACGACGACCCTACCCAAAGCCAGCGGCTTCTATTCGCGCCCACCGCAGCGCGGGTCAATGGGACGTGAGTTGGACCACGCCCACATCCGCGAGCCCGTTCAGGGCCAGCTGGACGGCGAGCGCCGCCAGGAGGACGCCGAACACCTTCTCCGTCACGAGCATCCGGCTCGCGTCCAGGTGGTCGCTGACACGGTTCGCCGCCCGGAACACGGCGATGTCCAGGGCGAGCACGAGCGCGAGCAATCCGACCACCGCCAGCAGCAGACGCAGGGAAGTGGCGTCCGCCGCGACTGTCACAAGCACGACGATCCCGACCGGATTGAGCAGATACGGCACCGCCAGCGGGAACACCGCCAACCGCATCGGGTCAGGCTCGCTCGCGCCGCGATGCTCGGTCTCAGGTTCCCCCGGCCCCCGGATCATCCCCACCGCGATGATGAGGAGGATGATGCCGCCGGCGATCGAGAGCGCTCCGGTCGAGAAGTGCAGGAGCTTGCGCAGCAGCTCGCCGAGCACGATCAGGATGAGCGCGACGACCCCGGCGGTGGTCAGCATGGTGCGGGTGACGCGGGCCCTCGTGGCAGCGTCCATGCCGGCCGTCACCTCGAGGAACGGCACGAGCGCGATCTTGGGGCCGACGCCGATCAGGAGCAGCAGGAAGATGTCGATGAGGACGTAGGCGTCGATCGGCGTGTCCATCAGCCCTCCCCTATGTCCGTTTCATCCGCTCGGGGTGATCCCGGCGGCCGCCTCGCGAGGGAGAGTTCCGGGCAGGGCTCCCGAGCGGGAGGAGATGAGACCCGTGAGCAGCGTCAACCGGTTTCCGTGGCAGGACGACATCCTCCGGAACCTGCATGCCGCGGGAGCCCGTTCGATCTCGCAGATCTCGGCCGCCGTCGCGGTCGAGGCGGGCAATGGCATCGATGCCGGCGTCCTGCGCGAGGCGATCGCGCTGAACATCGATCACCTGGTCGACCTCGGCATGGCCGAGTATCCCGATGGACGCCCGGCTCCGGCAACGGCCAACGCTCACGCGGCACTGCTCCACCGGATCGTCACGCTCACCCTGGCCGGCGAGGCCGCCGCCGTCTCCCTGCCGTAAGCGCACAACCGTCGGTTCGACCCGGCGCGGCCGGCATGCCTGCGGCGGCGCTCACGGGTCGGCCGCCGGCGTCACCGTCAGGACCAGGTCTTCGAGCGCCGTGATCGTGACCGTGTCCCCGACCGCCGCACCGGCCTGGCAGTGCGCCTCCCAGAGCTCGCCGTGCACGCGCACCTGGCCTACGGGCCGGCACGGCTCGACGACCTCGGCGGTCGCGCCGATCATCGCCTCGGGCCCGGTCTTCGGCCGCCAGCGCTTCGCCAGCCGACGCCCCCACACGATCTCACCGATCTCGCCGACCGCCCCGAGGCCCAGGACCACCAGGTCGGCCGGGTGGGGGAGGATCAGGAAGAGGATAATCGCGACGGTCAGGACCATCCCGGCCTCCAGCCGTTAGGGGTCGATCATCGACGTCGCTCCGATTTCACCTCGCCCGGCGGCGGATCACATCACCCGGAGCGGATGAACTCGGCCGAGGCCGCGTGGGCCTCGGCGTCGATCAGCCCGAGCTCCCCCGCCCGCTCGATCGCACCGCTGCGGCTGGAGACGCCGAGCTTGCGGTAGATCGAGATCGCCTGGGTCTTGATCGTGTTGCGCGAGACGAACTGCCGCTCGCCGATCTCGCGGAACGAGAGATGCGTCTGCAGCAGCGGGAGCACGCGCAGCTCCGCGGTGGTGAGTCCCGAGCCGGGGCCGCTCGCGGTGGGCATCATGTCGATCTGACCGTGCACCGTCTCGGCCTGCTCGGCGAGGATGCCGAGCCCCGGCCGGCGCTCGAGGATCTCCGCGACCTCCGTGAGGAGCCCCCTCGCGGCATTGGCGTCGCGCAGCGTGACATGGGCACGCGCCAGCTCGAGCTGGGCCTGGACGGCAAACCACGGCAGCGCGTCCACAACCGACTGACTGAGCAGGTGCGCCTTCTCGATGTCGGCGCGGGCCTCGTCCCACCGGCCCTGCCGCAGCCGCGCCCGTGCGCACAGCGCGAGCTCGACTGCGGTCGTCGGGTAGTCCTCCAGGTGACCGTCCTTGACGAGGGCGCGCGCCTGGAATGCGAGCACATCCGCTGCGGGGTAGTCACCGCGGGCGGCCGCCACGAGCGAGCGCTCGCTCAGAGCCATGAGGCGGGTGTCGGCCGCGCCGACGCGCATGGCCTCGTCGGCCGCGAGGGCCAGGATCAGATCGCCCTGCTCTGCGTCGCCGGAGAGGACGTGAGCGGCGCCGTGCATCGTCAGGGCCGCGGGACGCAGCTGGCTGTCTCTGGGCAGGTCGAGGAGGGCCTCCTCGGCGTCGGATCGCATCTGCCCGACTCCGTCATGGCACATGCCGGCCCGCAGCACCGCGATCCAGGGCCGCGCCGAGGCGCTGCCGTCCGGGAGCGGCCCCCGGTCGGAGCCGGTCGCGGTCGCCTGCAGCCAGTCCTCGGCCGCGGCCGGCCGGCCGCGAAGCGCGTGGATCCAGCTTCCGACGACCCCGACAGCGGGGTACGCGGCGAGCTGGGCGGCGTCGGGGAAATGGTCGAGCCAGCCCTCGATCGCCGTGAGGCGGCCGGTGTGGTACGTCGGCAGCGCAACCTTCGTGAAGATCCGGGCGACGCGATCCACGTCGCCGGATTCGGCCGCCCGCTCGAGTGCAGACTCGGGGTCGCCGTGCGCCTCGTACCAGTCCGCCGCCCGGCGGTTGAGCGTCTCGATCTCATCCCGATGGCCCTGCGCCAGCTCGTGGCGCAGCAGCTCCTCGAACATGTGGTGGTAGCGATACCACTCGCAGCGGTCATCGAGCGGAACGAGGAACAAGCTCGACGCGCGCAACGACTCGAGGCGCGCACCAGAGGCCTCGGTCTCGAGCACCGCATCACATAACGAGCCGCACATCTTGCCGAGGACGGATGAGCGCAGGAGAAATGCAAGCGTGTCCGGATCGAGATGCGAGAGGTGCTCGGAGCGCAGGTAGTCGGCGACGTATCGATCTTCCCCGGTGATGCTTGCGGATTGATCCGTGTCATCACCGCGTCCGCGTAGCGTCAGCGCGGCCAGGTAGAGGCCCGCCGGCCAGCCCTCGGTGCGGGCCACGAGCTCCGTCATCTCCCCGTCGTCGAGCTCGAGGCCGGTGGCGCCGAGCATCACATCCGCCTCGCGACGGGAGAACGCGAGCATGTCGGTGCCGATCTCGAACAGGCGCTCGCCGGCGCGCAGGCGGGCGATCCCCAATCGGGGCTGCGCACGTCCCGCCAGGACGAGCAGCGAGCCCTCCGGGATCTGCTCGGCAAGCGTCGTCACCGCATCGAGCGATGGCTGCGACTCGAGCAGATCGGCCCCGTCGAGCACCATCACGAACGGGTGCTCGAGCGCAGCCACCGCCGCGGCCAGCCGCGGCAGCGCCACCCGCCAGATCGCTTCCCCGGGCCGGCGCAGTGCGGCGAGCACGGCCGGGTCGAGCGGCGCCACTCCGGACAGGGCGACGGCGATGTGCCGCAGCAGGATGACGGCGTCGTTGTCGCGGCCGTCGATCGAGACCCAGGCGAACGGCCGCTCGTCACGCAGCGCCCACTGCGCCAGGAGCGTTGTCTTCCCGTAGCCTGCCGGGGCGGCCAGGACGATCAGCGCGGACGACCGCGTCGCCCGCAGCCGGTTGACCAGCCCGATGCGCGGCACCGAGCCCGGGCGCACGCCGGGCACGCGCACCTTTGACGTCACGAATGCAAACGGCGGCGCCGGCACAACCGTGCCGTCGTCCTCGCAGACTGCCGTCAGGCCGAATGCGCCGTCGAGCCGATCAGAACCTGACACCTTGCCCATCCCCCCCCGGGACTGGTATTTCGTCGCAACGGCATGCCAGCGAGTGGACGACCGAGCCGATTCGACTCTAGACGGGTGGTTGCGCGGCCGACAGCCTGCACGCCCGTGTCATCCTGCGTGCCAGCACCGGTGGCTAACACCACACTTCCGGTTCGGCTAGCTCCAGATCGGCAGCAGCGTTGTGAGGTAATCTACCCTACTTTTCCGTGCCAAATCGGACGGAGCAACCGACCACTCCCAGGCCACCCTCAAGCAAGCGGGGCGGAGAATGACGATTCGTGTCGTCATGGGCGAGGACAGCTATCTGTCGCGCCAGGGCATCACCCGGATCCTTGAGGATGTCGAGGACATCGAGCTCGTGGCCACAGGCACTGACCTCGAGAGCCTCCGCGCCGCCGTCGCCGCCTTCGTCCCGGACGTCGTGCTCACCGACATCCGCATGCCGCCGACCCACACCGACGAGGGCATTCGGCTGGCGGCCGAGCTGCGATCGTCGCACCCCTGCATGGGGGTCGTCGTCCTCAGCCAGCACTCACAGCCGCTGTACGCCGTGTCGCTGTTCGAGACGGGGTCCGAACGCCGCGCGTACCTGCTCAAGGAGCGGCTGCGGAACCATGGCGAGCTGAGCCGGGCCTTGCACGAGGTGCACCAGGGCGGGTCGGTGGTCGATCCCCAGATCGTCGAGGAGCTGGTCGCGGGGCACGTTCGCCACGAGGGCTCCAAGCTCGCGAGGCTGACGCCCCGCGAGCTCGAGACGCTGGGCCTGGTGGCGGAGGGGCGCAGCAATGCCGCCATCGCGGGCTCGCTCGTGATCACGAAGCGAGCGGTCGAGCGCCACATCAACACGATCTTCGCGAAGCTCGACCTGCGCGAGTCCGACGACGTCAACCGACGCGTGACGGCCGCCCTGATGTATCTCGCGGGCAGCCACGAGGCCGAGGAAGTGGCCGGCGGCGCGGACGGGGGCGGCCGGGACGGGGCCAGGCACTAGACCGCCGGGTTCACACCCAGTCGTCCGCCGCCCCGACCGTCAGCGCGTACAGCACAAGCCCGTTCACGCTCATGCCGACGATGGCCTCGAACGGCGCCGAGAAGGCCATCAGGAACCATCCGATCATCGCGGCACCGCTCAGCACCACGCCGAACTTGTAGCCGCTCAAATTGCGTTTGAGGACTGCGATCCCGGCGAACAGCTCGAGCGCACCCCAGATCAGGAAGACCCAGCCCCAGAACGTGAGGTTGTTGTAGACGAGATGGGTCGTCACGAACTGCTTGCGGTCGAGTGCGACGAATCCGTGCAGCAGGTTCAGGCCGCCGCCGAGCAGGAGCATGATCGCGGCGAACCACACCCAGCCCGACTTGGTCTGTGACATCCGCCGGGTGGCCGCGCTCTGGCTCATGGCCGCCACCGTAGGGCGGGTGCGGGGCGCGAGCGTCGTCCAATCGGGATGATGCGCGGCACGGCCGCGGCTGCGAGCGTCAGTCGGCTCAGATGCCCGATTCCCCGCGAGCGCCCATGACCGACCCGGCACCCGGCTACGGAGGGGCGCTTCAGTGGCGGCCGCAACGGCCGCGGATCGCGCCGTTCTCGCTGGCGCTGGCATGGGCGGTGGCATCGGCGTCGTTGCTCATCGCCGCGGCGATCGTGCCCGGGGTGACCATCCCTTCCGCCGGGGGCGCCGTCGTCACCGCCGTCCTCATCGCCGTCCTCAATGCGCTGCTCCCTCCGATCGTCGCCGCGCTGCGCATGCCGTTCACGCTCGTGTTCGGCTTCGTCGCGATCCTGCTGCTGGACGCCTTCATGCTGAAGCTGGCGTCCCGGATCGACGACCGGGCGATCCAGGTGAGCTCGTTCGGATGGGCGCTCGTCGCCGCCCTCGTCGCATCGGCGGCCGGGGTCGTCCTCGACGTCGTGCTGGGCACGAGCGACGACGATGCGCACACGATCAGGATCGTGCGCCGCATCGCCCGGCGCCAGGGCGGCGGGGCCTCGAGCGACGTCCCGGGAGTGATCTTCCTGGAGATCGACGGGCTCGCCTACCCGGTGCTCCAGCGAGCCATGCGCGACGGCAACGCGCCCGAGCTGGCCCGCTGGATCGAGCAGGGGACGCACCGGCTCGTCGAATGGGAGACGGACTTCTCGTCGCAGACCGGCGCGAGCCAGGCCGGCATCCTGCTCGGCTCGAACGACGACATCCCGGCGTTCCGGTGGGTCGAGAAGGAGTCGGGCAAGCTGATGGTGTGCTCGGCGCCGGATGACTGCGCCGAGATCGAGCGGCGGCACGCGACGGGCAGAGGGCTCCTGATCGACGGCGGCGGCAGCCGCGGGAACCTGCTCTCAGGCGAGGCAGACGAGGTGATCCTGACCGTGAGCCGGATGCAGGCGGAGAAGCAGGCCAATGCCGGGTATCGGGCCTTCTTCGCCAACGGCACGAACGTGACCAAGGTGACGGTGATGTTCCTGTGGGAGCTGGTGCTCGAGTGGGCGGCGGCCCTGCGCGCGATCCGCCGCGACGTGCGCCCGCGCGGCCACCGCGGCGGCATCTACCCGCTGATCAGGGCCGGCATCTGCGTGGTCGTGCGCGACCTGATCGTCTTCGGCGTCCTGACCGACATGATGCGCGGCCGTCCGGCCGTGTATGCGACGTTCTCGAGCTACGACGAGGTCGCCCACCACTCGGGCCTCGAGCGCGCAGACACGCTCGAGGCGCTGCGCAAGCTCGACGAGCAGTTCGGCCGCATCGAGCGGGCGCGCCGGTACGCCCCCCGCCCGTACGAGGTGGTGGTGCTGTCCGACCACGGCCAGACCCAGGGCGCGACCTTCAAGCAGCGCAACGGCTACGGCCTGGACGACCTGGTGCGCGGCGCGCTCGAGGGCGCGCAGGTCGCGCACCTGGCGGGAGGCGACGAGCACGACACCGCCGTCGGCCAGGCGATGCGGGAGGCCACGGGCCGCACGCCGGCTTCTGCCGAGAGCGAGTCGCCGGACGGCGTCGGCGACCGCGATGCGATCGTGCTCGGGTCGGGCAACCTCGGCCTCGTCTACCTGATGGACACGCCCCGCAGGCTCACGCTCGAGGAGATCGAGGATCGCCATCCGCGCCTGATCAGGACGCTGCGCGAGCATCCCCACATCGGCTTCCTGCTCGTTCGCTCGGCTGCCCACGGCCCGGTCGCCCTCGGCGCTTCGGGCACCAACTACCTGGCCGAGGGACGTGTCGAGGGGGAAGACCCACTGGCCGCGTTCTCACCGAACGCCGCGCAGCACCTGGTGCGCACGGATGCCTTCCCCCACACCGGCGACATCATGGTGAACAGCTTCTACGATCCCGAGCTCGACCAGGGCTGCGCGTTCGAGGAGCTCATCTCCTTTCACGGCGGCATGGGCGGCCCGCAGACGCGGGCCTTCTTGCTCGCCCCGGTCGATCTTCCCGCCGCCGATGAGCCGATCGTGGGGGCGGAGTCGGTGCATCGGATCCTGGTGGGGTGGCGCTCGTTCCTGGGCCAGAGCATCCCGCCTCCGGAGATCGCCGGCGCCGCGCCCGCGCGCGGGCAGAGCGCGCCGGTCGCCAACGAGCGGTGACCGTCGACGGTCGCCTGACCTGGCTCGGACACAGCACGACGGTGATCGAGCTCGGCGGTGTCCGCATCGTCACCGACCCCGTCACCCGCGCACGGGTCGCCCACCTGCGCCGGGCCGCGCAGATCCCTCCGGGGGCGCTCGCGCCCGTCGATCTCGTCCTGGTGTCCCACGTGCACTGGGATCACCTCGACCTCCCGTCGCTCGTCGAGCAGATCGAGCGGGACACGCCGATCGTCGTGCCGGCGGGCGCAGGCCGGCTGCTCGCCGGGCACGGCTTCCGGCACGTCATCGAGGTCGAGGAGGGCGACGCCTTCGGCGTGAAGGACGTCTCGGTCCGGGCCACGCATGCCGAGCACACCGCGACCCGTGGCCCGTTCGGCGTCCGCGCGCCGGCGCTCGGCTTTCTCGTCGAGCGGCCGCGGCGGATCTACTTCGCCGGCGACACGGATCTCTTCGACGGCATGAGCACGCTCTCCGCAGGCCTGGAGGTCGCGCTGCTCCCCATCTCGGGTTGGGGGCCGCGGCTGCCGCCGGGCCATCTCGATCCCGAGCGAGCGGCCCAAGCGCTCCAGCTCCTGCGACCCCGGATCGCGGTCCCCATCCACTGGGGGACGTATGCGCCGATCCACCGCCGCCGCGCCCCGACCGGGCCCGCGGAGGAGTTCGTCCGCCATGCGGCGCTGCTGTGCCCTGACGTCGACGTCCGCGTGCTCGCGGTCGGCGAATCGGTCTCGATCTGAGCGGCTCGTGCCCGTGACGGGCGGGGTTCATCCGATCGGGATGAACCCCGCCCCTTCTCGATCGGCCATCCTCGGCAGCGGTCGACCGAAGCCAAGAAGGGTGCCGTCATGAGTCAGGACATCGAGCAACAAAAGCGTGCCAACGCCGGCATGGAGGCGCTCTTCGAGCGGGACATCCTCGGGCCGATCGCGGCGTTCGCGGATCCGTCGCAGGAGTGGCGGCGGCTGTTCTCGGAGGTGCTGGGGACGTTCTTCCTGGTGCTGGTGGCGTGTGGCGGCGGCGTGATGAGCCACGCCTTCCCGAACACGATCAGCCGCACTGCGGCGGTCACGGCTCCAGCCCTGATGGTGCTCGCGGTGATCCTGTTCATGGGCAAGGTGTCGGGTGCCCACCTGAACCCGGCGGTCAGCATCGGCTTCTCGCTGCGCGGCGACTTCCCCTGGCGGCGCGTGCCGGCCTACATCGTCGCGCAGCTCGTGGGAGCCTCGCTGGCGGCGTGGTTCGCCCAGAGCGTGATCAACGCCTCGGCGGCGTTCGGCTCGAACTACCCGGCTTCCGGATACACCTCGACGGACGCGTTCCTGATGGAGGCCGTGCTCACCTTCGGCCTCATGAGCGTGATCCTCGGCACGGCATCGGGCGCGCAGAACATCGGCGTCCTCGGCGCTGTCGGCGTGGGCTCGTACATCTGCCTGGCAGGGCTCTGGGGCAGCCCGATCTCCGGCGCGTCGATGAACCCGGCGCGCACGTTCGGGCCCGATCTGGTCGGCGGGGACTTCACGAGCTACTGGGTGTACGTCGCCGGGCCGCTCGTCGGCGTGGCGCTGGCGGTGGGCGCGGCATACGTCCTGCGAGGACCGGGAGGCGATCTGTCGGCGCTGGCCGCGGCACAGGGAGAGCTCCCCAAGGCCGAAGCCGCCCGGCCCAGCGGCGACTAGTACCGCGTTCATCCGATGTGGGCGATGCCCGGCCGCCGGGCGTGGAGGATGCTCGAAGCCCGCGCGTCTGGTCGCGGGCCGATCGAGACATCGGAGCGTTCAACCGAGAAGGGAGCGTCACCACATGCTGCGAGTGTTCCTGGTGTCCTGGGTCGTCGTCGCCGCGGCGTTTGCGATCGTCGCGTGGCTGCTTCCAGGCGTGACCGTCTCGGGCGGGGTGGCCGGGTACCTGTGGGTGTCGTTCCTGTTCGGTGTGATCAACGCGTTCGTCGGCACGTTCATCCGCATCCTGACGCTGCCGCTGATCTTCCTCACGGCGGGTCTGCTGCTCATCCTGATCAACGCCGTGGTGCTCGACATCACGGAGCGGATCTCCTCCGACCTGGCGATCGACAGCTTCTTCTGGACCACGATCTGGGCTGCGATCCTGCTCTCGCTCGCGACCATCGTCCTGCAGCCGATCGCCCGCAAGCTGCTCCCGGGGGACTCATGAGGCTCCCACTCGCGATGCTCGCAATCGCGCTCGCCATGCTGGCGGCGACGGGCTGCGGCGGCGGCACGTCATCCGCCGACCAGGCCAAGAGCCAGGCGTGCGACGCCGTCTCGGGCATCAAGACGCAGGTCAACACGCTCAAGGGCCTCACGCCGACCCTCGCATCGGTGGACACCGCCAAGACCGCGCTGCAGAAGATCAGCGCCGACCTGAAGACGATCTCGGACGCCGTCCCGCAGGTGAAGGGCAGCCTGAAGCAGCAGCTGCAGACGGCCAACTCGACGTTCAAGGCCCAGGTGGCGCAGACCACGCAGAGCATCACGTCTCCGGGGTCGGTGACGGCGGCGGTGACCGCGCTGCAGACCGCCGGCGCGACCCTGGCGAAGAGCTACCAGACCGCGTTCGCCAACGTCGCCTGCTGAGCGCCGCAGTTCGTCATGGAGCCGGGTCGTCGCGGCCCGTGCGCGCCTCGCCCCAGAGCTCCTTGACGGTCGAGCGGGACAGGCCCGGCGCGAGCGCCGCCGGCGAGAGCCCGACCGCGGAGGGCGGCACGAGGACGGTCAGCCCGCGGGGCACGATCTCGAAGCGAAGCGGTGAGTCGAGCAGCACGGACTCACCGTCGATGCCCGCTGCGACCTGCTCCTGCGAGTCGACGGTGAACGTCGCCGCCGCCCACTCGAGCCACCCGCCGAAGTCGCGCGCCCTGCCGACCGCCTCGAGCGCAAACAGCGCCGCGGCCGCGGTTGCGCTTCCGATCTCGACGGCGAGGATCCCGAGCACGCCGGTATCCAGACGCGGCCGCGACCCGGCTCCCGCCAGGCGGTCGAGCCGGTAGGGGTTGTTCGAGACCATGACGAGCTGGGCGGTCTCGTGGTGCCGGCCCTCGCCGTCGGTGAAGCGCAGGTCGAGCGGCTGCGCATCGGGCCGCAGCATCTCCGGCAGCATGCGCTCCATCGTCTGCAGCTTCGCGTCGCGGTAGTCGTCCGATCGCACGATCTCGGCATAGGCCCCGAGCGACACGTTGTTCACGAACAGGCTGCCGTTGACGAGGCCGACGTCGATCTGCCGCTCGACCCCGTCCGTGAACCCGTCGAGCGCCGCGACCACGTCCGCACGGTCGAGCCCGAGGTCAAGGGCGAGATGATTGCGCGTGCCGGCCGGCACACACACGTAGGGCACCGAATGCGCCATGGCGACGGCGGCCACAAGCGCCTGCGACCCGTCGCCGCCCGCCATTCCGATCGCCCGGGCCCCGTCGACCGCATCCGTCGCCAGGCTGCGCAGGTCGTCGCCGGGGCCCAGCTCGATCGGCTCGATCCCCCGCATCCGCGCCTCCTCGGCGAGGTGGAAGTGCTCGACCTTGCCGCCGCCCGACTTGGGATTCATGAGCAGCACGGCCCGCCTGGAGGCCCGTCCCCCCGACCGTGGCGGCCGAGGTCCCGGTGCGCGCCGGCCCGGGCGGGTGCGGCGCCGCACGCTGCGCGACGCGACGGTGAAGAGCCCGAGCGCGACCACGAAGGCGAGGATGCCCCTGCCGGCGCCGCCGAGATAGAGAGCCGCGATCGCGGCAGCCACGGCGACCGTCACGGCCAGGAGTGCGAGCTTCCGCGCCGGCCCCGAGCGGGTGAGCGCGATCCACGCACAGCCGCCGGCGACGACCAGCGCCCCGACCGCGGCGGCGACACCCACCGGGCTCGTGAAGAGCGTCGCGACGAACACGGCCACCGCGAGCAGGGCGGCGGCGAGCGCGGAGAGCGCCGCGAGCCTCGCCTCGACACCGCCGCGGCCGTCGCCGCGCGGCGTCATGACCAGCGTCGGCGCGCATGCCGACCGCTCGCGGAATTCGCGCCCTCCGAGCTCACTTGGCGGATGGTTCCGCCGCCGGTACCTGCGTGCATCGTCCAAACGGGATGAGCGCCCGCCATGTTCCCACCGAGGAAGACGCACCGAGAACCACGACCACGGCGGCGATCACCACGTGAAGAACGCGTGGAGCACGAGCTCGCGCTCCACGACGTGGTGCTCCACCTGGAACTCCACGTGCACGTCGCCCACATCGCGCCCGTGGAAGACGCGCGTGCTGTACAGATGCGGCGGGTTCGCGGCGACGGCCTGCGCATGCTCCCCCCACGTCTCGAGCTGCGCCTACCTGGTGGGGCGGGCCGTGCCCCTCCCGGCCGTCGCGAGCGCCGTGGTCGGCGCCCTGGCCGCGGTCGCCGTCGCGGCGGCCCTCCAGACCCGCACGTCGCTTCGGCTCAGCCCGAGGTAAGCTCGACCGCCGGGCGCAGCGCATCGAGCGGCGAGCCGGGCTTGTAGGCGAACGCGACCCGCACGCCCTGGCCGGCGGCGACGTCGTAGGCCGTCGCGAGCGGCACGATCATGTAGCTGTTCAGCCAGTCGACCGAGCGGCGCTCGGACTCGACGATCGCCACCAGGTTCTTGGTGATGAACCGCAGCGCGTTCAGGCGCCCCGCCCGTGCGGCCGCGGTGACGCCGTCCCAGCGGATCACCTCGGGCAGCTCGCCCTCGTAGAGGCCCGAGTCGTACACCGCCGGGTCGGCCAGCTCGATCGTCCGGGTCTGCTCGACGGCCGGGTGCTGGAAATGGGCGAACTCGGCGGCGTAGCCGGCGTACGTCCAGTCCTGCTCGACGAGCTGCACGGCCTGGACGTAGCCCTCCGGGACGAACCGCGGCAGCGGCGGCCCGTGCGCTGCGAGGTAGTGGCGCTTGAACGCGCGCAGCACGTCGATCTGCTTCTCGCGCAAGAGCCCGGTGTGGAGCATCTCGCAGATGACGACGTCGACGGGCTGCGGCGGGGCGTATTTGGCGGCGTCGGCGTCAACGACGCGCACCTGGCCGCCGACGCCGTTTCGGTCGAGGTTGGCACGGGCGGCCGCGGCCAGCTCGGGGTTCGCCTCGACGCTCCACACCACGCCGGCCCCGGCCCGGGCCGCGAAGAAGGACAGCACCCCTGTGCCGGCGCCGAGGTCGACCACCCGCATCCCGGGCTTGACGACGAGCGCGATCGCCTCGGCGAAGGGCGCCATCCGGCTCTCGTCGGTGAGCATGTGGTAGTGGTAATGGAGCGGGATGAACTGCCCCAGCACCGCGGATTCGTGGATCGCCAAGCGACGAGCATACCGGCTCCAATTCCGCCTCCCCGAAGGCAACAGGTTTGCGTGCGCGAAGACCGGTGTAGGGCGGATCTGTCCTGCGCAGGATTGGAGCCGCCGGCCGCCCACTGCCCGGGCGGCCGGTCGGTTTCACCCGGCTAAGGTCGTGGTCGCATGAACGCGATCCGTCCCTGCCGCGACGACGAGCGCCCGGCGGTGCTCGCGATCGTGAACGCCGCGGCCGCCGCCTACCGCGGGGTGATCCCGGACGATCGCTGGCACGACCCCTACATGAACGCGGCGGAGCTCGATCGCGAGATCGCAGCCGGCGTCGTCTTCTGGGGCTGCGAGGCCGGCGGGGCGCTGATCGGCGTCATGGGCATCCAGCCCGCCGGCGACGTCGACCTCATCCGCCACGCCTATGTCCTCCCCGCCTGCCAGGGGCGCGGTGTCGGCTCCGAGCTGCTCACGCACCTGCGCGCCCTGACGACGCGGCGCATGCTGGTCGGCACCTGGGCCGCGGCCGGCTGGGCGGTGCGCTTCTATCGCCGCCACGGCTTCGAGCAGGTCTCGCCCGAGCGCAAGACGGAGCTGCTCACGACCTACTGGACCATCCCGGCCCGCCAGATCGAGGTCTCGGTGGTGCTGGCCGATCCGCCGTTTGCCGGGGACTGAGCTCGGCGACGACGTCTCGCGCCGTCTGGCCGTCGCAGACGCGCACCGGCACGCCGTAGTCGGCCAGGTCGAGGGCGATCTCCTCGACGCCCGCGACGTCGTGGCCGTCGATGTCGAGCTGCGGCAGCCACACCTCAGCGGGGTAGGCCCGCGACGCCCGCCAGCCGCGGCTGCCCTCCACCACCTCGCCCCACAGCGCCACCCGCCCGATCGCCTGGCGCACGAGCGGCCGCATCCAGGCATACGGCCGATCCGGCGCGGGCAGATAGGTGCCGAGATAGCCGATCATGCCCATCGCGTGGACGCCGCAGGTGCAGCCCGGCGCGGGGGCGGCGTGATCGGTCGGGTGCGTCCGCCACGGCCGGCGCAGGTCACGCCGGCGGGCGCCGCAGGCGGCCACGAGCTCGCGGCCGGGCTGCCACACGTCCGGGCTGACGTGGCTCGCGAGCCGCGCCCGGCCGTTGTCCGATCCGATCGACCACAGCCGCCAGCCCACGACGGGCTCGCAGAAGTCCGGCGCGCCCGTCACGGCGCCTGAGCCGGATCGGGCTCCTTCTTCGGCCGCGGCAGCGGCACCGGCTCGGGGCGCGGCTCCCGCTCGCGATGGGGGATCGGGTCCTCGACCGGCTCGATCGTGTAGATGCGGAGCGGCTTGCCGATGTCCACAGCCCTCTCCTTTCGTCGCGTCCGATCGTAGCGCGGATATGCCGGCGCCGCCGTGACCGCGCGGATGGGAGTGCTTGACAGGTTACGAATTGATTGGTCTACTGAAGCGATGCGGAGCGCACCACAAGCTCGCGGGGTCCTGGCGGTGCTCGCAGTCGGGGTCGCCGCAGCCTTCCTCGGCGCCGTTTCGACCGCGGCGGCGGCGACCAACCTGGTCTCCAACGGGACGTTCGAGGGGTCGGGCGCAGGCTCGCTGAGCGGCTGGGGTGGGAGCAACGGCTCGCTCACGCTCGTCGCCGGAAACGGCGGCGGCCACGCCGCGAAGCTCACGGCGAGCGCCGGTGCGTCGCTCGACGTATGCCTACACCACGTCCAAGCCGGTCAAGTCGGCGGTCGCGGGGACGGCGTACCAGCTCTCCGGCGACGTCCAGAGCAGCCTGGCGGGTCAGTCGGTGTGCCTCGTGCTGAAGGAGATCAAGTCCGGCACGTCGACCACCGTCGCAAGCGCGCAGAGCTGCCTCTCACCGAACGCAGCGTGGCAGTCCATCCCGGCGGTGAACTACACGGTCAAGACCACGGGCGACTCGCTCACCGTCAACGTGCTCGAGAAGCCCGCCGTGTCCGGCGCGAACTTCGCCATCGACAACATCGTGCTCGCGACCGGCTCATCCGGCGGCGGGGGCGGCGGCGGCGACACTCAGGCGCCCACCATCCCAACCGGAGTCTCCGCCACCGCCACCAGCCCCACCTCGGTCAAGGTGTCGTGGGCGGCCTCGAACGACAACGTCGGGCGTGGCCGGTTACGACATCTATCGCGACGGGACCCGGGTGGGGACGGTCGGCGGCGGGGCGACCACGTTCACCGACCCGGGCGTGCAGCCGAGCACGACCTACGGCTACACGGTCGACGCATTCGACGCCGTGCCGAACACCTCGGCGGCGTCCTCGCCGGCCGCCGCGTGACGACCCCGTCGGGCGGTGGCGGAGGCGGTGGCGGTGGCGGACCGGCCCGGCCGAGCCCATCATCATCATCATGATGGAGAACAAGCACTACTCGGACATCGTCGGCAACTCGGCCGCGCCCTACATCCAGTCGCTGATCGCCCAGGGGACGCTCTACACGAACTACGAGGCGGCGCCGGGCAGCCTGCCCGACTATCTGCTGAATACGAGCGGGCTGAGCGGCTCGACGAGCGGCTCGAACAACATCTTCAACCAGCTCCAGGGCCAGGGCACAAGCTGGGGCGAGTACCTGGAGTCGATGCCGAAGACCTGCTACACCGGCGGTGACACGGGCTCGTACAAGAAGGCGCACAACCCCGCCGTCTACTACAACGGACATCACCTCGAGCCCGGCCGCGTGCGCGAACGTGCTCTCCTACACGGCGTTCGACCCGAGTCACCTGCGCGCGTTCTCCTACGTCGTACCCAACCTGGCCGACGACATGCACGACGGCGCGACTCGCACGGCCGAGATCCAGACGGGCGACAAGTGGCTCTCGGTGAACGTGCCGCCGATGCTCGCCGCCGGCGCCGAGGTCATCCTCACCTGGGACGAGGGCTCCAAGAGCGACGAGCACGTCGCCACGATCGCGATCGGCGGCACCGCCGCCGCCGGCGCGACCGACTGGCACGCCTACACCCACCCCGGGCCTGCTCGCCGGCCTCGAGGACGCTTGGGGGCTGCCGCGCCTGAACGCGGCCCAGACGGCCACCCCGCTGCCGATCCACTAGCGCGGCCGTGCGCCGCCGGCGGCCGTGCGGCGGCGCGCCACTTGGCAGTCGCACCGGATGTCAGTTGGGACAGCGACGGGAGGGCCGGTCGAGCCAATTGGCAGTTGCGCTGGATGTCAATTGAGCGGAGGCGTCTCGGCGCGGCGCTGCGCCATTTGGCAGTCGCACGAGATGTCAATTGAGATGTGGACGGCAGAGGCCGCGTCGAGCCAATTGACAGTCGTGCCGATTGCCAATTGAGCGGGGGCTCTCGGCGCGGCGGCGCGCCACTTGGCGGTCGCACGCGATGTCAATTGGGCGGAGCCCCAGGCACCCCGCTGGCTCCGACTTGGCCGTGCGGAGCGCGCGTGACAGCATGCCGCGATGGCTGAATCGCAGCGCGCCGGCGTGGTCGTCGTGGGGCTGGGCGTCGTCGGGCTCTCGACCGCGCTCGCGCTGGCCCGCCGCGGGGCGCGGGTGGTCGGGATCGACCGCTTCGGCAGCGGCCACCCGTGCACATCCTCGACCGGCGTCAGCCGATCGATCCGGGTCGCCTACGCACTGCCCGCCTACGCGCAGCTGGCCGTCGAGGCGCTCGATCGCTGGGCGCTGCTCGAGGCGGAGTGCGGCGATCGGCTCCTGCATCTGACCGGGCAGCTCGACATCGCGCCGGCCGCAACCCTGGCCGGGCTCGCGAGCGGCCTGCGCGCCGCCGGGGCGGAGTACGAGGAGCTCGCCGCGGCCGACATCCGCCGGCGCTGGCCGCAGGTCGCCGCGGGCGACGCCGAGGCCGCGCTCTTCCATCCGCGCGCCGGCGCCGTGCTCGCCGACCGGGCGCTGGCCGCGCTTCAGCGCGCGGCCCTGGCGGCGGGCGCAGAGCTGCGCTCGCCCGAGCGGGCCGTCGCGGTGACCGCGACCCCGCACGGCGTGCGGGTGACGACGGCGGCGGGGACGATCGCCGCCGACCGGGCCGTGATCGCGGCCGGCCCGTGGACGCCCGAGCTCGTGCGCCCGCTCGGCCTCGACCTGCCCCTGGCGCCGGCCTACGGTCAGGTGACCTACTTCGCCGCACCGGAGTTCGTCGACGTGCCCGGATTCGTCGAGTGGGGCGACGGCGATGAAGGCGGCGTCTACGGCCATCCCGTCCCCGGCATCGGCTACAAGCTCGGGTTCGACGCCGCGGGCGACGACCCATGGCTGCCCGACGCCGCGGCGATCCCCGCAGCGGCCGCCGAGCAGCGACGGCTGGAGGGCCGGGTCGCCGACCGGCTGCCGGGCCTCTCGGGCCGGGCTCTTCGCAGCGACCGCCACCCGTGGACGATGACCCCGGACGCCGACTTCGCGATCGGTGCGATCGGCGCGGTCACCGTCGCCGCCGGCTGCTCCGGGCATGCGTTCAAGTTCGGGCCGGCGCTGGGCGAGCTGATCGCCGACACGAGCGACGGCACTCCCCGGCCCGCGGCGGCGATGTTCGCGCTGCACCGGGCGGCGCTTGCGGGGCCGGCGCCGGCCCCGTCGCGGCCGATCACGAGATAGGCCGCCGGAGTGCGCGGCCGGACCCCATGGGCGCACTATCGTCACGCCCCGTGTCGCAGCAACCCGCCGCCGGATCCGCGCGGGCCGACGTCATCCGGACGGTCGACCTGACGAAGGTCTACCCGGGCGGCGTGACGGCGGTCGACGGGCTCAACCTGACGGTCTGCCGAGGGCGAGATCTTCGGGCTGCTGGGCCCAAACGGCGCCGGCAAGACGACGACCGCGAGCATGCTCACGACGCGCGTGATCCCGACGTCGGGCGAGGCGTTCGTCGGCGGCATCGACGTCGTCCGCCATCCGGCCGTCGCCAAGCAGCTGATCGGCGTCGTGCCCCAGACCAACACGCTCGACCGGGCGCTGACCGTGTGGGAGAACCTGTACTTCCACGGCCGCTTCTTCGGGATGGGCGCGGCGGCATCGCGCGCCGCGGCCGACGACCTGCTGGTCAAGTTCCAGCTCAAGGAGCGGGCGAAGGCGCCCGTGATGGCGCTCTCGGGCGGCCTCGCGCAGCGGCTGATGGTGGCGCGCGCGCTCCTGCACAACCCGGCGATCCTGTTCCTGGACGAGCCGACGGCCGGCCTCGACCCGCAGAGCCGCATCGGCCTGTGGGAGATCGTCGGCGAGCCTGCACGCCGGCGGCCAGACGGTCGTGCTGACGACGCACAACATGGAGGAGGCCGACCAGCTCTGCGACCGGATCGGGATCATGGATCACGGCAAGATCCTGGCGCTCGGCACGCCCGAGGAGCTGAAGCGAGTCGGTCGGGGCCGACACGATCGTGACGGTGAACGCCGACGGCGACCTCGACGGCTGGCCGGGCGACTGCGCGACGACGTCGCGGGCGCCGAGGCGGCGACGACGCTCGACGGCTCGGTGCAGCTCGCGGTGCGCGGCACCGACCGGGTGCTCCTGCGCGTGATCGCCGCGGCCGACGACGCCGGCTTCGCGGTGCGCGACGTGCAGGTCGCGCCGCCGTCGCTCGAGACCGTCTTCATCAACCTCACGGGCAAGGAGCTGCGCGACTGATGGCAGTCACCACGCACCCCACGGCAGACCTGTTCCAGACCCGCTCGACGCGTGAGCTCGAGCCGGATCGCGTTCGGCGCCCTGCTCCTGCGCGACCTGGTGGTGCTGCGCAAGCGCCTGCGCGAGTTCATCCCGCGCACGATCGTCCAGCCGCTGCTCCTGTGCTTCGTGTTCCTGTACGTCTTCCCCACGATCGGCACGGGCGTCGGCGCGGGCGGCGGCGCCGCCGGCGAGTCGGCGTTCGCGACGATCCTGGTGGCGGGCGTCGTGGGCCTGTCGATCATGTTCCAGGGCATCCAGGCGGTGGCGCTGCCGATGGTGCAGGAGTTCGGCTACACGAAGGAGATCGAGGATCGGGTGCTGGCGCCGCTGCCGGTGTCGCTGGTGGCGCTCGAGAAGGTGGTCTTCGGCGCGATCCAGGGCCTGCTCGCGGCGGCGATCGTGTTCCCGATCGCGGCCGTCGTGCACTCGAGCCAGATCCACATCAACCTGCAGGTGCACTGGCTCGTGCTGGTGACGCTGCTGCCGCTCGCGTGCGTCACGACCTCGGCGCTCGGGCTCACCTTCGGCACGATCTTCGACCCGCGCACCGTGCCGCTCCTGTTCGGCATCATCATCCTGCCGCTGACCTTCCTCGGCGGCACCTACTACGCGTGGACGACGCTCTCGCCGGTGACCGTCGGGCGGCGTGCACTGGCTGCAGATCGTGGTGCTCGTGAACCCGCTGATCTACATCAACGAGGGCTTCCGGGCGGCGCTCACGTCGTCGGCGCACATGTCGCTCTGGGCCGTCTACCCGGTGCTGCTCGGGTTCAGCGCCCTCTTCCTGTGGGTGGGCACCGAGCAACTTCAAGCGCCGCGTGATCAGCTGATTCCTGGGCTGAGCTCGGCTGGGCCGCGCTGGGCTAGTCTGAAGGTGCTGCCGCGGGAAGTCGAGCTGGTCCGGCCGGACGTCCGCCCTCCCGGCGGAGTCTTCCCATGAACCAGTTCGATCCCGAGGACTACCCCCTGCGCCCGACCGTGCGCCGGCTCTCCCACCTGTGGTGGGAGGAGCGGCGCCTGGTCGCTGCTCGGCCTGGCCTGCGCGCTCGGCTACACGACCCTCACGCTGTCGGTATCGGTGCTGATGCAGCGCGTGATCGACCACGCCATCGTGCCCGAGCACCCGAGCGCCCTGTGGCCCTACGTGGTCGCGATCCTCGCGCATCGCGGTCGTCCGCTTCTGGGTCAACTTCACCCGCCGCTACGCGACCGCCCGCGTCGGCGTGCGGCTCGAGGCCCGCCTGCGGGAGCTGCTCTACGCCGGCTACCTGCGCTTCCCGCGGGCGTTCTACGACCTGCACCCGACCGGCCAGGTCGTCTCCCGTGCGACGAACGACCTCTTCCCGATCCGCTACTTCATCGGCTGGGGCGTCGTCCAGGGCTTCCAGAGCGCCATGATGATCACCGGCGGCGTGATCATGCTGGCGCTCGTGAACCCGCGGCTGACGCTGTACTCGGCCGTCGCCACACCGCTGATCGCGTTCGTCGCCTGGCGCTTCGCCCACCTCGTGATGCCGATCTCGCGCAACGTGCAGGCGGCGCAAGGGCGACGTCACCGAGGCCGCCGACGAGGCGGTCGTCGGCATCGAGATGGTGCAGGCGTTCGGGCGCGAGGACGACGTGCGCGAGCGCTTCGGCGGCAAGGCGACGGGCGGTGCGCGACATGGTCGTGCGCCAGGCGGGCGTGGAGGCCACGCATCTGCCGGCGCTGTTCTTCCTGCCCTCGCTCTCGATCGCCGCGGTGGTGTTCTTCGGCGGCCGCGACGTCATCAACGGCGACCTGACGATCGGCCAGTTCGTCCTCTTCAACACCATCCTGCTGCAGCTGACGTGGCCGCTCGAGGCGCTCGGCTGGATCCTCAACCTGGCCCAGCGCGCGATCGCCTCGGCCGGGCGCACGTTCGCCTGGCTCGAGGAGGTGCGAGTGCCTGCCCGAGGCCGACGAGCCGCGCCGCGCTGCCCGCCGGACGGCCTGGCCGTGCGCTTCGAGGACGTCCACTTCGCCTACCCCGGCGAGGAGGAGGTGCTCGACGGCGTCGACCTCGACGCTCGCCGCGGGCGAGATCGCGGCCGTCTGCGGCGCGACCGGCGCGGGCAAGAGCACGCTCCTGAACCTGCTGCCGCGCGTTCTACGACCCGACCGCCGGCCGGCGTGCTGCGTCGGCGGCGTCGACCTGCGCGACGTCGCGCTCGCCGACCTGCGCGACGCCGTCGCCGTGATCACCCAGCGGCCGATCCTGTTCTCGATCACGCTGCGCGAGAACCTCACCGCCGGCCGCCCCGACGCGCCCTGGGACGAGGTCGAGGCGATGTGCCAGGCCGCCGGCGTCAGCGACTTCGTGCCCGACCTGCCGCACGGCTACGACACGCTGATCGGCGAGCGCGGCGTGAACCTCTCCGGCGGCCAGCGCCAGCGCGTCGCGCTCGCCCGCGCCCTGATCGCGGGCACACGCGTGATCGTGCTCGACGACCCGCTCTCGGCGGTCGACACGCACACCGAGCACGACCTGGTCGTCGCGGCTGCGGCCGGCGATCGCGGGCCGCACCGTGCTGCGTCGCGACGCAGCGGCTCTCGACGCTCGCGCTGGCCGACCGCGCCGTCGTGCTCGCCGGACGGCCGGATCGTCGAGGACGGCCGCCCGGCGACCTGCTGGCGGCCGGCGGCCACGTTCGCCGCGCTGTTCGGAGAGGAGCGATCGGTGTCGCTAACCGCACCGGCCTCAGCCGGCTCGGCCGCTACCTGCGCGGGCCGCTGGCTGCTCGTCGCGCTGCCTGATCGTGGTCGCGACGGGGAGCGCGGCGGCGCAGTCGGGCGGCTGGCTGCTCGTGCGCGAGGCGATCGACGACGGCATCGCCAAGCACGACGAGCACACGCTGACGGTCGTCGTCGCCGTCTACCTGGTCGTGAACGCTGATCGGCTGGCTGTGCCAGCTCGTCGCTGATCCGCGGGCTCGCGAGCATCGGCCAGGGCATCGTGCTCGGCCTGCGCCGCGACCTCTTCGACCACCTCACCGTCGCTCTCGCTGCGCTACTTCTCGGAGCAGCGCGCGGGCTGGATCATCGCCCGCGTGACGAGCGACGTCGACGCGATCTCCGACGCGCTCTCCCAGGGCCTGCCGACGCTCGTCTCGAACGTCGTGCTGCTGCCGACGACCGTGATCGTGCTCTTCGTCGTCGACTGGCGGCTGGCCCTCGTGGCGATGGTGATCCTGCCGCCGACGCTGGTGCTCACGCGCTGGTTCCAGCGCACGTCGGCCGTCGCCCAGCTCGAGGTGCGCAACCGGATCGCCGCGCGTCACGGCGCAGGTGGCCGAGTCGGTCTCGGGCATGGCGATCGTGCAGGCGTTCAACCGCGAGCGCGCGTTCCAGGGCCAGTTCGACGAGCTGAACGGCGAGAACCGGACGGCGAACGTCTACGCGCAGAAGCTGTTCTCGGTGTTCTTCCCGTCGATCGAGCTGCTCGGCGCGTCTCGACCTGCGCCGTGCTGGTGGTCGGCTCCCGGCTGCTGGCCGACGGCTCGCTCACGATCGGGACGCTGATCACGGCCATCTACCTGCTGCAGCTCGTGTTCCAGCCGCTGCAGGAGCTCTCGGACGTGTACGGCCAGCTGCAGGCCGCCGCCGCGGCGATGGTCAAGGTCAGCTCGGTGCTCGACGCGGAGCCGGAGATCGGCGACCGCCCGGGTGCCGCGGCCGATCGGCCCGATCGAGGGCCGCATCGACCTCGACAACGTCACGCTTCGCCTACGGCGAGACCGAGGTGCTGCACGACATCGACGATCCACGTGCCGGCCGGCGGCTGCATCGCGCTCGTCGGCCAGACCGGCGGCGGCAAGTCGACGCTCGCGAAGCTGATCGCCCGCTTCTACGACCCGCGCACGGGATCGGTGCGGGTCGACGGCACCGACCTGCGCGAGGTCCAGCTTTCGAGCTACCGGCGCCAGCTCGGCGTGGTGCTGCAGGATCCGTTCCTGTTCTCGGGCACGATCGCCGACAACGTCCGCTTCGGGCGGCCCGAGGCGACCGACGCCGAGGTGCGCCGAAACGGCGACGGCGATCGGCCTCGACCGGCTGGTCGGGCGGCTGCCACGGCGGGCTCGAGCACGAGGTGCGCGAGGGCGGCGCGGGCCTCTCGGCGGGCGAGCGGCAGCTGATCTCGATCGCCCGCGCGCTGCTCGCCGATCCGCGCATCCTGATCCTCGACGAGGCCACCTCGAACATCGACCGGCCGACCGAGGTCGCTGATCGAGCGCGCGCTCGACCGGCTGCTGCACGGGCGCAGCTCGGTCATCATCGCCCACCGCCTGGCCACCGTCCGCCGCGCCGACCGCGTGCTCGTCGTCGAGCGCGGCGCGCATCGTCCAGAGCGGGCCGCCGCGCCGAGCTGCTGGCCGTCGACGGCCCGTTCCGGCGGCTGGCGGGCACGCTCCACGCCGCCGAGCGCCCGGGGCCGGGGCCGCGGCGGCGCGGCCCTTCGCCGGTGCCTGCACGCGGCCGCCGATAGGCATACGATCCGCCCCGCAACTCGTGTCGCAGGCTACGAGGCCGGAGGTTGGGCAGTGGATCAGCACCACGGGACCGAGAGCTACTACGTGCTGGGCGAGGGGCTTCTGACCGAGAGCGGCGGCGGCCGCGCGCAGACGCTCGCGCCGGAGGTCGAGGCGCAGACCGCGCCGTTTCGGTTCTCGCGCATGGGACCCTCAGGCGCGGGCGACCAGATCGGAGAGACCACCCGCCGCAAGCTCGCCGCGGCGATGACGACCGGCACGAGCCCCGGCTCGCGCATCCCCGCGGGCTTTACCTACCTGGGCCAGTTCATCGACCACGACCTGACGTTCGACAAGACCACCGTCATGCTGGGCGTCGACGTCTCGCCCGCCGACCTGCTCCAGGGCCGCTCGCCGGTGCTCGACCTCGACTCGCTGTACGGCGCCGGACCGCACGATCCCGGCTCGGCCCAGTTCTACAGCGACGGTCTGCACCTGAAGATGGGCAA
Source organism: uncultured Actinomycetes bacterium (assembly GCA_963813245.1). Lineage (GTDB taxonomy): Bacteria > Actinomycetota > Thermoleophilia > Gaiellales > JAICJC01 > JAICJC01. Next base: position 296,339 of record CAWEYE010000009.1, read on the forward strand.
CACCATCGCGAGCGGCGATCCGGCGATCCCCGACTTCGACCTCCCCCGCGTCGGCAAGGGCAGCGCCGCGGCCCGGCGCACCGCGCTGATCCCGGAGCCGCGCAACGACGAGAACCTGGCCGTCGCCCAGACGCACCTGATGTTCAGCCGCTTCCACAACCGCGTCTGCGACACGCTGCCCGCGTCGACGCCGCCGTCGCAGCAGTTCACCCGCGCGCGGCGCAAGGTCACGAAGCACTACCAATGGATGATCCGCACCGACTTCCTGCCCCGCATCGTCGACAAGGCGATCGTGGACGACGTCTTCACGAACGGCCGCAAGGTGTTCGAGGTCAACGCCACGCCGACCGACATGCCGACGATGCCGATCGAGTTCTCGGTCGCGGCCTACCGGCTCGGCCACAGCATGGTGCGGGCCGCCTACAACTGGAACAAGAACTTCGACGACGGCGCCGGCACCCTCGACCTGCTGTTCCAGTTCACCGGCAAGAGCGGCAACCTCGGCGGCGAGAACAACCTGCTCAGCATCTGGATCGCCGATTTCCGCCGCATGTACAACTTCGACCAGGCCGGCCGCGAGGATCTCGTCGTCCCGGCGGCGAAGTTCAACCGCGCGCAGCGCATCGACACGCGCCTCGTCGCGCCCCTCCACGACCTGCCGCAGGGCTCGATCGGCCCGCCGGCCGTCCCCGACGGCGACGAGCGCCGCAACCTGGCGTACCGCAACCTGACCCGGGCGGGCATGGTCTCGCTCGCGACCGGGCAGCAGATGGCCGCGTTCATGCAGGGCAAGGGCGTCAGCATCACCCCGCTCACGAAGGCCCAGATCCGCGACGGCAAGGGCGGTGCGACGCTCGAGGCGCTGACCAAGAAGCAGCTCGCCCGGACGGTGGCAGACACGCCGCTTTGGTTCTACATCCTGCGCGAGGCCGAGCTCAACTCCGGCCGGCTCACCGGCGTCGGCGGCCGGATCGTCGCCGAGACGTTCCACCGGGCGATGGAGGGCAGCACGTTCTCGATCGTGCGCGACCCGACCTGGCGGCCGCAGCTCGGGCCGGACGTGGACACGTTCCGGATGGTCGACCTGCTCCTGTTCGCGGCCAACGGGAAGGCGAAGCTGATCAACCCGCTCGGGAACTGATCGCGGCGGCGCGGCCGGTTTCCCCGGGCGGCCCGGGGGGTACAGCCGCCGGATGGTCGTACTCGATGACCGCGACGCGGCGGCGGGCGCGGGGCGCGCGCCGCGGCGGCGTTCCAGCCGGCTGATCGACCGGGTCAGCGAGGTGCTCGGCCACGAGCTCACGTTCGTGGCCGTCGTCGTCGGCGACCTTGCCGTCCTGGGGATGATCGCGGTCGTGGGTACGAGCGACGGGCCGGTGCTCTCGACGACGGCGCTCGTCGTCTCGCTCGTGACGCTGATCATGGTGTGCGCCGTCCAGCACACCTCCAGCCGCGAGGCGAAGGCTCTCAACCTGAAGCTCGACGAGCTGATCCGCGTCTCGCACGGCCGCAACGAGCTGATCGGCGCCGAGGACGAGTCGCACCGCCAACTCGAAGACCGCGCGACCAGTCTGCGTGAGCATCGCGCGAGCGCCGAGCGGTGACGCCCACAGGTCAGGCGGGGAGCGTCTGCGCGAAGCGCACGATCCGGCCCGGCCCCTGCGGTAAGGCAGAGACGTCGAGCCGCGAGCAGAGCTGCCGCAGAAGCGCGAATCCGAGCCCGCCCGCACCGGGGTGGGCGGCGCCGCCGCGGTCGCTCACGCTGACCTCGATCTCGCCGTCCGAGCGGCGAAACTCGATGCCGACGGTGCCGTCCAGGGCGCCCGTGCGCTCCATCGCGGCGGCGCAGACCTCCGACAGGACGAGCTTCAGGTCGTTCAGCACCTGGTCGCTCAGCGGGAGCCCTGCCCCGACCCCGGCGAGCGTCGTGCGGCAGACTGTCAACATCTCCGCGTCAGCCGGCACGATCAACTCGGCGACGAGCTCCAGGTCGGCTGCGCCCATGTCATGGACCGTACCATCACCCTCAGGTTGCTAAACACGCCGGCCCGCGGCCGGATCGCCCGAAGCGCCGTCACGGCGCTCGCGGTCAGGGCCGGCATGCCTCCGCTCGCCGCCGATCGCGCGGCGGCCGCAGTCGCCGCCGCGGTGACGGCCATGCGGGCGGATGAGGTCACGATCGTCGCCACCGTGGGCGAGTCCTCGACGGTGGTCGAGGTGACCGGCGGTGACGCCGCGCCCGCCACCTTCACGCTCGCGCGAACGCCGCTTCGGCGGGTGTGAATAGCCGGTGCCAGGCACCGGCTATTCACACCTACGGCCGGTGCTTAGAGGACCCTCAGGATGAGGACGATGATCAGGATGATCACGAGGAGTCCAACGAGTCCGATGCCGAGACCGAGCGCGAGAACGGGCATGGGTTCACCTTTCGAGAATCGCCGCAACGCGGGATCACGGCGGCACGGCGGCAGATGCCCCGGCGCGAGGCTGGTGAAACCTGACGGCAGCCGTCGCGGCCGGCAGCTGACCGGTAAGATCGGAGGTCGGAGGTTCGGCCGCAAGGCGCACGTCTGGAGATACGGAGGGGTCGTGACCGTCGGCCATATCGGAGTGGAGGCGGAGGGCGAGATCGTGGTGCTCGTGCTGCACGGCGAGCACGACCTCTCGACCGCGCCGGACGTGCGCGCGGCGGTCGACGAGGCGGTCGGCTCGGGCCGTGACGTGATCGTCGACCTGGCGCAGACGGAGTTCATCGACAGCGAGCATCCTGGGGGTGCTCGTCGGCGGCTATCGCGCGTGACCGCGGAGCCCGAGAGCCACCGCTCGTTCGCCGTCGTCGCCCGGCCGGATGGGCCGGTCACGCGCCTGTTCGACCTGGTCGCGATCTCGGATCTGATCCGCGTGTACCCGACCAGGGCCGCGGCGCTCGCGGCTGTGAACGGCGCGGCCGGCTAGGTCGAGTCTGCGGCCGGGCGGATGCGCGCGACGACGATGGCGATGTCGTCCTGCGGATCGGTCTCCGAGAACCCGAGCACCGCCCGCTCGATGGCGTCGGCGATCTCGCCGGGAGCCCGCCCCGCGTTTGCGACGAGCAGCTCCCGCAGACGCTCCTCGCCGTAGAGCTCGCCGTCGCCGCGGCGGTCGCTCACCCCATCGGTCCAGAGGACGATCTGATCGCCCCGCCGCAGGATGGTGCGATGCTCGTGCACCTGGATGTCGGGGAAGATCCCGAGCAGCGTCCCCGGCGTGCCCGGCTGCTCGACCGAGCCGTCCGCCCGGATGATGAACGGGAGCGGATGACCGCCGGAGGCGATGGTCACATCGAAGCCCTCCGCGATCGGGGTCGCATACGCATGGGCGACCGTGCAGAACTGGCCGCTCCCGGCGCGCTTCATGACCGCGTCGTTCAGGGCCTGCATGACGTCCGCCGGCCGGTGCTCGGGTAGGGCGAGCGACGCGGTGCGCACGGTGTGGCGGGCGAGCGCGGTCAGGGCGGCGGCCGCCGCCCCCTTGCCGCAGACGTCGCCGATGGCGATGCCGAAGCTGCCCTGGCCGATCTCCCACAGGTCGTAGAAGTCGCCGCCGACCATGTTGTGCTCGCCGGCCGCGCGGTAGCGCGTCACCATCTCGACGTCCGGGATGTCCGGCAGCCGAAGCGGCAGGAGGCTGCGCTGGAGCGTCCGGGCGATCTCCTGCTGCTCGGCGTAGAGCCGGGCGTTGGCAACGGCCAGCGCCGCATGGGTGGCGAAGTCCTCCGCGAAGGCGACGTCGCGCTCGTCGAAGACGCGGTCGGACTCGGCCGACACCAGGATGAGCGCCCCGAAGAGCTGTCCCCGCGCGCGCAGCGGCACGGTGAGCGCCGACCGCAGCCCGAGCTCGTCGAAGATGACCCGCGCGTACTCGGCGTCGGGTGCCGCCGCCTCGAGCATCTCGCGGGTCAGCCTGGGCGTGAGCTGCGACCTGCCCGTGCGCATGACCAGCGCGACGCCTGCCTCGCCGTCGGGATCGGTCGGATACCGGCGGTTGAGGTCGAGGGCGAGCTCCTTCTTCTTGGGATCGCTGTGCTCGAGGGCGACCGTGCGGATGCGCGTCCCCTCGCGGATGTAGACCACGCACCAGTCGGCGAGCCGCGGCACGACGAGCCGCGCGAGCCGCTGCAGCGCCTCCTCGGGGTCGAGCGACTCGGTGAGCAGGTCGGTGGCCTCGGCCAGGAACCGGGCCTCGGTCTCGCGCCGGCGCGGCTCGGTGACGTCGACGAGCGTCGTCACCGCGCCGAGCACGTTGCCGGCCGCGTCCAGCACCGGGCGGGCGCTGATGTTGACCCAGCCGCGGGTGCCGTCCGAGAACTCGACGTCGATCTCCTCGCTCTCGACCACCTCGCCGGTGGCGAGGCTGCGCGCGATCGGCCAGTCGCCGGTGCTGAACCGGCGGCCGTCGGGGTGGAAGGCGATGTACGGGGTGACGTCGGTGATCGGCTCGGCTCCCGCGGGCGGCGCCCGCCAGATCTCGGTCGCCTTCGCGTTCACGGCCACGATGTGTCCGGTCGGCGCCTCGGCGATGGCCACCCCCACCGGCAGCTGGTTCATCAGCGCCTCCAGGCGCTGGCGCTCGGACTCGGCCGCCTCGAACAGCTTGGCGCGATCGAGCGCGTGGCCGTAGTGCTGGCCGATGGTCAGCATCAGCGAGCGGTCGCCGCGCTCGAGCCTGCGGCCGGCGGGGAAGCGAAACGAGATCGCACCGAGGACGCCTGCACGGCCCCTGATCGGCACCGCCGCGATCGCCTCTCCCGCGACGATGCGCGGGAGCGCGGGATAGTCGTGGGCACGGTTGTCGGTCCCGTCGAGGAAGACCGGCTCGCCGGACTTCACGCAGTCGCCCATCGGCGTGCGCACATCGAGATCGAACCGGCTCCACTCGCGCTCGGTGCGCGCGTCGAACCCGGCCATCCCGACCACCTCGAGGGCGGTGCCGTCGGCGCTCAGCAGGCCGGCGCCCACCGTCTCGGCGCCGACGAGCTCGCGCGAGCGGCGTCACGATCAGGTCGGTGACGTCGGCCAGCGTCGCCGCCGCGGACAGCTCGGCCGCGAGCTGCTCGATGCCCCCCAGGCCGCGCCGCCAGGCGACGAGGTCGGCCACGTCGCGGACGAGGCAGGCCACGGCCGGGGAGCCGCCCGCACCGGGCAGCGGCAGCAGGCTGACCGCAAACCGGTGCGCGAGCCGGCCCGGCCCGGTGCTGCGGAGCTCGACGTCCGCCGCCGCGACCCCGGTCTCGAGCGCCCGGCGTACGTCGGCCTCCGGCAGCCACGGCAGCACCTCCCGCAGCGGCCGGCCCACCTGGCCGGACTCGTCGATCCCGGTCATCTCGCACAGCGCCCGGTTCGCGCGGACGACGCGCAGATCCGCGTCGAGGACCAGCACGCCGACGGGCACGTTCTCGACGACGGCATCCAACAGGGACTCGGACACCCGTTGCGGCCCGCCTGGTATCGCGTTCACGCGTGCACCCGCCGCATCTGGCGCATGGTAGTGGCCGCGCGGGCGGCCCGCCCGGTTTCGCTGCGATGCGCCGCGGGTACAGGAGGCGGGTTGAGCACCGACACTGCGAAGGAGCACCGGATGACGCCACCCGATCCCCGGCCGGATGAGCCGAACCCGCCGGCACCGCCCCACCCGGATCCCCCGGCGCCGACCGCCTGAGTTGCTGCGGGGCGGCCCGTTTCCGGCCGCTCCGGCACGGGTATGGGCCACGTACGGATCCCGAGACGCAAAGGCGGAACATGATGGGCGACAAGCTACGCGGCAAGGTTGACCAGGCGGCGGGCAAGGTCAAGGAGGGCGTCGGCCGTGCCGGCGACGACGAGCAGCTGACCCGGGAGGGGCAGCGCGAGCAGGCAAAGGGCGACCTGCGCGAGGCGGCCGGCAAGGTGAAGGACGCGGCCCGCGACGCCGCCGATCGGTAGGTAGGGGGCCCGGCGCGGCGCCCACGGGGCATGATTCCCACCGTGAGCGCCGCGCCGATGTCCCTCGCCTCGATCCCTCCGCCCTCGTACGACCGCGGCGCCCGGGCGATGCCCGCGCGCGTGGCCGAGCTGGGCGGCGGCCTGCCGGCGCCGCTCCTGATGGTGGGAGCGATGCTGTCGTTCCAGCTCGGAGCGGCCGTCGCCACCGGCCTCTTCGCGCAGGTCGGCGTGCCCGCGACCGCCTTCCTGAAGAACGCCGTGGGCGGCCTGCTCCTGGTCGTGATCGCCCGCCCGAACCTGCGCCGCCCGCCGGCCGAGCTCGCGTGGCTGCTCGCGTTCGGCATCGAGCTCGCAGTCATGAACGTGGCGTTCTATGCCGCCATCCAGCGCATCCCGCTCGGGGTCGCCGTCACGGTGGAGTTCCTGGGCCCGCTCTCGGTCGCCCTGCTGCACTCGCGCAGGCTGCGCGACGTGCTCTGGGTGATCCTGGCGGCGGCGGGCATCGCGATCTTCGCGGGCCTGCCGACGAGCGGCGGGATCGATGCCACCGGGCTGCTCTTCGCCGTCCTCGCGGGCGCCGGGTGGGCCTGTTACATCTTCACGGCCCAGCGCGTCGGCCGCGCATGGGAGGGCAGCCAGGGCCTCGCCGCGGGCATGCTCGCCTCGGCCGTGCTGCTCGCGCCGCTGGGCGTCGGCCGGGTCGGATCGGTGTCGGCGGGCAGCGGGCTCACCATCGTGGCGCTCGGGATCCTCTCGGCGGCGCTGCCGTTCTCGCTCGAGATGGCGGCTTTGCGCCGGCTCACCGCCCGCGCCTACGGAGTGCTCGCGAGCCTGGAACCGGCGATCGCGACCGTGGTCGGCGTGCTCGCCCTCGGCCAGCACCTCCACGCCACCGACGCCCTGGCGACGCTGCTCGTGGTAACGGCGTCGGTCGGGGCGACCGTCGAGGTGTCGGCATAGCGAGGCGGCCGTGACGCCGGCCCGCGATGCCGGGCGCGGGCTCGACCGCTGGGTCGGCGACTCGGTCGCCGCCGCGGTCTGCGCCCACCACACGCGGCGGCTCGCCAAGCTCGGCAAGCACCCGCTCGCACCCGTGTCCGGAGGCTGGGCCGAGGATGCGCCGCCACCCCGCGACGGCAACCGGCTCGAGGTGCTGATCGACGGCGAGCAGGCGCTCGCGCGCATGGTCGCCGAGATGCGACGGGCAACGGCGTACATCCACCTGAGCGGCTGGTTCATGTCGCCGGACTTCGTCATGCAGGACGGCCCCGCCCCCGTCGTCGTGCGCAACCTGCTCGCGGAGCTCGGGCAGCGGGTGGACGTGCGCGTGCTGCTCTGGGCGGGCGCGCCGCTGCCGGTGTTCCATCCGTCGCGGCGGGCGGCGCGCAAGGTGCGCGACGAGCTGCGGCGGGCGGGGCCGATCGCGTGCGTGCTGGACAAGCACGAGCGGCCGCTCCACTGCCACCACGAGAAGACGATCGTGATCGACGGCCGGGTCGCGTTCGTGGGCGGCATCGACCTGACCTCGATGGCCGGCGACCGGCGCGACTCCCAGCGCCACCCCCCGCGCGCGGACGTCGGCTGGCACGACGTCGCGGCCGTGGTCGAGGGGCCCGCGGTCGCCGACGTCGCCGCGCACTTCGCGCTGCGGTGGCGGGGCGTCACGGGCGACCACCTGCCGGCCTCGCCGCCGCCGCCGGCCGCGGGATCCTCGACCGTCCAGCTCGTGCGGACGGTGCCCGAGCGCACCTACCCGGGGCTTGACCGGGGCTCGTTCGGGATCCTGGAGACGTACGCCAGGGCGATCCGCTCGGCCCGCGAGCTGATCTACCTGGAGTCCCAGTACCTGTGGTCGCCCGAGATCGCCCGGCTCCTGGCCGAGAAGCTGCGTCACCCGCCGAGCGACCGCTTCCGTGTGCTGATCGTCCTGCCCGGCAAGCCCTACGGCGGCGCCGACGACACGCGCGGCGCGCTGGCCGAGCTGGTCGCGGCCGACGGCGGCGCCGGGCGGGTGCTGGCGTGCGCGCTGTATGCGCCCGCCGGCCCCATCGCCGACCTGATCTACGTCCACGCGAAGGTCGCCATGATCGACGATCGCATCCTCATCGTCGGCTCGGCGAACCTGAACGACCACTCGATGTTCAACGACACCGAGGCGGCCCTCGTCACCGACGACGCCGAGCTCGCCGCCGCCACGCGCCGGCGGCTGTGGGCCGAGCACCTGGAGTGCGAGGAGGACGACGTCCGCGGCGACCCGATCGACCTCATCGATCGCCGCTTCTGGCCGCGGGCCGAGGAGCAGCTCGAGCGCCGCAAGCAGGGATTGCCGATGACCCACCGGCTGAGCCGCCTCGACGGCGTGTCGCTGCACTCCGCCCGGCTGCTCGGCCCGCTGCAGGGTCTGCTCGTCGACGGCTAGACCGGCCGCAGCTCGCCCGACGCCACGAGTGCGCGCACGGGCTCCAGATCGGGCGTCACGCTCTCGCCCGCTCCGAGGTGGGGGACGCGCTCGCGGACGCGGGCAAGGACGGCCCCGGTCGCCCGCCCGAGCGGGCGCGCACCGCGCATCTCGACCGCCTGGCAGGCCACGACCAGGCCGACCGCGAGCAGGTGCTCGCCGAGCTGCGTCATCTCGCTCGTCCGCCGTGCCGAGAGCGGCGCCATCGAGACGCGGTCCTCGATGCCCTCGGCCTGCGACGAGCTCGCCGTCTCGGCCGACACCGGCGCGGCCAGCAGCCGGGCCTCGGGCGCGAGCGCCTGGCCGGTCCAGGCCAGCTCGGAGAGGCCGTTCTCGTGCGTCGTCCCGGGTGCCTGCAGGCCGTCGGTCAGCCCGGTGTGCGGCGCCTGCAGGAGCTTCACCATCCGCTCGTTGGCGCTCGTCAGCACCGGCGCCAGGCCGATCCGGACGACATCCATCGCCTGCGCGAGCGGCAGCATCTCGAAGTTGCCCGACCGAGATCATCCGCCCCTCCTCGAGCAGGACGATCGGGTTCTCCTGCGAGGCGTTCAGCTCGACGGCGACCTGGCCCGCCGCGAACCCAAGCGCGTCCCGGGCGGCGCCGAGGATCGGCGCCAGGTTGCGGAAGGTGAGCGGATCCTGCAGGCGGCGCGGCTCGGCCTCCCACAGGTAGCTGCCCACGAGCGCTGCGCGCAGCTCGAGCAGAGCGCGGACGAGGCCGGGATAGGGGCGCACCCGGCCGACCGCCGGATGCAGCGGGCTCGGATTCGCGGCGAAGGCCTCGAGGTCGAGCGCCCCGCACACGGTCGCCGCATCGGCCAGGCGGCCGGCGTCGTGGAGCGCGAGCGCCGCGAGGGCGGTCGAGAAGGCGCTTGCGTTCACCATCGCGAGTCCCTCGCGGGCCGCGAGCGGGAACCCGCCCAGCAGGCCGGCGGCCAGGTCGGCCATCGGCGCGAGATCGCCCTGGCCCGGTGAGCCGAGCAGGCGCACGGGCGGCTGGCGGCGCTCGTTGAGAGCGCGCACGACGAGCTCGGCCAGCTCGGGGCGGACGCCGGGTGTGCCGCTCGCGAAGCTGTTTGCGAGCCGCAGCATCGTGGCGCGCACGACGTCGGCGGCCACAGGCGCGCCGGCGCCCACACGGTGGTCTGCGATCAGCCGCCGGTTGAACTCGTCGACCTGCGCCGGGTCGACCCGCACCCGGCTACGGACACCGACGCCGGTCGTCACGCCGTACACCGCGGCGCCCGACTCGAGGGTGCGCTCGACCACCGCCCGGCAGGCGCGCATGTGCTCGCCGGCCTGCGGCGCGAGCGCCACCGCCTCGCCGTGCCGCGCCACGCGGACGACCTCGTCAACCGTCAACCCGTGGCCGTCGAGCGTGACGGTCACTCAGAGCTGGGTGAGGACGATGATGATGGTGAGCACCTCGATCGTGAGCACGACGGCGCACGTCGACGCCCACACCCGCAGCATCCGCCGCCGCTCCGGCAGCCGCTCGTCGCGCAGGAGCGAGAGCGCCAGCACGAGCCCGATCAGGCGGCCCAGCGGCACGAACACGGTGAGCGCGACCGCGCCGGCGATCTGGCCGCCCGTGTACGGCCCCGCAGCCGGCACGAGCGCTGCGGGCGGGGCCTCGGCAACCGCGGCTGGGCGCGGCAGGTGCCCCACCACGAGCTCCAGCTCGTGCAGCGTCCGGGCCGAGTGCGCGGCACCCGTGAGCGCGTCGAGCTCCTCGACCGTCAGCCGGCCCTCGACGTGGGCGTCGGCCAGCCGCGCCACCACGCGGTCACGATCGGCGTTCGACGCGAGCGTCTCGTCCATCCGGGCATAGTCTGCCATGCGCCCGGGCGGGGTAGACTCGGGGCCGCGATGGGCTCCCGGGTGTCCGACCATGCTTGACGCGCCGTGGGGGCGGCCGCTGCGGGGCCGCCTGGACGAGCACGTGATCACGAGCGACGTGCTGCGCGGAAACACGCTCGGCGACCCGGCGCAGCGGCCGCTCTGGGTGTACACGCCGCCGGGCTACGACGCCGACCCTAACCGGCGCTACCCGGCCGTCTACGTCATCCAGGGGTTCACCGGCCAGCTCGACATGTGGCGCAACCGAAACCCCATGCGGCCGCTCTTCACCGAGGAGGTCGACGCGCTCTTCTCCGACGGCGCGACCCCCCAGTGCCTGGTCGTCTTCGTCGACTGCTGGACGTCGCTCGGCGGCAGCCAGTTCGTCGACTCCCCGGCCACCGGCCGCTACCACACGTACCTCTGCGACGAGGTGGTGGCGTGGGTCGATGCGCAACTACCGGACGCTGGCCGCCGCCGCGCACCGCGGCATCGCCGGCAAGTCGAGCGGCGGCTACGGCGCGATGATCACGCCGATGCTGCGGCCGGATCTGTGGGGCGGCCTGGCCACCCACGCCGGCGACGCACTCTTCGAGGCCTGCTACGCCCGCGACTTCGCGCCGTGCGCGCGGCGCCTGCGCGACGACTATCAAGGCTCGATGGACCGCTTCCTCGCCGACTTCCGCGGGCGGCTCGCGTTCACCCGCGACGGGGACGACCTGCTGCTCAACACCTACGCCATGGCCGCCTGCTACTCGGCCGACGCCGACGGCACCGTGCGGCTGCCGTTCGATCCCGCCACGGGCGCGCTCGTCCCCGAGGTGTGGGAGCGCTGGCTGGCGTGGGATCCGGTGCGGATGGTGCCGGGCCACGCCGACGCGCTGCGCTCTCTGCGGGCGATCTACATCGACGCCGGCCGCGGCGACGAGTTCTACCTCGACCTCGGCGCCGAGGCCTTTCGGTCGGCGCTTGCGGCCATCGGCGTGACCGACGTCCACTTCGAGCTGTTCGCCGGGACGCACATGAACATCGGCTACCGCTACCCGATCGCGCTTCGGTATCTGGCCGAGCGGCTCTCGGCGTAGGCCCGGGCGTGGACGTCGAGACCGTCGTCGTCGGAGCCGGCCACGCCGGCCTGGCCGCAAGCTGGGCGCTGCACGAGCGCGGGCTCGAGCACGTCGTCCTCGAGGAGGGCAGTATCGGCCAGACCTGGCGCGACGACCGCTGGAGCTCCTTCCGGCTGAACACCGCGCGCTGCATGTCGCGCCTCCCGGGGGCGTCCGCCGGAAGCGCCGACCCGGACGGCTACGACACCGCCCCCGAGTTCGCCGACGCGCTCGTGGCCTTCCGCGATCTGCATGGGCTGCCGGTCACGGAGCACGCCGGCCCCGCCGCGGTCGTCTCCGACGGCTCGGGCTGCCTGCGCGTCGACACGCCCACCGGCACCGTCCGCGCCCGCAACGTCATCGCCGCGACCGGGTTCCAGAAGATCGTGGCGGTGCCGCCCGCTGCCGCCGCGCTCGCGCCGCGGCTGCTGCAGCTCGACACCTGCACCTACCGGTCGCCCGAGCAGCTCCCCGACGGCGGCGTGCTCGTCGTCGGCGGCGGCCAGTCCGGGTGCCAGATCGCCGAGGATCTCGTCGCCGCCGGCCGCTGGGTCATGCTGGCGACGAGCCGGGTGGGCCGCATCCCGCGCCGCTACCGCGGCCGCGACATCCTCGCCTGGTGGACCGAGAGCGGCTTCTTCGAGCAGCGCCGCGCCGACGTCGACCCGGCGCTGTTCGACCTGCGTCAACCCCTCCTGTCGGGCACGGAGGACGGGCACTCGCTCTCGCTCCCGTCGCTGGCGCGGCAAGGGGTGCTCCTGCTCGGCCGGCTGCAGACGTGCGCCGGCGAGCGGCTCGAGTTCGGCGACGAGGCGGCCGCGAACGTCCGGTTCGGCGACCAGGTCGCGGCGACGCTCCTGCGCTCAATCGACGACTACATCGCCCGGGCGGGCATCGCGGCCGAGCCGGCGGTCGCGGATCCCGCCGCCGAGCCGATCGCCGGGCTGGGAGACGACGCCCCGCGGTCGCTGCGGCTCGACCGTGCCGGCATCGGCACCGTGATCTGGTGCACCGGCATGCGCCCGCGCCTCGACGCCCTCGGGATCCCGGGCGTCGTCTGCGATGGCGCCGTGCAGCACACGGATGGCACGACGCCGGTCGACGGCCTCTTCGTGATCGGCGCGCCGTGGCTCTCGACGCGCAAGTCGGGGATCATCTGGGGCGCTCCCGACGATGCCGAGCGCATCGCGGACATCATCTCGGCGCGGCACTGAGCCCCCGCCCCTCGTGCGAGGGACGGGGGGAGGGTCAGCGAGTGCTAGCTGGCGTTGAACTGGGCGGCGGGAACGTACCCCCCAGCAGGCGCCCGCGTTGTCGAGATTGAAGTCGCCTGGCACGAATGGTGCTCCACAGCTGTTGCCTGCGAACTGCGTATCCCAGAAGATCCCTCCGGGGAAGCGGTGGCGACCAACGCGAACCTTCGGCGCGAGCCCGACGTTCAGCGAGTCCTCCGGCGAGTTCGTGCCACCGATCGGGTTGGGCCCGAAGTTGTCGGAGTTGTACGAAACGCCCCAGACGACGTCCCTCGGCAGCTTCGTCTTCAGGCCGGAGAGCGTGAAGGTGATCGTGTGCGCGAGGCCGTTGAAGCAGCCCTGCCCGTTCTTGAACCACTCGCCGGCCTCGGCGCCGGTGCAGTGGGTGCTGGCGGAGGGCCGGAACGGGATCGTGAAGGTCTTCGTCTTCGTGAGCAGCAACCCGCCCGGGGTGGTCTCACCGGTGCCCGTGTCGGTGGTGCTGGCCTCAGCGTCGTCCCGGCTCGCCGCAATCCGCTGCGGCCTATTCTCCGTAGCGCGGTTGGGATGACGGCGGGTGTTGCGACAATCGACGAGCTTGCGCTGCTCGACTGGAAGCGCGAGATCTTCGCGCTCTACGCGAGCGTGCGGGCGCACGACGACCCCCGCGCCGCCTGGAAGACGTGGCGCAGAACGCGCGACCGGCTCTTCTCGGATCACCCCCAGTCGCCGCTCCTGCCCGAGCAGCGGGCCGGCTTCGGCGGCCTGGCCTACCACCCGTACGATCCCGCCGCCCGCGTGACGGCCGCGATCGCACCCACCGCGCCGCGGGTGTTCGACATCGAGACCAGCACCGGCCCGCCCTACCGGTTCCGCCGATTCGCGACCGCGCGGTTCGACCTCGCCGACGACGAGCTCGAGCTGCCGCTGTACTGGCTCGACGGCTACGGCGGCGGCGTCTTCCTGCCGTTCGCCGACGCGACCAGCGGCGGCAGCACCTACGGCGCCGGCCGCTATCTGCTCGACACGGTGAAGGGCGCCGACCTGGGCAGCGTCGACGGCCGGCTCGTGCTCGACTTCAACTTCGCGTACAACCCTTCCTGCGCGTACAACCCGGCGTGGACATGCCCGCTGGCGCCGCTCGAGAGCCGCCTCGCCGTGCCGATCAGGGCGGGCGAGCGGGTCTTCCCCGGCTGACGGCGGCCGCGGCCCGCCGGCGGGCGCGGGACGCGTATCCTTGCGGCTGTGCCGCTCTACCGACTCGCCGACGACCTACCCGATCTCCGCGATGCCGTGCTGGTGGCCTCGTTCGACGGGTGGGTCGACGCCGCCGAGGCGGCCTCGCGCGCCGTCGGGCAGGTGGCGGGCGAGGGCCGCAGGATCGCGACGTTCGACCCGGACGCCCTGTTCGACTACCGCTCGCGCCGTCCCGTGCTCGACGTGCAGGACGGGCGCCTGTCCGAGCTGACCTGGCCCGAGCTCTCGATCCACCACACCCGCGCCGGCCGCCGCGACCTTTTGATCTTCTCCGGGGCCGAGCCCGATCTGCGCTGGCAGGAGCTCGCGACTGATGCGGTCGAGCTCGTGCAGCGCCTGGGCGTGGCGCAGTGGATCAGCCTCGGCGCGGTGCCGGGGGCCGTCGCGCACACGCGGTCGGTGCCCGTGATGGTGACCGCTTCCCGCGAGGGCCTGCTCGGCCCCGGCGAGCGGGCCGGCCCGGAGGGGCTCTTGCGGGTGCCGTCGGCGGCGCTCTCGGTGCTCGAGATGGCGGTCACGGCCGCGGGCACGCCCGCGGTCGGCTTCTATGCGCAGGTGCCGCCCTACGCCAGCATCGGCTACGCGGCGGCGAGCATCGCGCTGATCGACCGCCTGGCCCGGCACCTGGACGTCACGCTCGAGGTCGAGGGGCTGGTCGAGGACGAGCGCCAGCAGCGCGCCCGCTACGACGCCGCGGTCGCCGGCGACGCCATGCTGCGCGAGACGGTCACGCGGCTCGAGTCCGCCGCCGGCGACATCGACGCCGAGCAGTTGCCGTCGGGCGACGAGCTCGCCCGCGAGATCGAGCGCTTCCTGCGCCGGCAGGGCGAGGGCGGCGAGACGCCCTGACCGCGGCGGCGGTGTGACGTCACCGCCGGAACCCGTCAACCTGTTGCGGTGACGCTACGCCGGGATCCGCGGCGGCGTCAGCAGCTCGACCGCATCGAGCGCGATCGGCGAGGCGCCCTGGAGCACCTCGAGCGCCACGTCGCGGCCGTCGGCGCGGGCCTCGGTGGCGCTTGCCGCGACAAGTGTGAACTCGACGGTGACCTGATCGGTGAGCGCCACGCGGACGGCGGGATCCGAATCTGGGACTCGATCCTCGACCACCGCGCGGATCCGCTCCTCGACGCCCACCGCCGCGGCGCCGGGCAGGTAGGCGGTCGCGGTCAGCCGGTATTTCGATCGAGCAAACACGCGGCCATGCTCTCACACGACAGTTGAGTCTGCGTTACGCACGGATCGGCCTTGCAATAACACGTAACCCTATGTGACGTCACGCGTGCACAACCGCCGGGTCGACCTGCTCGAGGTGCGTGAGCAGCGCCCCGACCACGCGCGGGTCGAAGTCGACTCCGGCCAGATCGCGCAGGCGCTCGCGCGCGGCGGCCGGCGGCATCGCCGCCTGATAGCTGCGGTCCTCGCACATCGCGTGGTAGGCGTCGCAGGCCAGGATGATGCGCGCGCCGAGCGGGATCTCCTCCCCGGAGAGGCCGAGCGGATAGCCGGTGCCGTCCCAGTGCTCGTGACACGCCCGGATCAGCGCGGCCGCGCCCGAGAGCGCGCCGACGGGGTCGATGATCTGCGCGCCGAGCTCGGGATGGGCGTGGATCAGCCTCCAGCCCTCGGTGTCGAGCGGGCCGCTGTTGCCCAGCACCCGCTCGGGCACACCGATCTTGCCCAGATCGTGCAGGGCGGCGGCGAACGCGAGGTCGCGCAGCTCCTCGCCCGACACCCCGAGCGCCCGCCCGACCGCCGCGCAGTCAGACGTCAGCCGGTCGGAGTGCTCGGCCGTCGCCCGGTGGCGCAGCGCGAGCGCCCGGCCGAGGCACGCCACGATGCCCGAGAGCGCGTCGCGCTGGGCCGAGAGCAGGCGCTCGTTCGAGAGCGCGAGCAGGGCCTGGTCGGCGACCCCCAGCAGCAGCGCCTCCTCGGCGGCGTCGGGGGCGGCGGCGCGCTCGACCACGAGCAGGGCGTGGTTGCCCTCCCGCTCGCCGATCGGCACGACGCTCGCCATGGGCCCGCGCACGAGCCCGGGGCGTCGTCGCGCCGGAGCACGCGCAGCCGCCGCGACGCGATCAGGTCCGGCGGCAGGGCGCCGAACGGCACGCTGGCGCCCAGCGGCGGCCGCCGGCGAGCGGGGAATCCATGCGCCGAGGCGAGCGTGAAGCCGCCCGCGTCTGTGCGCCACGCCGACACGCCGTCCTGGGGGACGAGCCGCGCGACCGCCAGCGTGAGCAGGTGCAGCACGCGCTCCTCGCCGTGCTCGAGCGAGAGCGCCTGCCCCAGCTCGACCAGCGCGCGGCCCGTGCGCGCCGCGGTGCGCTCCTCGCTCACCCGGCCGGCCTGGGCCGCCGCGACCAGCGCCGTGTCGCAGGCGCTCGCCAGGAACGCGGCCTCCTCGTCGGTGGCCGGCTCGCGCCGCGAGCACACGACCACCCAGCGCGGCGGCTGCTCCGACGCGTAGCCGAAGCCGCCCGCGCAGCGCCGTGCCGCTGCGCACCGCCGCGATCCGGGGCGCGACGGGCGGCTTGACGACGCCGCACTGGGCCCACGTGTGGCTGCGCCCGGCCAGGTGCTCATGCACGAGCACACCTTCGAGCCGCAGCCGTTCGTGCAGCTCCACCGCGAGGACGTCGGCGATGGCGCGCTGATCGTCGGCCGCCGCCAGCGCGGTCAGAAACTCGCCCGTGTACCGAAGCGGGGTGACCGCCACGTCGCCCACCATTCGGAGGAGGCTAGCACTCGCCGCAAAATGCGAGGAAATTCCCGCGTGCGCGCATCGGTGAATCCCATCCAGGATTACCGGATACGGCGCGCAATGTGCGCGATTCACTGCCAATTCCCTGCATTTGCAGGCACACACGGCGATCGGCTGCGCGAGGGCCAAATTTGGCATCGCACGCGGTCGCGCACATCACTCGCGCCCCGCGTGGAACCGCGATATGATCGCGACCGGTTGGAGTGTGCTTCCAGCCGGTGTCAGGGTGAGGAGGCGCAGCTTGACGTGTTTTCAAGCTGCGGTAGGCTGGAAGTGATTGACATCTCCGGCTCGAAGGTAGCGGTGGACGTGGGGAGATCGAGGACAGGTAGTGGGCTCAGAGCGCTGGCGGCTGCGTGCGCAGCGACCGTGCTCATGAGCGTGAGCGTGACGGCGGCACTGGCCTCGAGCCCGCCGCCGCCTCCGCCTGCGCCGTCTGGAGGCGGCGGCGGAGGCACTCCTCCCCCGGCCAACGTCACGCCCTCGCATCCGGCCAACTCCGCGCCGCCCGACAGGCACGCGCCCGGAAAGGTCGGGCATCTGCACACGATCACGAAGGTGCCCGGGCGGATCACGCTCCTGTGGACGAACCCCGGCGCGTCCGACCTGGCGGGCGTGGTCGTCCGCCGCGGCTGGGCCGGCGCCTGCCCCACGTCGCAGCACGACGGCGTCGCGGTCGGCGGCACCGCGGTGCGCACGCGCCAGATCGACACCGGCGCGGTCGACGGCCAGCGCTACTGCTACGCGATCTTCGCCTTCGACCACAGCGGCAACTACTCGCGCGCGGCCGTCGCGCACAGCGTCATGAACCCCGGCGACCGCACCGCCGCCAGGCCCCGTCACCAACTTCACCGCGGTGGGCCAGGACGGCCACGTCGCGCTCTCGTGGCGAAACCCGCTGCATGCCGGCGTCGCGTTCGATGCCGTGCGCCGCGGTACGGGCACCAGCAACTGCCCCACCGGCCCGCGCCGACGGCACCGCGATCGGCGGCCAGGGGGTGCGCACCTCGCAGACCGACACCACGGCGAAGCCGGGCGTCCTCTACTGCTATCGCGTGTTCGCGCTCGACGCGGCCGGCAACTCCTCGGTCATGAACAGCGGCGCCGATGCGACGGCGCCCAAGCCGGTCGCCCCCGCCCACCCGCAGGTGACGCCGGTGCAGTCGGCATCCGACCACGTCGGGCGGCTGGCTGAGCTCGACCCTTCTGCGCATGGTCGCCGGCTTTGGGCTGCTCATGCTGCTCGTGATGGCCGGGGCGACCGTCGCCACCCGCCGGCGGACGCACACGTCTGCCTATGTCCCGGCCCGCGAGGTCGGGCCGCGGATGGCCATGACCGGCGTCCCCGCGGTGACGCTCGTGATCCCGGCCCTGCTCGTGCTGGGCAGCTGCGGCGCGATCGCGCTCGTGCTGCTCAACCTGTGATCTAAAGGACTGATCCCCATGCGTCGTACAGGCATCGCACTGATCGCTCTCGCCACCCTTGCGATCGCCCTCGGGACGTCGGGGTCGGGCGCGCTCGCGATCAGCGAACGGGCCGCTGTCGGCGAGCCCGGACTCCGTCAGCTTCCTACACGTTGCGCAGGGCATGCAGCAGACGATCACGGAGACGCTGACGAATAACAGCCGGCTCCAGCGTCGTCGAACATCACCGACGTGCAGCTCAGCGGCTCCGACAGGGCGACTTCACGCCGAGCAACGACAACTGCAACGACCTGCCCGAGCACGCTCAACTCCGGCGACACGTGCACGGTCGACATCACGTTCACGCCGTCTTCGAACGGCGGCGAGAACGACGGCACGCTCGACATCACCGACGACGACACGGCCGAAGGCCCACGCAGAGCATCTCGATCTCGGCGGCACCGGCGTCGGCGACGCAGTTCTCGCTGATCTGGCCCGATCGACTTCGGCGACCAGCGCGTCGGTCGACGACATCGGCCGACCAGAGCGATGACCGTCACGAACAACACCGACTACACCGCGAATCCGACCGGCCCGGGCATCACGGGCGCCAACGCGGCCGACTTCGGAATCAGCGTCGAACACCAGCGGGCGAACATCGGCGGCGGCGGGACGTGCACGTTCAACGTCAACTTCACGCCCAGCGGCACCGGCGGATCGACGCACGCCACGCTGAACGCCGGCGGCCAGTCGGTCACGCTCTCGGGCAACGGCATCGAGCCGAACGCCAGCGTCACCCCGAGCAGCATCGCGTTCGGCAGCCAGCCGGTGGCGACGACCTCGGCACGCGCAACATCACCCTCCAGAACACCGGCACCGCCCCGCTCACCTACGGCACCATCGAGCTTCAGCGGCGGATCCAATACCGGCGACTTCGCCGTATCCGACACCGGCTGCCCCGGCGCCGTCGCTGCAGCCGAATGCGACCAGTGCACGATCACGGCGACGTTCGTCCCGACCGACGACCGGCAGCCGCTCGGCGACGGTGACGGTGCACGACAACGACCCGAACAACCCGACGCAGACGGTCACCGTCACGGGCAACGGCACGCCGTCGTCGGTGGGCTTCACTCCCGAGCAGCGTCACGTTCGTGAACGCCGGATCCCGGCCGGCACCGCCGTCGCCCGTGCACACGTCACGATCACCAACACGACCAACAGCAACCTGCCGATCTCGACGTCAGCCTCATCGGCGCCAACCCGAAGAACTTCATCCGCAGCGCCGACACCTGCACCGGCGCGACGCTCGCGCCCGAACGCGACCTGCACGATCCACGTCGAGTTCGCGCCGACGGCGGCGGGAACCGCGCACCGCGTTCCTGCAGGTGAACGACACCGGGCCGATCGCGCCGCACAGCCACGAGGTGACGCTGACCGGGACGGGCACCTTCCCGAACGACCCGAAGGCGCGTGCGCGGCTCGGTCGGCTGCGCAGCGCGCGGATCACGTGGGTGTCGCCGACCGCGACCCGCTTCGCCGGCGTGCGGGTCGTGCGTAACCACGCCCACTTCCCGGCGAACGCCGCCGACGGCACCGTCGTTCGGCGATCGAGCGGCGCCGCCGCCGACACGGGTCTCAAGCACTTCACGACCTACTACTACCGCGTGTTCGCGAAGCTACCACTCGCTGACGCCACCGGCGCAGCGTCAACTACTCGGCGGGCGTGCGCTTCAAGGAGCGCACCGGCGAGATCTGCACGCCGCAGAACGGCGCCCGCATTTCGCGACCTGACGCCGCACGTTCACCTGGCTCGCGCACTCCACCCAGACGGGCTACGCCTTCGTGCTCCAGCACAGCGGCGAGACGATCATGATCAGGTACACCAAGCAGACTCCTGGACATCCTGGCGTCGTCGTGGCGCGACAACGGCCGCACCCACCGGCTCGGGCACGAGCGCAGCTACACGTTCTTCCTGTTCGCGTACCCGTCGTCGCACCCGACGGGGATCCTGATCGGCAGGTGACGTTCACGGCACGGCGCTGAGCGGCCGGTCACGGCGGCCGGTAGCCGAGCGCGACCGACGTGAAGAAGATGATCTGGGCGGTCGGCGCGAAGACGACGTAGGCGCGGTGCCACGACTCGCGCCGCAGGCCGATGTCGGCCATCACGAACACGAGCGGGAACGCGACCAGGCCGAAGCGGCCGACCGACTGCAGCACCGACGAGAGCAGCGGCATCGCGAAGATGCCGCACGACGAGCAGCATGTCCTCGGCGCGGTGGCGCGGAAGCGCTGCGACGGATCAGCGGGACGAGCAGCGCCAGGTAGGCGATCACCGTCAGCCCGCGGGCGAGGAAGAACACGTCGCGGGTGGTGGCGAAGCGCCAGAACTGATCGCCCAGGCTGATCAGCGGGAAGGCCGGATGACCGCCCCACTGGGCCTGGACGTGCACCATGCCGAGCGGATCGCCGACGGCGTGCTGCAGCCAGGCGGCCTGCGCGCCGAACGCGGCCACCGGCGCGGCGGCGAGCAGCCACGCCGACAGCGTCCGCCGCCGCCACGCGCGCAGCACGAGCGGCGCGCACCAGGGCGAGGCCGGTCACGCGCGTGAGCCCGGCGGCGAAGGCCGAGCGGGACGGCCGCCAGGTCGCGCTCCCGGTCGGAGAGCACGAACATCCACACGGTCGCGGCCAGGAACAGGCCCTCGCTGTAGGCCATCGCCAGGGCGAACGCGTACGGCGAGAGCACCAGGTAGAGGATGCTGCGGCGGGCGTGCTCCTCGGACAGGCGGTCGCGCGCGAGCACGTACAGGCCGAGCCAGGGCGGCCAGCACCGCCAGGTTCGCGACGACGAGCGCGGCGACCGCGTCGCCGACGATCGCGGACGTCGCGCACGGCCCGGATCGCCAGCGGGTAGAGCGGGAAGAACGCCTCGAGCTTGCCGTGCCGGTAGCCGACGTGCGAGATGCGGATGTAGAAGACCGAGTCCCAGCCGGTGACCGCCCGCACCCACGTCGTCTGCCACGGCTGCAGCGCTCGGTGCCACCCGAGCTCGCGCCGTGAGCAGATACCCCAGGCTCAAGACCGCGACGCGACTGGCCGACCACACGACGAGCACGCGCCGCCACATGAGGCGGTATCGTACTGAGCGAGGTGGGTGCGCGTCCGTGCACCTGACCTCGCATCCGGGAGAGGTGGCCGAGTGGCTGAAGGCGCCCGCCTGCTAAGTGGGTCTGGGGGGTAAACCTCCAGCGAGGGTTCGAATCCCTCCCTCTCCGTTCTCAGCCACGGGTCAACCGAGCGACATCCCCTCCAGGGCGCTCGAGGGCGCAGGGTCTGGGAGGCGCATCATCCGGAACGAGTTGAACAACCCGGCGAGACCGGCCAGGATCGGGATCAGCAGCGCCACCTGAAGGGCTCTGTGGCGGGCGTCGGTGTTGATGCTGATGATCTCGTCCTGCGTCTGCTGGGGCTCGCCCGGCGAGCTGCTGCTGGAGCTGGGTGTTGCTCATCACCTCGGCGTCGTGCTCCAGAGCGGCTCGCGACCTGCTGCTGCTCCGCCGGGGTCAGCACGGTGCTCGACTCCGCCAGGTTGGTGAAGCTGAAGGAGAGCGTGGCCAGCATGATCGCGCCGGCGAATGCGAGCCCGAACGAGAGCCCGAACGACCCGGCCGCCGAGTTCACGCCGGCGGCCTCGCTGACCCGCTCCTCCGAGATCGGCGCCAGCGTGTAGTTGTTGAGCTGGGAGACCAGCAGCCCCAGCCCGGCTCCCGCGATCATCAGCGGGATCACCAGGTACCAGCCGGAGTCCGCCCGCGGCACGATCGGGATCAGGATCGCGAGTCCCGTGGTCAGCAGCGCGAACCCGACCCGGATGATGCTGCTCGGCGCGGCGCTCGCCGGCCTTCTTCTCGGCCAGCAGCGCCACTGCGAACATGGTCAGCGAGAGCGGCGCGAGCGACAGGCCCGCCTGCATCGCGTTGTACTCGAACACCATCTGCAGGTAGATCGGAAGCACGATCATGGTGCCGCCCAGGGCGATCTGCTGGAGCATCTGCCCGGAGATCCCGAACCGGAACACCTTCGAGGTGAACAGGCCGGGATCGATCAGCGTCGCCTTTCCCTCGCGCTTGCGCCGCACGAGCCAGTAGCCCAGCCCGCCCATCGCAACCGCGCCGAGCACGAGCAGCGCGCCGACGGCCTCGCCGCCCTCCTGCCACACCAGGATGCCCAGCACGATGCCGCCCATGCCCACCACCGAGAGCACCGCGCCGACGAGGTCGACGCTCCGCGGCCCGGTGTACGGCACGTCGCGGACGAGCTTGATGTTGAGCAGCACGATCAGGATGATCACGTCCTCCAGCAGGAACGCGATCCGCCACGACAGGTAGGTGGTGATGAACCCTCCCAGCAGCGGCCCCACGGCCGCGGCGATCGCGGCCGCCGCGCCGACCAGGGCGTACGCCTTCTTCTGCGCCGCGCCCTCGAAGTTGCCGTGGATCAGCGACTGCATCGCCGGCAGCAGCAGCGACGCGCCCAGCCCGCCCACGACCGCCCAGAAGACGATGACCGCCGTCAGGCTCTGCGCCAGCGCCATCGCCAGGGCGCCCATCGCGTAGGCCAGCAGGCCCACCACGTAGGCCCGCTTGCGCCCGACCAGGTCGCCGACCTTGCTGCCGATCAGGATGAACGCCGCCGAGACCAGCGCCTCCAGCGCGATCGCCGACTGGACGCCGCTGACGGTCGTGTGCAGATCGTGCGACCACCGACGAGATCGACACGTTCATCAGCGACGTGTCGACGACCAGCACGAACATCGCCATCGCCAGCAGGACGGCCAGCCGGGGAGTACCCGCTGCCTCGTCGGTGGCGCTCGTCTCCGAGTTCGTCAAGGGCTTCCTTCCGTCGCCCGACACGCACGGCGCGACCGGGGCCAGCCATCTTCGTGAGCACAGCCGGCGGCTGCATCACCCGGATCGGGTGACCGGCCACCGCGTGGGTCCCGAGACCGCGGATCGGCCCTTTCGTCCGGTCAGGATGATGTTGCGAGGGCAGCCGGCGGGCGACGCTAGGGCGATGCAGAAAGGCGTGCGCCTCAATCTCGGTGCGCCGGTTCGCTGTACGGACGGCCCGTTCGGCAGCCTGGCCGACGTGGTCATCGATCCGATCAAGAAGCGCGTCACCCACCTCGTGGTCGGGCCCGACGGCAGTCCGGGCCTGACCCGGCTCGCGCCGATCGAGCTCGCCGCGGGCGACGAGGGCGGCAACGGCATCGCGCTGAGCTGCAGCCTGGAGGAGGCTGGCCGCCTCGCGACCGTCCACCAGTCGGCGTACCTGCGCATGGACGCCATGCCGACCGGCGATTCCGACTGGGACGTCGGCGTCCAGGACGTGCTGGCGATGCCGTACTACCCGGCGACGGGCATGGGCGTCGACCTGGGCGGGTTCGACTCGCCGATCGAGGTGACCTACGACCGCGTCCCGAAGGGAGAGGTCGAGATCCGGCGGGCGAGCTCGGTGATCTCGGCTGACGGGGACGACCTCGGCCGCGTGGAGGCCTTCGTCGTCGACGGCGAGGAGATCACG
The DNA here is from genome assembly GCA_963813245.1 of uncultured Actinomycetes bacterium. GTDB lineage: Bacteria > Actinomycetota > Thermoleophilia > Gaiellales > JAICJC01 > JAICJC01. The sequence goes on from CAWEYE010000009.1 coordinate 319,941, forward strand.
GACTTCGTCCTCGAGCGCGGGCACCTCTGGGGCAAGCGTGACGTGACGATCCCGATCGGGGCGGTCGCCAAGGTCGAGACGGACGCGGTGACCCTCAGCCTGTCCAAGGACGAGGTCGGCCACCTGCCCGCCCGCCGGGTACACCGCTGGCGGTCGTGATGAGCGGCACAGGCTTCCACACTCAACGAAAGCAGGGACCATGAGCACCAGCACCATCGAGCTCTTCGTCGCGTCGTTCGGAACCGAGGACGGGGCGCACGCGGCACTCAAGGACTTCCAGTCGGCGCATCGCTCCGGCGCCATCGACCTGATCGACGCTGCCGTGATCGTGCACTCGGCCGATGACAAGGTCAGGTTCGAGGAGACCGCCGACCCGAGCGGCAAGAAGTGGGCGAAGCGCGGCGCGATCGCCGGCGGCATCGTGGGCCTGATCTTCCCGCCGAGCATCATCGTCTCGGCCGCCGTCGGCGGCGGCGCGGGCGGCCTCTGGGGCAAGATCCGCGACAAGGGCTTCAAGGACGAGGATCTGCGCGAGATCGGCGAGAACCTCCCGCCCGGGTCGTCGGCCATCATCGCCATCGCCGAAGACCGCATGGTCGAGCAGCTCGAACGCGGCCTCGAGGGCTACCGCAAGATCGCGCGGCATGCCGTCTCCGCCGACGCCGCAGCCGCCATCGTCGCGGAGGTCGACGACGCTCCGGCGGAGTAGCGGCGCCGATGCCAGGCCATCTTGAGATCCGCCGGCGGCTGATCGCGGCGCTGGCCCTGGTCGCGCTCGCCGCTGCGCTCGCAAGCGGCCTCGTCGCCCTGACCCAGGGCGCGCTCGGGGCGGCTGGCCATCGTCGCCGTTGCGGTCGCCGCGGCCGCGGCCGGCCTGTGGTACCTGGTCGCAAGCCGGGGAGCGGCCCGGGCCGCCGGCGGGCTGCTCGCGGCCGCGGCCGTTCGTCGCGATCGTGCTCGTCATCATCACCGGCCCGGGCAACGGCCTGGCGCTCGAGCTCTGCGCTCGTGCTCCTGGTCGTCACGGCCGTGGCCGCCAAGGGCGCGCTCGCAGGCCTCCAGGCCGACCCGGATGCGAGCACGCGCGTCGGGCAGGCACGGCATCCCGTGCTGATCATGAACCCGTGGTCGGGGGGCGGCAAGGTGGAGAAGTTCGACCTGGTCGCGGAGTGCCGCAGACGCGGGATCGAGCCGGTCGTCCTCAAGCGCGGGGACGACCTGCTGCAGCTCGCCGAGGCTGCGGTCGCCGGCGGCGCGGACGTGGTCGGCATGGCGGGAGGCGACGGATCGCAGGCGCTCGTGGCGTCGGTGGCGTCGCGGGAAGGCGTCGCGCACGTCTGCGTGCCGGCCGGGACGCGCAACCATTTCGCCCTTGATCTCGGCCTCGACCGCGCCGACGTCGTCGGTGCGCTGGACGCGTTCGGCGAGGCGATCGAGCGGCGGATCGACCTGGCGACGGTGAACGGGAGCGTCTTCGTCAACAACGCCTCGATGGGCATCTACGCGAAGATCGTCCAGTCGCCCGAGTACCGCGACGCGAAGCTCAGGACGGCGGCGGCGATGCTGCCGGACATGCTCGGGACCGACGCCGAGCCGTTCGACCTGCGCTTCGCCGGCCCCGACGGCGCGGAGGTGCCGACCGCGCACATGATCCTCGTCTCGAACGACCCGTACGAGCTGGATCATGTCGACGGGCGCGGCAGCCGGCCGCGCCTGGACGCGGGCACGCTCGGGATCGCGACGGCCCGGGTCACGAACGCCGTCGAGGCCGCGCAGTTCGCCGAGCTCGAGGCGGCCGGCATGGTGCGGCGCTTCTCGGGCTGGTCGGAGTGGGACACGCCCCGCTTCCAGATCGACTCGAGCGGGCCGGTCGAGATCGGGATCGACGGCGAGGCGACGTCGCTCGAGCCGCCGCTCGTGTTCGAGTCGCATCCGGCGGCGCTGCGAATCCGCATCCCGACCCATGCGCGCGGCGCCTCTCCGGCCGCGCTCGCCCTGCCCGCGCTCCGCCGGGTCGTGCCTGATCTCGTCAGCGTCGCGCGAGGGCACACGCCCGCGCGGGCGTAGATGACGGACACCGCGGCTGTCGCCGAGGCCGGCGAGGGGCCGGCGACGAGAATCGGGCCGATCTTCGGGGCGCTCATGCTGGTGCTCCTGATCGCCTCGCTCGACCAGACGATCGTCTCGACCGCGCTTCCCACCATCGCCGGCGACCTCGGCGGCGCCTCGAAGCTCGCGTGGGTCGTGACCGCGTACATGCTCGCCTCGACCATCACAACGCCGCTCTCGGGCAAGCTGGGCGACCTGTACGGCCGCAAGGTCGTGCTGCAGACGGCCCTCGCGGTGTTCCTCATCGGCTCGGTGCTGTGCGGCCTCTCGCAGAACATGACCGAGCTGATCCTCTTCCGCGCGATCCAGGGGCTCGGCGGCGGCGGGCTGATGGTGACCACCCAGGCCGCCATCGGCGACGTGGTGCCGGCCCGCGACCGCGGCCGCTACTCCGGCCTCATGGGCGGCGTGTTCGGCATCTCGACCGTGATCGGCCCACTGCTCGGCGGGTTCTTCGTCGACAACCTGTCGTGGCGCTGGATCTTCTACATCAACGTGCCGATCGGCGTGATCGCATTCGCGGTGATCGCGGCCGTGTTCAGCTCCCCCGCGTCGCGCACGCGCCACGTCATCGACTACGCGGGGATCGCGCTCCTGGCCGCCGGGCTGTCGGCGATCGTGCTCGTGACCACGCTCGGCGGGCAGACCTATGCATGGCGCTCGGCGCAGATCGCAGGGCTCGCGATCGCAAGCGTCGTGCTCCTCGTGGGCTTCGTGGCGGCCGAGAGCCGCGCCGCGGAGCCGGTGCTGCCGCTGCACCTCTTCCGCAACCGGGTGTTCGCGGTCGCAAGCGCGGTCGGGTTCGTCGTCGGCGTCGCGCTCTTCGGGTCGGTCACGTACCTGCCCCTGTTCCTGCAGCTCGTCAAGGGCTCGACGCCGACGATCTCGGGCCTCCAGATGCTCCCGCTGATGGCCGGCGTCCTGATCTCGTCGGTCGGAAGCGGCGCGGTGATCACGAGGACCGGCCGCTACAAGATCTTCCCGATCATGGGCACCGCGCTGATGGTGGCCGGAATGCTGCTCCTGTCACGGCTCGAGGTGGGCACGAGCACCGCCGAGGCGGGCCTCTACATGCTCGTGCTGGGGCTCGGGCTGGGCGGCGTGATGCAGGTGCTCGTGCTCGTGGTGCAGAACGCCGTCGACTACTCCGAGCTCGGCGTGGCCACCTCCGGCGCGAGCCTGTTCCGCTCGATGGGCGGGTCGATCGGCACGCCGATCTTCGGCGCGATCCTGACGAGCGGGCTGACCGCGAACCTGCACGCCGCCTTCCCGCGCGCGGCGGGGCAGGTCGGACAGCTCACGTCGGGAGCGACTCCCGCGGCGATCGACGCCCTTCCGCCGCCGATCCGCGACGCCTTCAGGCAGGCCTACGTCGAGGCGCTGCATCCGGTGTTCCTCACCGGAGCGGCGGTGGCCTTCGTCGCGTTCGTCCTGACGTGGTTCATCAAGGAGGTTGCGCTGCGAAAGACCGTTGCGGGGCAGGGTGTCCGCGAGTCGATCGCCTCGCCCCGCCCCGCGAGCTCGATGCGCGAGCTCGCCGCCCAGGCGGCGACGCTTGCCACGCGCGACCGCCGCCACCTGATCTACGAGCAGCTCGCCGACGCGGCCGGCGTCGACCTCGGGCCGCAGGACATGTGGCTCTTGCTGCGCCTCGCAGAGGGCCGCCAGGCCACGGCCGCCGACCACGCCCTCGAGTCGTCGCAGCGCGTGCTCGTCGGCGACGGGCTGGTGGACGCCGGCGGACGCGTCACCGCGGCCGGGAAGGCGACGCTCGCGCGGCTGCACGACGCCCGCTGCGCCCGCATCCAGGCCCTGCTCGCCGACTGGGCTCCCGAGCGTCACCCCGAGATCCTCGAGATCGTCGAGCGGCTCGCCGAGAGCCTCGCGGACGCCCCGCCCGAGCCGGTCGCAGCCTAAGTCTAACCTTCAACTAGAAGGTGAGATTCTGCCGTCCGCCGGCTCCACCCGCGCCGGACCGAACCGCCGGGGGTGAGAGCGGCGAATGCCGTCGCGGTGTAGCGTTGCCACCCCACCCCGAAGGAGACGAGATGAGCGTGTTCATGATGTTGCAGGTCAGCGGCGATGCCTCGAAGATCAAGGCGGTCATGGAGGCCAACGGCGACGCCTTCGAGACCATCAACGCCCGCGCCAGGGCCAACGGCGCCATCCACCATCGCTTCCTGGCGAGCGCCGACGGCGGCACGATCGCCGTGTTCGACGAGTGGGAGAGCGCGGACGGCTTCAACACGTTCTTCAACTCGAGCCCCGAGATCCCGCAGATGATGGCCGCGGCGGGCGTCACCAGCCAGCCGCAGATCAGCTTCTGGCACGCGGTCGACACGCCCGACGCGTTCTAGGCGATGGCCGGCGAGACCCTCACCGGCGGCTGCCTCTGCGGCGGCGTGCGCTTCCGGATCGACGCGCCCCTGGTCGTCGCGAGCTACTGCCACTGCACGCGCTGCCAGCGGCGCACCGGCACAGCGTCCTCGGCGCAGGCGCGGATCGCCCCCGGGTCGCTTGCGATCACGCAGGGCGAGGGGCTCGTGCGCGCCTACCGGCCGCCGGACGGGTTCGCCAAGATGTTCTGCGAGGCGTGCGGCTCGGCGCTCTGGAGCCAGAGCCCGGACGACCCCGACGTGATCAGCGTGCGGCTCGGGGCGTTCGACACCGACCCCGGGATCCGGCCGTCGTGGCGGCAGTTCGTGGCCTACGCGGCGCCGTGGGAGGCCGTCCCCGACGACGGCCTCCCCCGCCACGCCGAGCGCCCGCCGGGCTGAGAGCCCCCGGCATATCCTGCAGAAAGCCCCACTTGGGTATACTGCATTGCGGTTTTTTCAAATGACTCGTATGGGGGAGTCACAATCTCGCCCGCGTGCGGCTAGATGAGAGAGCCTTTACCCCTCTCCCCCCGGTGAGGTCTCACATGGATACCCCTGCTCCAGGCGTCGCCCCAAACGCAGTTGACGAGCGCTTCTTCCATGAATGGGTCGCGTTCGGAATGCTCGAGCTGGCCGTGTACCTGACCCGTCACGCCCAGTTCACCGCCTACTGCATGGAGCGCGATCTGCGCCGGGCGCCCCGCCGCCGCCGCTGAGCGCCGCAGCTACCGCTTGCGCACCCGCACGGCGGTGCCGTACGCGCAGATCTCGGTCCATGTGCCGCCCATCTCGGACGTGTCGAACCGCATCGCGAGGATGGCGTTGGCGCCGCGGGCCTCGGCCTCCTCGACCATGCGCTCGGTGACCTGCGCGCGGCTCTCGACGAGCGCCTTCGTCATCCCGCGCAGCTCGCCGCCCATGATCGACTTCAGGCCGGCGCCGATCTGCGAGCCGACGTTGCGTGAGCGCACGGTGAGGCCGAAGACCTCGCCGAACACCTCCTCGACCTCGTAGCCGGGCAGGTCGTTCGTCGTCGTGATGATCATGGCGCGAGACTCTAGAAGATCGGCCGACACTTCAGCGCGCGCCCTGCACGTGAGACGGTCTGGCGATCGTAGGAAGCTCTGTGCGGCGCCCATGCGGCGTCTGCGATCATCGCCGTCGCCTCCGACCGCCGTCAGGGCACCCATTCCAACGTCCCGATGATCTGCGAATTTCGCAGATCATCAGATCGACGCCGGCTCGTGGGAGCGGTGGCGGCCCGACGCCGCCCGCTTCCCCGCCGCCGTGATCGGCCGGCCGATGCAGGGCTGGCCGGGCGAGCGCTGGCTCGACATCCGCAGGCTGAGCGTGCTCGGGCCGCTGCTTGGCTGGCGCATCGACCGCTGCGCCGCGAAGGGCTTCGACGGGGTCGAGTTCGACAACGTCGCCGGCTACCAATCGCCCACGGGGTTTCGCCTCACCGCGGCCGATCAGCTGCGGTTCAACACCTGGCTCGCCAACCGCGCCCACCGGGCCGGACTCGCGGTCGCGCTCAAGAACGATCCCGACCAGGTGCGCACGCTCGAGCCGTACTTCGACATGGAGCTCGACGAGCAGTGCTTCCAGTACGCCGAGTGCGGCCTGCTGCGGCCGTTCATCGCCGCCGGCAAGCCGGTGTTCGAGGTCGAGTACGGCCGCCGGGCGCGGGTCGGCGGCTTCTGCGCGCACGCCAACGCGCTCGGGTTCGAATCGCTGCGAAAGCACCTCGAGCTCGGGCCCTGGCGCATCCCCTGCCGGTAGATTCCGGCCGTGGCCGTCCCGCCCGCCATCGCCGTCGGCCGACCTGCACGTGAAGCGCGGCGACGCCCAGGTGCTGCGCGGCGTCTCGCTCGAGGTCGCCGCGGGTGCGGTCACGGGCCTGCTCGGCCCGAGCGGCTGCGGCAAGTCGACGCTGATGCGCGCGATCGTCGGCGTCCAGATCGTCGCGTCGGGGCGCATCACCGTCCTCGGCCGCCCGGCCGGATCGCCGCGCGCTGCGCACGCAGGTCGGCTACGTCACCCAGGCGCCGTCGGTGTACGGCGACCTGTCGGTGCGCGAGAACCTGCGCTTCTTCGGCCGCGTGCTCGGGACGGCGCCGGCGCGGGTCGACACCGTGATCGCAACGGTCGGCCTCGGCGACTTCTCCGAGCGCGTCGTCGACCGGCTCTCGGGCGGGCAGCGGGCGCGCGTCTCGCTCGCGACGGCGCTCCTGAACGAGCCGCCGCTGCTCGTGCTCGACGAGCCCACGGTCGGCCTCGACCCGGTGCTGCGGCGCGACCTGTGGACGATGTTCCGGGATGCTGGCCGCGGCGGCACGAGCCTGCTCGTGTCGAGCCACGTCATGGACGAGGCCGGCAACTGCGACCGGCTCCTGCTCATGCGCGACGGCAGCATCCTCGCGTCGGAGTCGCCGCAGGAGCTGCGGCGGCAGACGGGCGAGAGCGACCTGGGCGAGGCGTTCCTGCGCATGATCGAGCGATCGCAGGCGGCGTCGTGAGCCCGCGCATCGCGCTCGCCACCGCCGCGCGCGTGCTGCTGCAGCTGCGCCGCGACCCGCGCACGATCGCGCTGCTGCTGGCCGTGCCGTGCCTGCTCGAGGTGCTGCTGCGCTACGTGCTCGACGGCCAGCCGGGCACGTTCGACCGCATCGGCGGCCCGCTGCTCGGCATCTTCCCGTTCATCAGCATGTTCCTGGTCACCGCGATCACGATGCTGCGCGAGCGCACGACCGGGACGCTCGAGCGGTTGATGACGATGCCGCTTGCGAAGATCGACCTCCTGCTCGGCTACGGCATCGCGTTCGGGTTGGTGGCGGTTGTGCAGGCGGCCCTGACGTCGGCCGTCGCGTTCGGGATCCTCGACCTGCACGTGGCGGGCACCGACGTGGCGGTGGCCGGTTCTGGCAATCGCAAACGCGATCCTCGGCATGTCGCTCGGCCTGTTCGTGAGCGCCTTCGCCCAGACCGAGTTCCAGGCCGTGCAGTTCCTGCCGGCAATCGTGTTCCCGCAGCTGCTGCTGTGCGGCCTGCTGGTGCCGCGCGACGCAGATGGCGACCGTGCTCCAGGACGTCTCCGACGTGCTGCCGCTCACCTACGCCTACGACGGGCTCGACCGGGTGACGCGGCTGGGCGGCTTCGACGCGACGACGGTGCGCGACCTGGTCATCGTCATCGGCGGTGACGCTGCTCGCGCTCGCGCTGGGCGCGACCACCCTGCGCCGCCGCACGGCCTGAATGGGGCCTGGCCCCTCGAGACCGCGCCCCTCGGGACCGGCCCCGCTTTTCGCCAGGTCAGGCCGGGACGAGCAGCACGCGGCCCTGCACGCCGCGCTCCTCGAGCATCCTGTGGGCGGCGGCCGCGTCGGCCAGCGGCATCTGCGTGATGGCGGGAACGGAGAGCTCGTCGACCGCGAGCAGGGTGCAGATGGTGGTCATCGCCGCGCGCAGCGCCGGCCCGTCCAGCGACTCGGATGAGTAGCCGGTGAGCGTCACCGGGAGCAGCAGCGAGTCGACGTTGAAGGCGACGTCCTGCCCGGCCACCGACCCCACCGAGCACAGGCCGCCGCCGGGTCGCAGGGCCGCCACGCACGGCGCGAAGAGCGCGCCGCCGACCGTGTCGAGCACGCGATCGACGCTGCGGCCGCCCAGCGCCTCGGCCAGATCGGACTCGCTCGAGACGACGATGCGGTCGGCGCCGAGCGAGCGCACGTAGCCGACCCGCTCCGGCCGCGACACGACCGCCACGACCTCGGCGGCGTCGAGTGCGCACGCGAGCGCGACCGCCGCCGACCCCACCCCGCCCGAGGCCCCGGTCACGACCACTCGCTTCCCCGCCACCGGCCCCAGCCGGCGCAGCCCTTCGTACGCGGTCACACCGGCGAGGCCCACCGCGGCCACCGCCAGCGGATCGACGTCGGCGGGGACGAACGCCACCGCGTCGGCGGCGACGGTCACGTGCTCGGCGTATCCGCCCGCCCGCTCGGCCCGCACGCCTCCGAGCCCCTGCATCATCGTGACGACGTTGGCGCCGACGTACGCCGGGTCGACGCCGCTTCCGGCCTCGTCCACCGCTCCGACGGTCTCGATGCCGGGGACGTACGGGAACGGCTCCGCGCCGCGCACCGGCCAGTTGCCCCTGCGGACCTCGAGGTCGGCGTGGTTGACCGCCGAGGCGAGCACGCGGATCCGCACCTCGTCCGGGCCGGTGTCCGCCACCTCCACATCCTCCAGCCGGAGCACATCGGGCCCGCCGTACTCCCGCATGACGATCGCACTCGACTGCACCGTGCAAGGCTAGCGCGACACTTGCCCGCATTCCGGCTGGTAAGTAGTGTCACTTGTGCGGGTGGCGGCCATCCCTGAAAACACCGTGTGCGGTGCGTGCGGATCCACGAATCCCGCCGCGGCGCGGTTCTGCGGCGACTGCGGAGCGCCGCTCGCGCTCGCGTGCCCGGCCTGCGGATCGCCGATCGCGGCCGACAAGAGATTCTGCATGTCGTGCGGGGCGGCGGTGGGTGGGGCGGCGGGCACGCCGCCAACTCCGGCGCCGACGTCGGAGCGCCGGCTGGTATCGGTGCTCTTCGCCGACCTGGTCGGTTTCACCGCCCGGTCGGAGAACCGCGACGCCGAGGAGACGCGCGAGTTCCTCTCGCGCTACTTCGAGATCTGCGAACGAGTGATCCGTGCCTACGGCGGGACCGTCGAGAAGTTCATCGGCGACGCGGTGATGGCGGTGTGGGGCGCCCCGGTGGCTCACGAGGACGACGCCGAGTTGGCCGTGCGGGCCGCGCTTGAGCTGGTGGCGGCCGTCGCTGCGATGAGCACCGAGGCGGACGAGGCTGTGATCGCCGCCCGCGCCGGGGTGATGACGGGCGAGGCGGCCGTCACGATCGGCGCCCAGGGGCAGGGGATGGTCGCGGGCGACCTGGTGAACGGGGCCTCGAGGGTGCAGTCGCTCGCCCGGCCTGGTGGCGTGCTGGTCGGTGCGGCGACCCACCGCGCCGCCGAAGCGGCGATCGCGTTCGAAGACGCAGGCTCGCACGAGGTCAAGGGGAAGTCCGAACCGATCCACCTGTGGCGTGCAGTCCGGGTGACGGCCGGACGTGGCGGAGTGCTGCGAGCGGCCGGCCTGGAGCCCCCCTTCGTCGGCCGCGAGCGGGAGTTCCGGGTCGTCAAGGAGCTCTTCACCGCCTCTGCCGAGGAGAGGAAGGCGCACCTGGTCTCGGTGGTCGGCATCGCCGGAATCGGCAAGTCGAGGCTGGCGTGGGAGTTCGAGAAGTACATGGACGGACTTTCCGGAGGGGTGTGGTGGCACCGCGGGCGATGCCTGGCCTACGGTGACGGCGTGACCTACTGGGCGCTCGCGGAGATGGTGCGCATGCGGGCGCGAATCGCCGACTCCGACGAGCCCGAGTCCGCGCTTGCCAAGCTACGCGCGACGGTCACCGAGCACGTGACGGATCCGGGTGAGCAGCGATGGGTCGAGCCGCGCCTGGCTCAGCTGCTCGGGCTCGAAGAGGGACAGGCACGCGAGCCGCAGGACATGTACGGCGCCTGGCGGCTGTTCTTCGAGCGCCTCAGCGAGCACGACCCCGTGGTCATGGTCTTCGAGGACATCCAGTGGGCCGATGCTGGACTACTCGACTTCGTCGAGTACCTGCTCGAGTGGTCGCGTGCCCATCCCATCTTCATGCTCACCCTGGGGCGGCCGGAGCTCTCCGACCGGCGGCCAGGCTGGGGCGCCGGCAAGCGCGCCTTCACGTCGCTCTATCTCGAGCCCTTGCCGACCGCTGCCATGCAGTCGCTGATGGCAGGCTTCGTGCCGGGTCTCGGCGATGACCTGGTCGCGCGGATCCTCGAGCGCGCCGAGGGGATCCCACTGTACGCGGTCGAGACGGTGCGGATGCTGCTCGACCGGGAGCTGCTGGTTCAGGACGGCGACCGCTATCGGCCGGCGCGGCCGATCGATTCACTGGAGATCCCGGAAACGCTCCACGCGCTGATCGCTGCGCGCCTGGACTCAGCCGGCGCCGACGAGCGGCGTGTGCTCCAGGACGCGGCGGTGCTTGGAAAGACGTTCACGTCCGTGGCGCTCGCCGCGGTCTCGGGCGTCGACCAGGCGGAGCTCGAGCAGATCCTGTGGAAGCTGGTGCGCAAGGAGTTCCTGCAGATCCAGACCGACCCGCTCTCGCCCGAGCGCGGCCAATATGGGTTCTTGCAGGATCTTGTCCAGCGCGTCGCCTACGAGACGCTCGGCCGCCACGACCGCAAAGCCCGCCACCTCGCCGTGGCGTCGTATCTCGCCGAAGCCGGCGGCATCGATGAGGACGAGATCGTCGAGGTGATCGCGTCGCACTACCTCGATGCTTATCGCGCCGAACCCGACGCGGCCGACGCCGTCGACCTGCGCGCTCGTGCCCGCGACGCTCTCACGCGAGCCGGAGAGCGCGCGGCATCATTGGCAGCCGGATCCGAGGCGCAGCGCTACTTCGAGCAGGCGATCGAGCTGTGTGATCCCGGCTCCGATCAGGCGGTCTTGCACGAACGGGCCGCGAGGGCGGCAACCCTCCGGGCGGCGGTTGACGACGCCCGTGCCCACCTCGACGCGGCCTTGGAGCACTTCGAATCCGTCGGCGATCGCCGATCCGCGGCGCAGGTCACGGCGCGCCTCAGCGATCTCGACATCAACACCGGCCAGTCGGTGGAGGCGATTCCGAGGATGGAGGCGGCGTTGGTCGTGCTGGGCCGCGAGGAGGACATGCAGGAGCAGGTCGGCCTCCTGGCTCATGAACTTGGACGCGCACAGGTAATGACAGGCTCGGTGGATGCCGCAGCCGAACGGATCGAGCTTGCTCTCTCGATCGCCGAGGCGTACGGACTACCCGAACTGCTCGCCAACGCCCTGCAGACGAAGGCGCTCGTGCTTGGGTCCAAAGGCCGGCGGACAGAGGCGCAGGTCCTGATCGAGCACGCTCTGGTGTTGGCCACGGAGAACGACCTGTCGGCACCGACGCTACGGGCATACAACAATCTGGCCGAGGTGCTCGCCGATCAGGACCGCTACCGGGAGGCTCTCGAGGTCGTCGAGCGAGGGCTCGAACAGGCACGCCGAATCGGCGACCGTCGCATGGAGTGGATACTCGTAACGAACCAGGTCGAGCGGTTGATCATGCTCGGCCGATGGGGCGACGCGACTGCCCGGGCCGCCGAATTCGAGTCCAACGTCGTCGACGTTACCGGGATCGACCTGGTCGAGGTGGAGGTTGGCCGTGGCCGGCTGGCGCAGGCCGAGAGCACCCTCGACCGGACGCCGCAGGCGGTCGAGAGCGACGTCGAGTGGCGCGCCTACGCCAACTACGCCCGAGCGCTCCTCCGGCATGCGCGAGGACGGCCCGGCGAGGCCCTCGCCACCGCCAGGGCGACCGTGGAAGCCCGCCACGAGCTTGGCCTGACAAGCGTCGTCAAGCTCGTGATGATCGAGGCAATCGCCGCCGCTCTGGACAGCAGCGACCTGCCGGCAGCAGAGGAGCTTCTCGGCATCATCGAAGACCTGCGCGCGGGGGAGCTGACGCCGTTCCTGCTCGCGAACGGCCTGCGGCTCCGGGCGCGGCTCGACGCACAGCTCGGGCTCGAGGAGAGCGTCGACGAGCGCTTCCGTGCCGCCGCCGCCGAGTTCCGCGACCTGAGCACGCGGTTCTGGCTCGCGGTGACGCTGCTCGAGCATGCCGAGTGGCTGACTGCGGGCGGCCGCGCCCAGGACACCCCTGTGCTCCTCTCAGAGGCGCGGGCGATCTTCGAGGAGCTCGAGGCCGTGCCGTGGCTTACCCGCCTCGACCAACTCGACCCTACCGCTCCCGGCTACGCCACAGCGTCGTCGGGCGGCGAGATGTAGTTCGGGCGCACGTACGCGGGCTCGAAGCCGGCCCGCAGGATGTTGTGGTACGAGTTCGCCGGCCGGCCGTCGACGGTCTCGCCCGTCTCGGTCACGACGACGGCCGCCCCGGCCGCGCGCGCCTCGCCGATGCGGGCCGCCATGAGCGCGGACTGGCCGCCGCGGCGGCGATGCTCCGGGAGCGTCGTCGCCTGCCCCAGCCAGGCATGGTCGCCGCGCACGAAGACGGCTCCGGCTGCGACCGGCATGTCTCCGTCGTAGGCCAGATAGCAGCCCCAGCCGGGCCGGCCCGGCAGATGCTCCAGCATCGCCGCCGCCTCGGGCAGCAGGTCGAAGCCGGCGGCGAGCACCGCGACGTAGTCGGCCGAGCGCTCGGCCCCGATCCGCTCCACCCGCAGGTCGGTCTTCGCCGCGGGCGGCGGCCCCGCCGGGCGATGGAACTTGACCCAGGCGTAGCCGGCCTCGTATCCGCGCTCGCGTAGCATGTCGGGCAGGTCGGGCGGCTGCGCGCAGGGCGCGAGCGCGACCGAGTGCCTGATCGATCCGAACACGTCCGCGATCCGGTCGAGGACGGCGTCGGAGGCCGGCTCCAGCACGCCGAGGCCGATCACCCGGTTGATGTAGACCTCGTCCAGGTCGGGGCGCACCGCGCAGACCACGCCGCCCGCCTGCACGGCATCGGCCCCGAACGCGTCGGCGATCGCCGCGGCCTCGATCGTCTCGAGACCGACCGGGTCGGGCCCCGTCACGGCGCCGGCGGCACAAGCGCCGGCATGTAGCCCTCGTGCTCCAGCCAGTGGCCGCCGTCGATCGTCAGGTTCTCGCCGGTGATGTAGCCGGCGTGGCGCGAGCACAGCGCCGCCGTCCACCACGCGATCTCCTCGACCGTGGCGAGCCGCCCGGCCGGGACGGACGCCGCCACCCGGGCCTCGTCCTCCGGCGTCGGCCAGAGCGCGGCCCCCGCCCCTTCGGTCGCCGTCGGGCCGGGGCAGATGGTGTTCACGCGGATGCGGTGCGGCGCCCACTCGACGGCGAGCGTCCGCGTCATCGCCAGGAGGCCGGCCTTGGCCGCCGCCGAGTGCACGGTGCCCGGCCCGCCGGTCCACGCGTAGCTTGCGATCACGCTCAGGATGGCGCCGCCGTCGCCCTGGGCGATCATCTGCCGGCCGGCGGCGCGGGCGCACAGGAAGCCGCCGTCGAGCACGATCGACGTGACCGCCCGCCACCCGTTCGGAGAGAGATCCTCGGCCCGCACCACGAAGTTACCGGCCGCGTCGTTCACGAGCACGTCCAGGCGACCGAACCGCTCGACGGCGGCGGCGACAAGCGCGTCCACCTGATCGGGCACGCGCACGTCGGTCGGTTGCGCGGCCGCGCGGCCGCCCGCCCGCTCGACGATCGCGACCGTCTCGGCGAGCGGCTCCGGCCGGCGGCCGGCGACGACCACAGAAGCGCCCAGGCGGGCGAACTCGACCGCCATCGCCCGGCCCATGCCGCTGCCCCCGCCCGTGATCACCGCCACCTGCCCGTCGAAGCTACCGCTGGTCAGCATCGGATGCTCCTTCCTCGCGCAGTATCACCCGCGCGTCCAGCGCGACCGCCCCCGTGGGGGTGACGAGCAGCGGGTTGATCTCGATCTCGGCCACGTCGGGCCGGGCGGCGGCCAGACGCGAGAGCGTCGCCGCGACCGCCGCCGCCGCGGCGATGTCGAGCGGCGGCCGTCCGCGGGTGCCGGTCAGAAGCGCCGCGCCCCGCAGCGAGCGCAGCAGCCGCTCGGCCGCCGCGGCGTCGACCGGCGCCAGGTCGACGGCCACGTCGCCGAACACCTCGGTGTAGATGCCGCCGAGGCCGACCATCGCGACCGGCCCGAAGCGCGGGTCGACGCGGGCGCCCACGATCAGCTCGACGCCCTCGTGCAGCGGGGCCATGCGCTCGACCGAGAGCGCCTCCGGCGCGAGCCGGCCGGTCAGGTCGTGGACGGCCTCCACCAGCGCGGCCGGATCGGCGATCCCGACGACGACGCCGCCCGCGTCGGACTTGTGCAGCGCGTCGACGGCCTTCACGACCACCGGGTAGCCCAGCTCGCCGGCGGCGGCGAGCGCCTGCTCGGGGGTGCGCACACGGATCGCAGGCGCGAACGGCACGCCGGCCGCCGCAAGCAGCGCCCGGCTGCCGAAGTAGCCCGGGCTCGATCGGCCCGGTCTGCACGGGCGGCAGCGCGGGGGCTCCCGCGAGCCGGCGGCCGCGCGCGCAGGCCGGCCAGCGCTGCGGCCGCCGCCTCGATGGTCGTGTAGACGGGCACGCCGCCCTCGCGCAGCGCCTCGGCGGTCGGAGAGCCCGCGTACATCGTGTGGGCGACCATCGTCCGGCCCGTCTCGGCCACCGCGAACGTGATGTTGCGCGCGACGTCGACCTCGAGCTCGGCGAACGTCTCGGAGTACTGGCTGTAGCCGCCAAAGTACCCGGTCAGGAGCACGCCGTCGACCTCGCCCGACTCGAGCAGCGTCCGCGACACGCGGGCGTAGGAGTGGAAGTCCTGCTCGCCGCCGCCGGCCAGGTCGACCGGGTTGCGGGTGGCGGCCGTCTCCGGCAGCGGCCCGGCCAGCTCGGCCGAGAGCGCATCGGAGAGCCGCGGCAGCTCCAGGCCGGCGGCGCTCGCCACGTCGCAGGCGATGGCGCCGTGCCCGCCGCCGTCGCCGACGACCGCGATGCGCGGGCCGCGCAGCGGATGCGTGCGCACGAGCGCCTGCACGAGGTCCATCATCTCGTGCGGCGTCCGCACCAGGTGCACGCCGGCCGCGCGGGCGGCGGCCGCCACCACTGCCACGTCGCTCACCAGCGCGCCGGTGTGGGACTGGGCGGCGCGGGCGCTCGCCGCCGATGCGCCGACCGTCATCAGCACCACCGGCTTGCCCGCGGCGGCGGCCGCATTGACGAACGCGCGGCCGTCGCGGAAGTCCTCGGCGTACACGCAGATCGCCTCGGTGGCGCGGGTGCTCGGCGAACGCCGCGACGAGCTCGGCCAGGTCGACGTCGGCCTGGTTCCCGACCGATGCGAAGCGCGAGAACCCGAGGCCGACCTGGCGGGCGAGGATGCCGAGCTCGAGCGACAGGTTGCCGCTCTGCGAGACGAGGCCGATCGCCCCCTCCGGGAACTCGTTCGAGGCGATGCCGAGGTCGGAGCTCGCGTCGAAGACGCCCAGGCAGTTCGGGCCGAGCAGCACCGCGCCGGCCGCGCGCACCCGCTCGGCGAGCGCCGCCTGGCGCGCCTCGGCCTCGGCGCCCAGCTCGCCGAGGCCGGCGGTGATGCCGATGATCGCCCGCGCGCCGACCGCGAGGGCGTCGTCGACGGTCTGCTCGAACGCGGCCGGCGGCACCGCGACGACCACGAGCTCGGGGGCGGCCGGCAGGTCGCGCAGCGACGCGTAGGCGGGCCGGTCGAGCACGGTGCCGCCGTTTCGGTTCACGAGGTACACCGGGCGGCGGTGCTCGCCCTTGAGCGCTCCGCGGCCGAGCCAATTCCCCCACTTCGCCGGATCGTCGGAGGCGCCGACGATCGCGACGGACGTGCGGGTCAAACAGCGGGCGCAGGTCTCGGGACATGGGCGGCATATGCTCGCATGTCGGCTGCATAAAGGTGCCAGGCACCGGTATGCACGCAGCGGTCTTGTCAGAACGTCGAGTCGGTCTGCATAACGGTGCCTGACACCTTTATGCAGGTCACCGTTCCAGGATCGCCCTCGCCGCGGCCCGGCCCGTGCGCACCGCGCCCTCCATGAAGCCGGCCACCCAGTGGTCGGAGCCGGCCACGTAGAACGGCGGCTCGTGCGTCCCGTGCAGCGGGCCAACGGCCATCACGTCGCCCGGCGCCCACTGGGTCACGTACCCGAGGGTGAACGGGTCGACCCCCCAGTCGCGCTGCAGGTAGGCGCGCGGGTCGGCGGCGCGCTCGTCGTAGATCCGCACGAGCGCCTCGAGCACCTCGGCCCGCCGCACCTCGTCGGCCGTCGAGAGGTGGTGCAGCAGCCGCTCCGGCGGCACCAGGATCGAGAGCACGCCCTCGCCCTGCGGCCAGGTCGAGCCGAACAGGTTCTCGCTCTCGCAGAGGCCGTTTCGGCCCAGCTCCTGCCAGAACGAGGCCTCGTAGGCCACGACGACCTTGCCGGCGCGGGCGTGGCGCTGGCGCCGCAGCGACGCCAGCCGGGCCGGCGAGAGCCCCTCGAGCGCGATGTCGCGCAGCGGCCCCACCGGAACGGCGCACACGACCGCGGCGGCCGTCAGCCGCTCGCCGCCCTCGAGAACGACCTCGGCGCGGCCGTCGAGCGCGATCCGGCGCACCGGGGCGGCGAGCCGCAGCCGGTCGCCCAGCTCCGCGGCCATCCGCAGGGCGACGGTGGCCGAGCCCTCGACCACGGTCATGCTCTCCCACACGGACAGGTCGTAGTCGCCCAGCGAGCCGGCCGCCGCGTCCATGCGCAGCGCCGAGAGCATCGAGACGCGCTCGCCCGACCCGCCCGCCGCGCTCAGCGCCGCCACCTCGCGCGCCCGGATCACCGCCGGCGCCGCGCCCACCTCGCGCAGCCAGCCGTTCAGCGAGAGCCGGTCGAGCCGCTCGGCGTCGGGGTGGCTCCAGGGGTCGTCGGCGTCGACCGAGCGCGAGAGCTCGGCGAACAGGGCCATGACTCGGGCGCCGTCGGCGCGGTCGGCGTCGGTCATCCACGGGATGTCGTCTCCGCACCACAGGCCGTCGACCAGGTCGAAGGTGATCTCGCCCGGGTCGGCGATGTAGCTCGGGCGCAGGCTCAGGCCGAGCTCGGCCGCGAGCTCGAGATAGGCCGTGTGGAAGTCGCCCACGAGCTCGCCGCCGAGCTGCACCACCCGGCCGTCGCCGATCTCGGTCTGCTCGACGCGCCCGCCCGGCCGGTCGCGGGCCTCGAGCACGCACACGTCGCAGCCGGCCCGGTGCAGGTCGCGCGCGGCCGCGAGGCCGGCCAGGCCGGCGCCCACAACGATGACGTCGGTCACCGCGCGTCCGGGCCGTGGATGCGGCGCAGGATCGCCTGCACCCGGTCGCGCTCGGCATCCACGAGCGGCTCCTCGCCGGGCACCGTCAGCGCCAGCAGGTAGTGGTTCCAGAGCACGTCGACGACGTGCCCGGCCAGCGCGTCGGGGCCGCAGCGGTCGACGTAGCGCTCGAGCAGCGCCCGCCGGTCGCGCAGGTACGCGAGCCAGTCGGCGTACCCGGCGTGGAGGATGATCCGCTCGACGAGCTCGGTCTCGGCCACCTCGTCGCCGCCCGGCTCATCCAGCGCAGCCCGCAGCGCGGCGACGGCGGCGGGCAGCTGAGACTCGCCCTCGGGAGTGAGGAAGAGCCAGCGGTCGCGCCAGTCCTCGTCGAACGGCAGGCCGGGATTTCGCAGGGACGCGTTGACGCTCATCGGGTCGGCAGGGTATCCTGACTGATCAGTCAGTCAAGAACCAGGATCATCATGACCGAGCAGCCTCCCAACCGCAAGCACCTTATCCTCGACGCCGCCTGCCGCGCGATCGCGCGCACCGGCGCCGCCGCCGTGCGGGTGTCGGATGTGGCCCGCGAGGCAGGCGTCTCGACGGCGCTCGTGCACTACTACTTCCCCTCCCGCGCCGACGTGATCCTGCAGGCATTCGGCCACGCCGACGACCTCGCCGACGCGGTCGCCGAGGCACAGCTGGCCGAGCTGGCGTCCGGGCGCGACCGGGCCGAGCGGCTGATCCTGGTCTGGGCCGGCGACGACCCGGCCATCCGCACCAACTGGGCGGTGTGGAACGAGATGTGGCAGTACGCGGCCCACAACGAGGCCGCGCGGGCGATGGTGGCCGATTCCCACCAGCGCTGGATCGAGCAGGTGGCGGGGCTGATCTCCGAGGGCACGGCGGACGGGTCGATCCCGGCGACGGTCGACGTCGACGCCGCCGCGCGCCGACTGGCTGCCTGCGTGGACGACTGGGGCCGCGAGACGCTGATCGGGATGCGCACGCCGGCCGGGATGCGAGCGGCGCTCGCCGCCGCGACGACGCACGAGCTCGGTCCCGTGCGCCGCGCGCGGGGGAGGGCGGCATGAGCGCCGAGCCACCTCGCACCCTGCCGGCGTGGGCGTACCGCAGCCCGGAGTTCTTCCAGGCGGAGCGGCGCGAGATCTTCACCCGCGGATGGCTGCTCGTCGGTCACGTGAGCCAGCTGCGCGAGCCGGGCGACTACGTCTCGATGACCGTCGCGGGCGAGCCGATCGCCGTCGTGCGCGGTAAGGACGGCGACCTGCGCGCGTTCTCGAACGTCTGCCGCCACCGCGCGGCGCGCGTGCTCGACGGCGCCGGCAACTGCGGCAAGGCCATGCGCTGCCCCTACCACGGCTGGACGTACGGCCTCGACGGGCGGCTGCTCGCGATCCCCGAGAAGACCGGGTTCGCCGGGTTCGACAAGGACGCAAACGGTCTGTGGCCGCTTCGGGTCGGGGTCGCGGCCGGGTTCGTGTTCGCGAGCCTCAACCCCGAGCCCGAGCCGCTCAGCTACTACCTGGGCCCGTTCGAGTCCTGGCTCGCGCCCTACCGGCCCGAGCGGCTCGTGCGCGACCAGGCGTCGAGCGCCGTCCTTCCGATCAACTGGAAGAACTCGATCGACAACTACCTCGAGGGCTACCACATCCCGGTCGGCCACCCCGGCCTGTTGCGTTTGCTCGACTACAAGCGGTATTTGGTGGAGACGAGCGATGCACGCGTCTCGATCGCCCGCAGCCCCATGCGCGACAAGGCCTCCCACGACTGGCAGGAACGGCTCTACCAGCGGCTCATGCGGCCGATGCCCGGGCTGCGCGAGCCCGAGAACCGGGAGTGGAACTTCGTCTTCGCGTTCCCCGGCGTCACCGTGAACCTCTACCCTGACCAGATCGACTTCTGGCTCAACTACCCCATGGACGAGCTGCGGACGATGACGGTCTGGAACACGTTCCGGCCGCCGGAGACGGCCGGCCGCCGTGACCGGATCGTGCGCAGGCTGAACACGCGCATCAACGGCCTCGTCCAGCACGAGGACAACGATCTCACCGCCCGCGTGCAGGAGGGCCTCGGCTCGAGCCTGTACCGCGCCGGCGTGATCGGCGCCCGCGAGAACGGCCTGCTGCATTTCCACGACCTGATCCGGGACGCGATCCCGGCCGCGGCGATCGACGACGAGCACGAGGGCGTGCGCGCGCTTGGGATCGGAACGCCTGCGTGACCTGTGAGACACTCCCGCCGGCCGCCAACCGGCCGGGAGCGAGAGACGTCCTACGGAGCGCGGACCACCACGGGAGGGAACGATGACGTTGCATCCGAAGGAGCGGCGGGGGCACACCCGGCGCGATCTGCTCGCGCGGGCCGGAGGGGCCGCACTCGGGCTCTCGAGCGCGGGGTCGCTGCTCGCGGCCTGCTCGAACAGCACCAGCGCCGGGTGGGGGCAGCAGCGTGGCGGGGCAGGAGCCCACGGGGCCGGGCGGGCTGCCGCTGGCGCGGCCGGACAAGCGCGTGACGCTGCCGCGCTGGGAACAGCCGATCGCCTCGAACCTCCAGCCCGAGACCGGCGGGACATTCGAGATCTTCAACTACCCGGACTACCTGTACCTGAAGCTCTTCAAGGAGTTCTGCGCGAAGTACAACGTGACCCCCGTGTACACGCCGTTCGACAACATCGCTTCGGGAATTCAGCGGCTCGCGTCCGGTTCCGTCACCCCCGATGTGATGGAGATGACGCCGGACAACCTCGACCAGGTGGTCGCGGGCAAGCTGATCAAGCCGCTCAACCTGGACTACATCCCCAACCTCAAGAAGAACGTCTGGCCGCAGCTCGTGAGCCCGTTCTACGACTCCGAGTCGCGCTACACCGTCCCGTACACCACCTACGCCACCGGCATCCTGTGGCGCAACGACCACGTGAAGCAGGACATCGCCGGCATGAAGCAGCCGTGGGACATCTTCTGGGAGTCGCAGGCCTACGCCGGCAAGGTCGCCCTGCTCTCGGAGGATCGTGAGACGATCGCGATGGCGCTCCTGCGGCGCGGGATCACCGACATCAACACCGAAGACCCGAAGCTGGTGAACCGGGCCGTGGCCGACCTGAAGCAGCTCTACGGCATCTGCAACATCAAGGTCGGCGATTCGCAGTACCAGACCATCCCCGAGGGGACGTCCTGGCTGAACCAGGCCTGGTCGGGCGATCCGATGTCGGCCTACTTCTACTACCTGCCGAAGAACACGCCGGCCAGCGTGATGAGCTACTGGAAGGCGCCGAACGGGCATGTCCCGGTGCAGAACGACTGCTGGTCGATCTGCTCCACGACGAAGAAGCCGGTGCTGGCGCACCTGTGGTTGAACTACATCATCGACAACGGCGTCGCGTACTCGAACTTCGTGAACTTCAACGGGTACCAGCCGCCGCTGAACGAGATCGACCCGGATACGCTCGTGTCGAAGGGCGTGATCCCCGAGAACCTGCACACGGCGGTGCTCACGAACGACGACTTCGGACCGACGTCGCTCCAGGAGATGACCCTGACCGACACGGGCAGGGTGCTCTGGCAGAACGGCTACTCCGACT
Source organism: uncultured Actinomycetes bacterium (assembly GCA_963813245.1). Lineage (GTDB taxonomy): Bacteria > Actinomycetota > Thermoleophilia > Gaiellales > JAICJC01 > JAICJC01. The sequence continues at coordinate 340,949 of CAWEYE010000009.1, forward strand.
TCCTGGCGGGCTAGCCGATGTACCCGCGGGGACTGTGGCAAGGATTCGCGCTTCCGGGCGTGGTCTGGCTCATCATCCTGTTCATCATCCCGTTCTACGCAGTGACGGCGGTGGCGTTCGGGTCGGTCGACCCGACCCTGCTCACGCCGATCCCGGCCTGGAACCCGCTCGACTGGAACATCGGCTGGGTCAGCGAGGCGCTCTCGCGGCTGAGCCCGTTCGGGACCGGCAACGACCTTTGGGGCGTGGCCGTGCGCACGTGCGAGTACGTGGCCGTGTCGCTCGGGATGTGCCTCGCCATCGGTTACCCGGTCGCCTACTACATCGCCCGACATGCTTCCCGCACCAAGACCCTGCTCCTGATCCTGCTGATCCTGCCGCTCTGGATTAGCTACCTGATGCGGATGCTGGCGTGGGTGAACCTGCTCGCGCCGGACGGCTACGTGAACCGGTTCCTGATGTGGTCGCACGTGATCACGCAGCCGTACGGCTGGCTCGACGGCCGCTCGATCACCGTGATCTTCGCGCTCGTCTACGGCTACATCCCGTACCTGATCCTGCCGCTCTTTGCTTCCCTCGACCGGATCGACAAGAGCCTGATGGAGGCCGCCCGCGACCTCGGCGCGAGCCCTGTGCGGACGTTCCTGCACGTGACCCTGCCGCTCTCGAAGACCGGCATCCTGGGCGGGTGCGTGCTCGTGGCGCTGCCGATGTTCGGCGATTACTACACGCCGAACATCGTCTCCGGGGCGCCCACCACCTCGATGCTCGGAAACCAGATCGACCTCTACTTCCACTACACATCGCAGCCGACGATCGGAGCCGCGCTGACGCTGATCCTCTCGGCCTTCCTGGTCGTGCTGATGGCCTACTACATGATCACGGTCGCCAGGGCGACGCGGGAGCAGCGCGGATGACCGCCGCCACCGTCACGGCGACAAGCCGTCCCTCGACCCTGCGCCGGGCCCGCGGCTGGCTGAGCAACCCCTGGGGCCGGCCGCGCTTCCTGGTCGTCTTCACGTGGGCGTACATGCTGTGGGCGATCGTCCCGGTGCTGATCGCGGTTCAGTACTCGTTCAACGACAGCCGCTCGCGGACGATCTGGGCGGGATTCTCGACCCGCTGGTATGTCAGCGACCCGAGCTCGGTCATCAACGACCCGACCCTGTCGTCGGCCCTTCAGCAGAGCCTGAAGCTCGCGGCGGCCGATGTCGTGATCGCAACGCCGATCGGAGTATTGCTCGCACTCGGCCTGGCCCGCTGGCGTGGACGCGGCTCCGGCGTGTCCAACTTCATCATGCTGTTCCCGCTGGTGACGCCCGAGATCGTGATGGGCGTCTCCCTGCTGCTCGTCTTCACGAACCTGTTCACGTTCATCCACACGGGCACGTTCGCTCAGATCCTCGGTCACGTCACGTTCTCGATCTCCTACGTCGTCGTGATCGTGCGCGGGCGCCTCTTCTCGATCGGCAGGCAGTACGAGGAGGCGGCGGCCGACCTGGGGGCGTCACCGCGCGTGGCGCTCACGAAGGTGCTGCTGCCGCTGCTCACGCCGGCGATCGTGGCCGGAGCGGCGATCTGCTTCGCCATCTCGATCGACGACTTCGTGATCTCCTACTGGCTCTCGAATGGCGGCGGCTCTACGACCGTGCCGATGGTCATCTACTCCGCCACCCGCGCGGCGCCGCTCCCGTCCACCAACGCCATCGCCACGATCCTGTCCGTGATCACGCTGGCCTCAGTCGTGCTCGGCTACGTGGGCTACCGCATCTTCACCCGCGGCGAGCGTCAGGCCGGCCAGGGCATGGTCGGCGACATGGCCGCGTTCGACATCTGACCGTGCTGTAGGCTGAATCGACATGCCCGGCGAAGTCAGTCTGGTCGATCTGGTCAAGCGCTTCGGCGACGTCGCCGCGGTCGCCGGGATCAACGTGGACATGCCGAGCGGCGAGTTCTTCTCGATGCTCGGGCCCTCCGGCTGCGGCAAGACGACGACGCTGCGCATGATCGCCGGCTTCGAGCAGCCGACCGAGGGCAAGATCCTGCTCGACGGCGAGGACATGGCCTACACGCCGCCGCACAAGCGCAACGTCAACACCGTGTTCCAGAACTACGCGCTCTTTCCGCATCTGAACGTGGCCGACAACATCGCCTTCGGCCTGCGGCGGCAGAAGGTGGGCAAGCAGGAGCTCCGCCAGCGGGTCTCAGAGGCGCTCGAGCTGGTGCAGCTGACCGGCTTCGAGAAGCGCAAGCCCGGCCAGATGTCAGGCGGTCAGCAGCAGCGGGTGGCGCTCGCGCGGGCGCTCGTGCTGAAGCCCGCGGTGCTGCTGCTGGACGAGCCGCTCGGCGCCCTGGACGCCAAGCTGCGCAAGGCGCTTCAGGTCGAGCTGAAGGCGCTCCAGCAGCAGGTCGGGATCACGTTCGTCTACGTCACCCATGACCAGGAGGAGGCGCTCACGATGAGCGACCGGATCGCGGTCATGGCCGACGGCAGGGTGGAGCAGGTCGGCCCGCCGCGCGAGATCTACGAGGAGCCCGAGACGGTGTTCGTGGCGGACTTCCTGGGCGCCTCCAACCTGATGGACGCCGATGCCGTCGGCGGCGCCAACATCTGCCGGCTGATGGTGGGCGACTTCGAGCTCGACGCGCTGCAGGGCAAGACCGACGCCCGCGGCCCCAGCAAGGTCACGATCCGGCCGGAGCGCGTGCGGCTGGAGGAGCACACCGACGGCGGTCCCAACCGCATCCCGGGCATGGTCGAGCGGCTCGTGTACCTGGGCAACTCGGTGCAGGTGATCACCCGCCTCGCCGTCGGGACGACGATCCAGGTGCTCGTGCAGAACGTGGGCACGGAGATCCCGTGGAAGCAGGGCACGGCCGTGCAGGCCTACCTGCCGCCCGAGGCGCTGCGAGTGCTGACCGACACCGGCGTCGCGCTCGCCCCGCTCGACGAAGAAGCCGTCGCGCCCCGCTAGGACCGCGCGGATGGCCGACGAGCAGGCGGTGGGCGTTCGCCGCGACGGCCCGGTCGCAGTGGTGCAGCTGCAGCGCGAGCACAAGCTGAACGCGCTCTCGGCCGTGATGGAGGAGCGGCTCGGCGCGGCCATCGAGAGCGCCGAGGTGCGCGAGAGCCGCTGCGTCGTCTTCACGGGCGGGGCGCGGGCGTTCTCGGCGGGGGCGGACGTGACCGAGTTCCGCGACGCCGACGCCGCTTCGGTGATGGCCTACTACCGCGGTAGCGGCGGCGTCTACGAGCGCGTCGCCCGGCTGCCGCAACCCACGCTCGCGGCGATCTCGGGCTACTGCCTGGGCGGCGGCCTGGAGCTCGCGCTCGCGACCGACCTGCGGGTGGCCGACGCGACGGCGACCTTCGGCCTGCCGGAGGTCGGCCTGGGGATCATCCCGAGCTCCGGCGGCGTCCTGCGGCTGACGCGGATCGTCGGGCCGGCCCGGGCGAAGGAGCTGATCCTGCGCGGCCGCCGGCTCGAGGGCGGCGAGGCGTACGTGATCGGCCTGGTGAGCGTGCTCGCCGAGGGCGACGCGCTCACGCGCGCGCTCGAGCTCGCGCATGAGCTGGCGGCGCTGCCGCCGCTGGCGCTGCAGGTGGCCAAGCAGACGATCGACCTGGCGGCCGAGTCGTCGCGCGAGGCGGCCGTGCTGATGGAGCAGCTCGCCTACGGCATGCTCGCCCAGACGGCCGCCGCCCAGGACGCCGCGACCGCCTTCACCGAGAAACGCAAGCCGTAGGGGGCCTGGCCCCGCTTCTAGCGGTGGCCGACCAGCACGCCGCCGCCGTAGAGGCCGATGTAGATGCGGCCGTCGCTCGAGACGGCCAGGTCGGTCGGCGTGATGCAGGCTGACCGGAAGAAGGTGCTCGCGACGTCGAACCCGTTCACGAGCATCTTGCGCGGGTTGGTGAGCGCGACCTCGTAGCGGACGCCGTGGCGCTCGCGCACGAGCGAGGCCGCGTGCAGCGGCGGCAGCAGGTCGGCGTCTGACACCTGCGTGCAGGTGCGCCAGTGGTCGAGGGTGTGGATGCCGGTCCAGTCGGTGTCGGTGGCCCACCCCTCGCCCGGCCGCGGGCCGGCCTGCACCTGATGGATCTCCGAGCCGTCGAGGCCGTTCATCGCCGGGTGCCAGGTGGCGCCGCCGTCGCGGGTGGCGACCACGCCGCTTCGGCCCGCCGAGTAGCAGATGTTGGCGTTTGCGGGATCGACCGCGAGCTGGCTCACGGAGTAGCCGTGCTTGGCGAGGCCCGGCCAGGTCGATCCCAGCCACCAGCTGCGGCCGGCGCCGAGGACGGTGTTCGAGACGTGGTCGGGCGTCGTCTTCCACACGAAGGTCTGGCCGGCGTCGCGCGACCTGGCGATGTAGCGGTGGTCGGTCATGCCGATGCCGTTGCCGACCCAGAGGACGCCGCTGTGTCCGGCCACCGAGGACAGGTGGCAGCCCGAGAAGAAGCCCGGCGAGAGCGGCGTCCAGCCACGGCCCGGATCGACCCGGTAGAGGCCATACGTGCCGCACGCTGCGTAGACGACGCCGTCGACGACCGCGATGTCCTCGACCACCGGCGGCGCGGTCGCGTCGAGCGTGACGGTGTGGCGGCTGCGCGGGCTCGAGATCCGCCAGACCTGCGAGCCGCCGGAGTCGCTCGTGCGGAAGCTGGCCGCGAGCAGCGACCCGTCGGGGCACACGCACAGCGCCGCCCAGGCCGCCCGGGGCTGCACCGCCGGTAGCCCGAGCGCCGCGAACGAGACGCCGCCGTTCACGGAGCGCAGCAGGCCCTGCCGGCTGAGGACGTAGAGGTACTCGATGCCCGAGCCGCGGTCATAGTCGACGGCGATCAGGCGGCCCACCGCGCGCGGCAGGTCGTGGGCATTGCCGTCGGGGAGGGCGCTCGAGAAGCCGATGTCGTCGTTTCGCCGCTGCAGGGTCATCGATCCCGCCTTGACGGCGCCCAGGTAGCCCTGCTTGGGATTGGCGTCCTTGAGCACGCCGATGCCGAAGTAGCGCAGCCCCGGCTCGCGCTGGGAGTAGGCCACCGCCCGGCCGTAGATGTCGCCGATCGAGGTCGCGCCGATCATGGTCGGAGCCCACAGCGCGCCGCCGGTCTGGGTCACGAACTCGCCCCACACGTCGCCCGCAGCGGCGGCATGACCGGCGTTCAGCGGATCGGTCGCGATTGCGTTGCAGTAGCCGCCGCCGTCCATCGCCCCCTTGCGCCAGTGGTAGGCCGGGCGCGAGAGCGCATAGCTGCATGCCGCGGCCAGCAGGCTGACCGAAGAGGCCGAGCCCGCCGCGCCCACAAGAAACCCGCGCCTGTTGACCCTCACCACCTCGAGATCGGCCGGGGGCGGTGTTCCTTGAGGGTAGGATCGGCCGATGGGCGCCACCGTGAACGGCGGACGCGTGCTGATCTGCGATCCCGGCTGTCCGCGTGCGCTGATCCACGACATCTTGCCGCAGGCCGATGTGGGGACGGTTGCCGACGCCGGGCCGGGCACGGTCGCCCTGCTGGTCTCGCCCGAGGCGCCCGTGACCGCCGCCGACATCGCCCGCGCGCCCGACCTCACGATCATCGCGACGGCGAGCGTCGGCACCGACCACATCGACACGGCCGCCGCGGCCGCGCGCGGCATCGCCGTCGCCACGGTGCCCGACTACTGCGTCGAGGAGGTGTCCGACCACGCCCTGGCGATGATCCTGGCGCTGCGGCGCGGGCTCGTCGCCGGCGACCGGTCGGTGCAGGCGGGACGCTGGGACTGGACCGCGGTCGGGGCGCTCGGCCGCCTGCAGGGGATGCGCGCCGGCGTCGTCGGGATGGGCCGGATCGGCCGCCGCCTGGCCGAGAAGGCCGCGGCGCTCGGCATGGACGTGCGCCACCACGACCCGTTCGTGCCCGGCGGCGTCGAGCTCGACGCGCTGCTTCCGTGGGCCGACGCCGTCTCGCTGCACCTGCCGCTCACCGACGAGACGCGCGGCCTGATCGACGCCCGCCGCCTGGGCCTGATGCGGCCGGGGACGATCCTCGTGAACACGGCCCGCGGCCCGATCTGCGACCGCGAGGCGGTGAAGGCGGCCACGCACGTGCGGGCGGCGTTCGACAACGTCTGGGAGAAGCCGCCGGCGGACGACCTGCTCGGCCTGCACCACCTCACCATCACGCCCTACGTCGCCTGGTACTCGCCCGAGAGCCTGGAGGAGCTCTACCTGCGCACGGCCCGGGCCGTGGCCGCGGCGCTCGCCTACTAGCGCGAGGGCTTGCCGAGCAGGCTGCGGGCGATGATCAGGCGCTGGATGTCCGAGGTGCCCTCCTCGATCTCCTCGAGCTTGGCGTCGCGCATCCACTTCTCGACCGGGTACTCGCGCGAGTAGCCCCAGCCGCCGAGCGTCTGCACGGCCGCCCACGTGCACCACGTCGCCGCCTCCGACGCGAAGCAGCTTGGCCATCGCCGCCTCGGCGGGGACGTGCCGGCCGGCGTCCATCGACCGGGCGGCGCGATGGGTCAGCAGGCGGGCGGCGTCGATGCGCAGTCGCCATGTCGGCGAGCCGGAACCCGACCGCCTGGTGCTGGCCGATCGGCTTGCCGAACGCGGTGCGCTCGCGGGCGTACTCGGTGGCGTACTCGAGCGCCGCGCGGGCGATCCCGATCGCGCCGGCGGCCAGGTGCACGCGCGACTCGTCGAAGGTGTGCATCAGGCTGTAGAAGCCCTTGCCCTCCTCGCCCAGCAGCCGGTCGGCGGGCAGATCGACGTCGTGCAGGAACACCTCGGTCGAGACGATCGCGCGCTGGCCGTGCTTGCGCATCGGCTCGCCGAACGACACGCCGGCGTCGCCCTTCTCGACCACGAACGCGGTGACGCCGCGCGATCCGGTGCCCGGGGCGACGGTGGCGAAGATGACGTAGAACTCGGCCAGGCCGCCGTTGGAGATCCACGTCTTCTGCCCGTGCAGGCGGTAGCCCGAGCTCGGTGCGGCGTGCGCCGTGGTCCGTCATCGCGGCAGCGTCGGAGCCGACGCCCGGCTCGGTCGACGCGAGCGCCGTCAGCGGCGGGTCGCGCGCCGCACAGCGGCCGCAGCCAGCGCTCGCGCTGCGCCGGCGTGCCCGACCTCGAGCAGGGGCCGCGCGAAGAAGCCCGCCGACGTGATCAGGTTGCCGATCGCCGGCGCAGCCCCAGTTCAGCTCCTCCTGGACGACGCAGCCGGTGAGCACGTCGCCGATGCCGCCGCCGCCGACCTCCTCGGGCAGCATGAACGAGGTCAGCCCGACGTCGGCCGCGCGGGCCACCACCTCGAGCGGCGTGACGACGTCGGCCTCGTCGACCTCGGCGGCGATCGGGCGGATCTCGGCGCGGGCGAAGTCGCGCGCGAGCGCCTGGATCTCGCGCTGCTCGTCGCTCAGGTCGGGGCCGTTCCCAGGGGAAATCGCCATCGGGGCAAACAGCGTATCCGAGTAGAATGCGCCGGCTTCCCGGAGGGGTGGCAGAGTGGTTGAATGCGGCGGTCTCGAAAACCGTTGTGCGTCGTTAGGCGTACCGAGGGTTCGAATCCCTCCCCCTCCGCTCAACAGGGCCGAAATGGCGCGGAAGGGTTCCCGGATGCGAAGGTGAACCGGGAGAGGTGGATGGAGAGCCATCGTCACCAGCGTTGCGTCTCACCCCTGCGAAATTCGAGGACGAGCGGACCACGGAAGAGCGCGGGCGCCTGCTCCATCACGCGGTCCTTGTCCGATACCTCCCGACGACCACCATCGCTGTGCTCGTGTCGGTGCGGCCTACAAGTTCGAGGCGTACCGACGACAGATCATCGCGGCGGGACTGCTCGTTGCCCTGCTTGCGCTCCTGGCCTACGAGCTGCAGGGCGAGCGATCCCTCAAAGCAGCCGCACAAGTCTGGCCGCGCCTGGAGACCAGGCGGCCAAGCATCTACAGGTGGCAAAGATGAGGGAGGAGCGGGACCGGGCCATCGCAATTCCGAACGATCCTGATGGGTGGGGGGAGCGCACCCCGGGTGGAGACGCCGGCCGCGGCCGGGCGCAGAATGGGTGAAAACGCCCAGTGTCACCGCGGCGCGCCGCCGCTATCGTCGCGGGTGTGCGCCGTGGCAAGGGGAGGCCGGCCGTCTCGGTCGCGCTGCTCAGCACCGGAGTCGTCGTCGTCACGGCCGGGCTCGCGACGACGCACATGTTCGTGACCGCGGCGGGCGTCGTCGCGATCCTGGTCGGCTGGCTCACCGCCGCCGGGATCACCGCGAGCTCGTCGTCCTGAAGCCCGACACGAGCTGCTCGAGCGTCGCCGCGGTGGCGGCGAGCTCGTGGGCGCTCGCCGCGAGCTCCTGCGCGCTCGCCGTGGTCTCCTCGGTCGACGCCGACACCTGCTCGGTGGCCACGCTCGTCTGCACCGGCGACGTTCGCGACCTCGCTCGTCGCAGCGGCGATCTCGTGGATCTGGCCCGTGACGGTGCGGACGGCGTGATCGATCGTCGAGGAACGGCCGCGTGCGCTGCGCCGACGATCGCGGTGCCCGCCTCGGTGCGGCCCGAGGTCTCCTCGACCACGCGGACGGCGCGGACGGTGTCGGCCTGGATCTCGCCGATCAGGTCGGCGATCCGGCCGGCGGCGGCGTGCGACTGCTCGGCGAGCTTGCGCACCTCCTCGGCGACGACGGCGAAGCCGCGGCCCTGCTCGCCCGCGCGGGCGGCCTCGATGGCCGCGTTCAGCGCCAGCAGGTTCGTCTGGTCGGCGAGGCCGTGATGGTGTCGACGATCCCGCCGATCTGCTCGGACTTGCCGGCGAGCTGCTCGATCGCGGCGGTCACCTCGCTCGGTCGACTCGTTCGACCGAGCTCATCGCCGTCGGAGGCCTCGCCCGCCGATGCTGCGCCCCGCTCGGCCACGTCACGCGCCTCTCTGCGGCCGCCTCGCTCGTCCGGCTCGTGGTGGCGTTGGCCCGCTCCACCATGCGCGCCTGGCGCTCGGCGCCGCCGGCGACCGCCGCCGATCGCGATCGGCGATCTCGCCGACCGCACGGCTCGCGTCCTCCGACGTCGAGGCGATGTCCTGCGACGCCTCGCTGATCGCGCCGGCCACCGCCGAGATGCGCGCGACGAGCCCCGACAGCTCGGCCCGCATCCGGTTGTAGGCCTCGACCGACGCCACGGTCGCCGTGGTGATCGCGTTGACCGCCTCGGCGGTCTGGCCGATCTCGTCATGGCCGGGCGCTGCGATCGACGTCGTCACCGGATGACGCCGACGGTGAGATCGCCCGTCGCCATGGCCTCGAGCCCCGATCTTCAGGTCGGTGACGCAGTGCTGGCGCAGCATCGTCAGCCGATCGAGCACCGGCCGCAGGCCGCGCGTGATCGCCCGGCCGACGAGGAACGCGAACGCGCCGGCCAGAAGCGCGGCGATCGAGCGCGACGACGGCGACGAGCCAGGTGGCCAGCGAACGCGTCGAGGCGAACCGGGCGTCGGCCGCGGCCTGCTCACGGTTCGGCGGCCGTCTGGTAGGCGGCGGCGGCGGTGGCGAGCATGTCGGCGGCGTCGTCGGCGCCGCCCTGGACGATCGCGGTCGCCGCGGTGAACCGGCCCGAGCCCGGACGTCGCCGATCAGGACATGGTCGAACCTCGATCACGCCGGCGAACGCACGCCGGATCGCCCGCAGGTGGGCCTGGTCGGACGGACGTCGACGGCTCGCCGGCCAGGGCATTCAGGCCGGCGGTGAACGTCGCGCACGTCGCCCACGTGATCGCTGATACGACAGCCCCCGGGTCAGCACGAAGCGGGTCTGCGACTCGTGGATGTACGACGCCAGCCCGCGCACGTCGCCGGCGGCCTCGGCCCTGCGGGCGGCGGTGCGCGCCGACCGGCTCGCCTGCGCCCATGGTCGCCTGCGCCCACATCGACACGCCGGCCACCACGGCCAGGAGCACGACGACGACGCCGAAGCTGCGTACAGCTTCCGGCCTATGGGCATATCACGAAGACCGAACATCAAACACCTCCGCCGGGTGCTAATCAAGTCACAAGACGGATGATCGGCGTTGCCGTCGCCGACTTGAGCGGTCGGAACCTCACTGGCTGCAGGATGAGGGCGAGTTCCGCCCCTCAGCCGGTCAGTTCGTGCGATCCTCGCCCGTCAGGTGCTCGATCTCGGTGCGGGCGCGATCGATACGTGACGCTTTCTCGGGCTCGATGATCGCGCTCTCGGGCACGTCGTGCAGCGGCAGGTGCTGGGCCTCGGCGGCCGTGATCGTCAGGCTGACCCGCTCGGAGTCGTCGATCTCACCGACCTGCGCCGCCTCGATGTAGTGCGGGCGATCGACGTAGTTGTGAAACGCGAACCCGGCGTGGTGCGTGATCGCCAGGCCGTCGAAGATGTCCGCGTTCTCGTCGCCGACGACGAGGAAGACGACGCCGACGTGCTCACCGTCGCTCGAGAGCACCGACCAGCCGTGCTGGATCACCTTCCAGGAGACCGCGGTCATGGCGGGATGGTAGCCGCCCAACGCCGCCGGATCGCGTCAGATCCCCCTCCGAGAACCGCCGCCGGCGCTCGACATCGGCCGGGTCGACCATCTCGCCGTCGCGCTCGACGTAGCCGCCGTGGCCGCCGATCACGAGCAGGACGAGCTCCCCCTCGCCGGCGTTCCAGAACCGGCGCGGGGTGGTCGACTCGACGTGCACGGCACCGCCGGGTTCGAGGTCGAACGTCTCACCGTCCACCTCGAACCCGGCGGTGCCGGCGTGGACGAAGTACAGCTCGTCCTGAATCCTGTGCAGGTGGTGGAACCATTCCGTGCCCGGCGGCAGCACAAGCGCGTTCACCCCGAAAGCCGTAACGCCGAGCGCGTGGCGGAGCTTGCGGAAGACGCCGGGGCCGAGCGCGTCGAGGGTGGTCACGCGGTGGGCCACGCGCCCACTCTACGGTATGCTCCGGGCCGATGGGGAGGCTGCCGATCAGGGGGCGAATCGGCGTGGCGGCGGCGGTGGCGACCGCCGTGCTCGCCGCGGTGCCGGCGGCGGCGACGGCGCATCACGGGCCGGCCTGGCGCATCGTCCATCACGGCGGGACGGCGGATCTGCGCGCACTGAGCCCCGTCAGCGGCAGAGTTGTGTGGGCGAGCGGCAGCAACGGCACCGTCCTTCGCACCACGAACGGCGGCCGCTCGTGGCGGAGCGTCGGCCCGGCCGGTACGAGCGCGCTCGAGTTCCGCGGGTTGAAGGCGTTCGATGCAAATCACGCCGTGCTGATGTCGGTCGGCGACCACCCCGGTGACTTCCGCACCTATCTGACGGCCGACGGCGGCCGCCACTGGCGGATCACGAACCAGAACTCGAACCCGCAGGCGTTCTACGACTGCATGGCCTTCTCAGACCGCGAGCACGGCCTCGTCCTGAGCGACCCGGTGAACGGCCGGTTTCGCATCCTGATCACGACGAACGGCGGCCACAGCTGGCGGATCGACCCGGCCCGCAACGTGCCGGCGGCGCACTCCCCCAACGAGTACGGCTTCGCCGCCAGCAACGAGTGCATCACCGCGTCCGGGCACAACGCCTGGTTCGGCAGCGGCGGCCCGGACGGCTCCCGCGTGTACCGCTCGACCGACGGCGGCCGCCACTGGCAGGTGGCGCAGACACCGCTTCGCCGCGGCGCGAGCGCCGGCGTGTTCGCGGTTGCGTTCCGCACCGGCCTGCAGGGGCTCGCGATCGGCGGCGACTTCGCCGTGCCGGGCACGGCCCCGCGGGCGCTCGCTCTGACCGCCGACGGCGGCCGCACCTGGACGCTCGTGGGCGGCGGCGCGGCCCCGGGCGGCTACCGCTCCGGCGCGACCTTCGTACCGCACACGGCCGGCACGGCGCTCGCCGTCGGCCTGACCGGCAGCGACATCTCGACCGACGGCGGCTTCTCCTGGACGCAGTTCGACGGCGGCAGCTTCGACGCCGTGGTCTGCACCGCCGGGCGGATCGTGCTGGGCGTCGGGCGCGAACGAGCGCATCGGCCGCCTGACCGGGCGCTGAGCGCCGGTGCTCGGTCACCCTGATTACCGCCTAACGCGACCTCCTTGCAGGAGCGATCCGCCCGGACTAGGGTCGCCGGATCGGGGAGCCCACGCGCGCACGGCGCCGGATCGGCGCCGCCCTCACCGCGGCGCAATGGCGCAGCGTCGCGGCCATGGTGGCGGTCGTCGCCGGGCTGCACGCCGTCGGCTTCTTCCTGCTGATCGGCGTCGTCGCGCCGCATCACTACCGGCTGGGCGGCTCGGGCGCCTTCACGATCGGGGTCGGCCTCACCGCCTACACGCTCGGCCTGCGGCACGCGTTCGACGCCGACCACATCGCGGCCATCGACAACACCACCCGCAAGCTCATGTCCGAGGGCAAGCGGCCCATGAGCGTCGGCTTCTTCTTCTCGCTCGGCCACTCGTCGGTCGTGTTCGCGCTGGCCTTCCTGTTCGCGATCGGCGTGCGCGCCCTGGGCGGGCCCGTCGACCCATCCCGAGTCGCGGCTGCACCACCTGACGAGCCTGATCGGGACCGGCGTCTCCGGCACGTTCCTGTACCTGATCGGGATCCTGAACCTGATCATCCTGGTCGGGATCGTGCGGGTCTTCCGCGATATGCGCCGCGGCGGCCTCGACGAGGCCGACCTCGACGCACCGGCTGAACGAACGCGGCCTCTCGAACCGCATCTACAGCCGCTTCACCGGCGCGATCACGCACCCGTGGCAGATGTTCCCGCTCGGCCTGCTGTTCGGCATCGGCTTCGACACCGCCAGCGAGGTGGCGCTGCTGTTCCTGGCGGCCGGCGCGGCGGGCGCCGGGCTGCCGTTCTACGCGATCCTGTGCCTGCCGATCCTGTTCGCCGCCGGCATGTCGCTGCTCGACACGATCGACGGCTCGTTCATGAACTTCGCCTACGGCTGGGCGTTCTCGCAGCCCGTGCGCAAGGTCTACTACAACATCACCGATCACCGGGCTCTCGGCCCTCGTGGCGCTCGGCGTCGGCACGATCGAGCTCGCCGGCATCTTTTCCGGCGAGAGCGTCGACATGAGCGCCGTCGGCTTCGTCATCGTCGGCATGTTCGTCGTCACCTGGGCGGTGTCGCTCGCGCGTGTGGCACTTCGGCCGCATCGAGGAGCGCTGGAGCGTCGAGATCGAGCCGCCGGTAGACTCGTGACCGAGGCGCCGCGCGTCCCGACGCTCGCGTTCGCCGACCTGGACGAGGCCGTCTCGGCGCTGCGCGAGCGCGGCCTGCGGATCTCGACGCCGCGGCGGCTGCGTGCTCGAGGCGCTCTTCACCGCCGACCGGCCGGTGTCGGCCGAGAGCCTCTCGACCTCGCTCGGCCTCGACCTCGCGTCGGTCTACCGCAACCTCGAGACGCTCGAGGCCCACGGCGTCGTGCGCCACGTGCACCTCGGCCACGGCCCCGGCCTGCATGCGCTGGTCGGCCCGGGCGAGCACGAGTACCTCTACTGCGAGAGCTGCGGCGACGTGCGCGCGGTCGATCCGAGCGAGCTCGACCCGGTGCGCGACCGCATCCGCGAGCTGCACGGCCTGGAGGCCCGCTTCACGCACTTCCCGATCGCCGGGCTGTGCGCACGCTGCGCCAAGTGATCTCCGCCTGGGGCCTGGCCCCGCTTCTGGGGCCTGGCCCCGCTTCCGGGTCAGTCGCCCGCGAGCTCGATCAGCTCGCGCAGTGCGTGGTAGGCGCTCGCCTGGGCCTCCTGGATGCGCGGGATGTGCTGCGACGGCGTGACCACGACGTGGTCGGCCAGCCGCTCGGCGGCGATGCGGCCGCCGTCGTAGCCGACCATCGCCACGGTGACGAGGCCGCGCCGGCGCGCCTCGGCCAGGCCGGCGATGATGTTCTCGGAGCCGCCGCTTGTTGAGAGCGCGCAGACGGCGTCGCCCGGGCGGCCGTAGGCGATCACCTGGCGGGCGAACAGCACGTCGGGGCCGATGTCGTTCGCAAGGGCGGTGAGGATGCCGGAGTCCTCGGTCAGGTCGAGCGCGCGGCGGGGCCGCAGCCCCGAGCGCAGATCGGCGACGAGGTCGGTGGCATCGGTGGCGGAGCCGCCGTTTCCGAACGCGAGCACCGTGCCGCCGCCGTCGAGCACGGCCCGCAGCGCGGTCGCGGCCGCGACGAGCTCGGCGGCGTTCTCGCGCAACGTCCGCTCGCGCAGCACGGCGATCTCGTCGGCCTTCATCAGCACCGATCGGCCCACGTCGGCGAGCACGGCGTCCAGGTCGTGCTCGCCCTCCGACAGGAACGGGTACAGGAACGCCGAGGCGCCCGAGTCGTGCACGGCGCCGGCGGTGCTGCCCGCCAGCAGGCCGCGATGCTCGAAGAACACGTGCACGAGCTCCCACAGCAGGTGGTAGAGCGTCTCGGTCAGCTCCTGGTCGACTGAACGACGTCGCCGCCCGGCGGGATCGCCTCCCACTCGGCCCCCAGGGCGGCGAACGCGACGGTCAGGCAGCCGCGCGCGCGGGCCGCCCCGATCGCGGCCGCGACGCGCCGGGTCGGCGCCGAACCCGATCACGATGTCGTCGGCCTCGGCCAGCAGCTCGACCTGGGCCGCGAGCGCGCCCGCGGCGGGCACGAGCCCAAGCGCCGGGAGCGCCCGCTTGCCGACGATCACCGGGTGCACGAACTCGACCGCCACGTGGCGCACGTCGCTGCTGGTCCTGGGGCGAGCTGCCGACCGCGATCAGGCGGCCGCCGCGGGCGAACCGCTCGGCCATCGCGTGGCACAGGCTCGCGATCGCGCGCCGCGTGCTCGGCGAAGAAGGCGGCGTCGGCGCCCGACCGGCGCTCGATCGCGTCGTCCAGCGCCCGCCGGACGCGATCCGTCGCCCGCGTCTCGGTCACGCCGGCTGGCGCTCGAGGGCGAACTCGCGCAGCCAGTCGCGCCACGCGTCCACCCCGTCACCGGTGCGCGCGCTCATCAGCAGGCGCGGCACGCCGGGTGGACCGCGTCCAGGTGGTAGTTGAACCTGTCCATGTCGAAGTCGACGTGCGGCAGCAGGTCGATCTTGTTCACCAGCACGAGCTCGCAGGTGCGGAACATGAGCGGGTACTTGAGCGGCTTGTCCTCGCCCTCGGCGACCGACGCGACCATCACGCGCACGTCCTCGCCGACCCGGAACTCGGCCGGGCAGACGAGGTTGCCGACGTTCTCGATCACGAGCAGGTCGATCTCGTCCAGCGGCAGCGCCGGGATCGCCGAGCGCACCATGTTCGCGTCCAGGTGGCACTCGCCGCCGAAGCCCGCCTCGGTGTTGATCTGGGTCACCGGGATGTGGATGCCCGCGATGCGGTCGGCGTCGAGCGTGCCGGCCACGTCGCCCTCGAGCACCCCCACGCGCACGCCGGCCAGGTCGGCCAGCGTGCGCTCGAGCAGCGTCGTCTTGCCGGCGCCCGGCGAGCTCATCATGTTGACGACGCGCACGCCGGCGCGGTCGAAGTCGTCCCGGTTGGCGCGGGCGATCGTCGCGTTCGCGTCGAGCACGTCCTCGAGCACCCTCACCTTGGTGCGATGCATGCGTCCTCCTCGCTCCTCGACTTCGATCGACTCGACCGAGAGCTCGTCGCCGGCGGTGATCTGCACGTCGGCCGAGTCGCAGCGCGGGCAGCGGAACATCGCCTCGCCGAGCTCCCAGCCGTGCTCGCAGCCGGTCGCACACGAGGCGGGCCGGGACGATCTCCTGCTCCAGCCGCGCGCCTTCGCAGAGCGTGCCGACGGCGACGTGGTCGAAGTAGAACGCGAGCGAGTCGGGCACCACCTGGCGCAGGTGGCCGACGCGCAGCTGCACCGCCGTCACGCGGCGGCCCTCGGCGTGCCGGGTGGCGGTGTCGATGACGGCACTCGCGACGGAGAGCTCGTGCACCGGCTCAGCGCACCTCGAGCGGGGCGTCGCCGCGCAGGCCGGCGATCGTCGTCAGGACGAGGTCGACGGCCTGGTCGACCGCGGCGCTGATCGGGCCCGACAGGCCGAGGCCGAAGTCCTCGATCTCGAGCGGCTCGCAGGCGACCACGATCACCTTCCCGGGCCAGCCGCCGACGGCCTTCACGAACCGCAGCACGCTCTCGGGATCCATCGCATGGGGATCGATGGTGTCGCCGTCGGAGATCCCGGCCGCCACGTCGGCCTCGTCGGCCTCCATCACGTAGAGCGTCCCGGGCGGCTCGCCCTGGCGGCTGATGTCGACGAGCACGAGCGCGTCGTAGCCGCGCATGACCTCGTAGGCCAGGTCGAGCCCGCCCGTGCCGAAGTCGACGACGGTCACTCCCGACGGCAGCTCGCGCCGCTCCAGCCGTCGCACGACCTCACCGCCGAAGCCGTCGTCGCGCAGCCAGGCGTTGCCGATGCCCGCCACCAGGATCTGCTTCTGGGATTCGTGCGTCACGTCGGGATCGCCTCCAGCTCGCCCGCGAAGAAGAACAGGAAGCGCCCAGTCTCGCGCATCAGGTCCTGCCCCGGGTCGTCGTCGATGGTCGCGCCGAAGTAGAGCTTGTCCTCGTAGTCGTAGTAGATCCGCTCGAGCGTCGCCACCCGGCCGTCGAGGATGCGGTCGTACGGGTCGGAGCGCTCGGTCAGGCGCAGCCGCACCTTGTCGCCCGGCCGGTAGGTGACCCCGTCGACGACGGCCTGCTCCTCGCCGACCGGCGGCTCGCCGCGGGCGCCATGGCCGCTCATCCCGGACATGTCGCTCATCATCGCGGCCGCCTCTCGGGCCCGCCCGGGTCGGAGACCACCGTGCGGCCGTGCAGCCGCACCAGGTCCTCCGGCGTCGCCGCGGCCGCGCGCTCGACCATCTCGCGCACCGCCGGGTCGCCGCCCGCCACCTGCTCGCGCTCGCCGTCGGAGAGCGCCATCACGTGCAGCAGCAGCGCCTCCTCGATCTCGGTGCCGTCGAACAGGTTGCCCCGGCTCTCGGGCGCCAGCCGGGGGTGGTCGGGCAGCGCGATCGTGGCTCCGACCAGCACGTCGTCGGCCTCGGTCGCGAGCACCGGGTAGGTGTTCACGCTCTCGCAGCTTTCGACGGCATGCCCGAGGACGCCCCCGCGCTCGAGCGC